>JAYRJZ010000066.1:0-29392 GCA_041906015.1 Roseomonas sp.
TGGCGACGCGCCGCGCCGGCACTACCATTCACTATCGGATTGCCGACCCGCGCGTCGCCAGGCTGATCGGGACGCTGCACGACATCTTCTGTCCCACGCCGACCTGACCCAGCCAGGGGCCCATCTGGCCGAACAGCAACAATTTCTTAACCTTTCCGACACGGTCCTGTGAGGGAGCCATTCCGGCAGCCGCCCTAATCGGCGGCGCACCAACCTCTGCCGGAGATGTCCATGTCGGGGACGCAGCTCAGCGCGACCAGCTCGATCACGCTCGCCAATATCGCGGGCAACGGCTCCGCCGCCCTGGATGCCGAGGTCGCGTCCTACGACGCCGCCTCCGCTCTGCTCTTCGTCGCCGGGCCGTCCGGCATCGACGCGATCGACCCGGCCACGGGGACCATCCTCGCGAGGATGTCGACGACCGCCTATGGCAACGTCAACAGCGTCGCGGCGAAGAATGGCGTCGTCGCCATCGCCATCGAATCGGTGCCCAAGACCGATCCGGGCAAGGTCATCGTCCTGGATGTGGCGCGCGACGGGGATGACGTCACGCTGACGCTGCGCGAATTCGGTGGCGAGGACCACCTCACCGTCGGCGCCCAGCCCGACCAGATCGGCTTCTCCGCGGACGGATCGCAGATCCTGACGGCCAATGAGGGCGAGCCGAATTCCTATGGCGCGGCCGACAGCGTCGATCCGCTGGGCTCGGTCAGCATCATCGATGTCGCGACCGGCACGGTCTCGACCGCCGACTTCACCGGCTTCAATGATCAGGCCGAGGCGCTGGTCGCCGCGGGCCTGCGCGTCTTCGGGCCCGGTGCGACTCTCGCCCAGGATCTCGAACCTGAGTACATCGCGATCGACCCCAACGATCCGACCAAGGCCTATGTGACGCTGCAGGAGGCCAATGCGATCGCCGTGCTCGACATCCCGAGCGCGACCTTCACCTCCATCATCCCGCTCGGCTTCAAGGATCTGAGCCTCGCGGAGAACGAGATCTCCGGCAACGACCAGGACAACGTCTTCGCGCCGGTCACCTTCGACAACCTGTACGGCATGGTCATGCCGGACTCGATTGCGGCGGTGGATGTCGGCGGCACGACCTATCTGATCACGGCCAATGAGGGCGACGCCCGCGCCGACTGGCCGGGCTTCAACGAGGAAGCGCGCATCTCCTCGCTGAACCTCGACCCGACCGCCTTCCCGGACCTCGACGGCAACGGCAAGGCCGACATCGTCGATTCGATCGGCCGCCTGACCGTGACCACGACGATGGGCGACACCGACGGCGATGGCGACTACGACGAGCTCTATGCCTTCGGCGGCCGTTCCTTCAGCGTGTGGAACACGGACGGCACGCTGGTCTTCGACAGCGGCAACCTGCTGGACGAGATCATCGCCACGCAGTTCCCTGGCAGCTACGACGAGAACCGCGACGACAACAAGGGCGTCGAACCCGAAGGCATCAGCATCGGGCAGATCAACGGCAACACCTACGTCTTCGTCGCGCTGGAACGCGCCGACGGCGTCGCCACCTTCCGCATGGACGGTCCCGACGACTTCACCTTCACCGGCTTCTTCACCACCGCGGGCGACGACGCGCCGGAGGTGATCACGGTCATCCCCGTCGAAGTGTCGCCGACCGGCGAGACCATCCTCGCCGTGCCGAACGAGGACAGCGCGACCACCACGCTGTACGAGCTGAATGAGACCTTCACGCTCCAGCTCCTGCACTTCTCGGATGCGGAAGCCGGGCTGCTCGCCTCGACGACCGCGCCGAACCTCGCCGCGCTCGTTCAGGCCTTCGAGGGGCAGTTCGTCAACACGCTGGTCCTGTCCGGCGGCGACAACTACATCCCGGGCCCCTTCCTCGCGGCCGGCACCGATCCTTCGGTCGCCGCGACGCATACGCGCGGCGACAACCCCGCCGCGGCCGATATCGAGATCCTGAACCGCATCGGCGTCGATGCCTCGGCGGTCGGCAACCATGAATTCGACCTGGGCACCCGCACCTTCAACGATGCGGTGCTGGACGCGGCCTTCCCCTATCTGACCGCCAATCTCGACTTCTCAGGCGATGCCGACATCCGCGGCCGCTACACGGAGACGGTGGGTGTGAACGGGCTCGAGGATGCCTCGAGCCTCGCGGGGAAGATCGCGCCGTCGGCCGTGGTGACGCAGGGCAACGAGAAGATCGGCCTGGTCGGCCTGACCACCCAGCTTCTGGAGACCATCTCCTCGACCGGCGGGGTCGAGGTGAAGGGCTTCGCCAGCGACGGCAGCGAGACCAATGACGTCGCGCTGCTCGCCGCGCAGCTTCAGCCGGTGATCGACGACCTGATCGCGCAGGGCGTCAACAAGATCATCCTGATGTCGCACCTCCAGCAGATCGAGCTGGAGCAGGCGCTCGCCCCGCTACTGACCGGCGTGGACATCATCCTCGCCGCCGGTTCGCACACCCGCATGGGCGATGCGGATGACGAGGCGGCGAGCTTCCCGGGTCACTCCGCCTCCTTCATGGCGGACTATCCGATCGTCACGGCGGGCGCGGATGGCGCGACGACGCTGATCGTCAGCACCGACAACGAGTACACCTATCTCGGCCGCCTGGTCGTCGAGTTCGACGCGGATGGCGAGATCATCACCGACAGTCTCGATGCGACGGTCAACGGCGCCTATGCCACGACCGACGAGAACGTCGCCGAGGCCTGGGGCGTGGATGTCGAGGATCTCGACACCACCGCCTTCGCCGAAGGCACCAAGGGCGCCGAGGTCCAGGAGATCACGGACGCCGTGCAGGCCGTGATCTCCGCCAAGGACGGCGAGATCTGGGGCTACACCGATGTCTATCTGGAAGGCGAACGCAACCAGGTCCGCAACCAGGAGACCAACCTCGGCAACCTGTCTGCCGACGCCAACATCGCGGCGGCGCGCGACGCTCTCGCGGCTGACGGGATCGTCGTCTCGCTGAAGAATGGTGGCGGCATCCGCACCGCCATCGGCACCGTCGACCCCGCGACCGGGGAGAAGCAGGCCACCGCCGCCAACCCCGAGGCGGGCAAGCCGGCGGGTGCCATCTCGACCCTCGATATCGAGAACTCGCTCCGCTTCAACAACACGCTGATGGTGTTCGACACCACGGCGGCCGGGCTCAAGGCGATGCTGGAACACGGCATGGCCTCGCTGGGCAACCAGGGGCGCTACCCGCAGATCGGCGGCTTCGCCATCTCCTATGATCCGGACGCGCCGGCCGGGTCGCGCGTGGTCAGCATCGCGGCCATCGACGAGGCAGGCAACATCATCGCCCGCCTGGTCGAGAACGGCGTGGTCAGCGCCGATGCGCCGGCGACGATCACCATGGTCACGCTCGGCTACCTCGCCAATGGCGGCGACGGCTATCCGATGAAGGCCAATGGCGAGAACTTCCGCTACCTGCTCGCCGACGGCACCGTCTCCGCCGCGGTGGATGAGGCGCTGGACTTCACCGCCACGGACACCATGGCGACGGTGGGCGTGACGGCGGCCGATCTCCTCGGCGAGCAGCAGGCCTTCAAGGAATACCTGCAGGAGAACTACGGGACGCCGGAGACGGCCTACGACACCGCGGACACGGCCGCGGGCGGCGACACCCGGATCCAGGATCTCAATGTCCGCACGGACACGGTGCTGGATGGCGTGCTGCTGTATGGCCGCTTCACGGCCGACCTGCTGGAAGGCGGCACGGGCGACGACCGGATCGAGGGCCGCGCCGGCAACGACACGATCCTCGGCGGGCTCGGCGACGATACGCTGGCCGGCCATGGCGACCATGACAGCATCGATGGCGGGAGCGGCCACGACAGCATCACCGGCGATGGCGGCAACGACACGGTGCTCGGCGGTGCGGGCCATGACACGCTGCTCGGCGGCAATGGCTATGATTGGCTCGACGGCGGCGCCGACGACGACAGCCTCGATGGCGGCAACGGCTCCGACACGCTGCTCGGCGGCACCGGCAACGACATCCTGCGCGGCGGGCAGCTCATGGACAGCCTGCTGGGCGGCGAGGGCGACGACACGCTGGACGGCGGCGAAGCCAACGACGTGCTGCGCGGCGAAGCCGGGCATGACTCGCTGCTTGGCGGGCAGGGCCGCGACCTGCTCCTCGGGGAGGCCGGCAACGATACGCTGGATGGCGGCATCGACAACGACACGCTGGATGGCGGGGCCGATGACGACCTGCTGCTCGGCGCCAACGGCCATGACAGCCTGCTCGGTGGCGGCGGCAACGATACGCTGGACGGCGACACCGGTCACGATACGCTGAGCGGCGGCGAGGGCGACGATCTCCTCTCCGGCGGCCTGAACCGCGACCTGCTGGACGGCGGGGCCGGGAACGACACGCTCGATGGCGGCCAACAGGCCGACACGCTGACGGGCGGCGAGGGGGACGACGTGCTGATCGGTGGTGGAGGCGCGGATCTCTTCATCTTCGGCGCGGGCACGGGATCTGACATCATCACGGATCTCAACCGCTTCGACACGATCCTGATCGAGGACGGGCTGACCATCGCCGACCAGGCGCTGATGGATGTCGGCGGTGAGGGGGCGCAGGACCTGGTGCTGACGCTGAGCGACGGCGGGATGATCACGCTGCTGGATATCCAGACCATCCCGACGGGCGTGCTGACCTTCGCCTGACGGTGACACATGGCGGAGGGGCATCAGCCCCTCCGCCACGATGCGTCCCGGCCGCATGCCGGCCCGACGCCTGCTGCGGTGGTGGCGCCGCGCCTGCCCTGTCATGCTGAGGACAGGGAGAGAAGCCGCCATGTTCCATACCGGCCACAGCCATGGCTGACGCCGCAGTCGATTCACGCAGCGCCTGGCTGCGGCTGGTCGTCATCATCCTGATCTGCGCCATCGGCAGCGTGCCGATGTGGTCCGTCGTCGTCATCGTGCCCGCCGTGCAGGCGGAATTCGGCACGGCGCGTGCGGATGCCTCCCTGCCCTACACCATGACCATGGTGGGCTTCGTCGTCGGGGGGGTGCTGATGGGGCGCCTTGCCGACCGCTTTGGCGTGATGGTCCCGGTCCTGATCGGCGCGGTGTCGATCGGCCTCGGCGGGGCGGCGGCCGCGATGGCGCCGAACCTGCCGCTGTTCGGCCTCGCCTATGGGGTGCTGCTCGGTTGCTTCGGGGCGGCGGCGGTGTTCGGGCCGCTCATCGCCGATGCGTCGCTGTGGTTCGCGCGGCGGCGCGGCATCGCGGTCGCGCTGGCGGCATCCGGCAACTACCTGGCGGGTACGGTCTGGCCGCCCCTCCTGCAATGGGGGGTGGAGGCAGTCGGTTGGCGATACACGCATCTGGCGATGGGGATCTTCTGCGTGTCGACCATGGTGCCGTTGGCCCTGGCGCTGCGGCGCCGGCCGCCGCTGCCGCCATCCCGTCCCGCTGGCCGCGATGCATTGCCGGCGCCGCGCCCGCTCGGCCTGGCGCCCAACACGCTGCAGGCAGTCCTGGGCGTGGCCGGCGTCGCCTGCTGCGTCGCGATGGCCATGCCGCAGGTCCATATCGTCGCCTATTGCGTCGATCTCGGCTTCGGAGCGCAGCGCGGGGCGGAGATGCTGTCCGTGATGCTCGCTGCCGGCATCGTCTCGCGACTGGTCTTCGGCGCGGTCATGGACCGCATCGGCGGGTTGCGGACGCTCGCGCTGGGATCGGCGCTGCAGGGAATCGCGTTGTTCCTGTTCCTGCCGGCGGACGGGATGGTCGCGCTCTATGTCGTCAGCGCCGTCTTCGGCCTGTTCCAGGGCGGCATCGTACCGTCCTACGCCATGATCGTGCGCGAGAACTTCCCCCCTGAGCAGGCCGGCACCCGCGTCGGCATCACCCTGTCCTCGACCCTGGTCGGCATGGCGCTCGGCGGCTGGATGGCCGGGGCAATCTTTGACGCGACCGGGTCGTACCAGGCGGCGATGTGGAACGGCATCGCGTGGAACCTGCTGAACTTCGCCATCGCGTTGTGGCTGCTGACGCGGGCGCGGCGCTGGTCCGTGCGGCGACGCCTGGCGGCCAGCCCGGCGTGATGCCGCCATGGCTGTCGCCATCCATTCATCATCCGGCGGTGCTGCCGATTCACTGATCACTTCGCCGCATTCTGCCCGTATCATTCGCATTCGCGTTTCCTGACAGCCATCAATTGCGCGAAATCCAAGCACCGAGACCATGGACCAGCCGACAGAGCGCCCCTAACCTCTCGCATCTGCGAAATGCGGGGGTGTGCGATGAAGCTCGGCGTCTTCCTTCCGATCGGCAACAATGGCTGGCTGATCTCCACCACCTCCCCCCAGTACAAGCCGAGCTTCGCCCTCAACCGCGACGTGGCGCTGAAGGCGGAGAAATTCGGCTTCGATTTCGCGCTGTCGATGATCAAGCTGCGGGGCTTCGGCGGCCCGTCCCGCTACTGGGACTTCAACCTCGAAAGCTTCACCATGATGTCCGGCATCGCCGCCGTGACGTCGCGCATCAAGCTCTTCGCCTCGGTCGCCGTGCTGTCCATCCCGCCGGCGGTCATCGCGCGCATGGCGACGACGATCGATTCCATCGCGCCGGGCCGCATCGGCGTGAACATCGTCACCGGCTGGCAGAAGGCCGAATACGAGCAGATGGGCATCTGGCCCGGCGAGGAGCATTTCGCCCGCCGCTACGAATATGCGGAGGAGTACGTCACCGTCCTGAAGGACCTCTGGACGACCGGCGTCTCCAACCACAAGGGCCGCTTCTTCCAGATGAGCGATTGCCGGATGGAGCCGATGCCGGCGGGCAAGATCGACCTGATCTCGGCCGGGCAGTCGAATCGCGGCATGAAGTTCGCCGCCGAATACACCGATTACAACTTCATCTCCGCCGGCGGCATCAACGACGTGTCTCAGGTCGCTCCGCACACCGCGCGGCTGATGGCGGCGAACAAGGAAGCCGGCAAGTCCAGCGAGGCCATGCTGCTGATGATGGTCATCGCCGACGAGACGGATGAAGCTGCGCAGGCCAAGTGGAAGCACTACGTGGCCGGCACGGATCTCGAGGCGCTGGCCTGGCGCGACGCCCAGGCGGGCGCCGATGTGAAGGCCGAGGCGCATTCCACCGTCGGGCGCATGGTGCGGTCCGACCGCGAGCCCACGACCATGCTGCGCCTGGTCGGGTCTTACGAGACGGTCGCGAAGCACATGGATGAGCTCGCCGCCGTGCCGGGCCTGTCCGGCGTGATGCTGACCTTCGACGACTTCCTGATCGGCATGGAGCAGTTCGGCACACGCATCATGCCGCTGATGAAGTCCCGCCTGAACCTGCCCCAGGCGGCCTGACCTTGCCGGAGGGGGTGGCGATCGCGCAGCTCGATCTCGAGCTGCGTCACATCCGCAAGCGCTACGGCGACTTCGTCGCGGTGAACGACGTATCGCTGCAGGTCACCAAGGGGCAGTTCGTCTGCCTGCTGGGGCCGTCGGGCTGCGGCAAGACGACGACGCTGCGCTGCGTCGCCGGGCTGGAAGAACCCGATGCCGGCGACATCCTGATCGGCGGCCGGGAAGTCACCGGCGATCCACCCTGGAAGCGCGACATCGCGATGATGTTCCAGGATTTCGCGCTGTTCCCGCACATGACGGTCGCGAAGCAGATCGGCTTCGGGCTCGAGATGCTGAAGCGCCCGAAGGCCGAGATCACGAAGCGCGTCGCGGAGGTGCTCAAGGCCTTCGAGATCGCGCATCTGGCCGAGCGCCGCCCGTCCCAGCTATCGGGCGGGCAGAAGCAGCGCGTCGCGCTGGCCCGCGCGATGATCACCGAACCGCGCATCCTGCTGCTGGACGAACCGATCGGCGCGCTCGACTACTCGCTGCGCGAGACGGTGATGCTGGAGCTCAAGGCGCTGCAGAAGCGCACCGGCATCTCCTTCATCTGGGTCACGCACGACCAGAACGAGGCCTTCTCGCTGGGCGACCTGGTGGTGGTGATGAACCACGCGAAGATCGAGCAGATGGGCCCGCCGGACGAGGTGCTGTCCCGCCCGCGCACCGCCTTCGTCGCCGGCTTCATCCAGGGCAACAACGTGTTCGAGGGCACCGCCGGCGCCGTGACCGACGGCGTGCTGACGGTGGATGCGGCGGCCGGCACCTTTCGGGTGCCGCTGCTCGACATCCCGGCACCTGCGCCGGGGGCTGCGCTGTCCTTCTCGGTGCGGGCGGAACGGCTAATCGAGGGCCCGGACGCCAGCGTGCCGAACCGCATCGCGCTGCGCTGCGTCACCGTTGAGTATTTCGGCGCCTTCCGCCGCCATGTGCTGGAAGGCGCGGGCGGCATCGTCGTGAAGTACGACCAGTTCGGCGCCCTGCCGCCCTCCATCCGGGAAGGCGAGGAGGTCACGCTCGGCTGGGCGCTGGACAGCGGCGTCCTGCATCGATGAGCACGATCCGCGAACGCTCGCCCGCCGCCTTCTGGCTCGCCTTGCCGGCGGGGCTATGGATGCTGCTCGCGGTGGTGCTGCCGGTGCTGCTGATCATCTGGGTGTCGTTGTGGGGCGGCACGAGCGTCTCGCCGAACAACCCGATCACCGTCGAGAATTACCGCCGCTTCCTCGCCAATGAGAACTACATCAGGCTGATCGGCGACACGCTGCTGCAGACCGCGATGATCATGGCGATCACCGGCGTCATGGGATACTGCATCGCCTACTTCCTGACGGTGAAGGTCACCAGCCCCGCCTGGCGCGTGGCGCTGTTCCTGGCCTTCGTGATTCCGTTCTGGACCAGCACGCTGATCCGCGCCATCGCCTTCGTGCCCTTCCTCGGCGTGAACGGGTTGTTGAACCAGGCGCTGATGGCGATCGGGCTCATCGAGCAGCCGATCCAGGCCTTCCTCTATTCGCGCCTCGGCATCTCCATGGCGCAGGTCTCGCTCTACACGCTGCTCGCGAGCGGGCCGGTGGTCTACATGCTCGGCTCCATCCCGCCGGCGCTGCGGGAAGCCGCAATGACGCTGAAGGCGCCACCCATCATCGTCTTCTGGCGCATCATCCTGCCGCTAACCTTGCCGGGCATCGTCATCGGCCAGGTGCTGGTCTTCCTCAACGTGCTGGCGGATTTCATCACCGTCACGACGGTAGGCGGCAACAAGCTCGCCTTCCTCGGCAACCTGATCCTGCTGTTCTACGAAGGCTCGCAGATCCGCATGACCGCGGTGGTCTCGGTGCTGCTGATGATCCTGATGCTGGCGGGCGTGGCGGCGGCGCTGCGTATCGTCGACATCCGGCGCATGGGGAACTGACCCATGCATTGGAAGACGCGGTCGCGCATCACCACCTGGCTGCTCGGCATCGTGACCATCGGCTTCCTGCTGTTCCAGTGGGCGCCGATGTTCACCATGTTCACCCTGTCCTTCGCCGGGGAGAATGGCGGGACGACCTTCCCGATGAACGGCGTTTCCCTGCACTGGTACCAGAAGCTGTGGGAAGCGGACCTGTTCGACGACTTCAAGCCGCCGATGCTGCGCTCCTTCCTGCTCGCGCTCGCCTGCTCGGCGACGACGGTGGTGCTGTCGGTGGCCGCGGCGCAGGCGATGCGGGGGCGCTTCCGCGGCAACGGGCTGTACTTCTACCTGCTGCTGCTGGGGCTGATGGCGCCCGGCATCCTGGTCGGCTTCGGCTTCGCCATCCTGACGCGGCTGCTCGGCATCGATGGGGCGTGGAACACCACCGCCTATGTCGTGCACGTGTCCTGGGCGCTGCCCTTCGGCTTCCTCACCATGCTCGCCATCTTCAACCGCTTCGACCCGAAGCTCGAGGAAGCGGCGCTGACGCTGGGGGCGAATAGGCTGACGGCGTTCCGCCGCATCACCTTCCCCATCATCCTGCCCGGCGTGATCGGCACGGCGCTGTTCGGCTTCTCGCTCTCCTACGACGAGTATGCGCGGACGCTGTTCACCGCCGGGTCGGATGGCACGCTGCCCCTCGCGGTCATGGCGCAGCTCGACCGCCAGTTGACGCCCGAGCTCTACGCCATCGGGACCGTCACGACCGTGATGTCGCTGATCGCGATCGCGCTCTGCGTCATTGGCTTCTCGCTGCGGGCGCGCGCGCTGCGCGGCCGCCCTTCGTGACTGCAACCCCGACGACAGGAGACAGGACATGACCCTTCCCCGACGCGGCCTTCTTGTCGGCGCCGCCGCCGGCCTCGCCACGCCGCTGATCCGTCCCGCCTCGGCCCAGGCGCGGGAATTGCAGCTTGCCGGCGCGACCTATGATCTGCGCGAGCCGATCCTGCGCGAATTCATGCGCATCAGCAGCGCGCGGGTGCGGCCCTGGACCAACCCGTCCACCCAGGCCCGCATGGACCGTGTGCGCGCCGCGCAGGTCGATGTGATCACCACCGATGCGCCCTTCTCCCAGTATGGCTATGGCGAGCAGCTCACCCAGGCGATCGACGTCAGCCGCCTGAAGAACTGGTCGCACCAGCACATGCTGTTCCGCGACGGCCGCGCGACGCCGACGGCGCCGATCGGCCTCGGCGCCAATCCGGGCACGACGATGTACACGGATGACGCGAAGACGAAGATCTCCTTCATGCCCGCGTTCTTCCAGATGGATTCGATCGGCTACAATGCCCGCCACATCCAGGCGGAGAGCAATGAGCTTTCCTGGGGCGAGCTGCTGAACCCGCGCTGGAAGGGCAAGGTCGCGCTCTATGCCATCGACTGGCTCGGCATGCTGGATGCGACGCTGGCGATGAAGGCGAACGGCCTGATCAACCCCGCCGATCCGACCAACCTGACCGATGCCGAGGTCGATACCGTCATCGCCTACCTCAAGGAGAAGAAGAAGGAAGGCCATTTCCGTGCCTTCTGGCGTTCCTATGGCGAGCTGGTGAACCTCATGGCCTCCGAGGAAGTCTGGATCGCCGATGCCTGGTGGCCCGTGGTGATCGAGGTGGCGTCGAAGGGCATCCCGATGCGCTACGCCGTCGCGAAGGAGGGCTATCGCGCCTGGTGCAACGGCTATGCGATTTCCACGAACTGCCGGAACGTCGATCTCGCCTATGACTACCTGAACTACTGGCTCGACGGATATCCGGGCGCGGAACAGGGCAAGATCGGCTATTATGCGTCCTCCGATCTCTACAAGCAGTACATGGCGCAGGATCTGCAGGACAGCCTGTATGGCGGTGTCGGTCGCGACGGCGGCACGCTGGCCGATCGCGCGGCGCGCATCTATGTCTGGAACACGCGCCCGCGTAACCTTCCCTACGTCACCGAGAAATGGAACGAGTTCCTGGCGGCATGATCGAGGAAGCCAAGACGGCCCGGCAGCTTTTCGCGGAACTCAAGGCCGCGCCGACGCGCCGGCGCTTCGGCTTCGGCCGGCGCGCCGCGCTCGTGAACATCGACGTGCAATGCGCCTATACCGAGCCGCAGACCTACGTCACGGCCTATGAAACCGACCCGGACCAGATCGCCCATATGAACGCGCTGGCGAAGGCGGTGCGCAGCCGCGGCTGGCCGGTGGTCTGGACCTATGTCGCCTACCTGCCCTCGGGCGAGGATTGCGGCGTCTGGGGCACGCGATCGGACACGCCCGACAGCCTGCAGAACATCAAGGAAGGCTCGCCGCGCGCGATGCTGGACCCGCGCACCGAACGCGCGGCGACCGACATCATCATCAACAAGCGCATGGCGTCCGCCTTCTTCGAGACGAATCTGCGGTCCCTGCTGACCTTCCACGGCATCGACACGGTGATCGTGACGGGCGGCTCCACCTCCGGCTGCGTGCGCGCGACCGTGGTGGATGGCCTGTCCTGCGGCTACCGGATGATCGTGCCGGAGGAATGCACCGCCGACCGGCATGAATCGCCGCACTTCGCCAATCTCTACGACATGGCGGTGAAATACGCGGACGTGCTGCCGGTCTCCGAGGTCCTCGACGCGATCCCCCAATTGCAGGGCTGACATCCATGCTGAAAACGCCAGGCCACTACGACTACATGCCCTGGCGGCATAGGCCGAAGATCACCTGGCCGAACGGCGCGCAGATCGCCGTGTGGCTGGCGCCCAACATCGAACACTACGAGCTGAATCCGCCGCCCAATCCGCGCCGCAACCCCTGGCCGCGCCCGCAGCCTGACGTGCTGAACTATTCCTGGCGCGATTACGGCAACCGGGCCGGCTTCTGGCGCATGGCCGATACCATGGCGAAGTACGGCGTGCGCGGTTCCGTTTCGCTCAACGTCGCGGTCTGCGACCATTATCCGGAGATCATCGAGCGCTGCTGCGAACTCGGCTGGGAGCTGTTCAGCCACGGCACCTACAACACGCGCTACTTCTACGACATGGACGAGGCGATGCAGCGCGAGGTCATCCGCGACAGCCGCGAGACCATCCTGCGCGTTTCCGGCCAGCGCCTCGACGGCTGGCTGACGCCGGCCATTTCCAACGACGAGACGACGCAGCACGTGCTTGCCGAGGAAGGCATCCTCTACACCCTCGACATGACGCATGACGACCAGCCCACGCCGGTCAACACGCGGGCGGGCCGGCTCGTCTCCATTCCCTATTCGCTCGAGGTCAACGACGTTCCGCTCTTCGTCAGCCGCAACACGCCGGCCGAACGCTACGTCGCCATCTGCAAGGCGCAGTTCGACCAGCTCTACGCGGATGGCGCGGACTCCGGCACGGTGATGTGCATGCCGCTGCACCCTTATCTCATCGGTCAGCCGCATCGCGTCGCCGCGCTCGATGCGGTGCTCGCGCACATCACGTCGCACGACAAGGTCTGGCTCGCGACGGGGCGCGAGATCGCGCAGCACTACATCGACCACCACCTCGCGGCGCACAAAACCTGGATCGCGGAGGGCACGCCATGACGCTGCCGCCATCCTATATCGACTACCCGATCCGCAAGCGGGCGATGGATCACGACCGCTACCCCTATCGCATCCTGCCGCGGACGAAGCCTGTCATCTGGCCAGGCGGGGCGCGCGTCGCGCTGTGGATCGCGGTGCATGTCGGGCACTTCCCGATGGACATGCCGCTCAAGCCCTTCATCGCATCGGGTGGGATGGAACGTCCCTATCCGTCCTACTGGGATTTCACCCAGCGCGACTACGGCAACCGCATCGGCATCTTCCGCATGATGGCCGCGATGACCGCGCGTCGGCTCACGGGCACGGCGCTGATCAGCGCGCAGCTCGTGCGCGAGTATCCGGTGCTGATGGAGGAGATCGCGCGCGCCGGCTGGGAACCCGCCTGCGCCGGCCTCGACATGGCGCATCTGCATCACTCGGGGGTCGCGGAAGCCACCGAACGGGGCTGGATCGCCGAAGCCGCGGGCCTGATGCGCGGCCGCTTCGGCGAGGCCGTGACCGGCTGGCATTCCCCCGCCTGGTCGGAATCGGCACAGACCCCGGACCTCGTGGCGGGCGAAGGCTTCGCCTGGACCAGCGGCTGGGTGAATGACGACATGCCCTATGCCGTCGCGACCAAGGCCGGCACGCTGACCGCGATGCCCTTGCCGCAGGACCTCTCGGACCAGCGCATGCTGTTCCAGCAGAACATGGCGACCGAGGACTTCACGGCGGCCGTGCGCGCCGCCCATGCGTCGCTGGATGCGGAAGCCGCGGCGACTGGCAGCGGCCGCATCCTGACGCTGTCGGTGACGCCCTGGCTGATGGGCCAGCCGCATCGGGCGAAGGCATTCGGGGAGATGCTCGACGCGATCCTCACCCGCGGCAGCGTGTGGAACGCGACAGGGGCCGATATCGCGGCTGCGTGGAAGGAACAGGTGGGATAGGCGTGCCGGGTGAGGGCGCTGCCCTCGCCCTTCCGGACCACCCCAGCCAGGCCATGGTATGGCCTGGACCGTCGGCACTTGGCGCCGGGCGCGACAACAAGGCTGTTTTCTTCAAGCGCCTTTCGTGCGCGAGAACGGCTCTCGGCATCATTGCGACAGCTATGCGCAGTGCCAGATGGAGGTTCGCAGAGGCCTTCCTGATGAGTGGCCTGGTTGCGCCGGTGAAGGTCGAAGGAGGGCTCTGCCCTCCTCCGAGCCTCCACCCGCCAGGATGCTGAGCATCCTGGACCGCAGGCACTTGGTGCTGGGCGCTACAGCCGCTCTTCCTCCCCGCTCAGCACGCTTCGGGCGCAAGAGCGTCTTTCGGCACCATTCTGGTAGCGGCGCAGCGCGCCAGGTGGAGGTTTGCAAAGGCCCTTCGGCCTTTGCTGGGGAGAGCACGAGAGGGGCAAAGCCCCTCTCGGTCCCACAGCGGCAGCACCGCGCAAGATCTTACGGTCGATGGGCTCCCGTCGCCGCTACTTCACCACCCCGCACACCGCCCGCCGATGCGGCGCCACCACCGCGTCGCGCAGCGCGATGCCGAGCCCCGGCTCATCGCGCACGGGCAGCATCCCGTCCTTCACATCCTGTTCCGGCGCGCGGTCCACATAGGCGAAGTGGTCCGGATGCCGGAAGGGATACAGCTCCTGCATCACCAGGCTCGGCAGCGAGGCGCTGAGCTGCGCCCCCGCCGCGTTCAGCACCGGCCCGCCGCAGACATGCGGCGCGACGCGCACGTTGAAGGCCTCGGCCATCGCGGCGATGCGCTTCGATTCCAAGATGCCGCCTGTATTCCCCGGATCGGGCTGGGCGATGTCGATCGCCTCATGCTCGAACAACTGGCGGAAGCCGTATCGGCTGGTGGCGCGCTCGCCCGCCGCGATGGGCATGGGCACGTTGTCGCGCACGCGGCGGATGCCCGCCGGATCCATCGCATCCGACGGTTCCTCGAGGAACAGGATGTCGTGTTCCGCGAAGCGATGCGCGAGCCGGATCATGTCGCCCGGTGTCACCTCGCCGCTGACGTCGAGCATCAGCTCCACATCCGGCCCGATGGCGCGGCGCACGGCCGCGACGCGTGCGACGGCAAGCGTCGCTTCCGCCCGTTCCAGATGCCGGCCGGAGACGTGGCGCACCGTGGTGAAGCTGTCATTCGCCGTCTTGGGATTGGCCAGCGGATACATCTTCAGCGCCGTCCAGCCCTGGTCGATCACGCGCCGCGCGGCGTCGGCGAATTCCTCCGGGGTGCGCGCCGTGAAGGACCAGCCATTGCAGTAGGTGCGCAGCGTGTCGCGGCACTTGCCGCCGATCAGCTCGTACACCGGAAGGCCGAGCGCCTTGCCCTTGATATCGAGCAACGCCGTCTCGATGGCCGAGATCGCCGCGAAGGTCACCGACCCGCCGCCCTTCGCCCAGAAGGAGTGGTCGTACATCTCCTGCCACAGATGCTCGACCGCGAAAGGGTCCTGGCCGAGGATCAGGTGGTTCACCAGATCCTCGATCATGCCGGCGGCGCCGAGCGCGCCGATGGCGAAGCCGACCGCGGCCTCACCGAGGCCGGTGACACCGGCATCCGTATGCAGGCGCAGCACCGGCTGCCGCTGTGCGCCGGCAGGGACGACGAAGACCTCGGCCCCTGTGATGCGAAGATTGCTCATTGACTGTCCACCACCTGTGCCACGGCCGCCGCCACGTCCAGCAGGGCGGCATCGCCCATGCGCGGCCCCACGATCTGCACGCCCACCGGCAGGCCGTTCGGCCCCTTGATGCAGGGGATGGCGATGCAGGGCACGTGCAGCAGCGTCCACATGCTGTTGAAGATGGGGTTGCCGGTGTCCTGGCGGCCCACGGGCGCCTCGCCGGCAGCCGACGGCGTCAGCACGGCATCGTAACCCGGGAACAGCGCATCGAAGAGGTGCCGGCACGACGCTGCATGGTCATAGGCCCAGACCATGTCGGTGGGCGTGATGCCTTCCTTGTTCAGCACGCGATCGTGGAAATCCTGATGCAGGATGCCCGGCGCGGCGAGATATTCCTGCAGGAAGGCACCGCGTCCCTCGCCATGCAGCACGATGTGATGCGCGCGGGAAATGGAGTCGAAGGGCGCCGGCAGCGTCAGTTCCTCGACCACCGCGCCGGCGGCTTCCAGGCGCTTTGCCGCCGTCACCAGGGCTTCCTGCGATTCCGGCGCGGCGACGTCCCAGTGCGGCCCGCGACACAGGCCGATGCGCAAACCGGCGACGATCTTCGTCATCGGCGCCTCGGTGCCGAACAGCCGGAAGGCGCGCGCGACGAGATGCAGGTCAGCGGGCGAGCGCCCATACCAGCCGATGGTGTCGAGCGTGTGCGAATACCGCTTCGCCCCTTCGGTGTTCACCACGCCATGGGTCGGCTTCATGGCGTAGACGCCGCAGAAGGAGGCCGGGCGGATGGTGCTGCCGCCAGTCTGCGTGCCGAAGGCGATCGGCACCATGCCATCCGCCACGGCCGCCGCCGAGCCGGAGGATGACCCGCCCGGCGTGCGCGTCGGATCATGCGGGTTGCGCGTCAGCGCGCGCCGCCCGGCGGCGGCGAATTCCACCGTGTCGGTCTTGCCGAAGACCACTGCGCCTTCCCCGCGCGCGATCCCGACGCAGGCTGCATCCCGCCCCTGGGACAGGCCCTCATACAGCGGCGAATTGTGCGTGGTCGGCATGTCGGCGGTGTCGATCATGTCCTTCACGCCGAGCGGCAGCCCGTGCAGCACACCCTTCGCATAGCGCTTGTCCACGCGGCGGGCGTTGCGGATGGCCAGTTCCGGATCGAGGAAGACGAAGGCCTTCACCACCGCCTCGCGTTCCGCGCAGCGGTCGAGGCAGGAGCGCGTCAGCGCCTCCGCCGTCAGCGATCCGTCCTGGATCTTGGCGGCGGCCTCGGCGGCGGTGAGTTGCCAGGGTTCCTTCATGATCGTCCTCGTCAGGGCCGGAACACGCCGGCGGGTTCGGCGAATTTGTCGGGCAGGCGCGGGAGCTCCGCCGCCATGGCGGCGAGGTTGCGCGCCAGCTCATCGTCGCGCGCGGCTCGATCCACGGGCGGCGAGGGCTCCAGCGGCAGGTCGCCGCCGCGCAGGGTCGGGCGACGGGCGCGCTCCGCCAGCGCATCCTCGATGACCTGCGCCGCGCGCAGCACGCGCGCTTCCGCGAAATACGGGCCGATGATCTGCACGTTCAGCGGCATGCCCTCACCGTCGAAGCCGCAGGGCGTGGTCATCGCGGGGTGGCCGGACAGGCTCGCAATGTTCATCGCGCCTTCCCGCGTGAAGGCGATGACGGCGGCGGGGTCGGCATAGGATGGCGCGACGCGGTAGGCCCCCGGCAGCAGCAGCAGGTCGCACAGGCCGAACAACGCATCCGTGGCGCGCGCCAGGTGCCGGCGCATCCGATGCGCGGCGATCACGTCGCCCGCCCGGATCATCGATCCCGTGGTCAGCTTGTCGCGCAGCGCCTGGCCCATCAGCCCGGTGCGCTCAAGGAAATCCGCCTCATGGATCGAATAGGAATCAGCCGGGTTGATGATGCCGGCGGCGCGGCGGTAGTGGCTGAGCGGCGCCGGCAGCGGGATCTCCATCAGCCGCGCGCCGCGCGCTTGCAGCGCCTTCGCGGCGGCTTCGACGCCGGCGGCGATGTCGGGCGTGATCTCATCCGCCGGCAGGCCCGTGACGATGCCCACGACCATGCCTGCCACGCCATCCCGCAACCCGGCGCGATGGTCGGGCACGGGGCGGTCGGCGCTGCCCGGATCCTCCGGGTCGTGGCCTGCGATCACGTTCAGCACGGTCGCGCTGTCCTCCGCCGTCCAGCACAACGCGCCGGTGACGTCGAGCGACCAGCAATTCGGCAGCACGCCGGCGCGGCTGGTGCGGCCATAGCTCGGCTTCAGCCCCTGCAACCCGTTCGCCGCCGCGGGCAGGCGGATCGACCCGCCGGTATCCGACCCGAGCGCGAAGGGTGCGATGCCGGCCGCCACCGCCGCGCCCGATCCGGTCGACGACCCACCGGTGAAGCGATCGAGATCCCACGGGTTGCGCGCCACCGGAAAAGGCAGGTCGTGATGCACCGCGCCCGTCCCCGTGCCGTATTCCCAGGTGTTCAGCTTACCGAGCAGGATCGCCCCCGCCGCTTCCAACCGTGCGATGAGGTGCGCCGTCGTCTCCGGGACGAAGTCCAGCATCAGCCGCGAGCCCGCCGTGGTGCGCACGCCCGCGGTGAAGTAGTTGTCCTTCACCGCGAAGCCGACGCCATGCAGCGGCCCGCGCCACAGCCCAGCGGCGATCTCGGCTTCAGCCTTACGTGCCGCCGCCAGGGCGCGTTCCGGCAGCGGCGTGATGTAGGCGCGCACGCGCCCGTCGACCGCCGCGATGCGGTCGAAGATCGCCTGCACATGCTCGACCGGGGAGAGCCGGCGCGTGGCGAAGCGCCGCCCCAATTCGGCGGCGGACAGGAAACAGATCTCGTCTTTCATGTCTTGGGCTTCCGGTGGTGCAGCAGGCGAAAGGCGGGCGGCGTCAGCATCGTGATCAGGAAGATGCGGGTGACCTGCAGCGTCACGATCAGCGCGACATCGAGGCCCAGCACCTTGCCGGTCAGGCTCATCTCCGCGACGCCGCCGGGGGAGGTGCCGAGGATCATCGCGCCGATCGGCTCATGGAACAGCCAGCCCAGCAGGACGGCCGCGCCCGCGCAGCTTCCCATCAGCAGCAGCACCTGGCTGATCGCATGCGGCAGGAACAGCCGCAGCGGGCGGATGCTCTCCCGCCCGAACACGGCGCCGAGGCTGCTGCCGAGCACGACCTGCGAGAAGGCGGTGAGCCAGGAGGGCACGCCCGAGAGCGTCACGCCCGACGCCGTCAGCACCGCCGTCACCGTGAGCGGCCCGAGCACCCAGCCCGCGCGCACGCCCAGCCGCACCAGCAGCAGCGCCGCGGCGAGCCCGGCCAGGAATTGCAGCAGCAGGATGCCGGGCAGGAAGGGCAGGATCGTCGCGATCTGCGGCACATCGCCCTTCAGCCCGGCCAGCGCGAAGATGTTGGGCGTCAGCACCACTACCGCGCAGACGCGGATGGATTGCGCCAGCGCCACATGGGATGGCCGCCCCCCATAGGCTTCCGCCAGCATCGCCATGTCGGCCGCGCCGCCGGGCAGGGAGGAGAACCAGGCGGTCGCCATGTCCACCTTGCCCCGGCGGGCGAGGACCGGGGCCAGCGCCCCGCCGATCGCCAGGGTGATCAGCGCCGCGAGCAGCAGCACCGGTGCCTTCGCCATGAGCACGGAGGCCGTTGCCGGCGTGAAATAAAGACCGAGCGCGATGCCGATAACGCCGAGGAAGACGTTGCGCATCTTCGGGTGCCCCGCGACCGGCAGGCCGGCGATGCGTGCGGCGGCCGTCGCGACCAGCGCGCCGATCAGCCAGGGCAGGGGCAGGTGCAGGAAGGCGAAGATCGCGCCACCGGCACCGCCGATCGCGATACCGAGAGCGATCCGCAGGAGCTTGTCCGCTGTCATCGAAGGCCATCCGCGCCGGGAAAATGGGGCTGGCGAATGCGCAATGCTCCTTGAGGGTCGAACCGGCGTCCTCACGGGTACGCAAGTCCCGCGCCAGGAACATCCCCTTCAGTAGACCGATTTGGCCGGCAATCAACCTCGGCCGCGCGCGAACCGCCGGGCCAGGGCCTGGGCGGCGAGCACGAAGAGCAACACCGCGAGCTGCAGCGCCCCGACCACGGCGGTCTTGGGGCTGATCTCGAGCCGAATGTCCTCCCACATGCGGATCGCGAGCGTCGTGCCGCGGGGGGAGCTGAGGAACAACCCGATGATCAGGTCGTCGAAGCCGCTGAGGAAAGCGAAGAGGAACGCTGTGGCAAAGTGGGCGGCGAGCAGCGGCAGCGTCACGGTCCGGAAGACAGTCAGCGGCGGGGCGCCAAGGCTCTGCGCCGCCCGTTCCATGTCCCGGTCGAACCGCCCGAGCGCCGAGACCAGGATGATGACGACATAAGGCAGCCCGGTGACGGCATAGGCGATCCAGAAGCTCACCGGATGCCCGTTCAGCCCCAGCGCGACGAAGGTGAAGAACAGGCCGAGCCCGATGACGATATGCGGCAGGATCATCGGCGAGACGGCGAGCAGCCAGAGCAGCCGCCGCCCGGCGAAGCGCCCGCGCGCCAGGGCAAAGGCGAAGGGCGTGCCGACCATGAGCGTCGTCACCGCCGCGGCGGTGGAGACCCAGAGGCTGAACCAGGCGGCTTCGAGCCAGTTCGCATCCCGGAAGAAGGCGGTGAACCAGCGCCAGGAATAGCCGGGCGGCGGAAAGGTCAGGTAGGGCGCGCTGCTGAAGGCGATCAGCACCACCACGACCATGGGCGAGAGCAGGAAGAGCAGCACCAACGCGCCGTGCAGCCGCAGCAGCGGGCCGGCGAGCGGCGCGACGCGGTCGCCCAGCAGCATCACCCATCGCGCGAGCGGGGCGAGGGCCCTCAGCCGCGGCAGGGCGCGCTGGCGGCGCTCGGCCTCGTCCAGCGGGACGATGCGGTGCCGCAGCAGCAACAGCAGCGCCGCGACGATGGCCAGCAGCATCCAGGACAGCGCCGCCGCCACGTCGAATTCCGCGAGCGTCGTGACGCGCACCTCGATCGCCTGGGCGAGGAGATAGTCGCCCGGCGCGCCAAGCAGCGCGGGCGTGATGTAGAAGCCGAGCGCGGAGAGGAAGACCAGTGCCGACCCCGCCGCGAGGCCGGGCAGGGAGAGCGGCAGGAACACCGTCGCGAAGACCGAGGCCGGCCCACCGCCGAGGCTCGCCCCCGCGCGCAGCAGCGCCGGGTCGATCCGGCGCATCGCGGCATAGAGCGGCAGCACCATCATCGGCAGCAGGATCTGCACCATGCCGACATAGCTGCCGAAGCTGTTGAAGACGAGGCGGAGCGGGTCCTCGATCATCCCCAGCGCCATCAGCGTGCGGTTCACCAGCCCGCCGCCGCCGAGGATCGCGACCCAGGCATAGGATCGGATCAGGATCGAGGTGAGATAGGGCACGGCGACCAGCGCCATGATCGGCCCCGCCCAGCGCCGCGCCCGCGTCGCGACGAGATAGGCGAAGGGGTATCCGACCGCCGCGCAGATCAGCGTGACGCAGACCGCCGTGGTGACGGTGCGCAGGAAGATGTCGATGAAGACGGGCTGAGAGAGGATCTCGGCATAGGCGGCGAGACCCGTCTGTCCCGCGCGCCGCAGGCTGGTCCAGGCCACCATGCCGAGCGGCCCGAGATAGCCGAGCGCGAGCAGCAGCAGCACGGGCAGCAGCATCGCTGCCCGTCCATGACCCTGCCGCGTCGTGCCCGACATGTTGCGCGTCTCAGCGGCGCGAGGAGACCCAGCGCTCCCATTCCGCGATGGCGCGGCGAAGCCCGGTCTGCCCGGTGGAATCCACCGCGTTCCAGAAGGTGTAGTTCTGCACGATCTGCAGGTTCTTCACCGCCGGCGCGGTGGGCAGCAGCGCCGCGCGGTCGGCCGGGATATGGTTGAAGGCGAGCGAATTGGTCGGCCCGTAGGTGATGAGCTCGGAGAAGCGTGCCTGCGGTTCCGGGCGGCTCATGAAGGCGATGTATTTCTGCGCGTTCTCGCTGTTCGCCGCGCCGCGCGGGATGGCCCAACCGGCCCATTGCAGGATGCCCTGGTTCCAGCTTTTGCCGATGCGGGCGCCCTGGTCGTTGGCGCCATCGATGCGCCCGTTCCAGGAGCTGCCGATGGTGGCCTGGCGGTCCACCTGGAGCTGCACGGATTCCGCGCCGTTGGTCCACCATTTGGTGACATCGGCGCGCAGCTTGTCGAGGCTGCGCAGCGCGCGATCCCAGTCGAGCGGGTAGAGTTCTTCCGGCTTCACGCCATCGGCCATCAGCGCGATCTCATAGGTCGCGCCATCCGCGGCGTTGGCGCCGGCCGCGAGCGTGCGCCGGCCCGGGAAGTCGCGCGTGTTCCACACATCCGCCCAGCTCTGCGGCGCGCGGCTGGCGTAACGCTGCGCGTCGAAGGCGGTGATCATGGAATAGAGCATCGCCGGCACGTAGTTCGCGGCCGCCGGCACGACATCGAAGGCGGCGCGGTCGCGCTCGCTCCAGAAGCCGTAGTCGATGGGCTGCAGCAGGCCGTCCTGCTCGAAGGCCGCCATGGAGCCGCCGGAGATGTTGGCGACGTCATGCTTCGGCGCGCCGGCCAGGATCGCGGCGCGCTGCACGCCAGCCGTCACGCCGGCCTGGTGGATGACGCGGATGCCCGTCTCGCGCTCGAAGGGCTCGGAATAGGCGATGCGCTGCGCATCGCCCATGGTGCCGCCGCCGAAATGCACGATCACGCTGCCGCTGCCGCGCAGGCTGTTCTGCGCGAGGCCCGGCCGGGCGAACAGGCCCGTGCCGCCGATCGTGCCGGCGCTGGCGAGGAGGCGCCGGCGGCTGAGAAGCTTCGACATCGTCATCCTTCCTTTCGTCATAGCGGGCCGGCTGCCGGGAAGATCCGGCCGGTCCTGGGGTGAAAGCGCAGGCCGGCGGCGTCGCCGGGCTGCCAGAGATGGTCGGTCGCGGCCTCGACCGTGATGCGGTGGCCCGCGGCCTCGACCAGCACGGTCTGGCGCGCGCCGCCGAAGGCGGCCTCGAGCACGCGACAGGCCTCGCCGCCCTGGGGGGCGAGCGCGATGTGTTCCGGCCGGACCGCGAGCACATGGCCGGGCTGCGGCGCGGCGCTGTCCTCGGCGAGCACCTCGTCCAGGCCCGTCGCGAAGCCGGCCACGCGGCCATCGGCCAGCGGCAGGAAGTTGTTGCGGCCGATGAAGCCGGCGACGAAGGCATCGGCGGGCGCGCGGTAGAGCTCCGCCGGTGTGCCCACCTGGCGCAGTCGGCCTTCATGCAGCAGGGCGACGCGGTCGGCCATGGACAGCGCTTCCTCCTGGTCATGCGTGACCAGGATGATGGTGGCGCCAAGCTCCCGATGCAGCAGGCGCAGTTCCATCTGCATGTGTTCGCGCAGCTTCTTGTCGAGCGCGCTCATCGGCTCGTCCATCAGCAGCACGGCGGGGCGGAAGATCAGCGCGCGGGCGATCGCAATGCGCTGCTGCTGCCCGCCCGAAAGCTGGTCCACGCCGCGGCCGCCATAGCCCTCCATCTTCACCAGCGCGAGGGCTTCCTCCACCCGCTGCGTGATCTGCCGGGCCGGCACGCCGCGACGGCGCAGCGAATAGGCGAGGTTTTCCGCAACACTCATATGCGGGAACAGGGCATAGCGCTGGAACACGACGCCGATGTCGCGCTTATGCGGCGGCAGCCGGTCGATGGGCCGGCCGCCGATGCGAATGCCGCCGGAATCCGCCGCCTCGAAACCCGCCACCGCCATCAGGATGGTGGTCTTGCCCGACCCGCTGGGACCGAGCAGCGCCATGAACTCGCCGGGCCGGACCGTCAGCGAGACGCGGTCGAGCGCGACCACCTCGCCGAAGCGCTTGGTCAGCGCCGCAATCTCGACGGACTGGCCGGCGCCGCGCTCCATCACGCCACCAGGGGCAGCTCGTGATCGAGGGCGGAAAGCCGTTCCGGCGCGCCCTCGGTGACGATGAAGGTCTCGCCCAGGCACATGGCGAGGTTGGTCTCGCTGTCCAGCAGGATCATGTGCATGAAGACGACCATGTTCGGTTCCAGCGGGACCGGGTTGCCGGCGAAGATCATCGGCCATTCCATCCAGGTCGGCGGATAGGAAACGCCGAGGCTGTAGCCGCAGGCATTCAGCCGCGCATGCTTGTAGCCGTGGCGGTCGAGCACCGAGGCATGCGCCTCGAACAGGTCGCCATAGGTGTTGCCGGGGCGCAGCCTGTCGCGGCAGGCGGCCAGCGCCTCGATATTCGCATCATGCATGCGGCGCTGGGCGGGGCTCGCCGAGCCGGTCAGCGCCGTGCGCATCAGCGCGACATGATAGTGGCGATAGGCGGCGGCGAATTCGATGTTCACCTGGTCGGTCGCGCCGATCACGCCCTTGCCGGTGAAGTAGCGGCAGAGCAGCGCGTTGTCGCCCGCGCCGCAGACGAAGCGGCCCGCGGCCGGGTCACCGCCGGAGCGGATCACCGTCGCATAGACCTCGGCGAGGATGTCGGATTCCGAATTGCCGGGGCGGCAGGCGGCAAAGGCGTTGCGCCAGGCCGCATCCGCGATGCGCCCGGCCTCCCGCACATAGGCGAGTTCGGCCGGCGACTTCACCACCGCGAAGGACGCGATGAGCGTCGAGGCATCGACCAGCTCGACCTCCGGCGTGAAGGCCGCTTCCAGCAGGCGTCCGCGCTGCGCGTTCAGCGTGACCGAGGCGAACTCCACGCCGATGCGCGCGCCCGGGCGGATGCGTTCGCCCAGCGTCTCGCGCAGCGTCGCGGCCGGGTTGGCACCGGCGGCATCCACCCAGAGGCGAACATCCTCGATGATCGACGTGATCTTCGCCTGGCGCACGTCGGAGGAGCGCGTCAGCAGCAGCATCCCGCCATCGGCGCCGAGCCACAGGCACTGGAACTGCGAATAGCCGGCGGTGTCATAGCCGGTGAGCCAGAACATGCTCTCCTGCCGGAACAGCAGCATCCCGTCGAGGCGGTCGGCGCGCAGCTTCGCCGTAACGCGCGCGATGCGCGCCCGAAGCTCCGCGGGGTCGAAATGCAACGCCATGCTGCCGGTCCATCTGGCTGGAAGATCCGACAGGAAGTGTGACCCATTGCGGTCAATCACTTGAATGAATTATGCAACAACTGATGAATTCAGCTCATGCCATGGGGCGGCTTCCGGTCGGCGCCCTCCGCTGCTTCGAGGCCTTCGCCCGGCTGGGCGACATGGTGCAGGCGGCCCGCGAGCTGGGCGTCACGCCATCCGCCGTCAGCCACCAGTTGCGGGGTCTCGAGGAACTGCTCGGCACGCGCCTGACGGAGCGTCATGGCCGGCGCCTGGCGTTGACGCAGGAAGGCCGGCGGTACTTCGAGGCGGTGAGCCCGGCCTTCATCATGCTGCAGCGGGCGACGCAGCAGATCCGCGGCAACCGGCTGCCCCAGCGCATCACGATCAGCGCCCTGCCGCTGGTCGCCAATGGCTGGCTGCTGCCGCGGCTCGGGCGCTTCATCGCGCTGCATCCCGATATCGACATCCAGATCCAGTACGCCCGCTACCGCAACTATTCGAGCGACGCCGCCGACCTGTCGCTGCGCTTCGGGCGGGGGGATTGGCCCGGCTATGCGAGCGAGAGGCTGTTTTCCGGCGAGGCTTTTCCCATCGCGAGCCCGGATTTCGCCACGCGCCACGGCCCGTTCCGCGGTGCTGCCGAGATCGGGCGAGCACCGCTGATCCATGATGGCAGCACGGAGCAATGGGCGAGTTGGCTCGATGGCGCCGGCGCGCCGCCCTCGGCGCCGCTACGCGGCATCGTCTGCGAGGATGGGCTGCTGACCCGGACGGCCATGCTGGCCGGGCTCGGCATCGCGCTGACACGGCCCGTGCTGATCGAGGAGGAATTGCGCGCCGGGCTGTTGGTGCAGCTATCCGGCCACGGCGTGGCGGATGGGCAGGACTACTACCTGTGCGTCCGGGCGGACCAGGAGCCATCGGCGGCCGTGCGGCAGCTCGCCGCCTGGCTGCGTGAGAATGCGTCCCTGCGCGGCGGTGAAGCGGCCAGACGCAGCGCCCCGGCCCGCCGGCGCGCGTCGCCCTCCGGCGGGTCCAAGCCACCGGCGGTATGATAGCGACGGCCTCGGGACATGACCGGTGCGGGCGGAAGTTGGAGGGGCGCCGCCCCTCCAAACCACCCCGCCAAATGATTGTATCATTTGGAAAGCCGGCTTTTGGTGCCGGGCAGAACGGGCGCTCCCGCCCTCTCAACGCGCTTCGTGCGCAAGGGCGGGTTTCGGCATCGGTTCTGGCCGTGGTGCCCAGCACCAGGTGACGGTTTCCAAAGTGCCCGGGCCCGTGGTGGGGAGAGTCCGAGAGAGGCAAGGCCCCTCTCGGTTCCACCGGTCAGGACAAAGGGCGCACGATGCCCCTCCCCGGCCTACTTCCCCAATTCGTGCAGCACCGCCGCCCCGGTGCGGATACCGCTGTGGAAGCAGTCCAGCGTCAGGTTCTCGTTCGGCGCGTGGTTCGCCTCGTCCGGATTGGCATAGGGCGTGCCGAAGGCCGGGATGTTGAGGATCTTGGTGAAGACATAGTTCGGCAGGCTGCCGAAGCCGGCCGGCACCAGCAGCGGTTCCTCGCCCTGGGCCGCGACGAAGGCGCGCACCAGCTTCGGCGTCCAGGGCGAGGAGATCGGCGTCTTCGACGGCTGCATGCCCATGTCGAAGCTCACCAGCTCGACCTCGGGCGCGTGCTTCGCCACATGCGCCGCGACCTTGCTCAGGATGTCCTGCGGGTCCTGGTCATGGACCAGGCGGATGTCGCATTTCACGAAGGCCTCGCAGGGCAGCACCGTCTTGGTGCCGGGCCCGCCATAGCCGCCATGGAAGCCGTTGATGGTCAGCGTCGGCTGGAAGCAGAGCCGGTCGTAGAAAGGCCGGTCGGCCGGCGCATCGAGGCGCGTGAGGCCGAGGCTCCGCTTCACCGCCTCCACATCCAGCGGCAGGCGCTCGATGGCGGCGATCTCTTCCGGTTCCGGCGGTTCCACCGTGTCGTGGAAGCCCTCGATGGTGATCTCGCCATTGGCGTTCTTCATCGTCGCGAGCAGTTGCACCAGCGTCCAGATCGGGTTCGGCACCACGCCACCGAAATTGCCCGAATGCACGTCGCGCACGGCATGCCGGCAGCGCAGCTCGAAGGAGACGACACCGCGCGACCCGAACTTGATCGCCGCCGCACCCGAGGCATGGCGCGGTCCATCCGCGGTGATGGACAGGTCCGCCTTCAGCTTGTCGCGGTTCGCGCGGACGAAGTCGGCGATATGCGGGCTGCCGATCTCCTCCTCGCCTTCCAGCAGCAGGATGACGTTGCAGGGCAGCGCGCCATGCACCTTCAGGTGGGATTCGATCGCGAGGATCTGCGCGAGGTGCTGGCCCTTGTTGTCGCCCACGCCGCGCGCATAGAGGCGCCCGTCGCGGATGGTCGGCTCGAAGGGCGGGGAGATCCACTTGTCGAGCGGATCGGGCGGCTGCACGTCGTAATGGCCATAGAGCAGCACGGTCGGCTTGCCCGGCGCCTTCTCCCAGCGCGCCAGCACCATGGGGTGGCCCTTGGTCGGCAGCAATTCGGTCTCGAGCCCGATCTCCGTCAGCATGCCGAGCAGCAACTGCCCGACCTCGGCGATGCCGATGTCCTGGGCGCTGATGCTCGGATGGCGGACGTAGTCGATCAGGCGGTCGAGGAAGCCGGCGCGGTTGCGGTCGATATGGTCGAGGACGGCGGTCAGCGAATCAGATGCGGTCATGAAATCCCGGTCCGGTTGACGATGGCGGATCATACCGCCGAGCCTTGCCGATGACCCTTTCATCGGCAAGGCGAACGGTATGGCGCGCAGGGTCGGTGAGGCGGCCGCGCGCAAGAACAAGACTCTGATGCCGAGTCAGCCGAAAGGCTGGCCAGTATCAGGCCTTCCCGGCCGCCGCCCTGGTGCCCACGCCGCCGCCGCCGGGCGCTTCCGTCGCGTCCAGCGCCGTCTCCAGCGCCTGGCGCAAGGAGGCAAGCTTGCGCTCGTTCTCCACCTTCAGCCCGAAGACGTCCTTCACGTAGAAGACGTCCACCGCCCGCACGCCATAGGTGGTGATGTGCGCCGAGGCGATCTGCATGCCCTGGTCGCTGATCGCCGCCGTCACGTCATGCAGCAGGCCCGGGCGGTCGCGGCCGTTCACCTCGATGACGGTGTGGGTGTTGGAGGCGTGGTTGTCGATGACGACGCGCGGCGGCACCGTCACCGCGCGCAGCCGCGCCGGTTCGCGCTTCAGCTTGCGGATCTCCTCCCGCAGCCGCAGCCGGCCCGACAGCGCCTGCTCCACCAGCACGGCGAGGCGCGCGAGGCGGTGCGGCGCCTCGAAGGCGCCGCCCTGCGCGTCCTGCACCCAGAAGGTGTCGAGCGCCATGCCATCGGTCATGGTGTGGATGCGCGCATCGACGATGGTCGCACCCGCCAGGGCCAGCGCGCCGGCGATCTGGCTGAACAGGCCGGGATGGTCGGTGCAGTAGACCGTCACCTCGGTCACCGCGCGGCTTTCCAGCACCCTGCTGCGCACGGTCAGCGGCGCCTTGGCCTCCTTCGCCTCCTGGATCATGGCGGCGTGGCGCGCATGGGTCTCGGGGTCGAAGGAGAGCCAGTAGCCGGGATAGCCAAGTTCCAGGAAGGCCGCGACCTCGGCCTTCGGCCGGTCGGCCAGCAGCAGCGCGGCGGCTTCCTTCGCGCGGGCCACGCGCACGTCGCGTTCCGGCACCGACAACCCGCCGGCGAGCACTTCCGCCACGCGCCAATACAGCTCGCGCAGCAGCGTCGCCTTCCAGCCGTTCCACACCTTGGGGCCGACGGCACGCATGTCGGCGACGGTCAGCACCAGCAGCAGGCGCAGCCGTTCGGGCGACTGCACCACCTCGGCGATGTCGAGGATGGTCTTGGGATCCTCGATGTCGCGCTTGAAGGCGGTCTGGCTGATCAGCAGGTGATGCAGCACGAGCCAGGAGACGGTCTCCGTCTCCTCCGGCGTCATGCCGAGCATCGGGCAGATGGTCTGGGCGAGCTCGGCGCCGAGCTCGGAATGCTCGCCGCCGCGACCCTTGGCGATGTCGTGCAGCAGCACGGCGACATAAAGGGCGCGGCGGGATTGCAGCTGACCGATCAGCTCGGAGGCGACCGGCGCGATCTCGTTCAGCTCGCCCTGTTCCAGCGCGCCGAGCACGCCCACCGCCTCGATCGTGTGCTCGTCCACGGTGAAGACGTGATAGGTGTCGAACTGCATCAGCCCGACGATGCGCTGCCAGTCCGGCACCAGGCGGGAGATCAGCCCCGCCTCGTTCAGCAGCCGCAGCCAATGCGCCGGGTTGCGCCCCGTGAGCAGGTCGAGGAATTCCGCATTCGCCCCGGCGTTTCCGCGCAGCCGCGCGACATTGCGCGCATGGCGCACGATCGCACGGAAGGCGAGCGGATGGATGTCGAGATTGCGGTCCCGCGCCATGCGGAAGATGCGCAGCATCAGCACGGGATCGAGCGTGAAGTCGTGGCCGGGGGCCGCGATCATCTTGCCGTCCGCCAGCGCGAAGCCCGCTTCCGTCAGCGCCTTGTCGGAGGCCGGCACCACCGCGGGCGGGCCGAGCGAGGCACGCTCGATCGCGGGTTCCAGGATGCGCGTGAAGCGCGCCACGTCCCGCACCATCAGGAAGAAGTGCTTCATGAAGCGCTCCACCCCGTCCTGCAGCCCGTGGCGCGTATAGCCCATGCGGGCGCCCACCACGGGCTGGAGGTCGAAGGTCAGGCGCTCCTCGGCGCGTCCCGTCACGATGTGCAGGTGGAAGCGGACGGTCCAGAAGAAATCCCAGGC
>JAYRJZ010000067.1:0-29294 GCA_041906015.1 Roseomonas sp.
GCGTCAGCGCTTCTTGCCGCCGACGCGGAGGATCTGCGCAATCGTCAGGGCAGGCCTGCCCGACGCCTTGGCGATCTCGTTGTCCTGTTCCTGGATCACCTTGCGGGCGGGCTCATCACCGTCGAGCCCGCCGAGGATATCGGCCGGCACCTTGCGGTTGGACCGGCGGCTGCCGTCCTCATAGATCACGTCGAACAGCACGAAGTTGGCTTTGCTGGCAGGTTTGGCCATCTGTGTCTCTCCTCCGCGCGTCAGTCGCGCGCGGGCTCCTTGGCATCGGCGGTCTCAGGTTCGTCATCCTGGCCACCGGCCTTGCGCTTCGCGACCGCTTCCTCGCGCTCGCGGATCTTCGCTTCCTTCTTCGCCTGCTTCGCGCGGTTCACGTCCGCCCGCTGCTGGCCGTAATTCGGCTTGCGCGCCATCGGCGTGCTCCGGTTCGAGAGGGAAAGGAAAGGGCGGCCCGAAGGCCGCCCCGGCAGGATCAGGCGAGGCGCAGATTGCCCGCCGAGATCTTGCCCTGCTGGCCACGCTGCAGCTCGAATTCGACCTTGTCGCCTTCGTTCAGGCCGTTGAGGCCCGAGCGCTGCACGTCGCTGATGTGGACGAACACGTCCTTGCCGCCATCCTCAGGCTGGATGAAGCCGTAGCCCTTGGTCGCGTTGAACCACTTCACGGTACCGATGCTCATGCCGATGTCTCCGGGTTGAGCGTTGCCGCCGCACGAGATTGTGGGGCGGAAATGCCGGCGCGCCGAAGGCGCGACGGGCCAGCCATCGCTGAGGCTCAACCATCGGGTAGGCACGGAGAGCAGGGTCCGCGCGAACGCGGACCGGACGAGGTGACGGGGAGCGATATGGGCGCTCCCGCGTCCGAATGCAAATCCGTTGGTCAGTCGCGGCGCATATTCATGCAACTGGCCGGCACCTGGCGGCCCGGCGGCAGCCCGTCACCGGCCCTGGAACTTCGGCGCGCGCTTGTTGAGGAAGGCGTCCACGCCTTCCTGGAAATCGGCGCTGGTGAAGCACATGGTCACCAGGTCGTCGCCCTCGACCTCGCCGGCCGCGTGGCGCAGGCGGCGCAGCGCGATCTTGGTCGCCTTCAGCGTCAGCGGCGCCAGGCCCGACATGGTGGTCGCGAGTTCCATCGCACGCGCCGCGACCGCGTCCGGCGTGTCCAGCACTTCGGAGACCAGGCCGATATGCTTGGCCTCGGCCGAGGAGAAGAGGCGCGAGGTCATGATCATCTCGGCGATCGCGGCCGGGCCGACCAGCGCGTAGAAGCGCGCGAAGTTGTTCATGTTGAGGATATTGCCCAGCGTCTTCGCGATCGGCAGGCCGAAGCGCGCACCCTGGTCGCAGATCCGGATGTCGCAGCAGCCGGCGATGCCGAGCCCGCCGCCCGTGCAGGCGCCGGCGATGGCCGCGATGATCGGCGTGTTGCAGCGTTCGAGCGCCCCGAGGACCTTGTCGATCCGCGCCTCGTAGCCCAGCGCGTCCTCGGCGGTCTTGAATTCGCGGAACTGGGAGATGTCGGTGCCCGAGGCGAAGGCCTTGCCGCCCGCACCCGTGATCACCCAGACGCGGATGTTCGGGTCCTCGCTGATCTCGTCCGCCAACTCCTGGAGGCGCTGGTACATCGGGAACAGCATGGCGTTGCGCGCCTGCGGCCGGTTGAAGGTGGTCCAGGCGATGCCGCCCTCGCGGACCTCGTGCAGGATGTCGTCGCTCATGGTGCTCCGTCCCCGGTTTGCTGTGCCTGCAAGGCGTAAAGGGATGACGGGCCGCGTCAAGTCGCCGTCTTGCCGATCCGCCCGCGCGGTGCGAACACAGGCGGGATTGGAGGGCCCAAGACCATGATGCCGTTGTCCCGCTTCACCGTTCTCGACCTGACCCGTGTCCGCTCGGGCCCCACCTGTGTGCGCCAGCTCGCCGACTGGGGCGCCAACGTCATCAAGATCGAGGCGACGGACGAGGTCGATACCGGCAAGGGCCTGGGCGGCGAGCGCGACGGGCCCGATTTCCAGCACGTCCACCGCAACAAGCGCGGCATGACGCTGAACCTGAAGTCGCCCGAAGGCCTCGCCGCGTTCAAGCGCCTGGTCGCGAAGGCCGATGTGGTGGTCGAGAACTACCGCCCCGATGTGAAGACGCGGCTCGGCATCGACTATGACGCGCTGTCGGCGATCAACCCGCGGATCGTGCTGGGCTCCATCTCGGGCTTCGGGCAGGACGGGCCCTATGCCCGGCGGCCGGGCTTCGACCAGATCGCGCAGGGGATGGGCGGGCTGATGTCCGTCACCGGCCTGCCAGGCCAGGGGCCGGTGCGCGCGGGTATTCCCGTGGCGGACCTGACGGCCGGGCTCTACTGCGCGCTCGGCATCATGGTCGCGCTGCTGGAACGCGAAGTGACGGGCAAGGGGCGCTGGGTGCATGTGTCCCTGCTCGAAGCCATGATCGCGATGATGGATTTCCAGGCGACGCGCTGGACCATGAAGCACGAGGTCCCGAAGCAGGCCGGCAACGACCATCCCACCACCATCCCAACCGGGTTGTTCAAGACCTCGGACGGCGTCATCAACATCGCCGGCGGGGGGCAGGTGATGTGGGACCGCATCGTGAAGGTGCTGGGCATCGAGGAAGAGGCGAAGGACCCCGACATCGCCACCGACAAGCTGCGCAGCCAGAACCGCCAGAAGGTCAACGCGATCCTGGAGAAGGTGACGCAGACCGACACCGCGGCGAACTGGGTGGCGAAGTTCAACAAGGAAGGCGTGCCCTGCGGCCCGGTCTACGCCATGGACCAGGTCTTCGCGGATGAGCAGGTGAAGCACCTCGGCATCGAGATGACGCTGCAGCACCCGCGGCTCGGCGCCCTGAACGTGGTGCGGGCGCCGATGCAGATCAGCGGCGTCGACTGCGCGAAGAACCCGACGCCGGAACGCGGGCAGCACACGGATGAGATCCTGGCGGAATTCGGGTTCAGCGCGGAGGAGATCGCAGGACTGAGGGCGGCGAAGGCCGTGTGACCGGGGGGCTCCTGCCCCATCGGCGCGAAGAGGTCGCGGCAGCGGGCCAGGGGAGGGGCACAGCCCCTCTCCAGCCCCGACCATCCAAAAGCCGTGATACGCCCGCCCGGCAGCGCCTCACGGGCAGCGGCTGATTTCGATCCGCGCCAACGTCCGCCCCGGCTCATCCTTCGCGCGGTACTCGTAGACGAACACCACGCCTTCCCGCAGCGCGTTGCGCATCGGCTCCGCCGAACAGACCACGCGCTCGAGGTTCCGCCGCTGCTGCTCAACCTCCACCGGCACCTCCTGCAGCAGGCGGTAGACATAGGTCATGCGACGCCCTTCGGCCCGGGCTTCCACCAGTTCGGTCGCGTCGTCGATCCGCCGCGGAAAGGGGCGCATCGCCTCGACGGCATCCTGCAACTGCCGCTCCACCTCGCGGCCGTCGCCGGGCCACAGGAAGAGCGCGGCCAACCCGGCAACGCCAAGGGCGCAGAAGGTGGCGATCAGGATGCGACGGGGCGACCACATGGCGCCGAGCTAAGCCGCCCCGCGTTTGCGCGCAAGCCGGCCCGAGGATAGGAAGCCGCAGCGAGCAGGCCGAAGGACGTCCATCATGCGCATCGCCTCCATCCGCCAGGGCGTCGTGCCCATCAGCAGCGCCATCGCCAACGCCTATATCGATTTCAGCAAGATGACGGCTTCCGTCGTCGCCATCACGGTCGAGGATGGGGCCGGGCGCAGCGCCACGGGCTATGGCTTCAATTCCAATGGCCGCTACGCGCAGCCGGGCCTGCTTGCCGAGCGCTTCGTCCCGCGCCTCGACGCCTGCACCGAGGCCGAGATCACCACCCCCGACGGCAGCCTGAACGTCGCCGGTGCCTGGGCGGCGATGATGCGCAACGAGAAGCCCGGCGGGCACGGCGAACGCTCCGTTGCCGTCGGCGTGCTCGACATGGCGCTGTGGGATGCGGCGGCGAAGCTGGAGGGCAAGCCGCTGTGGCGCCTGCTCGCCGAGCGCCATCGCGGCGGCGAGGCCGATGAGAGTGCCTGGATCTACGCCGCCGGCGGCTACTACTACCCCGGCAAGGGCGTCGAGGCGCTGGTCGAGGAGATGAAGCGCTATCTCGGCCTCGGCTATACCACGGTGAAGATGAAGATCGGCGGCGCCCCCGGCAGCGCGATCAAGGACGCGCTGCGCGAGGACATGCAGCGCATCGAGGCGGTGCTCAAGCTGCTCGGCGGCGACGGGTCGCGCCTCGCGGTGGATGTGAACGGGCGCTTCGGGCTGCATGCCGCGCTCGCCTATGGCGCCGCACTCGAACCCTTCAAGCTGCGCTGGTACGAGGAACCGCTCGACCCGCTGGACTACGCGACCCACGCGACGCTCGCCGAGCAATACGGCCCGCCCCTCGCAACGGGCGAGAACCTGTTCTCCATGCAGGATGCGCGCAACCTGATCCGCCATGGCGGGCTGCGGCCCGATCGCGACATCCTGCAATTCGACCCGGCGCTGTCCTACGGCCTGGTCGAATACATGCGCACGCTCGAGATGCTGCAGCTCCATGGCTGGTCGCCCCGGCGCTGCGTGCCGCATGGCGGGCACCAGTTCGCGCTGAACATCGCGGTGGGGCTGGGCCTCGGCGGCAACGAATCCTACCCCGAGGTCTTCGCGCCCTTCGGCGGCTTCGCCACCGACACGCCGGTGGTCGATGGCCGTATCCGCATGCCCGATATCCCGGGCATCGGCTTCGAAGCGAAGAACGACCTCTGGGCCGTGCTGCAGGATCTGTGACGGGGGATCTGCCGGCGCGCGTCGCCGCGCGATATCCCGGCCGCGTCACCCAGGGCTTCGTGCGCGGCAAGCTGCGCGGCGATCCCGTCCTGCCCGCGCTGCTCGCCCTGCCGCCGCTGGGCGAGGTGGTGGATCTCGGCTGCGGGCGCGGGCAGCTCGCCATCGCGCTGCTGCTGGCCGGCGCCGCGCGGCGCGTGACGGGGCTCGACATCGATGCCCCCAAGATCGCCCTGGCGCGGCAGGCCGCCGGGGAATTGCCGGCGGATTTCGCCACGGCCGACCTGGTGCAGGCCATGCCGCCGCGCTGCGACACGTTGCTGCTGATCGACGTGCTGCTGCAATTGCCGCCAGGGGCCCAGGACGGCCTGATCGGTCGCATCCTGGCCGCAGCGCCGGGCCGCGTCGTCATCCGCGCCTTCGACCCCGATCGCGGATGGCGCAGCCGCGTCGGGCGCACGATGGAACATCTCCGCCGCCTGCTGGGGGCCGATCGTGGCCTCGCCGGGTCCCTCGCACCCCGGGCGATCGACGAACTGGCCAGGCCCTTCGCCGCGGCAGGTTACGCCGTTGCCGTGCAGCCCTGCTGGGCTGGCACGCCCCTGCCGAATGTGCTCATGCTGGCGGAACGATCATGATCCGCCGCCTCGCCTCCCTGCTCCTCCTCGCCGCTGCCGCCCTGCCGGCACAGGCCCAGCAACTCCCGGTCTTCGAAGTCGGCATCGCCGGCGGCGGAGGCAGCATCCCGGCCTATCCGGCATCGAGCCAGAATCAGTGGCGGGGGCTGGCGGTGCCCTATCTGATCTATCGCGGAAACGTGTTCCGGTCGGATGATTCCGGCATGCGGGCGCGCGCCAACCTTGCCGATGGCATCGAGCTCTCGGTCAGTGCCTCGGGCGGGGTGAACGCCGCCTCGGGCGACATCACGGCGCGCGAGGGCATGCCGGACCTCGACTGGCTCGGCGAGATCGGGCCCAACCTCCGCTTCATCCTCTGGCGCGGAGAGGACGAGGACTCGCCCTCGCGCATCGTGCTCGACACGCCGGTGCGCGCCGTGTTCTCGACCGATTGGACCTCGGTCTCCTTCCGCGGCATCACCTTCGCGCCCGACATTGCCTATGAGCACATGCACCTCTTCTCCCGCTTCGCGCGACTGCGCGTGGCGGCGGGCGTGCTGTTCGGGACGGACCGCTACACCAGCTATTTCTACGATGTCGAACCGCAATACGCCCGGCCGGGCCGCGAGGCCTATGACGCGCAGCCGGGCTATGTCGGCGCGCGACTGACGGTCTCCTACCGCCTGCCGCTCAGCGAACGCATCTCCATCGTGGTCGGCGGGCGGATCGAGAACTTTTCGGGGTCGTCGAATGCCGGCAGCCCGCTCTACCGCAGCGAATGGAACGGCACGGTGGTGGCGGGCTTCGCCTTCTCGCTGTGGCGGTCGGAGGAACGGGTGGACGTGACGAGTCAGCCTTTCGACTGACGGCCAAAGAGATACTTATTCTCTTTGGTAATAGTTTAAGCAAACTCATCGCCATCCGGTCGGAATTTGGGCAAACTTCGCCCAACCCATTGAATAATACTGACAATTGGCTATTTCGCGATTGCGAAATGGCCCGGCCGCTTCCTAGCCTGGGGTGTTCGCATCGCGCGCCCCAGGAGCATTCATGTCTCTTTCCCGTCGTACCTTTCTCGCTGCTCCAGCCCTGCTGCCGGGCCTCGGGCTGTCGCATGAGGCCGCCGCGCAAGGCGCGCCGGTTCGCGGCGGTACGCTGATCTATCTGGAACAGCAGAGCTATTCGAACCTCTATCCCCCGGCGGGCGGCCACTATCCCGCCGGCGGCGTGCTGAACCAGATCACCGACAAGCTGACCTGGCAGAACCCCCAGACGCTCGCGATCGAACCCTGGATCGCCGAGAGCTGGACGATCAACGCCGACGCCACGGAATACGTGTTCAGGCTGCGCCCTGGCGTGACGTTTTCCGATGGCTCGCCGCTGGACGCCGCGGCGGTCGCGAAGAATTACGACACCTATGGCCGGGGCAATCGCGAACTGCGCCACTCCGTCTCCGAGGTCATCACCAATTACGACCGCAGCGAGGTGATCGACCCGCTGACCGTGCGCTTCCTGTTCAAGGCGCCATCCCCGGGCTTCCTCCAGGGGACCTCGGTGATCGGCTCGGGCCTCGTCTCCCCGGCGACGCTGGCGCTGCCCTTCGACCAGATGGGCGATGCGACGAAGATCATCGGCTCCGGCCCCTTCGTGGTCGGCCGCCAGGTGCTGGGGCGCGAGCTCGTGCTGAATGCGCGGCGCGACTACGCCTGGGGGCCGAAGACCCACCCGCACCAGGGCCGCGCGCTGCTCGACACCATCCGCATCATCGTCAATGGCGAGGACAGCGTGCGCGTGGGCGCGCTGCTTTCCGGCCAGGCGCATATCGCCCGCCAGATCCCGGCCTTCGACGAGAACCGCATCCAGGGACGCGGCTTTCAGGTCTATGCGCCGCCGACGCGGGGGGTGAACAACTCCATCACCTTCCGCCCGGACAGCCCGCTGGTGGCCGACATCCGCGTCCGCCGCGCCCTGCTGCACGGGACCAATGCGCAGGAGGTGGTCGATACGCTGTTCTCGCCCAACTACCCGCGCGCGACCTCGGTCATTGCCGCGACGGCGCAGGGTCATGTGAACCTGTCCGACCGGCTGGCCTTCGATCCCGCGCTCGCTGCACGGCTGCTGGATGAGGCCGGCTGGACCGCCGGCCCCAGCGGTGTGCGCGCGAAGGATGGGCAGGAACTGGCACTCGCCGCCTATGAGAGCCCCAACTACGCGCGCAGCAAGGACACGATGCAACTCGTCGCCCAGCAATGGGCGAGGCTCGGCGTGAAACTGTCGGTCATGGCGGGCGATCTGGGCTCGCGCGCGGTGGACAGCCTCGATCCGCTGAAAACGCCGGTCTCGCCGGCGATGGTGGGCCGCGCCGATCCGGACGTGATCCGCAGCAACTACTACCCCACCACGCGCAACATGCTGCTGCAGACGGGCGGCGTCAGCCGGCGCGTGCAGAGTTTCAGCGATCCCGCGCTGAATGCCCTGCTGGACGCCATCGCCTCCGAACCCGATGCGGCAAAGCGCCTGGCGCTGACCGGCGATGCGCAGCGCCACCTGATCGAGCAGGCCTATGTCATCCCGCTCTTCGAGGAGCCGCAGGTCTTCGCCGGGTCCCCCCGCCTGCGCGGCATGGGGTTCGAGGCGGTGGGGCGGCCCTCCTTCTACGGCGCCTGGCTGGCAGCCCGGTGAGGCGCCGTTTCTCCCAATGCCTCAGATTTGGGCGATGATCTTCCAGGATGACGAAAAGATGGAGCAAGTCCGTCTGCGTCGGCCAATTTCTGTAGGAAATTATCGTCTTTTCGTTGAATTCGCCGTTTTCGGGGCCTTACGCTGCGGCGTGTTCCCGGCCCGCTGATCGAGGAGCCTTCCATGAGCACCACCCGCCGCTCTCTCCTTGCCGCCCCCGCGCTGCTGCCCGTGCTCGGCCTGCCCCGCGAGGCATCCGCCCAGGGCACGCCCGTGCGCGGCGGCACGCTGATCTATCTGGAGCAGCAGACCTACACGAACCTCTACCCGCCGGCCGGTGGCTTCTATCCGAACAGCGGCGTGCTCAATCAGATCACCGACAAGCTGACCTACCAGAACCCCCAGACGCTTGAGATCGAGCCCTGGATCGCGGAAAGCTGGACGGTCAACGCGACGGCCACCGAATACGTCTTCAAGATCCGTCCCGGCGTGACCTTCTCCGACGGCACGCCGGTCGATGCGGCGGCGGTGGCGAAGAACTACGACACCTTCGGGCTCGGTAACCGCGAGCTGCGCCAGCCGGTGTCCGAGGTCATCACCAACTACGACCGCAGCGAGGTGATCGACCCGCTGACCGTGCGCTTCCTGTTCAAGGCGCCGTCCCCGGGCTTCCTCCAGGGGACCTCGGTGATCGGCGGGGGGCTGGTGTCGCTGCGCACCCTCGCCCTGCCCTATGACCAGATGGGCGATGCGACGAAGATCATCGGCTCCGGCCCCTTCACCGTGGCGCGCCAGGTCCTGGGGCGTGAACTCGTGCTGAATGCGCGGCAGGGCTATAACTGGGGGCCGGCGAAGCACCCGCACCAGGGCCGGGCGCTGCTTGATTCCATCCGCATCATCGTCACCGGCGAGGACAGCGTGCGCATCGGCGGCCTGCTCGCCGGCCAGGCGCATGTCATCCGCCAGGTCCAGGCCTATGACGAGGAGCGGGTGAAGTCCCGCGGCTTCCAGATCTTCGCGCCCTCGACGCGCGGCGTGAACAATTCCATCGCCTTCCGCCCGGACAATCCCCTGGTCGCCGATATCCGCGTCCGCCGCGCCCTGCTGCACGCGACCAATGCGGCGGAGGTGGTGAGCACGCTGTTCTCGGCGAACTATCCGCAGGCGACCTCGGTCATCGCTTCCACGGCGCAGGGCTATGTCAATCTGTCCAGCATGCTGGCCTTCGACCCGGCGCTCTCCGCCCGCCTGTTCGACGAGGCCGGCTGGACGCTCGGCGCCGGCGGCGTGCGGGCGAAGGACGGGCAGGAACTGGTGCTCACCGCCTATGAGTCCCCGCCGCAGCCGCGCAACAAGGACACGCTGCAGCTCGTCGCCCAGCAATGGGCGCGGGTGGGCGTCAAGCTGAACGTGCTGGCGGGGGATCTCGGCTCGCGCACCGTGGACAGCCTCGATCCCGCCAAGACCCCGGTCGCGCCGGCCATGGTCGGCCGCGCCGATCCGGACGTGATCCGATCCAACTACTACCCCACCACGCGCAACGTGCTCCTCCAGAAAGGCGGCGTGAGCCAGCGCGTGCAGAACTTCCAGGATGCCGAGCTCAACGCGCTGCTGGAGGCGATCGCCGCGGAGACCGATCCCGCGAAGCGGCTGTCGCTGACCGGGGACGTGCAGCGCTACATCCTCGACAAGGCCTATGTCATTCCCCTGTTCGAGGAACCGCAGGTCTTCGCCGCCGCCCCGCGCGTGCACGGCTTCGGTTTCGAGGCGGTGGGCCGCCCGTCCTTCTACGGCGCCTGGCTCGCGGCGCGATGACCCGCCACCTCGCGCAGCGCATCGCCCAGGCGCTGCTCGTCCTGCTCGCCGCCTTCACGGTCGCCTTCGTGCTGTTGCAGGCGCTGCCGGGCGATGCCGTGCTGATCAAGTTCCTTGGCTCCGAGATGGGGCTGACCGCGGACCAGATCGCCGAGCTGCGCGTCGCCTATGGCGCCGATGCGCCGCTGTGGGAGCAGTACCTGCATACGCTCGGCAATTTCCTGCGGGGGGATTTCGGCTATTCCATCCGCTCCGGCGTGCCGGTGTCGCAACTGCTGACCGAGAACCTGCCCTCGACGCTCTGGCTCGCCTGGTTCGCGCTGGCGGCGGCCTGCTCGCTCGCGGTGCTGCTCGCCCTGCTCAGCCAGATCGAGGGTTTCGGCTGGGTGCGCGCCTTCGCGCGGTCGATGCCCTCGCTCTTCGTCGCGGTGCCGGTCTTCTGGCTCGGCATCATGCTGATCCAGGTGTTTTCCTTCCAGCTCGGCCTGGTCTCGGTCATCGCGCCCGAGCCCTGGGAGGAACTGATTCTGCCCGTCTTCACCCTGGCGATCCCGATCTCGGCACCGCTGGCCCAGGTGCTGATCCGCAACATCGATGCGGTGTTCGGCGAACCCTTCGTCGCCGTCGCGAGGGCGAAGGGCGCGCGGCACCAATGGGTGCTGTGGCGCCATGTGGTGCGCAACGCGCTGCCGGCGACCTTGACCATGGCCGGCGTGCTGTTCGGTGAGCTCCTCGGCGGTGCCGTCGTCACCGAGACGGTCTTCGGTCTCGGCGGGCTGGGTGGCATGACGCAGCAGGCCGTCGCCAACCAGGATGTCGCGGTGCTCCAGGCCATCGTCGTGCTGTCGGCGGCCGCCTTCGTGACCATCAGCCTTGCGGTGGACCTGCTGATGCCCCTGCTCGATCCACGCCTGTCTCGCGCGGTGAGCGCGACATGAGCGGCGCGACGCTGTCCCTGCGCGGCGCGCGGGCCCTGCGCCTGCCGCCCATCGGACTGATCCTTGCCTGGGGCATGATCGCCCTGGTGATGGCCTGGGCCATCGCACCCGGCCTGTTTGCCTGGCAGAGCCCGCTGCAGGGCATCTCCGGCAGCCAGCTCGCCGAACCGAGCGCGGCGCACTGGCTGGGCACGGATGGCCTTGGGCGCGACATGTATGCGCGCGTCGTCCATGGCGCCCGGCAGTCGCTGGTGGGCGCCTTCCTCGCCGTCACGGTGGGGCTTAGCTTCGGCACGCTGCTTGGCCTGATCGCGGGCGCGCGCGGCGGGCTGGTCGATGCGGCGGTCATGCGCCTGGTCGATACGCTGCTCGCCATTCCCTCGCTGCTGCTGTCGCTCTCGGTGATCATCCTGCTCGGCTTCGGGTCGATCAACGCGGCGATCGCCGTCGGCTTCGTGTCGGTCGCGCATTTCGCGCGGCTGTCGCGCACGGAAGTCATGCGCGTGCGCCGCGCGGAATATGTCGAGGCCGCCTTCGGCTCCGGCGGGCGCTTCCTTGCCGTGCTGTGGCGACACGTGCTGCCGAACGCGCTGACCTCGGTGCTGGCCCTCGCCGCGCTGCAATTCGGTTCGGCGATCCTGGCGCTGGCGACGCTCGGCTTCCTCGGCTACGGCGCGCCGCCGCCCACGCCCGAATGGGGGCTGCTGATCGCCGAGGGGCGCGACTTCCTCGCCTCCGCCTGGTGGCTCACCTGCGCGCCGGGCGTCGTCGTGGTGCTGGTGGTGCTCTCGGCCGAGCGCATCAGCCGCAGCCTGGGGGCCCGCCGGACATGAACATGGACCTCGCCGCGCGCCTTTCGCCCGCACCTGTCACCAACACCAGCGCGCCGCTGCTGGCGGTGGAAGACCTCGCCATCCGCTATGTCAGCGGCGGTACCCCGCGCCGCGTGGTGGAGGGCGTGTCCTTCACCGTGGCGCCTGGCGAGGTGCTGGCCCTGGTCGGCGAATCCGGCTCGGGCAAGACGACCACGGCCCAGGCGGTGCTCGGCCTGCTGCCGGCCAATGGCGCGATCGAGAGCGGGTCGATCCGCCTCGACGGCACCGACATCGCGCATTGGCCGGAACGCAAGCTCGCGGCACTGCGCGGCGCGCGCATCAGCCTGATCCCGCAGGACCCCACCACCTCGCTGAACCCGGTGCGCACCATCGGGTCGCAGATCGCCGAGATCCTGCAGATCCATGGCGAGCGCGACCGCGGCCGCATCCGCGCCCGCGTGCTGGAACTGCTGACCCGCGTCGGCCTGGAACCGGCCGAGATGCGCGCGCGGCAATACCCGCACCAGCTTTCGGGCGGCATGCGCCAGCGGGTGCTGATCGCCATCGCCGTCGCGCTGCGTCCGGGGCTGATCGTCGCCGACGAGCCGACCTCGGCACTCGACGTGACTGTGCAGCGGCGCGTGCTGGATCTGCTCGACGATCTCCGCCGGGAATACGGCACCGCGGTCCTGCTGGTGACGCACGATCTCGGCGTCGCGGCGGACCGCGCCGACCGTGTCGTGGTGCTGCGCCAGGGCCGCATCCAGGAAGCCGGGCCGGTTCGCGAGGTGCTCGCCGCGCCGAAGAGCGAGTATGCGCGCCAGCTCCTGGCCGATGCGCCATCGCTCGCCACGCCCCGGGCGCGGCCCATGGTCCCGCCCACCGCCGGCACCATGCTGAAGGTCGCGGGGCTGACCCAGCTCTATCCGATGGCCGGTGAGCGCAACCGCGTCTTCCGCGCCGCCGACGACGTGAATTTCGAAGTCCGCGCCGGCACCACCCATGCCCTGGTCGGTGAATCCGGCTCGGGCAAGACCACGACGGCGCGCTGCATCGCCGGCTTCCTGCGACCCACCTCGGGCACGGTCGAGGTCGGCGGCACCGATGTCGCGCAGCTTTCGGGCGAACAGCTCCGCCAGTTCCGCCGCAAGGTGCAGCTCGTCTTCCAGAACCCCTTCGCCTCGCTCGATCCGCGCCAGACCATCGGCCAGATCGTCGAGGAGCCGCTGTGGAACTTCGATTCCGTCAGTCGGATCGAACGCGAGAACCGCGTCCGCGGCATGATCGAACGCGTCGGCCTGCCCGATTCCGTGCTCACCCGCCCGCCCGCCGCCCTGTCGGGCGGCCAACGCCAACGCGTGGCCATCGCCCGCGCCCTGGTGCTGAAGCCCCGCGTGGTGGTGCTGGATGAGGCCGTCTCGGCGCTGGACGTAACCGTGCAGGCCCGTATCCTGGAACTCCTCGACGAGTTGCAGCGGGAACTGGGCCTCACCTATGTCTTCGTCTCGCACGACCTTGCCGTGGTGCGGCTGATCGCCGACACCGTCTCCGTGATGCGCTCCGGCAAGGTGGTGGAATCCGGGCCGGTCGAGACGGTGTTCCACAACCCGGCCAATGACTATACGCGCGACCTGATCGCGGCCATTCCCGGCAGCGCAGGCGCAGCAGGAAAGGCAGCGCCATGAAGCTCGGCTTCTTCACCCGAGTGCTCGATGAGGGAAGTGCGGCGGAACGCTACCGCTGCGCCCTCGCCCAGATCCGCCATGCCGAGGCGCAGGGCTTCGACAGTGCCTGGGTGGCGCAACACCATTTCCACGAATTCGAAGGCGGGCTGCCCTCCCCCTTCGTGCTGCTGGCCCAGGCCGCGGCGCTGACCTCGCGCATCCGCCTGGCCACCGGCATCGTCACCCTGCCGATGGAAATGCCGATCCGCGTCGCGGAGGACGCGATCGTCCTCGACCTGATCTCGAACGGGCGCCTGGAACTCGGCGTCGGCTCGGGCGGCAATCCGGAAGCCTTCGCCGCCTTCGGGCTGAAGGATGCCGACCGCCGCACCGTCTTCGCCGAAAAACTCGACGAGCTGCTCGGCGCGCTGCGTGGGGACGCGCTGAAGGGCGGGGATCACGTCTATCCTTCGCATCCGGCGCTGCTCGACAGGATGTGGTACGCGACCTTCTCGGTCGATGGCTCCCGCACGGCCGGCAAGCTCGGCATGGGGCTGCTGCTCTCGCGCACCCAGCCGCGCACGAAGGAAGCCCCCGACGCGACGCTCGCCGACATCCAGGACCCGATGGTCGATGCCTATCTCGAGGCGTTGCCCAAGGGCGTCGCGCCCCGCATCCTCGCCTCGCGCTCGGTCTTCGCCGCCGATCGGCGCGACGACGCCATGCGCTTCGCCGAGATCGGCCTGCAGCGCTACCACAAGCGCCTGGTCTCGCTCGGCCGCGTGCCCGATGCGCCGCGCTCCACCGAGGAGGTCATCCGCCGCCAGGACGTGCATCTCGGCACGGTCGAGGAGGTGGTCGCCTCGCTGAAGGCCGACCGCGTCATGGACCGCGCCACCGAGCTCGCGGTGCAGGTGCATTCCATCGACCCGCCGCATCCCTTCGTGCTGCGCTCGATCGAACTCGTGGCGGAAGGCGTCGCGCCCGCTTTCGGCTGGACGCGCGAAGCCGCCACGGCGGCGCGCGCCGCCTGACGACAAGGAATCAAGAACCGATGGATGTGATCGACACGCTGGTCGGCGTCACGCCGGGCTCGCCGCTGGATGCGGTGCGCGACGGCCGCAAGGTCGCGCGGACCCATGCGCAGAAGAGCTATGAGGTACTGCTGACCCCGGCCGAACCGGGCGACTTCAGCATCGCGGAGCGCTTCGCCGTCGCCGCCTATGTCGCCGGCCTGCATCGCGTGGAGCCGACGGCCGGCTTCTACCGCACAGGCCTGCTCGAACACGGCGGCGTCGCGCTGGCCGAAGCGGTTGCCAAGGCCGTCGAGGAGACGCTGGCCGAAGGCCCCAAAGGCAGCTACCCGCCCGGGCCGCTCAGCGTCGAGGACACGCCCGCGCCGTCCTTCGCCCTCTCGCCGGCTGTGGCCGAGGCGCTGGGCCCAAAGCTGGTCGCCGGTTTCGCGCATACCCACTATCTCGTCTTCCATCCGCGCGACGCCGCGGCGGAACGCTTCGCCCCGCTGATGGCAGCGGGCTGGAGCAACGACACCATCGTCTCGCTGTCGCAGCTCGTCTCCTTCCTCGCCTTCCAGATCCGCGTCATCGCCGGCCTGCGCGTGCTGGCCGCGACGCCCTGAGGACCCGCGCCATGCCCGACACCGCAGCGCCTTCCCCCGTGCCCAACGTTTTCACCCGCGCCCAGATCGGCTGGGAGCCCTTCGTGGAGCCGTTGTCGGAAGCGGAGCTCACGCCGCACCACATCGCCGCGCTGATCGACGCGGCGCGGGCGAAGTCCGAGTACTTCCGCCTGCTGGCGCGCGACCCGGATGCGCTCGAGCACCGCACGCGCACCGACAAGGACATCTTCTACAACCCGACGGCCGGCGCGCCGCGCGCGGACCGGGAACTCGCCGCCGCGGCGGTGTCGCGCTTCAATGGCTGCATCTACTGCTGCTCGGTCCATGCCCGCTTCGCCGCGACCTATGCGAAGCGCGAGGCGGATGTGGACAAGCTGCTCGCCGAAGGCGTCGGCACGGATATCGGCGAACGCTGGAACGCCGTCGTCGCGGCTGCCGTCGCGCTGACCGCCATCCCGATGACCTTCGGGCCGGAGCATGTGACGCGGCTGCGCGCGGCGGGCATGGATGACCTCGCCATCAGCGACATCATCCAGGCCGCGTCCTTCTTCAACTGGGCGAACCGGCTGATGCTCTCGCTCGGCGAGGCCTCGGCCGACCGGCCGCCCAACGGCGCGGCGCGCTGACCATCCGCGCGGGGCGGCATCGCCGCCTGCCCCGCGCAGCCGCCACGATCAGCGCGGCGGGATTTCGGAGAAGAAGACCTGCGTCGGGATGCCGCGCCCGCGGTCGTAGCTGCCGACCCAGATGTCGTACTGGCCGGACATGGGCTGGCGCAGGACGACGCCGGGATCAGTGCCCTGGAAGTCGTCGTTGCAGACCCACTGCCCGTTGGGCAGGTTCACCACCAGCGTCACGTCATAGCGCGAGCGCGCCCCGATATAGAGCGGCAGCCCGCCGCCGGCCTGGTAGTTCAGCCGCACATCCGGCGCCTGGGCGATGGAGCCCACGCAGTTGGGGCCGCCGAGGCGCTCGGCGGGGATGGTGCCGCCGGCCGTCACGTTCACCACGAAGGGATCCGGCGCGAAGTTGAAGCGCAGATTCGCCGTCCCGAAGGAGGGCGGCATATTGTAGTTCTGTGCGGCCAGACCGCCGGCCCCCAAGGCCAGAATCACAGCCGCGCCGGCCAGGGTCCGTCTCGAAAACATCACCGATCCTCCGTATTGTAGGCAGCCAATGATCGCGGCCCGGAACGCTCTCCGCAAGCCATGATTGTGGCGCCTGCGGCCGATGCGGCCGGGCCGTGCGCGATGGCGTGACCTGCGGCACAGCTGCGGCCGGGACGGGGGGCTTGATCGCCGCGCCCATCGCGGGCCGGATGGGCGCCAAGATCAAGGAGGACGCCATGGACCCGCTCGACACCGCCCTGCTGCCCGCCGGCATCCGCGCCCGCCTGGTGCCCGGCGTCAACGGGCTGACGATGCATCTGCTCGAAGCCGGCGAGGCGGGACGGCCCGTCCTGCTGCTGTTGCACGGCTTTCCCGAACTGGCCTTTTCCTGGCGCCGCGCGATGCTGCCGCTGGCCGAGGCCGGCTTCCACGTCATCGCGCCCGACCAGCGCGGCTATGGCCGCACCACGGGCTGGGATGCTGCCTATGACGCCGATCTGCGGCCCTTCGCGCTGCTGAACCTGATCCGGGACCAGCTCGCGCTGCTCGGCGTGCTCGGGATCGGCCCGGTGCATGCGGTAATCGGGCATGATTTCGGCTCGCCGGTCGCGGCGCATTGCGCGCTGGTGCGGCCGGATGTGTTCCGCCGCGTCGCGCTGATGAGCGCCCCCTTCGCCGGCCCGCCGGCGATCGGCGCCGCGCTGCAGGCCCCGGCACGCGACATTGCGGCGGAGCTCGCGGCCCTGCCCCGGCCGCGCAAGCACTACCACTGGTACTATGCGACGCGTCCGGCCAATGGCGACCTGATTGCCGCGCCGCAGGGGCTGCCCGCCTTCTTCCGCGCCTATTACCACCAGAAATCGGGTGACTGGGCGGGCAACGACGTCTTCCCCCTGGGTGGCTGGACAGCGGGGGAACTCGCGAAGCTGCCGACCTACTATGTGATGGACTTGGCCGAGACCATGCCGCAGACCGTGGCGCACGAAATGCCATCACCCGCCCAGATCGCCGCCTGCGGCTGGATGAGCGAGGCGGAGATGGCCGTCTACGCGCGGGAATATGCCCGCACCGGCTTCCAGGGCGGGTTGAACTGGTACCGCACGCGCTTCACCGGCACGAACATGGAAATGGAGGCCTTCGCCGGCGCCCGCATCGCGGTGCCGGCCACCTTCATCGGCGGCGCGCGCGACTGGGGCGTCCAGCAGGCGCCGGGTGCGCTGCGCACCATGGAGACCACAGCCTGCGCGGATTGGCGCGGGACGCACCTGGTCCCCGGTGCCGGGCATTGGGTGCAGCAGGAACGGCCCGCGGAGACGGTGAGGTTGCTGCTCGACTTCCTGCGATAGGCGCCGACCCGTCGACGGTCCCGTTTCGCGCCCCGCCCTTCACCCCGCGGGGTGCCCCGGCGCGACCGGGATCACTCGCGACGCAGGACCCCATCGACCAGCCGGTCGGCCCAGGGGGTGCTGTGGAAGCTCGCGCGCAGCGCGTCCTCGGAATAATCGTCGCGCACCCAGTCAAGGAAGGGCTTCGGCCCCTCTGCCTTCTGGAACGCCGCATAGGCCTGGAAGAAGGCATCCAGGATGCCGGTCCGTGCCGCCGCGACATGGCCATGGCGCAGGGAGAGCTGGCGCAGCGCCTCATCCACCGGGCGGCCCTGCACCAGCAGCCAGATCCCCGCCGCGAGGCCCGTGCGGTCCGCGCCCGACTTGCAATGGATCAGCGCCGGCTCCTGCATCCGCGCATAGATGCCCGCGAGGCGCAGCACACGGTCCTTGTGCGGGGCGCCGCGGCTTTCGAGCGGCGCGTCGATGTGCTCCAGGCCCAGTTCCCGCGCGGCTTCCCGCCCCAGCGCGTCCGATCCGCAGCTCTCACGCTGGCCCCGCAGGTTGATCACGGTGCGGATGCCATGGCGGCGCACCGCCCGTTCGAGCTGCCACGGCGTCGGGTGGTTGGACCGGTACAGCCGCCCGCTCTCAACCACACCCCAGTTGCGCCAGCCGAGGCGCAGCAGGGCATGGTCCACGAAGAGCGAATTCAGCCAGGCGGCCCGGCGGGCGCCCGGCGCGGTGAGATCGGGGGCGGACATGCGCCGCGCGTTATGCCCGCTCAGCCGTCCGTGAGAAAGGGAGCAGGCCATTCGACCTCCTGCCACGTGATCGAACGGGGCCCCACAGGATACGGGGCCGATGACATCAAGAACCGACCAGGAAGGCCGTTGCGCGGCCATGTCCCGCCTGTCGTGCCGTGCGGCAGGTGACGACCTCCAAAGGCCCCGAGCCTTTGGCGTCGCGAGGGTCGGAGAGGAGCCGCGCCCCTCTCCATCCCGTCGTGGGCTCCTACTCGACGCGTGCGCCCGACACCCGCACGGCTTCCTGCCACATCGGCTTTTCGCGTTCCGCCCGGGCGGCCATGTCATCCGGCGAGCTCCAGGTCGCCTGCGCGCCGACGCGCAGGAAGCGCTCCTGCACCGATGGTTCGCCGGAGACGCGCCGCAGCGCGCCGCTGAGCTTGTCGATCACCGCGCGCGGCGCGCCCGTGGGGAAGACGAAGCCCTGCCAGGAAGAGATGACGAAGTTCGGCACCCCGGCCTCGGCCATGGTCGGCACGTCCCGCATGGTCGGCCAGCGTTCCGCCGAGGTGACGGCGAAGGCCCGCATCCGACCTTCCTGAATCACCGGGACATAGGAAGCGAGGTTGTCCAGCGCGAAATCGAGATCCCCCGACAGCATGGCCGGGATGGTCTGCGCCGCGCCGCGGAAGGGCACATGGGTGCCCTCGATGCCGGTGCGCGCGCAGAACAGCGCGCCGGAGAGGTGCGGCGTCGTGCCCACGCCCGGCGAGCCATAGGAAATGCCGCCATTCTTGGCCTTGGCCCAGGCGATGAAGGCCTGCAGATCCCGCGCCGGATTGTGCTGGCTGGCGACGACGGCGACGTTCGGCAGGTCCCAGGCCACGCCGACCGGCATCAGGTCCTTGGCCGGGTCATAGGGCAGGCGGGCATAGAGATAGGGGTTGATCGCGAGGTGGCCCACGGAGGCGATGCCCATGGTGTAGCCATCCGGCGCCGCCTTGGCGGTGGCGTCGATGCCGATGTTCCCACCGGCCCCGGCGCGGTTCTCGACCACGAAGGTCTGGCCGAGGATCGGCTGCAGCAATTCGGCGTAAAGCCGGACCAGCACATCGGTCGAGCCGCCCGGCGGCCAGGGCACGATGATGCGGACGGGCTTGTTCGGCCATGCGCCCTGGGCGTGGACCGCCGGGGCGGCAAGCAGGCCACCGGCAGCGAGGAAAGCAGTACGACGGGCAATCATTGGATACGGTTTCTCCCGGTGGACTTGATTACCCTCGGGAATATCGCGCCATGCCTCTCAAGGCCAGATGAAGAAGAGGTCGCGGGGGGCCGGCGGGCCGCGGCGCGCCATCGGCGCCGAGATAGAAGCCCCGGCGGTTGGGTGAGGGAGGGGTTCTGCCTCTCCCCGCTCTCACCTTCGCGCGAATGGGGCAACGCCCTGCCCCGGCCCATTGTCGCCCGATCTTCGCGCCCCAGGACCGGCGCGTTTCCCCGATCGCGTCAGCGCCGGTCCTTCTTCGCCTGCGCGTTCTTCACGAATTGCGATACGCGACCGATCTCGCGCGGGTCGGTGCGCACGGTCCGCTTGCGGGACGGCTTGGCCAGCATGCCGTCCGTCGCTGTCTCGCCCGTGCCGGGATGCGGCGCCTTGGTCGCGCGCTTGCGCGCCAGGGCGTCGCGCAGCGCCGCGGCGTGCCAGACGCGCCGTGCCTGCCCATGCAGCACGTCGAGCCGATGATTCACCCGCTTCAGCGCCGCGGCGAAGACCTGCTTGCGGCGCGCGAGCGCGACGTCGTTGCCTGCCGCCGCGCGCGGCTCGCCCTTGCCGCGCCGCGCGCGGCGATTGGCGTGGACCATGCCGCGCAGCCGGTCGCGATGCTCGCGCAGGCTGCGCGCCAGGGCGAGAACCTCCTCGGCGGGCAGGTCGCCCAGCACGGGGTAGTGGCTCGGCGCGACGACGGCGAAGTCGTCACCGAGCAGGCGCCGCTCGGCGCTGATGCTGTTGGCCATGGGTGTCGTCGTCTCCTGTGTCGCCCAGCATAGCTGGCGGCGGGGCAACATGGGCGCAACACGGCGCGAGGCGAGGTGGGACATCCAGCCATGCCTTGGAACCGGAGGCCGACAGAAGGGGCGCCGGCGGGACCGCCGGCGGCGCGTTCAGCCGGCGGCCCGCAGCACCGAGGACAGCGTCACCAGCATCGAGGCCGTGGCGCCCCAGATGTAGTGGCGCTCATGCGGCCAGACCCAGAATTCGCGCATCCGGCCGCGGAATTCCTGCTGGCGCCGCTCCGGCGCGGCGGGGTCGAGCAGGCGCGACAGCGGGTATTCGAAGGCTTCCTCCACCTCGGCCGGGTCGCTGCGCAACGCGAAGGGCGGGCGCAGCAGGGCGACCACCGGCGTGACCAGGAAGCCCGTGCCGGTCAGCAGCGGCGGCAGCCGGCCCAGCAATTCGGGAAAGGTCGGGTCGAGCCCGACTTCCTCCGAAGCCTCGCGCAGCGCGGTCTGCTCGGGCGTCTCGCCGGCCTCGGCGCGGCCGCCCGGAAACGCGACCTGCCCGGCATGCGCGTTCAGCCGCGACGACCGCAACGTCAGCAGCACCGTGGGCTCGTCGCGGATGACGAGCGGGACCAGCACCGCGGCGGATACGACCCGCCCGCCGGTGCGGGCGACACGCTCCAGGTCGTCCTCCGGCGAGGGCCGGTCGCGGGGAATGGCATCGGGGTCGGCGAGCCGCGCGCGCAACGACATCGGATCAAGCCGCAACGCTGTCGTGCTCATTCAATCCGCCGCCAGGTCGAGATCGGACACCTCGTCGATCGGAAAGAAGATGCCCTCGCTCCAGACGCCGAGGAGCCGGCGTCCGTCCACCACCTCGGGCTCGGCGAGCGCGACCAGTTCATAGAAGACCGCGCGGCTGATCCGCGCCTCGAGCCCGGGGCGGACGGTGATGTAGGGGCGCGGCTCCCGCGTCACGGGGCAGATCGCGACGCGGATGGGATGCGCCGAATCGGCGGTGACCATCTCATCGAGGTTGGTGCGGAAGGTCAGGCATTGCCGGGGCGTCGCGCAGCCGCAGTCGCAATCGCGCCAGAACAGCTCGACGGCGACGAAAGGCGCGTCCTCGACCTCGATCCGGCCGCGTTCGACAGGGGTTTCCAGCCAGTATCCCCCATCCTCCCCGCGCTTCAGGATCGAGGCGAAGAGGCAGACCAGCGGCTTCCGCTGGATGGCGCTGCCCCGGTAGTACCAGGTGCCGTCGCGCCCGATGCGGATCGCATAGTCGCCGCATTCCGTCCTGGCCCGGGCCAGGACCGTTCCGGGTGCGGGAATGCAGGCGGTGCCTGGCGGCGTGGCGCCGGTCATCTTTTCCATGCCATGGACGGTCATTGCATTTCGTCGCCCTTGCACTCAGCGTGGCCGATGCGAGCTAATCCATCAGGGGTGGCTTCGGCCGCGCGCCTCCGCCCCCGTCATATAGGGAGCCCAGCCTGCATGAGTGAAGTGGCCGAGACGACACAGGACCCCGCCGTTCTGGTCGCGGAGGTCGAGGCGCTCGGTGCGCGCCTGACCCGGGTGCGGGAAGCCGTGGGCCGCGTGATCTTCGGGCAGGAGCAGGTGATCGAGCGCGTGCTGATCACGCTGCTCTCGGGCGGGCACGTGCTGCTGGTGGGCGTGCCGGGACTCGGCAAGACGAAGTTGGTGGACACGCTCGGCACCGTGCTGGGCCTCGATCCGCGCCGCGTGCAGTTCACCCCGGACCTGATGCCGGCCGACATCCTGGGGTCGGAGGTATTGGAGGAGGATGCGCACGGCCATCGTGCCTTTCGCTTCATCAAGGGCCCGATCTTCTGCCAGCTGCTGATGGCGGACGAGATCAACCGCGCCTCCCCCCGCACGCAGTCGGCGCTGCTGCAGGCCATGCAGGAACATCGCGTGGCGATCGGCGGCGAGTTGCACCCCCTGCCCGCCCCCTTCCATGTGCTGGCCACCCAGAACCCGATCGAGCAGGAAGGCACCTACCCCCTGCCCGAGGCGCAGCTCGACCGCTTCCTGCTGGAGGTCGAGGTCGGCTATCCGGACGAGGCGGCCGAGCGCGCCATGCTGCTGGCCACCACCGGCGCGAAGGACGCGAAGCCGGTCCAGGCCATGACGGCCCAGGAGCTGATGGCCGCCCAGGCCCTGATCCGCCGCATCCCGGTGGGCGAGCAGGTGCTGGAGGCGATCCTGAAGCTGGTGCGCGGCGCGCGGCCGGAAACCAGCACGCTGGACGCGGTCAGCAAGCATCTCGCCTGGGGGCCCGGCCCCCGCGCGGCACAGGCGCTGATGCTCGCCACCCGCGCCCGCGCGCTGCTCGACGGGCGGCTCGCCCCCAGCGTGGACGACGTGATCGCGCTGGCTGAACCCGTGCTGCGGCACCGCATGGCACTGACCTTCGCCGCCCGCGCGGATGGCGTACGGCTGAGTGAGGTGATCGAAGCGCTGAAGGACAGCCTGGGGTGACGAGGGCGACCGGCGCGTCAGCACGGCGTGGGCTGCGTTTGGGCGTTGAGGAGGGGCCCCGCCGATCGGGTGCGGTGCGCCACCGGCCGAACGACGCAGAAAGCCGCTCTTGCGCGCGACGCGCGCTTGGTGGGCGCGTTCCATCCGCCGCGCCCGGCACCAGAAGATTGCGGTCCAGGTGCTCCAAGCACCTGGCGGGGTGGCTTGGAGGAGCAGAGCCCCTCCAACTGCGACAGTGGCAACATCCAGGCCTTTCGGCCTTTGGTGGTTCGGAGCAAACCCCTCCCCTGGCCCGCCCACACCGGATCGTCGCGCGCCCCGTTCCCGCTGTGGGCAACCTGAATCGGGCCACGTCGTGACCACCATCCCTGTCCCCTGGGCCGAGGCTCTCGGCGCCACGCTCCCTCCGCTCGTCGTCGAGGCCGAGCGCGTCGCAGCGACCGTCATGCAGGGCGTGCACGGCCGCCGCCGCCCGGGCCAGGGCGATGCCTTCTGGCAATTCCGGCCCTACCTGCCCGGCGACGCCGCCGCGCGCGTCGACTGGCGGCAATCGGCCAAATCCGACCGGCTCTTCGTGCGGGAGACGGAATGGGAGGCGGCGCAGACCGTGGCGCTGTGGTGCCAGGGCGGACCTGGCATGGACTGGCGCAGCGACCGGCTGCTGCCGACCAAGCGCACGCGGGCGGAACTGCTGCTGCTGGCCCTCGCCTCGCTGCTGTTTCGCGGCGGGGAGCGGGTGCGGCTGTTCGGCCTGCCGCGCGCCTTTGCCGGGCGCGGGGCCATGCCGATCCTCGCGCAATCCCTGCCCAGCCAGGCCGCGATCGCCGAGGATGCCCGCATCCCGCGCCATTCCCGCGCCGTGCTGATCGGGGATTTCCTCGCCCCGCTCGACGACACGCGCCATGTCGTCGCCCGGCTGGCGGCGGGCGGCGTGAAGGGCCATCTGTTGCAGGTGCTCGACCCTGCCGAAGAAACCCTGCCTTTCACCGGCCGCATCCGCTTCCGCGGCCTGGGTGCCGCCGAGGAAGCCCTGGTGCCGCGCGTCGAGGGCGTGCGCGCCCTCTATGAAGAGCGCCTGGCGCGGCATCGGGAGGGGCTAGCGGCCATCGCCGCGGCCTCCGGCTGGTCCTTCGCCACGCACCGGACGGACCAGCCGCCGGAGACGGCACTGCTGGCGCTGCACCGCCGCCTGGCCCCCGGCTGATGTGGCAGCTCGGCCCCCTCGCCTTCGCTTCTCCCTGGCTGCTCCTGGTCCTGCCGGCGCTGCCGGTGCTGTGGTGGCTGCTGCGCGTCAGCCCGCCGGCGGCGAAGATGCAGGACTTCCCGGCCATCCGCCTGCTGCGCGACCTGCCGCCCACCGAGGAGACGCCGCACCGGACGCCCTGGTGGCTGCTGCTGCTGCGCATGGTCGCCGCGGCGCTGCTGATCGTCGGCCTTGCCCGGCCGGTCTGGCAGCCGGTCCCGGCCGGCGGTGGGTCGGGGCCACTGCTGCTGGTCATCGACAATGGCTGGGCGGCGGCGCCGGACTGGCCCGCCCGCACCGCCACCGCCGCGGCGGCGCTGGAGGCCGCGGCGCGGGAGGGGCGACGCGTCGCCCTGCTCGCCACCGCGCCGCCCGAGACGGGCGAGGCCGTTGCCGCCACCGCCCTGATGCCGGCGCAGGAGGCAGCGGCGCGGCTGGCCGCGCTGCGCCCGCATGGCTGGGCGCCGGATCGCGCGGCAACACTCACCGCCTTCGAGGCCTTCCGCCGCGCCAATCCGGGCCCGTTGGCCACGCTGTACCTGGCCGACGGGGTGGAGCACACGCCGGCGGGTGACGATTTCCGCCCCCTGGCCGAGGCGCTCGCCGCCGCCGGCCCGCTTACCCTGGCCCGGGCCGATGCCCGGCCGGCCCGCCTGCTGCCGCCGCCCCACGCCGAGGCCGACCGGCTCATGGTGCGCGTGCTGCAGACCCCGATCGGTGCGCCGAGCGAGGCGACGATCCTCGCCCGCACCGGGGATGGCCGGGCCATCGCCTCGACCACGGTCACCATCCCGGCCGGCGCGGTGAGCGGGGAAGGCGCGCTCGACCTGCCCATCGAGATCCGCAATCAGGTCGTGCGCCTGGACCTGGAACCGGAGGCGGGCGCGGCCGGTACGGTGCTGCTCGACGAACGGTTCCGCCGCCGACCCGTCGGTCTCGCCGCGGCCACCGAGACCTCGGCCGATGCGCCGCTGACCGGTGAACTGTTCTACCTGGAACGCGCCCTCGCGCCCTATGCCGAGGTGCGGCGCGGCTCGCTGGAACAATTGCTCTCGCGGCAGCTCGCCGTGCTGATCCTGGCCGATCGGGAGGTGCCGGAGGGCCGTGAGCGGGAGGCGCTGACCCGTTGGGTCGAACAGGGCGGCATGCTGATCCGCTTCGCCGGGCCGCGCCTTGCCGAACGGCCCGATCCGCTGCTGCCGGTCGCACTTCGCGCCGGCGAGCGCCAGCTTGGCGGCGCGCTGTCCTGGGACCGGCCGCAGAGCCTCGCCGCCTTCCCCGAGGGCTCGCCCTTCGCCGGCCTCACGCCGCCGGCCGAGGTCACGGTCGAGCGCCAGGTGCTCGCCGAACCCTCGGCACGGCTGACGGAACGGTCCTGGGCGCGGCTGGCGGATGGGACGCCGCTGGTTACGGCCGCCGCGCGCGGCCAGGGGCGGATCGTGCTGTTCCACGTCACCGCCAATGCCGACTGGTCGAACCTGCCGCTCTCGGGGCTTTTCGTGGATATGCTGCGGCGGCTCGTGGCACTCTCGGCCGGCGTGCAGGGCAATGAAGGCGAGGCGCCTCTGGCGCCGCTCGAAATCCTCGATGGCTTCGGACGGCTCGGCGCCGCGCCGCCGGCGGCCGCGCCCATCCCGGCCAACCGGGTGGAGGAGACCGCGGCCTCCCCCCGCCATCCGCCGGGCTGGTACGGTTCCCCGGGGCAGGCGGAGGAAGCGTCCTGGCGGCGCGCTCTGAACCTGACCGCGCATCTGCCGGCACCGCGGGCGATCTCTGCCGCACCGGCCTCCGCGCGGGTGGAGCACATCGGCGGCGTGCCGGCGGAACGCGACCTCGGCCCCTGGCTGCTCGCGGCGGCGCTGGCGCTGCTGGCGCTCGATCTGCTGGTCTCGCTCGGCCAGCGCGGGATGATCGGGCGGCAATGGTCGCGCGGGGCGCGGGCGGCCGCGATCGCGGCGCTGCTGCTCGCCGGCGCCCCGGCCCGGGCCGAGGAGCCAGAGGCCGCGGCCAATGCGACACGCCTCGCCTATGTCGTGACCGGCGATTCCCAGGTGGACGAGACCTCCCGCATGGGCCTGCTCGGCCTGTCCGACTTCATGAACCGGCGCACCGCCGCCGCGCTGGCCGAACCGGCCGCGGTGGTGCCGGGGCGCGACGACCTGTCCTTCTATCCGCTGCTCTACTGGCCCGTCCTCTCCGAGGCGGCACAGCCGGACGCGACGACGGTCGCCGCGCTCAACACCTTCATGCGCAATGGCGGCATCATCCTGTTCGACACGCGGGACGAGGGGTCGGGCGAAGGCATGAACCCCGGCGCGCGGGCGGCGCTGCGGCGGGTGACGCGCGACCTCGCCGTCCCTCCCCTGGCCCCGATCGCCGAGGATCATGTGCTCAAACGCGCCTTCTATCTGCTGCAGGACCTGCCCGGCCGCTATGCCGGCGGACAGGTCTGGGCGGCGCGCGACCAGGACCGGGCGAATGATAGCGTGAGCCCGGTGGTGATCGGCGGTCATGACTGGGCGGCGGCCTGGGCGCTGGATGGGCGCGGGCAGAATCCCTACGCGACCATTCCGGGCGGGGCGCGGCAGCGGGTGCTGGCGTACCGCTTCGGGACCAACCTCGTGATGTACGCGCTGACCGGGAACTACAAGGGCGACCAGGTGCATGTGCCGGCGATCCTGGAAAGGCTGGGGAATTGACCATGCTGCGCAGGATCGGCACGGCGGGACTGTTCCGGGGCGGCGAGACCCCTCCCGCTCCGCCCCAGCCTGAGCCGGGGCCCGGCCGATGAACCAGTCCGTCGCCGGCATCGACTTCGCCCCGGTCCTGCCTCTCTGGCTCCTTGGCCTCGCTACCGCCCTGGCGTTGCTCGCCCTGGCGCCGGCCGCCTGGCGTCGCGCCCGCGGCGTGATCTGGCGCGCCGTGACCTTCGCGCTGATCCTGCTCGCCCTTGCCAATCCGCGGTTGGTCGAGGAAACGCGCGAGACCCGCCCCGACATCGCCCTGCTGGTCGTGGACCGCAGCGATTCCGCCCACATCGGCAACCGCGCCACACAGATCGAGGCCGCCCGGCGCGAGATCGAGGCCCGGGCCGGCCACCTGCCCGGCCTCGAGCTCCGCACGGTCGAGGTGCCCGAGCAGGGCAACCAGGGCACGCGCCTCTTCACCGCCACGGAGAGGGCACTGGCCGAGATCCCGCGCGCCCGCCTCGCCGGCGTGATCGCGCTGACCGATGGGCAGGCACACGATATCCCCGCGACCTCCCCGATCGATGCGCCCTTCCATGCCCTGATGCCCGGCCACGCTGGCGAGACCGACCGTCGCCTGCGCCTGATCGAGGCGCCGGGCTTCGGCATCGTGGGGCGGGAGGTCGAGATCCGCGTCGCGGTGGATGACCTCGGCGTGGCGACCCCAACCGGGGCCGCGCGGCTGACCATCCGCCGCGACGGGGAGACGCCGCGCAGCGAATCCGTCCCCATCGGTCGCGACCACCGCATCACCGTGCCGATCCAGCGGGGCGGCCCGACCGTCGTCGAGATCGAGGCCGAGGCGCGGCCCGGGGAGGTCTCGACGCTGAACAATCGCCAGGTGGTGACCATCAACGGCGTGCGCGATCGGCTGCGCGTGCTGCTGGTGAGCGGCGAACCCCATGCCGGGGAACGCACCTGGCGGCGGCTGCTCAAGGCCGACCCCAATGTGGATCTGGTGCATTTCACCATCCTGCGGCCGCCTGAGAAGGACGACCTGACGCCGCTCAATGAGCTGGCGCTCATCGCCTTCCCGGTGCGCGAGCTGTTCCAGGTGAAGCTGCGGGACTTCGACCTGATCGTCTTCGACCGCTTCAGCAATCGCGGCATCCTGCCGGCGGCCTATCTGCGGAACATCGCGGATTACGTGCGCGGCGGCGGGGCGTTGCTGATGTCGACCGGGCCGGAATTCAGCGGGCCGACCTCGCTGGCGCTGACGCCGCTCGGCGGCGTGCTGCCGGCGCGGCCGGGCGGGCGGCAGAACATCGTGGCCGAGGGCGCCTTCCGCCCGCGCGTCTCCGGTCTCGGCTTCCGGCACCCGGTCACCGAAGACCTGCCCGGCGCCAATGCCGACAATGCCGAGCCGAGCTGGGGCCATTGGTACCGGTCCCTGCGCGCCGACCCGCGTAGCGGCAGCACGGTCATGGAAGGCCCGGACGGCTCGCCGCTGCTGGTCCTGGACCGGATTGGCGAGGGCCGCGTCGCGCTGCTCCTCTCCGATCACATCTGGCTGTGGTCGCGCGGCCATGATGGCGGCGGCCCGCAGGCCGAGCTGCTGCGCCGCATCGCCCATTGGCTGATGCGCGAGACGGAGCTGGAGGAGGAGGATCTGACGGCGCGGATCGAGAATGGCCGCCTGACCGTCACCCGCCGCAGCCTGACCGAGGGCCCGCCGCCCGAGCTCACCATCACCGCCCCGGACGGCACCGTCACCCGCGCCACGCCGGAAGCCGCCGGCGGGGGCCGATCCGTGCTGAGCATGCCCGCGACCCAGCCCGGGGTGTGGAACGCCACCGATGGCCGGCGAACCGCCTTCGCAGCCTCGGCCGCAACCAATCCGCTGGAGGTCGCCGATCTGCGCGCCGATCCGGAGAAGCTGCGCCCCCTGCTGGCCGGCACCGGCGGCGCGGCGCGCTACATGGGCGACGGGACGACACCCACCCTGCCGGAACTGCGCCGCGTTGCCCCCGGCCGCGATGTGGCAGGGGCCGGCTGGATCGGGCTACGCCGCAATGGCGACCACACCGTGACCGGCATCAGCGCCCTGCCGCTGCTGCCAGCCTGGCTGGCCCTGGCCCTGGTGCTCGGCGCCGCGATCATGGCCTGGCGGCGGGAGGGGCGGTAGGTCACGCCAACGCGCAATTCCCTGGGCGCGGAAACTGATCTAGACACGGCGGCATGCGACGCATCCTCCTGCTGGCGCCCCTCGCGCTGACGCTGCTGCCGAATGGTCCGGCCCAGGCCCAGTTCTCCGGCCCGCCGCCGGCGCAGCCTCGCTCGGCCTCGACCCCGCCACCGGCCCTGCCCGGCATTGCGGCGCGGCGGGCGCCGGAGCCCATCCCGGCGGACCCGAACGCGAATCTCTCGCCCACGGCGGCGCTGTTCGACGCCATCACCCGCGGCGACCTGCCGGCGGCGCGCGACGCGGTGAACCGGGGCGCGAGCCTCGAGGAACGCAACGTGCTGGGCCTGACGGCGATCGACGCGGCGGTGGATCAAGGGCGCAACGAGATCCTGTTCTTCCTGCTGTCGGCACGCGGCGCCGCCCGCGCGCCCGCGGCACCGCCAGAAGCCTCGCTGAGCCCAGCCCAGCGCGCGGCCCGCGACCGCGCCGCGGCGGCAGAGGCGGAACGCTCGGCCCGCGCGGCGGCGGCG
>JAYRJZ010000068.1:0-29257 GCA_041906015.1 Roseomonas sp.
CCCAGCGCGCGGCCCGCGACCGCGCCGCGGCGGCAGAGGCGGAACGCTCGGCCCGCGCGGCGGCGGCGGCCCTGGGCGGCGGACGCAATGCGCCACGCGGCCCCGCACCACAGACGCGGCCGCGCCTCTTCGCGAATGACGGCGGAGCGCCACGGCCGGAGATGGGCTTCCTGGGGTTCGACGCGGGACGCGGGGCGGCAACGGCCGCCGAGCGGCGGCCGCGACGGGGCTGATGACCGGGTCCTGCCCCATCGGCGCGACGATGCGGCGATGATGGAGCCGGGGAGAGGCATTGCCCTTCCCCGGGCCGAACACCACCAAGGGCGCTCCTTGCTACTCGGGCCCTTCGGCCCTTGGCGGAGAGAGGGCAAAGTCCCCACTCGTCCGCCCGTCGCCGTTCAGCCGAAGGCCTGGCTCCGCACCAGCCGCGCGTAGAGCCCATCCTCCGCCATCAGTTCCGCGTGCGTGCCCTGTTCGACGGCGCGGCCCTTGTCCATCACCACGATGCGGTCGGCATCGCGCACGGTGGCGAGGCGATGGGCAATGACAAGCGTCGTGCGGCCGGCGCGCAGGCGCGTCAGGGCCTGCTGAATCAGCGCCTCGTTCTCGGTGTCCAGCGCGCTGGTCGCTTCGTCGAGCAGCAGGATGCGCGGATTGCGCAACAGCGCGCGCGCCAGGGAGACACGCTGGCGCTGGCCGCCCGACAGGCGCGACCCTCCGGTGCCGAGCACCGTGTCATAGCCCTGCGGCAGGGCGGCGAGGAAGTCATGTGCCGCCGCGGCCTGGGCGGCGGCCTCCACCTCCGCCCGCGTCGCGCCGGGACGGCCGCAGGCGATGTTGGCGAAGGCGGTGTCGTCGAAGATCGTCGCCTCCTGCCCCACATAGGCGATGGCGTCGCGCAGCGAGGCAAGGGTGACCGCGCGGATGTCGGCGCCGTCGATCAGGACCCAGCCCTCGGTGGGGTCATAGAGGCGTGGGACCAGGGCGATGGCGGTGGATTTGCCGGCACCGGAAGGGCCGACCAGGGCGACGGTCTGGCCGGGTTCCGCAGCGAAGGTGAGGCCGGCGAGCGCGGCATCCGGCACGTCGTCATAGGTGAAGCCCACCCCGGCGAAGGCGATGCGTCCATGGCCGGGCGGCAGCGGCGTCGCGTCGGCCGCATCCACGATCCGGCGCTTCTCGTCGATCACGCCATAGACTCGCGTGAGGCCGGCGAGCCCCTCCTGCAAGGCCGAATTGAGCGACCCCAGGGCGCGCGCGGGGCGGGAGGCGATCAGCAGCGCCGCAACGAAGCCGGTGAATTCACCCACCGTGCCGGCGCCGCTGGCGACGCGCCAGCCGACGAAGACCAGCACGGCGGCGACGGCGAAACCGCCCAGCGCCTCCAGCATCGGATCGAGCGAGGCGCGGGTGCGGGCGATGTGATAGAGGCTTTCGCGCAGACGGGCGAAGAGGCCTGCGGCACGCGCTTCCTCGGCCTCCTCCAGGCGATAGGCCCGCACCACCCGTGCCGCGCCAAAGGATTCCGTGAGGGTGGCCGCGGCCTCTCCAACCCGTTCCTGCATGCCGCCCGAGGCGCGGCGGATGCGCTTGCCCAACCTGAGGATGGGCACCACGGCGATGGGGTAGAGCATCGCGCCGATCAGCGACATCTGCCAATCGAGCCAGACCATGGAGGCGACAAGACCCACCAGCGTCAGGGCATCGGCGACGGCATTGATGGATTTGGTCAGCGCTTCGCGGATCAGGGCGGCATCGGTGGTGAAGCGGGCGGCGTGGCGGGCGGGCGCCTCGCGCGCCACGGTGGCGAGGTCGGCGCGCGTCAGGGCGCGGAACAGGTCGTTCTGCAGGCCTTCGATCACGCGCAGCACCACGCCCTGGATCGCCGTGGCCTGGCCGAACTGCGTCAGCGCCTTCAGCGAGGTGACGAGGATGATCACGATGGGCACCAGCCAGAGCCAGTCGTGCCGTCCTTCGGTGTAGCGGTCGAAGGACTGTTGGATGACCACGGGATACAACGCCGTGGTCGCCGCGACGCCGAGCGTGCAGGCGATGGCAATGGCAATGCCGCGCCGGTGGCCGGCGAGCTGCCCGCGCCAGAGGCGGAGCAACAGGGCACGGGCGGAGGTGTCGAGGGGCTGGGCCATGGGCGCGGGATAGCCCGGAACGGCCGGGGGCGGGAGAGCCGGTCGCGATCCGACCCGTCTTCGGCCGCTGCGCAGGCCTGCATCGCCCCTCCGACCAGCCGGGCGACGGCCGATGAGGCGCCGCCCCGCGGATCGAGCCGGCGCGATGGCGGCGTCGAAATGGCGCGGGCCGGGCGCATGGATGCGAAGGGTGGGGGAGGCCAGGGGCCGCGCCGCTCCCAATCAGACAGCCCGCCCCGCCATGAACCCCTCATGGATCGCCTCCTCCGCGCTGCGCGGCGAGAGGCAGTCGCCCACCAGATGGACGGGACAGTCGAGCCCTTCGAGTTCCCGTTCCAACCGCGTCTCGGCCGCATGGCCGGTCGCGAGCACCACGGTGTCCACGCCGTCGCGAATGATGGGATCGCCGGAGGTCGCGTGCAGCAGGAAGGCGGTGTCGCCATCCACGCCATGCAGCCGCGCATCCGGCAGGATCTCGACGCCGAGCCGGTGCAGGCGCCCCACCCAATGGCTGCGCAGGTAGAGCTGCAGGTTGAACCCCGCATGCGGCGCATTCACCGCGAGGGTGACATGATGCCCATCGAGCACCAGCTTCTCGGCCAGGCCCATGCCAATCCAATCGGCGCGCCAATCCGCGATCAGCACCCGGGCGCCGGTGTTGGCCTGGCCCAGCAGCACGGCCCAGGCGCCGACGACATGGCCATTCTCCCGCCCCTCGATCGCGGGCTCATAGGGTTGCGCCCCGGTCGCGACGACGATGGCATCGGGCGCGAGGCGCCGCACCAGCGCCGCATCGACGCGCGTCTTGAGCCGCACCTCGACGCCCGCCGCCGCGAGCTCGTGTTCGAGATTGGTGATCAGCCCGCCGAATTCGGCGCGTTCCGGCAGCATCTGGGCGAGCAGCGCCTGACCCCCGAGACGCGACGCAGCCTCGCAGAGGATGACGCGATGGCCGCGTTCCGCCGCGGTGACCGCGGCCTTCATGCCGGCAGGCCCGCCCCCGGCGACGAGGATGCTGCGCGCTGGGGGTGCGACCGGCGGCGCGGCCAGCCGCGCCTCCCGCCCCGTGACCGGATTCTGGATGCAGGAGATGCCGTAGCCCGCGTGGAAATGGCCGATGCAGGCCTGGTTGCAGGCGATGCAGGCGCGGATGGCATCGAGCCGACCCGCCATCGCCTTGCGCGGCAGATCGGGGTCCGCGATCAGCGCGCGCGTCATGCCGACCATGTCGGCCTGGCCGGCCCGCAGCACGGCCTCGGCGATCTGCGGCTGGTTGATACGGCCGGCGACGAGGACCGGCAGGCCCGTCGCTTCCCGCAGCCGGCCCGCCTGCGGGGCGATGTAGGCAGGCGGGATCGCCATCGGCGGCACGACATGCACCGAGCCGCCCTGATCCGCCATCGAGCCGACCGTGACATTGAGGTAGTCCACCGCGCCCATCGCGGCGAGGGCCTGGCAGGCGGCGATCACCTCCTCGATCCGCAGCCCGTCGGGTTCCAGTTCCTCGACCGAGATGCGCATGCCGACGAGGCGATCGCCCATCGCCCGGCGCGCGGCCGCGAGGCTCTCGGCCAGGAAACGCAGCCGGTTCTCGGGCGATCCGCCGTAGCGATCGGTCCGCTGGTTGGTGCGCGGGTTGAGGAACTGCGCGAAGAGAAGGCCATGGCTCGCGAGCAGTTCGACGCCATCAAGCTCTGCTTCCGCGAAACGTGCCGCCGCCGCGGCGACGCTGTCGACGAGTTCCTCCACCATCGCGGTCGGCATCTCGCGGGGCATGGTGTGAAAGCGGTTGTCCGGAACGGCGGACGGCGCAAAGGCCACGTCGCGCAGCCCGCCGCGGACGCGCTTCGACACGCGCCCGGCATGCGACAACTGGCCGAAGATGCGCGCGCCGTGGCGATGCACCGCATTCGCCAGCGCGCGATAGGGCGCGATGCAGCGGTCGTCGGTGACGATCAGCTCCGGATAGTCGGTGAAGGCGGAGGCGTGGAAGCGCGCGGATTCCACGATGATCAGCCCGGCCCCGCCGCGCGCGCGGGCTTCGTGATAGGCGATCAGATCCTCGCCCGGCACGCCGTCACGGGCGAGGAAGGTCTGGTGGCCCGTGGAGAGGATGCGGTTGCGGATCTCGATGTTGCGCAGGCGCAGCGGCGAGAACAGCAGCGGAAAGCCGGTCACGCACGGGCTTCCAGATACGCGATCAGCGCCTCGCGGAAGGGCAGCATGGATTTGTAGCGCTCCATCGCCGGCGGCAGGGCCTGCACGGCGGCGAGCAGACGGGCGGCCTCACCGGGCAGCGCCACGATCGGCGCGAGCGGCGTGACATGCACGCGGATGCCGAAGGCGATGCCGCCCGTGGCCGGCAGGCGGCGGAAGGTCTGCCGTTCCACGCGCATGAACAGCGTCTCGCCGGCATTCGCGGCGGTGACGTGGCAGTCGAAGTCGTTCACGCCATGCCCGGTCGGCTGGAACAGGGTCGGGTCGTCCATGATCGACCAGTTCAGCCGCTGGGCGATGCGGCCGGTCCTGAGCGCCGAGAGGAAGCGGTCCACCGGCCGTTCCAGCTTGTCCTTGTACATCGGGACCGGGGTGTGGATGGCACCGAGCGGCCGGCCCATCTTGCTCGACAATCGCCAGCGGCTGGGGAAGCAGAGGATGGCGGCGACCAGCGTCAGCGTGCCGTCGCCCTCGTCGCGCAGCAGGCAGAAATCCTCCTGCACGAGACGCCCGATGCGGTCGAGCGGATCGCCATCGAGCGAGAGGGTCTCGCCGAGCAGATGGTTGTCCATGACCCGGCCGCGGCGCGTGAACCAGTCGCGGTGATGCTCGGCGAGGTGGTCGGCGAGCACCGCCAGCAATTCGGCCTGCATCGCCTCGGAACCGGGCACGGCCTCGAGCACTTCCGCGCGCTGTTCATCCAGCAGGCGGTGCCGCTCGGCGAGATGCGCGGGGTAGTGCTCGTCGAATTCGATCCAGGCCGGCTCGGCGACCGCCGTGAGGCCCAGCAGCATCCGGAAATCGCCGGGCTCATACGGCAGATGCATCGTGGCGCGCGGCAGCGGAACCGATGCGGGCCGGGCATCCGGCGCGGAGGAAATCTGGCTCATCATCACCCCATCCGCTGGCAGCATGGGCCGGGATCGCGGGCGCGCTCAATGGGGCAAAGACGCCAGCCTGCATGCGGCGGCGCGGAGCTGCCCGATCACTGTGCAACGCCTGCCTGCCGTCCTTCGAGAAGATCGCGCAGCGGCGTGACGGCCGGCCCGAGGAAATCCAACATCGCCCGCACCCGTGGCCCCTGGCGCAGATCAGGGTGGGTCAGGACCCAGAGCGTCGAGCCGAAGGCCGCTTCGGGCGGCGCCAGTCGTCGCAGGCCGGGGCGGACATCGCCGACGAAGCAGGGGAGATGACCGATGCCGAGGCCGGCTTCCACCGCCTCGGCCAGCGCCAGCACGCTGTTCACCCGCGCGGCGACGCGTTCGGGGGCGACGCGCTTCTGCAGGAATTGCGTGGCCTTCAGGGAGCCCATGCTGTCGCCGAGACCGACCCAGTTCGCCTGTGCGACCGGGTCCTGACCCGGTGCCGTGACATCCTCCGCGCGGCCATAGAGCGCCCAGGCGATGCGCGCGAGGCGCCGGCCGACCAGCGTCTCCGGCGCGGTATCGGCAGCTCGGATCGCGATGTCGGCATCGCGGCGCGACAGGTTCGATTCCGCATTGCCGATGACGATATCGAGCGTGATGCGCGGGCAGGTCGCGCGGAAGCGCGCGAATAGCGGGAGCAACAACTGCACCAGCAGGCTGTCGGAGGTGCTGATGCGCAATTCGCCGGCCGGGCTCGGCACATGGCCGGCGAGGCGCCGCAGCACCTCGGCCACGTCATGGTCCATGCGCGTGGCGGTCGCGACGATCTCCTCGCCCGCCGGCGTCGTCGCGAAGCCGCTGCGGTGCCGTTCGAAAAGGGTGAGGCCGAGCATGGCCTCGACCTGGCGCAGCCGCCGGAACACCGTCGAATGGTTCAGCCCGAGCGTGGCTGCCGCCGCCGGCAGGCTGCCGGTTTCGGCGACCGCACGGATCAGGCGGAAATCGTCCCAGGACAAGGCTTTGGCGGTTTCTGGCATGCGGCGCATCCGGGCGTACTGGCAATGATCATGGCACAATTGCACAAGTAGTCTTGCATGGATGCAATCAGTTTGACCGTGATTCCCGCCGCGAACGGACTATCTCTGATGCCACAGACGGGCGGCCGATCCGCCCAGCAAGGAGACACCACCATGTCCCGTCATGGCATCCACCACGTCACCGCGATCTCGGGCGAGGCCCGCCGCAACGTGGATTTCTACACCCGCATCCTCGGCCTGCGCCTGGTGAAGCGGACGGTGAACTTCGACGATCCCGGCACCTGGCATCTCTACTACGGCGACGAGGCCGGCCAGCCCGGCACCATCCTGACCTTCTTCCCCTGGGCGCAGGCCGCGCAGGGCCGCCAGGGCGTGGGCGAGCTGCACGAGACGGTCTTCCGCATCCCGCAGGCCTCGGTCGGCTTCTGGACGCACCGGCTGCTGGCGCAGGGCGTGGCCCAGGAGACGACGACCGAACGCTTCGGCGAGACGGTGATCGCCTTCCGTGACCCGGACGGCATGCGCGTCGCGCTGGTCGCCCTGCCCGGCATCGAGAACGAACCGGGCTGGGCCACCGCCGACATCCCCGCCGAGCACGCGGTCCGCGGCATCCACGGCGTGACGCTGATGCTGGAGGACGGCGCGGCGACAGGGGCGATCCTGTCGGATGTGCTCGGTCTCGCGGAGACGGCGAAGGAGGGCAACACTGTCCGCTACCAGGCACCGGGCACGACCATCGGCGGCATCGTGGACCTGCGCAGCGTCGGCGGCTTCCTGCCGGCACGGCAGGGGCGCGGTTCGGTGCACCACCTCGCCTTCCGCGCCGCGGATGACGCGGAGGAAGCGGCGATGGTCAAGCGCCTGGCCGAGAATCACGGCATCCGCACCACGGAGCAGATGGACCGCAACTACTTCCGCTCCGTCTACTTCCGCGAGCCCGGCCATGTGCTGTTCGAGATCGCGACCGACATCCCCGGCTTCGCCGTGGACGAACCGGCCGAGAGCCTCGGCACCACGCTGAAGCTGCCGCGGGTGCTCGAGAAGCACCGCGCCGAGATCGAGCGCGTGCTGCCCGAACTCGCCTGACACACCCATCGCGTCGCCCTGCGCGCCAGGGCGACGCCGCGGAGGCATCATGTCTGCCACCACACAATCCTTCGTCCACCGCTTCGAGCCCGCGACGCAGCCGGGTCGCCCGCCGATCCTGCTGCTGCACGGCACTGGCGGGAACGAGAACGACCTGATCCCGCTGGGTCAGGCCGTGGCGCCGGGTTCGGCACTGCTCTCGCCGCGCGGTCAGGTGCTGGAAGCCGGCATGCCGCGCTTCTTCCGCCGGCTCGCCGAAGGTGTCTTCGACGAGGCCGATCTGCGGCGCCGTGCCGATGACCTCGCCGCCTTCGTCGCGGATTCACGCGCGCAATACGGGCTGCCGGCACCGATCGCACTGGGCTTTTCCAACGGGGCGAACATCGCCGCCGCGCTGCTGCTGCTGCATCCCGAGACGCTCGCCGGCGCGGTGCTGCTGCGGGCGATGGAGCCGCTGCGCAATCCGCCGATGCCGGATCTGAGCGACCGGGATGTCCTGCTGGTCTCCGGCGCGATGGATCCGATCGTGCCGGCTGCGAATGGCAAGCGGCTGGCGGCGACGCTGGACGCGGCAGGGGCGCGCGTCGAGCACCAGACGCTGCCGACAGGGCACGGCCTGTCGCAGGCGGATCTCACCCTGGCGCGACGGTGGTTTGCCGCGCGGTGAGCGCGGGGCGCCGGCCCTCAGGCTGCCTGACGAGCGGAGCGGTTTCGCTGTGATGGAAGCCGGAGGGGCGCCGCCCCTCCGTCCTCCAGGCCACAGTGTGGCCTGGGCCGCCGGGACTTGGCGCAGGGCGCAACACTGGCGCTGGACCCTCGCAGCGCGCTTCGGGCGCAAGAGCGGGTTTCGTCACCGTTCTGCCCGGGGTGCAAAGTGCCAGATTGAGGTTTGCAAAGGCCTTTCGGCCTTTGCTGGGGTGGTTTGGAGGGGCAACGCCCCTCCAAGGTCCCCGAGCGGACGCATCGATGCAAGTCGCTCGGGAGATGACCCTCTCCGACTCCCCCGCCTATTCCGCCGCCACTGCCGACCGCCGCGATGGATGCGCCGGCCGCGGCAGGCCCAGGTTCTCGCGCAGCGTGTTGCCTTCATATTCCGTGTGGAACAGCCCGCGGCGCTGCAGTTCTGGGATCAGGTCGTCGAAGACTTCCTGTACCGGGCCGGGGAAGAAGGGCGGCAGGATGTTCCAGCCGTCGCAGCCATGATTGACGAACCAGTCCTCCATCTCGTCGGCGATGGATTGCGGCGTGCCCACGATGACGTGGTGGCCGGAGGCCGAGCGCTGGTGAATGAGTTGCCGGATCGTCAGCGCGCTGTTCCCGGCGAGCTGCTGGGCGAGCTTGGCGTGCTCGCTCTTCACGCTGTTGGAATCGGCCAGCATCTGCGGCACCGGGGCATCGAGGTCGTAGCCCGACAGGTCGCCGAAGGAGGGCACCAGCGCCGCGAGGCCAAGCTGCGGATGGATCAGCGCCTGCATCTGCTCGAACCGATCCCGTGCCTCCTGCATGGTGCGGCCCATGATCGGCATCATGCCGGGCATGACGAGCACATGCTCGGGCTTGCGGCCATGCGCGACGACGCGGCTCTTCACGCTCTCATAGAAGGCCTGCGCCTCGGGCCGCGACTTCTGCATGGTGTAGACCAGCTCCGCGATGCGGCCCGCGAGGTCCTGGCCGGGGCCGGAAGACCCCGCCTGGGCGATTACGGGATAGCCCTGGATGGGGCGCTGGGCGTTGAGCGGGCCGCGCACCTTGAAATGCTCGCCGCGATGGTTCGGGATGTGGAGCTTGGCGGGGTCGAAGTACTGGCCGGTCGCCTTGTCGCGGATGAAGGCGTCGTCCTCCCAGCTATCCCACAGGCCGAAGACGACATCGACGAATTCCTGGGCGCGGCGGTAGCGCGCGCCGTGCTCCATGTGCTTGTCGCGGTTGAAGTTCAGGGCCTCCTGCTCGGACCAGGAGGTGACGACGTTCCACGCCATCCGCCCCTCGGTGATATGGTCGAGGGAGGCGAAGAGCCGCGCGATGGTGAAGGGCTCGTAATAGGTGGTGGAGACGGTGGCGATGAACCCCATCTTCTCGGTCACCGCCGAGAGTGCGGAGGCGAGCGTCATCGGCTCGAACACGTCGATGCGGCTGTCGTAGCTGAGCTGCTTCTCGTCCGCGGCGGAGCTGCGCACGGCCATCCCGTCCGCCCAGAACATGAAGTGGAACTTCGCCCGCTCCGCTTCCTTAGCGAGCGTCTTCCACATCCGGATGTCCATCGCCGCACCGAGATGCGCGTCGGGCATCCGCCAGCCGCCGCCATGGGCGCCGTTGGCGACCAGGTTGAGGCCGAGCTTCATCATCCGCTTGGTCATCTTCGCGTCACTCAGCGGCGGCGTTGCGGGCGGCACGTTCAGCCGCCCAGCGGTTCACATGGGGCTTCAGGCCGAGATTCTCGCGCAGCGTCGCGCCTTCATAAGCCTTACGGAAGAGGCCGCGGCGCTGGAGCTCGGGAGTGATGAACGCGACGAAGTCGTCGCAGCAACCCGGCAGGTAGGGCGGCAGGACGTTGAAACCATCGCAGGCTTCGGCCTCGAACCATTCCTGCATGCCGTCCACGATGTCGGCGGCGGTGCCGATCAGGTAGAAGCCCCCACCCACGATCTGCTGGTAGAGCTGGCGGATGGTCAGGTTCTGCGAGCGGGCGCGCTGCATGACGCGTTCGGTGCTGCTGCGCACCTCCGCCTCCCGCTGCGGTTCCGGCACGGGGCCGTCGATGTCGAAGCCCGACAGGTCGCCGAGCGCGGCATAGACCCGCGCCAGACCGACCAGCGGATCGGTCAGGTCCTGCAACTGATCGAACTTGGCGCGGGCTTCCTCCCGCGTCGCGGCGACGATGGTGCGCACGCCGGGCATGATCTTCAGGTCGTCCCAGTCGCGGCCGTACTTCGCCATGCGGCCCTTCACGTCGTCGTAGTATTCCTTCGCCGCCTTGACCGAGTCCGCGGCCGCATAGACGACATCGGCAGTCGCGGCGGCGATCTCGCGCCCCGGTTCGGAAGCACCGGCCTGGAACAGCACCGGACGCCCCTGCGGCATGCCAGCGACGTTGAGCGGCCCGCGCACCTGGAAGTGCTTGCCGCGATGGTTCAGCAGGTGCATGCGGCTCTCGTCGTAGAAGAGCCCGCCCGCCTTGTCATAGACGAGGGAGTCCGGCTCCCAGCAATCCCACAGGCCCTTGACCACCTCGACGAATTCCGCGGCGCGCTCATAGCGCGTGTCGTAGTCGAGATGTTCCTCGCGATTGAAGTTCTTCGCCTCAGCCTCGGACCAGGAGGTGACGATGTTCCATCCCGCGCGCCCACCGCTGATGAGGTCAAGCGTCGCGAACTTCCGGGCGATGTGGTACGGTTCGTTGTAGGTTGTCGAGGCCGTGGTCACGAGGCCGATATGCTTCGTCAGCACCGACAGCGCCGGCAACAGCGTCATCGGCTCCATCTCCACCAGCTCATAGCCGGAACGGGCGAGCGAGCCGCGTGGCTCGTCGCGTTCCCGCAAGCCGATGCCGTCGGCGAAGAAGATCATGTCGAAGAGGCCGCGCTCAGCCATCTGGGCGTTGTGCGCGTAGTGCTCGAAGCGCAGCGTGCCGTCGGCCGGCACGCCGGGATGCCTCCAGGCAGCCGGGTGATACCCGAGCCCGCGCATCGACATGCCGAGCTTCATCATTCCACGACGAGCCATGCTCACCTTCCCCAGGCGCCAGCGCGCCGAATGCCGTGGCGCAAGACCGCGCCGGTTGCCGGTACGCGATGGCCAGCAAGCCGGCCAGAGGGTGAGAGGCAATAACCATGCACAGGCGTGGAACGGCACGCAAGACCCATCAGAACAAAAACGCATGAACTAGGGCAGGTCGGGCAGCAACCGCTCCATCGTGGCCTCGCGCCGCAGCATGGCGGTGAACTCCGCCACGGCGCGGGAGCGCGGCATACCCGAAGGAAAGACCAGGTTGGCCGGATAGTCGAGCCGCGGTTCGAAGCGTCGCAGCACGATGGCCGGATCACGCACCCCCGTCATCGTGAAGGGATCGAGCAGCGCAATACCGACCCCCTGCCCGACGAGGCGGCACATCGCCTCGGCCGAAGTCGCCTCGGCCATCTCGCGCATCCTGACGCCGGCGATGCGCAGCAGCGCGTCGAGCTTGACCGTGATGTGGCTGCCCGGGCCGTGATTCACCAGGTTCTGCTCGTGCAGGTCCTCGGCCCGGATCAGCGGCCTGGCCGCGAGCGGGTGGGAGGCCGGCAGGACGCAGACGGCGTCGAGCTGCGGCAGCGGCTCGATGTCGACGCCTGGATAATCCGTCGGGGCGTAAGTGACGCCGAAGTCGAACTGCCGCATCGCCACCCGTTCCAGTACGGTGGGCGCGATGTGGTTGTGCAGGGCCACGAAGGTGTCCGGATGGTCCGCGATGAAGCGGCCGATCAGCCGTGGCAGGATGCCGTGCGCCGGCCCCGCCATGGCGATGATGCGCAGGTTTCCGCGCCGCGCGCGCTTGATCTCCTGTGCGGTGTGCTCGATGCGGTCAAGGCCGAGGAAGCTGCGCTGGACCTCCTCGAAGAGGAGATTCGCCTCGGCGTTCGGCACGATGCCCGTGCCGCGCGGCTCGAAGAGGCGCAGCGCCAGCACCTCCTGCAGGTCGCGCACCAGGCGGCTGACCGCGGGCTGCGTCAAGCCGAGCATCTCCGCCGCGCCCGAGATGGATCCGCGCAGCATCACGGCTCGGAAGGCCTCGATCTGGCGCTGGGTCAGGCGTCGCTGCATGGGCTTATATAACACTCACGCATGAAATATGGCGAATTCAGCATTTGACTGCAATTCCAGGTGCTTCCTAGGCTGACCTTGACGCCGGTTAAATCGGCGCATCCGGGGGATCTGCTTTCTGCGCGCGGCCTAGCCCAGCGAGGGTACGGACGGTGCTCGATTACGCGATCTACCGCATGCCGGTTCTGATACCGACGCTGCTCGCGGTTTCTCTCGCCGTGTTCCCTGTGCTCCTCCGGGCGCCGGGTGACCTGGCGCGCCGCCTGCCGGCGACCGCGGAATTGGCTGGCGTCGCTATTCTCCTCGCCAGGTTGGCCGGCGTGCATTCGGGCCGACAGCAGCGCGGCCGATCACGCGGCGAACCGGGTCCCCTGGACCACGTCCTCACCGAATCTCTTCCTCCACAATCAGCAGCAGGTCGTCGTGATGCGGAGGAGCAGGCAAAGCATGACGCCTTCGCCTTCGAGATCCCGCTGCTCAACCAGATGACCAAGGCGCAGCGCAGGTTGCGCCTGGGCCGGGAGCGCTGCCGTCCCCGAGGGTGAGAGCGAGGGGGCGGCAGCCGCTCTGACGGCCGGTCACGCCAGACAGATGATGGAATCCGCAAGTGCATGAGACGACGCCGACGTGAACGCCCTGAGCGAGACAGCCCGCGCCGTCGCACCAAGGAATGGCCCGATGGCCCGGCGCCCGCCGTCGAAGCGGCGCGAGGCTGACATGCCCGCCGCACGTCACACACAGCGTCGCTGAAGGAGAAGGCAACCCTTGGGTACGGCCCGCTACATCGCCCGTCGCCTGATCTTCTCGCTCTGTCTGATCCTGGGCGTGAGCATCATCCTTTTCGCCATGATCAACGCGATCGGCAACCCGATCGAGATCCTGCTTGCCGAACGTCCCGGCATCACCGACGAGATCATCGAATCCGTCACCAAGTACTACGGCCTCGATGGCAGCGTCACCGATCGCTACTTCACCTGGATCAGTTCGCTGCTGCGCCTCGATTTCGGCACCTCCATCATCTACAATCTGCCGGTTTCGGAGATGCTGGTCACCTATGGGCTCGAGACCCTGAAGATCCAGGTGCCGGCGATCCTGATCGCGCTGATGATCTCGGTGCTGATCTCGGTGTTCGCGGCGACGCGGCAATACAGCAAGCTCGATTTCGGCGTCATCGCCGGCGCGATGGTCGGGCATTCCCTGCCCGGCTTCCTGCTCGGCATCCTGCTGATCCTCGTCTTCTCCTATTCGCTTGGCATCCTGCCCTCCTATGGCGCCTATTCCACGCGGAACCCGCTCTGGGGCAACGAGACGATCGACGCGCTGTGGCACATGGTGCTGCCGGTCGGCATGCTTGTCTTCTTCAACACGGCCACGCTGACGCTGCTGCTGCGTTCATCGCTGGTGGATGTGCTGCGGCAGGACTTCATCACCGCGGCGCGCGCCTCGGGCCTGCCGGAACGGCGCGTCGTCTTCGGCCATGCGCTGCGCAACGCCTTCATCCCGGTCCTGACCTATCTCGGGATCCTCTTCGGGCTGATGCTCGGCACCGCGCCGGTCACCGAGACGGTGTTCACCTGGCCCGGCCTCGGCGCGCTCTACATCATGGCGATCCAGCAGCTCGACTATCCACTCATCATGGGGGCGACGATGATCATCACCGTCATGCTGGTCACCGCCACGCTGCTGACGGACATCGCCTATGTGGCGATCGACCCGCGCATCCGGCTCGGCTGACATGAGCGACGTCACCCTTCCCGCCGCCGAGGCCGTACCGCAGCGCGCACCTGGCGTCTGGCGGCAATCCTGGTACCGCTTCCGTCGCAACCGCGCCGGCATGGTCGGGCTCGCCCTGGTGCTACTGGTGGTGGTCACCGCGATCCTTGCGCCCTACCTCGCGCCCTTCGCGCCCGATGACCAGTCTGCCATGCTGCGCGGCGCCGCGCGGCGCGCGCCCGATGCGCTGCACTGGCTCGGCACCGACCGCAACGGCTACGACGTCTTCACGCGCATGCTCTATGGCGCGCGCACCGCGCTGCTGGTCGGCCTGGGCGCGATGACCATCGCCTCGATCATCGGCGTCACCATCGGCGGCATCGCGGGCTATGCCGGTGGCCTGACCGACGAGTTCCTGATGCGCTTCGCCGAGTTCTTCATGGTGATCCCGGTCTTCATCGTGATCCTCGCCGTGGTGCGGCTGTTCGGCATCGTCGTGGTCGGTACCTGGCTGGAGGACATCCCGAACCTCAATCTGCTGACCATCATCGTCCTGCTCGGCTGCTTCGAATGGCCGCCCATCGCGCGCATGGCGCGCGCCGAGTTCCTGCGCCTGCGGCACGCCGAATTCGTCGAGGCCGCGACCTGTATCGGCACCCCGAAGCGCGACATCCTGCTGCGCCACATCCTGCCCAATGCCCTGCCCTCGCTGATCGTGCTGGTCGCGCTCGGCATTGGCGGCGCGATCCTGGCCGAGACGATGGTCAGCTTCCTGGGCTTCGGCGACCCGAAGGCCGTCTCCTGGGGGCAGTCGCTGTACTTCAACTACGAGGCGCTGAAGGTCGCGCCCTGGGCGGTGCTCTCGCCCGGCGCCGCGCTCTTCCTCACCGTGCTCGGCTTCAATCTCCTGGCGGATGGATTAACCGATGCTTTCAACCCTCGACTCCGCCAGTGAGGCCTCGCCCGTGACCGTGGAGGCGCCGCTGCTCGAGGTGCACGACCTCAAGGTGCACTTCTTCACCCGCGAAGGCGTGGTGCGTGCCGTCGATGGTGTGGACTACCGCGTGAACCGGGCGGAGACGCTCGGCATCGTGGGGGAATCCGGCAGCGGCAAGACGGTGTCTTCCCTGGCGATGCTGCGCCTGGTGCCGCCGCCCGCGCGTACCGTCGGCGGGCAGATCCTGTTCGAGGGTGAAGACCTGCTGACGCGCACGCCGAAGCAGATGACGGCGCTACGCGGACGGCGCCTGGCGATGATCTTCCAGAATCCCGCGACCTCTTTGAACCCGATCTACTCCATCGGTGCGCAGCTCGGCGAGATCCTGATGTGGCACGAGAAGGTCAGTCGTGCCGAAGCCGATGCGCGCATCGTAGACCTGCTGAACCTCGTCGGCATTTCCGATCCGGCGACGCGGCTGCGGCAGTTCCCGCACGAGCTCAGCGGCGGCATGAAGCAGCGCGTCGGCATCGCCCGCGCCCTGCTGTGCAACCCGTCCCTGGTGCTGGCGGATGAACCGACCACGGCGCTCGATGTCACCATCCAAGCCCAGATCCTGGAGCTTCTCGCTGATCTCCAGGCACGCTTCCGCATGTCCATGGTGCTGGTCACGCACGATATGGGCGTGGTCGCACGCATGGCCCAGCGCATCACGGTGATGTATGCGGGCCGTGTCTGCGAGAGCGCCGATGCGCGCACCATCTTCACCGCGCCCCAGCACCCCTACACGCGCGCCCTGCTGGAGAGCATGCCGCGCGTCGATCAATCCTATTCGGGCGCGGTGCGGCGGCCGCTGCCGACCATTCCGGGCCGCCCGCCCAACCTGTTGAACCCGCCGCCTGGCTGCCGTTTCCACGACCGCTGCCCCGAAGCAACCGCCGAATGCCGACGCCTGATGCCGGTTGAAACGGCGATGGGGCCCGGCCACACGGTCAGTTGCCTGCGCCGCGGTAGCCCGGGGATCACCGCATGAGCGCGCTGCTGGAAGTCGAAAGCCTGTCCAAGCATTATCCGGTCTTCGAACGCCGGCTCTTCCGCGCCCGCCAGCGCAGCGAGATCCGCGCCGTGGACAATGTCTCCTTCAGCGTCGCGGAAGGCGAGACGCTTGGATTGGTGGGCGAGTCCGGCTGCGGCAAGACGACGACGGCGCGTTCCATCCTCAACCTGGTGCCGCCCAGCGACGGCGTCATCCGCTTCCAGGGCGAGGACATCGTCCCGATCTTCCGCGGCGGCGATCGCGGCCGCATCCTCGCCATCCGGCGATCGCTGCAATACGTCTTCCAGGATCCGTGGCTGTCGCTCAATCCACGCTGGACGATCGGCGAGACGCTGAAGGAACCGTTGCGCGTTCACCGGCCCGAAGCACCCGAGAGCTGGAACGCCCGCGTGGCGGAACTCCTGCGGATGGTGGGGCTCGAACCACATCATGCCTGGCGCTACCCCCACGAATTCAGCGGCGGGCAGCGCCAGCGCGTCGGCATCGCCCGCGCCCTCGCGGTCGAGCCGAAGCTGCTGATTCTCGACGAGCCCGTCTCCTCGCTCGATGTCTCGGTGCGCGCGCAGATCCTGAACCTGCTCGCGGAGCTGCAGGGGCGGCTGGGTCTTGCCTATCTCTACATCTCCCACGATCTCGGTTCGGTCCGCTACATCAGCACGCATGTCGCGGTGATGTATCTCGGCAAGCTGGTCGAGATCGGCGCGGTCGACGAGATCTTCAATCGCCCGCGCCACCATTATACCCGCGCGCTGCTCAGCGCGATCCCGGTGCCCGAGCCCGGCGCGGCACAGACCCGCATCGCCCTGCAGGGCGAGGTTCCGAGCGCGATGCGCCGACCCAGCGGCTGTCCGTTCCATCCGCGCTGCGCAGCGGCTCTGCCGATCTGCGCGGAAGCCGAGCCGATGCTGTTGCCCCCGAACGATGGGCACCGCACCGCCTGCCACAACCCAGCGTGAACGGAGAGACATCATGGCGATGAGCAGCAAGCGACGGACTCTTCTGAAAGCGGCGGCAGCCTCGGTCGTCGCGACGGCAGCGGGCCCAGCCCGCGCCGCGCCGCCCTTCTTCCGGCTTTATCTGATGATCCCGAACAACCAGCCGGCGCGCATGATCTGGGGCACGCTCGCAGCGCAGCAGATGTCACGCATCGGCATCGACGTGGTGTCCAGCTTCGTGCCCTTCACCGTCATCTCGCCGCGCCGGTCGCGCGGCGATGGCAAGCCGCATGCGGAAGGCGGCTGGGATGCCTATCTCGAACGCTACTACTACAACGCGGTCACCCCGACGCCGAACACGCTATTCCACAGCCGGCTGATGCCGCCCTCGGGTCAGAACTACTACTACGTCAACGACCCGCAGATCGACAGCGCGCTCGACCGCATGGCGAGCACCATCGACCCGGCGCAGCGCATGGGTGCCTATCGCGACTTCGCCAAGCGCTGGTACGACACGGAGCCGATGACGATCCTCTTCTATCCGAAGGACGTCATCGCGGTGAATCCGAAGCTCTCGGGCTTCGACTTCACGACCTTCAACCCGGTATTCTACCCGAATCCGGAGAAGTGGACGATCGAAGGCGGCGGCGACAACGCCACGGCAGCCTTCGCCTCCTGGGCGCCGCCCATGTCACTGATCCCGATGTATTCCAACGGCTATTCGGATTCGAACATCTTCGGGCCGGTCTACAACCGCCTCTATGAATATGAGAGCTGGGAGAACAAGCGGCTTCAGCCGGCGCTCGCGCTCAGCCACACCATGTCGCCCGACGGCAAGCACTGGGTCATCACGCTGCGCCCCGGCGTGAAGTGGCATTCGGGCGAGGAATTCACTGCCGAGGACGTGAAGTTCACCTGGGACACCATCCTCAACAAGGCCTATGGCTCGCAGATCCAGGCGGCGGCGGAACAGGTTCTCGGCGGCCCGAACGCGTATCGTGTCACCGGCAAGCATGAGATCACCGTCGACCTGCCCGCCTACAACATGCTGTTCCTCGACTGGCTGCTCGGCGCGCAGGCGATCATGCCGAAGCACGCCTATGAGGGTATCGCGCCGGCCTCGATGCGCGGCCATGTCGCGGCGACCTGGAACGGACGCTACACGGTGCGCACCTCCGACGGGCGCAGTTACACCGCGCTCGGCGGCGTCGGCACCGGGCCCTGGATCGCGCAGGGCTACGACCCGCAGCGCCGTGCCTACAAGTTCGTGCGCAACGAGAACTACTGGAAGCCGCACACCGGCAATGTGAAGACCTTCTACGTGGTCAACATCCAGGGAACGGATTCCGTGCTCTCGGCGCTGCGGTCCGGTGCGATCGACGCGCATGACCCGATGTACGACATCGGGCCGCTCGTCAGCACCATCGATGCCTCCTGGGGCAAGGTGCAGGCCTATGACAGCTACAAGTGGCAGCATATCTGCTACAATCTGCGCCATCCGGTCTTCGGCACGGGCGTCGAGACGCCGCTCGGCAAGCAGGATCCGTCCCGCGCCGCCGAGGCCGCGGCCTATATCCGCAAGGCGATCAGCCACGCCATCCCGCGCGAGCAGATCGTGAAGGAGATCGCCGGTGGCTATGGTGAGGAGGGGACGGTGCCCCTCCCCTTCACCTCGGAACAGTATGACCACGATCTGCTGAAGCCGATCGCCTACGACCTCGATATGTCCCGGCAGTACCTGGAACGCGCCGGCTATCGGTATTGACGCGCTCGCGCCGCCCCGCGACACGGGGCGGCGCCCTTCCGCCACGACGATGAGACGAACACAGATGAGCAGCCCGAAGCAGATCAGCCTCGGCCTTTCGATGCGCTACCTCGGCTATCATGCCGCCGCGTGGCGGCATCCCTCGGCGGATCCCGACGCCGCCTCCAAGCTCAGCCACTACAAGTACATCGCCCAGACCGCCGAGGCGGCGAAGATGGACATGGTGTTCCTGGCCGATGGCATCGGCATGCGCACGAGGGACGAACCGCCGGGCGCCCTGTGCCGTTCGCATCAGACGCTGGAACTCGAACCGCTGACGCTGCTCTCCGCGCTGTCTTCCGTGACCTCGCGGATCGGTCTCGTCGCCACGGCGTCCACCACCTACAACGAGCCCTATCACATCGCGCGCAAATGGGCGTCGCTCGACCATCTCTCGGGCGGGCGCGCGGGGTGGAACATCGTCACCTCCTGGTCCGAGGCCGAGGCGCACAACTTCAACCGCGATGAGCACATGGAATACGACCTGCGCTACGAACGCGCGGCGGAGTTTGTGGAAGTGGTGAAGGGCCTGTGGGACAGCTGGGAGGCGGATGCGCCGCTGTTCGACAAGCAGAGCGGCATCTTCTTCGATCAGTCCAAGCTGCACACGCTTCATCACGTCGGCAAGCACTTCAAGGTGAAGGGCCCGCTGACCATCCAGCGCACGCCGCAGGGCCGCCCCATCCTGGTACAGGCCGGCGCGGCGGAGCAGGGCCTCGAGATCGCCGCGCGCAGCGCGGATGTCGTCTATGCGGCACCGCATGACCTCGACGTGGCCAAGGCGTATTACGCGAACCTCAAGGGACGTCTCGCGAAGAATGGGCGTGAGCGGGACAGCCTGAAGATCATGCCGGGCGTCACGCTGTTCATCGGCCGGACGCGGCAGGAAGCGCAGGACCAGTACGACCTGCTGAACAGCCTGGTCGAACCGGAGCTGGGCCTGTCCTACCTCTATGCGCAGATGGGCGACCTGTCGTCCTATCCGCTCGACGGGCCGGTGCCGGAGCCCGAGAATCCGCGGGTGCGCAGCCTGGCGCGCGGGTTGCTGGCGCTGGCGCGCAAGGACAACCTCACGATCCGGCAGCTCTACGGCACGATCGCCGCGGGCTTCGGCGGGCGCACCCTGGTCGGCACGGCCAAGGACATCGTGGACGACATGCAGGCCTGGGTCGAGGCAGAGGCCGCGGATGGCTTCAACCTCTGCCCGCCGGTACTGCCGCTCGGACTCGATCAGTTCGTTGAGCTGGTCATTCCCGAACTGCGTGCGCGCGGCATGTTCCGCACCGAGTATGCCGGGCCGACGCTGCGCGAGAATCTCGGCCTCACGCCGCCGGCCAACCGCTACGCGGGGTGACGACGGGCGCTGGCAGGCATCACGCCTGCCAGACGACGTGGCCGCGGATCGCCGGCGGATCCTCGCGCGTCCAGCCCTGCTTCGTGGCATAGGCCTTCATCGCGTCGAAGCCCTTCAGCCACTCGGCCGAGGCGGAGCGCCCGCTCGCTTCCAGCAGCCAAGCGACCGATACCCAGGCGTGGTCCGTGCCATCGAAGGTCAGCGCCCCCGCCGACACCGCGGCCAGATCCGGCAGGTCCCCGGGTGCGGCGGTGGCGACCACGCTGAAGCGCCGCAGATCATCGGGCTCTGCCAGGATGGGCGCCCGCCCAGGGGCCAGTTGCACTTCCATGCGTGTCGTCCTTCTCAACGCCTCGGGTTGCGATGGGAATGAGGCTGTTCGCCGTGCAAGGCCGTCTCAGCCCGGCAGGGCGAAGTCGCGCGGCCGCAACCCCGCGTGGAAATAGGTGATCATCGAATAGATATCATAGACGGGCAGCCCCAGGGCACGCCGCAGCGCGGCCGCATAGGGCGGCATGTTGGTGCATTCCAGCACGATGGCCCCGACCTCGGGGTGCTTCGCCACCAACTCGCGCCCAGCGTCCAGAATATCCTGCTCGGCCAGATCGACATCGAGGTCGTCCTTCTCGGCCTTGATCAGCACGCGGAAGAATTCACGCCCCTTCTCCGTGCCGACCATCGGGATGTCGAGCGGCACGCCGACGGAGTCGAGATGCTTCGGCGTCAGGGTGGCACCGCTGACGGTCAGCAGGCCGACGCGCTTGCCCGGCGGCAGCATGGCCTGCACCCAGGGCACCTGCATCAGCGAGCTCGTCGCCACCGGCACGCCGACCTCGGCCGCAATCTCCTTCTGGAACAGGGAGAGGAAGCCGCAATTGGTGGTGATCGCCTCGGCACCCAGGCGCACCAGCTCCTTCGCCCCGGCCAGGAAATCCGGCAGCAGGCCGGCCGCGCCCTTCAGCACGACCTTCTCGGGGCTCGCGCCGCTGACGACGTGGTAGAGCACGGGAAAGGGCCAGGTCCCGCCATTGCCCATGTCGCCATGGATGCGCGGGAAGCGCGCCTCGAGCATCAGGATGCCGAGCGGTGCGCCGTACAGCGCCTTGCCGCCCCGGGCGACGCCGCGTGCAGGAGAAGCGGTCATGTGTCTGTCGTCCTCGACGTGATGCCGTGCCTTAGCGGAAGCGCGCGGGGCTGAAGGGTTCGATCGGAATCTCCGGCGTGCGCCCGCCGACGATCTGCGCGACCAGCCGGCCGGTGCGCGGCGCGGCCACCAGGCCGACATGGCCATGGCCGAACGCGTGGATCACGTCCGCCGTCGCGCGCGACGGCCCGAGGCATGGCAGCCCGTCCGGCATGGAGGGACGATGGCCGAGCCAATAGGCGACGCGATCCGCCGGCAGGTCGCGTGGCAGGCCCGGGAAGCTGCGCAGGAGATGGTCCCGCAGGATCTCGGCGCGCTTCCAGTTCGGCGCGGCGGCGAGGCCGGCGATCTCCACCTGGCCCGCCGCCCGCAGGCCGTCGCGCATGTGGTTCACCACCATCTTGGCCTTGGAGAGCTGCATCGAGCGCCGCGGGCCCTGCTCCACGCCGCGCAGCATGACGTGGTAGCCACGCTCGGTCTCCAGCGGCACGGTATCGCCCGCCGCCGCGGCAAGGGCGCGCGACCGCGCGCCGGCGCAGACCACCGCCTTGTCGCAATCGAGGACCGCGCCATCGTCGAGCAGCACGCCACGCAAGCGGCCGCCCTCGATGCGCAGGCCGGTCGCCGATGCCGCGCGCAGAACCGCGCCGCGCTTCTGCGCCAGCGCGACCAGCGCCGCGACATAGGCGCCGGGATCGAGGCAGCGCCCGGCTTCCTCGACCAGCACGGCGAAGGTGTAGGAGGGATCGAGGTCGGGCTCCGCCTCGCGCAGCGCCGCGCCTTCCAATTCGGTCCAGGCGATGCCGACCTGGCGGCGGATGCGCCAGCCCATGGCCTCGCCCTCAAAGGCGGCGCGCGAGGGGTAGGCGTGGATCAGCCCGCGATGCTCGACCAGCTCCGGCACGCCGGCCTCGGCCGCCAGGGCGGCGTGGAGGAGCGGCGATTCCGCAAGCAGCGGCCGCAGTGCCTGGGCCGTTTGCAGCACCCTCTCCTCGGTCCAGCCGGCAGCGAGATAGCGCAGCAACCACGGCAGCACCTTGGGCAGGTAGCTCCATCGGATGGCGAGCGGGCCGAGCGGGTCCATCACGAATTTCGGCACCTGGCGCCACAGCCCGGGGCCGCTCGGCGGGATGACGGACATGGAGGAGAACCAACCGGCATTGCCGTAGCTCGCCGCCTGTTCCCCACCCGGCGCCGCCGGTTCCAGGATCGTGACGCGATGCCCGTCGCGCAGCAGTTCCAGCGCCGTGGCGGCGCCGGTGATGCCGGCGCCGATCACCGCGACATGGCATGGCGCGGTCATGGCGGCGCTCAAAGCGCCGCGATGGCCATGATCTCGACCTTGATCTCCGGCAGGGCGAGCTTCACCTCGCCGCAGCAGCGCGTGGGGGTCTGGCCCGGCACGACCCAGGCGTCGTAGACCGCGTTCATCGCCGCGAAATCGGCCATGTCGGCCAGCCAGATGGTGATGCTGAGCAGCTTCGACCGCTCGCTGCCGGCGGCTTCCAGCATCTCGTCGATCTTCGCGAGCACCTGCTTCGTCTGGCCCGCGATGTCGGCGGAACGGTCATCGGCCGTCTGGCCGGCGAGATACACGGTGCCGCCATGCACCACCGCACGGGAGCGGCGGGCATTCTGGTCCAGGCGGGTAATGGCGGTCATCTTGGCATCCTTCGTCTCGGGTTCCGCGACGGCGCGCAGATCGGCTCGGTCCTGTCGCGGCGCACCACGCATCCGGCCACGATCGTCGCGGCCGGCGTCAGGCGGAGGAATCGAGAAGTTGCGGACATCAGCGCGCGGAAGTCTATGGCGTTCGGCCCGATGGGCAAGCCGCTTCGGGCGCTGGCCTCTCCTTCCCCGAAAGCGGCCGCGCAGCCTCCGTGATGAGTCCGATAGTTCCGCCAGCAGGAAATCGGAGGGGCCCTGCCCCTCCGAACCACCCCGCCAGGCCACAGTGTGGCCTGGGCCGCCGGCATTCGGCGCTGGGCGCGAAGTCCGTGCTGCCCCTCGGAACACCTTCGGTGCGCGGGAGCGGGTCCCGGCCCCCATCTCCGCAGCAGCGTACGACGCCAGATGGGGGTTTCCAGAGGCTCTTCGGCCTTTGGGGGATGGCTTGGAGGGACGGCGCCCCTCCAATGTCGCGGCGCGACCGGCGAAAGGCCGGGACCGCCCGCCAACCGACCCGCGGACTACCCCGCCCCGAGGTAACGGGCGATGCGTGCCTTCAACCCCGGCCGGGCCGCCGAGCGCACGAGCTCGGCGAGATCCGCATCGGTCCGATCGTCACTCAGCACGCGATACAGCGCGGCGCGGCTGGTGGCGTCGAGCGCGGCGGCCGTGGTGGTGGCGGCCTCGATGGCGGCGGGCCAGTCCTCTGGCGCGACGATGCGCTGCACGAAGCCCATGGCCTGCGCCTCGGCGGCATTGAAGGTGGCCGATTCCTCCTGGATCCGCGCGGCCTTCTCGGCACCGACGATCGCGCCGAAGCGGCGTGTTCCCAGCACCAGCCCAAAGCGCAGCCCGGGCATGCGGAAGGTGGCGTCGGCGCTGGCCAGGCGATGCCGGCAGGCCGCGAAGAGATCCACCCCCGCGCCGAAATTGCGCCCATGCGCCAAGCCCAGCGTCAGGCACGGCGAGGTCGCGACAGCCTGCAGCAACATCTCGATCCGTACGAAGCGCAGCAGCAGATCGCCTTCGCTCTGCGTCTCGACATCGGCAAAGTCAAAGCCGGCGCTGAAGTTGCGCCCCTCGCCCCGGAAGACGAGCAGGCGCGCCTCCTGCGCATGCGCCTCGGCGACGCCGGCCAGCAGCGCCTCGACCAGCGCGGCGGACAGCGCGTTGCGCTTGTCGGGCCGGGCCAGGGTGAAGATCCAGACGCCGTCGCGGCTTTCGATACGCAGCGGGGCCGGTACGGCCTGTTGATCCATGGCGGGATTCTCCTGTCCGTCACGCCGGCGCGGCGGCGGTGCGGATGTGGTTGCGCGAAAAGCCGAGTGCGGCCGAAAGCCGGGCCGCGGCCTCGACCACCTGGGGCGCGACTTCGGTCATGCGTGCCGGCGGCAGGCGATTCAGCGGCCCGGAAATGCCAAGGGCGGCGACCGGCCGTTCCAGGCCATCGAAGATTGCCGCGGCCAGGCCACCGACATCCTCGCGCCACTCGCCGCGATTGATCGCATAGCCACGGCCCAAGGCGGCCGTGAGCTCGGCGCGTAGCGACGCCGCGTCGACGATCGTGGCGGCGGTGTAGCGCGGCAGCAGCGCCGGCAGGCGGTCGAGCCGTGCGGGGCTCTCGGCCGCCAGAAGCGCCTTGCCGGTCGCCACAGCATGGGCCGGTGCGCGCCCACCGATGACGGTATAGGCGCGAACCGCGTGCTCGCTGTCGATCTTGTCGACATAGACGACCTCAAGCCCATCGAGGACCGAGAGGTGGATCGTTTCGCCCGTCCCGCGCGCCAGTTCGGCCATGACGGGCGGCGCCAGGCGTCGGACATCCAACTGGTTCAACCGGCTCAGCCCGAGCGCGAACATCTTCATCGTCGCGCGGTAGCCGCCCCGATCGGGGTCGCGCTCGACATAGCCGGCATGGATGAGCGTTTGCAGCGTCCGGTGCGTGTTGCTGCGGCTGAGGCCGACGCGGCGGGCGAGATCGTCGATCACCCGCAATTCGCCTTGCATCCCGGCAATCGCCTCGAGGACCGACAGGCCCTTCAGCAAGGTCTTGTCCATGGTGATTCCACGCAGCGCCGCAGGGGAGCGGGACGCGGCTTTGACAGGCGATACCGTCCGGGACAGAGTGGGTCAACGATTTTCGGGACAGCGTTCCCAATATTTGGGATTCCGGACATCGTCTCGACACGCAGGCATGCCCCGGCGCGATCGCCAGGGTCAGGGCACGACAATCCAGGGAGCGGCAGAGCGCCATGAGCATCATCAAACTGCGCGACTTCGTGGTCGCCATGACGCGCGCGGCCGACACTACCCCAGCGGGCGCGCCGCTGATGGACGCCGCGCGTCCCTTGCTGCGGCAGCTCGTCGCCGAGGATGACTGGCTGCCGGAATCCTGTGCGGCACCCGATGCGCAATTCTATCGCCAGTACCTGCTGCACTGCGATCCGCTGGAGCGCTTCTCGCTCGTCAGCTTCGTCTGGGGGCCGGGGCAGAAGACGCCGATCCACGACCACACGGTCTGGGGTCTGATCGGCATGCTGCGCGGCGCGGAGATCGAGACAAGCTTCGTGCGGCAGGCCGATGGCACGCTCACGGTCGAGGGCGAGCCGCATCGGCTCGAACCCGGCGACATCGGCGCCGTCTCACCCGAGATCGGCGATGTGCACCAGGTCGCCAATGCCTTCGACGACAAGGTCTCGATCAGCGTGCATCTCTATGGCGGCAATATCGGCGCCATTGCCCGCCACGTCTTCGACATGGCCGGTGAGGAGAAGCGCTTCATTTCCGGCTATTCCGGCGCTGTCGTCCCCAATCTGTGGGACCGTTCGCGGGAGCTTGCCCGCTGACGGAGGCCGACGCTGCGTTGCATACGCGGCGAAGCCGCATTGCCACCCCGGTGGAAACGCCCTGAATATGTCGGCGGACATCGAGGTGGGGCGATGGATATCGACGAGATCGGCTATTTGGGCGTGCGTGACCTTCACGCCCTGTATCGGGCGCGGAAGCTGTCGCCGGTGGAGGTCGCCAAGGCGGTCCTCGCCCGCATCGAGCGTATCGAACCCAATGTGAACGCCATGATGCGCCTCACCCCGGACCACGCGCTGGAAGCAGCCCGGCGGTCCGAGGCGGTGTATCTGCAGTGCGACACGCCCCGGCTGCTCGAGGGCATCCCCGTCACCATCAAGGACCTGCAGCACACCAAGGGCGTTCAGACGGATTTCTCCACCGTCATCATGCAGGGCACCATTCCGGATGTGGATGCGCCCTGCGTCAGCCGGCTGCTCTCGGCGGGCGGGATGATGATGGGCAAGACGACCTCGGCCGCCGAATGGGGCTGGAAGGGCGTCAGCCAGGCGCCGATCTCGGGCATCACGCATAACCCCTGGGGCAAGGGGCTGAACGCCGGTGCATCGTCGTCGGGCGCCGGCGTCGCCGCCGCCTGCGGCTATGGTCCGCTGCACCAGGGCGGCGACGGGGCGGGGTCGATCCGCATGCCCGCGCATTTCTCGGGCGTCTATGGGCTGAAGCCGACGCATGGGCGCGTGCCGAACTGGCCGGTGTCGAACAACGACAACGCCACGCATATGGGACCGCTGACGCGCACGGTCGAAGACGCCGCGCTGATGACCCAGGCGATGGCCGGGCCGCATCCGTGGGACTTCACCTCGCTCGAAGCGCCGCCGGAGGATTACGCGTCGCAGCTCAAGGCCGCCTCAATGAAGGGCAAGCGCATCGCCTATTCGCGCGACCTCGGCCATGCGCGTGTCGATCCCGAGATCGCCGACGCGGTCGAGCAGGCGGTGAAGGTCTTCGAGGAGATGGGCGCGATCATCGAGGAGGTGACGCCGGCCTGGGGTCCGCTCGGGCCCGAGCTCGCGCGCTTCTTCTGGCCCGCCACCTTCTCCGGCCGCATCGAAAGCCTGCCGGAGTTCGAGAGCCGGATGGATCCGGGCTTCGTGGCGATGATCAAATGCGCCGCCACCTTCACCGCGCCGCAGTTCATGCAGATGCGGGCGCGCCGCTTCGCCTACATCCAGCAGATCCACGAGTTCATGGAGGGTTACGACTTCCTGCTCTCGCCGGCGGTCAGCGTGGCCGCCTTCCCCGCCGACAAGCTGCAGCCGGCACTGGCCGCAGCATGAATGGGACTGGCTGATGTGGGCGGAATTCTCCTACCCCTTCAATTGGTCCGGCAGCCCGGCGGCGAGCGTGCCCTGCGGCTTCACCCCGGCCGGCCTGCCGGTCGGGCTGCAGATCGTCGGGCGGCGCTTCGACGACCTCGGCGTGCTGCAGGCGTCCGCCGCGTTCGAGGAAGCGCGCCCCTGGGCGCAGAAGAGGCCGCCCCTCGCGCAATAGACCAACCCCAGCATCCAGGAGAGTGAGTGCCATGAAGCGTCGTGACTTCCTTGCCACTGCCGCCGCGGCCGGTGCCGCCTCACTCTCCGCCCCGGCGGGGGCGCGACAGGCCAAGGTGGTGAAGTTCGTTCCGCAGGCGGATCTCGCTCTGCTGGACCCGGTCTTCACCACTGGGCTGGTGACGCGCAATCACGGCTTCCTGGTCTATGACCAGCTCTACGGCCTCGACGACAGCTTCGCGCCGCAGCCGCAGATGGTCGAAGGCCATGTCATCGAGGATGACGGAAAGACCTGGAAGCTGACCTTACGCGACGGCCTGCGCTTTCATGACGGCACGCCCGTCCTCGCGCGCGACGCAGTGGCCAGCATCAATCGTTGGATGCAGGTCGACGCCTTCGGCCAGACGCTGCGCGCGGCGACGAATGAGCTGAGCGCGATCTCGGACAAGGTGATCCAGTTCCGGCTGAAGAAGCCCTTCCCGCTGCTGCCCACCGCGCTCGCCAAGCCGTCCGCCTTCTGTCCGGTGCTGCCCGAACGCCTGGCCAGCACGCCGGCCAATGTCCAGATCACCGAAATGGTCGGCAGCGGGCCGTTCCGCTATATCGCGAGCGAACGCGTCGCCGGCGCGCGCAATGTCTACGAGAAGTTCGCCGGCTATGTCCCGCGATCCTCGGGCACGCCGAGCTTCGCCGCGGGCCCCAAGGTCGTGCATATCGACCGCGTCGAATGGGTGACGCTGCCCGATGCGGCGACCGCCGCCGCCGCCCTGCAATCGGGCGAGGTCGATTGGTGGGAACAGCCCCAGCCCGACCTGCTGCCGCTGCTGCGCCGGAACCGCAACATCGCCGTCGAGGCCAAGGAACGCGGCGGGCTGATGGGCATGATCCGCTTCAATCACCTGGTGCCGCCCTTCGACAATCCGGCGATCCGCCGCGCCTTCCTCGCCGGCGTCAACCAGACCGAATACATGCAGGCGGTGATGGGCGACGAACGGTCGCTGTGGAACGACCGCTGCGGCTTCTTCCTGCCCGGCAGCCAGATGGCGACCGAGGCCGGGCTCGAGGTGATGACGGGCCCGCGCAGCTTCGACAAGGTGAAGCGCGACCTCGACGCCGCCGGCTACAAGGGTGAGCGCGTGGTCTTCGTGGTGCCGACCGACCTGCCCTCGCTGAACGCGATGAGCCAGCTCGCCGCCGACATGTTCCGCAAGGTCGGCATCAACCTGGACTACCAGGCGCTGGACTGGGGCACAGTGCTGCCGCGGCTGAACAACCGCGAAGGGCTCGACCGCGGCGGCTGGTCGGTGTGGTGCAACTACATCCCCGGCATCATCGCGACGACGCCGGCGACGCAATCCTATGTCCGCGGCCTCGGGCGCAACGGGCCCTTCGGCTGGCCGACCTCGGCACGCATCGAGGCACTGCGCGACGAGTTCCTCGATGCCGGGACGCTCGCCGAACAACAGCGCATCAGCCGCGACATCCAGGTCCAGGCGTGGGAGGACGTGCCCTACATCCCAACCGGCGCCTGGATGCAGCCCTTCGCCTTCCGGCGGAACATCACCGACATGCTCAACGGCTTCCCGCTGTTCCACAACATCCGCAAGGGGTGAGGCGGGCGAGGTCCCGGGCGGGGTTGGGAGAAGCTCGTAGACGGCGAGGGTAGGCCGGGGAAGGGCTTTGCCCCTCCCCGGACCCCTCCCCAGCAAAGGCCGAAAGGCCTTTGCAAACCTCAACCTGGCGCCGTGCGCCACGGGCAGAATGGTGCCGGAGCCCGCCCTTGCGCACCGAAGGCGCTGAGAGGGGACGGCACTGACGCCGCGCCCGGCGCCAAATGCCGGCGGTCCAGGCCACACTGTGGCCTGGCGGGGTGAGGTTTGGAGAGGGGCAGCGCCCCTCTCCAACATCGCGCGCCCTTTCAGCGTTCATCGCTGACGATCCGGCCATCGACCAGATGCACCCGGCGCGTCGCGCGCCGGGCGAGTTCCGCATCATGCGTCACGACCAGGACGGCGCGGCCATCCTCCCGCGCCAGGCGCGCGAAGATGTCGAAGACGCCGGCGGCGTTGCGGGTGTCGAGAGTGCCGGTCGGTTCGTCGGCCAGCAGCAGCACCGGGTCGTTGGCCAGGGCACGGGC
>JAYRJZ010000069.1:0-29236 GCA_041906015.1 Roseomonas sp.
CAATCCGATAGTGAATGGTAGTGCCGGCGCGGCGCGTCGCCACCAACCCGTCCTCCCGCAGCTTGGCCAGGTGCTGTGACATGGCCGGCTGCGACAGCCCGGCACGTTCCGCCAGCCGGCCGACCGGGGATTCGCCCTCGGCGATCAGGGTGCACAGGACAACGAGGCGCCGTTCGCTCGCCAGCAGCCGCAGCATGGCGGCGGCTTCGCTGGCGTGCTGCTCCATCGCCGTAGCGGCGGGGGCGGGCATGCTGGTCACGGGCGTGCCAGTGACAGCCTTCATGGAACGCTCCGCGGGACCTGCCTCTGTCATCCGGCGAGGCTGACAGCCGGGGCGATCCCTCTAATGGTGACACCGTCTATTTAAGTTGAGATACGGCATGGTCCATGCAAGGTCCAGAGCATGACGCTTCTCACCAAGCCCCGCACTGACAGCCAGACGAAGCCGCCGTCAGGAGACAAGCCGATGCGTCGCCGGCCCGGTCCCACCCGCGCCGAGACATTGGCTGCCCAGTTGGCCGAGGCGATCACCGAGGGCCGCATGCCCCCCGGCACGGCCCTGGAGGAGGAACGCCTTGCCGCCGTCCACGGCGTGTCCCGTACCCCGGTGCGGGAGGCGCTGCGCCTGCTCGCCGCGACTGGCCTGGTCGAACAGCGTCCGCGGCGCGGTGCCGTGGTGGCGCGACCGGAACCGGGGCGCCTCGCCGAGATGTTCCAGGCCATGGCGGAGCTCGAAGCGGTCTGCGCCTCGCTCTGCGCGGCGGCGATGACGCGGGCGGACAAGGCGCGGCTCGCCAGCCGCCACGCGACGATGGGCAAGATGGTCGAGGATGGCTGGCTCGACGCGTACAAGGACGCGAACGTCGCCTTCCACGAAGCGCTCTACGCCGGTGCCGGGAACAGCTACCTGGCCGAGATCGCGGATGCGACGCGTCGGCGCCTGGCGCCCTTCCGCGCGGCGCAGCTCGGCGGACAGGACCGGCTGGCCGCTTCCCATGCCGAACATGGCGCGATCGTCGCGGCGATCCTGGCGGGGGATGGCTTGGCGGCGGCGGCGGCGATGCGCACGCATCTCGCGGAAACCGAGGATACCTGGGGCATCCTGGCCGGGCAGCCATCGCTTCGGATGGGGTGAGGGCGGTTGGAGAGGGGCGCCGCCACTCTCCGAGCCTCTCCCAGCCAAAGGCCCGAATCCTTTCGAAAGTGCCCCCTGGTGTCGCGCAGGCAGCCGCGCGTCTCGGTGAGGAGAGGGTGCGGGCGCCGCGGGTCCGGACTGGCTCCCTCCCGGCTGCGATCCAGGCGAGTTCCACGGGGGCGTCTCCCGCCGGATGTTCGGCGTCACGCAGTCCTGCCCGTGACGGGCCGCATGCCGGACGGGTCGACCTGTCGACGCCGCAGAATCGCGGCGAAACCTGCCCAAAGAGACGCCGATTTCTGGGGTGATTGCCCACAAGATCGGCAGCCGGGCCCGTCGTGCCTTCCATGGTTGTATGCAGATTTGTATACAAATGAAGGGCGGCGCGGCGCCGCGGTCGCGGCACGGCTCTTGCTCGACGGCAGGCCATGGATCTCTTGGGCCTGCCTTTCCGCCTCGATGCGCTGCATGCCGCCTACGCCGCCGGCCTGACGCCGGCCGCCGTGGTGGCCGAGGCGCATCGTCGCCTCCGCGCCGTGGCCGATCCCGGCATCTTTCTCGACCTGACACCAGAGGACGCGCTGTCCGCCGAGGCTGCTGCCCTTCCGCCCTTCGATGCGGCGCGCTTCCCGCTCTGGGGCGTTCCGGTCGCGGTGAAGGACAACATCGCCGTCGGCGGCCGGCCCATGACGGCCGCCTGCCCCGCCTTCGCCCATACACCGGCCGAGGATGCCGTCGCGGTCGCGAAGCTGCGCGCGGCCGGCGCGCTGATCCTCGGCAAGACCAATCTCGACCAGTTCGCCACGGGGCTGGTCGGGGTCCGCACGCCCTATCCTGTGCCGCGCAACACCGCCGATCCGGCGCGCGTGCCCGGCGGGTCTTCCTCCGGCTCGGCGGTCGCGGTCGCGCATGGGATCGTCGCTGTCGCCCTCGGCACCGATACGGCCGGCTCGGGCCGCGTGCCCGCGGCGCTGAACGGGATCGTCGGGCTGAAGCCCTCGGTGGGTGCGGTGTCCGCGCGCGGAATGCTCCCAGCCTGCCGCAGCCTCGACTGCATCTCGGTCTTCGCGGGGAGCGTCGCCGATGCCTGGGCGGTCTTTCGTGTCATCGCCGGAGAGGATCGCACCGATCCCTTCAGCCGCCCGATCGCCTGGTCGGAGCCCGGTGCCGCGCCGGCGCGCATCGCCATCCCCGCGCCGCCTGACCTGCATCTGGATGACGCGCCGGCCCGCGCCGCCTGGGCTGCCGCGCGCAGCCTGCTGCCGGGGGCGGAGGAGGCGGTGATCACGCCGCTGCTGGACACGGCGCAGCTCCTCTATGACGGCCCCTGGATCGCCGAGCGCGCGGCGGCCTTCGGCGACTTCGCCGCGGCGCATCCCGGCGCGCTGCACCCGGTCACGCAACGCATCCTCGATGGCGCGGCGCGCTTCAGCGCGGTCGATGCCTTTCGCGGGCTGTACCGCCTGGCCGAACACCGCCGCGCGGCCGAGGCCTTCTTCACACGCTTCGACGTGCTGGCGGTGCCCTCGGTGCCGAACTTCCCGACGCTGGCCGAGCTCGAAGCCGACCCGATCGGGCCCAATGCGCGGCTCGGCACCTATACGAACTTCGTGAACCTGCTCGACCTCGCGGCGCTGGCGGTGCCGGGACCGCGGCGGCCGGACGGGCTGCCGGCCGGCATCACGCTCATCGGGCCGCGCGGCAGCGATGCGGCGCTGGCGGCGCTCGGCGAGGCCTTCGCGGCACGCGTCACCACGGCCGAGGGAGCACGCGCGGCATGATCGAGATCGCCGTCGTCGGCGCCCACCTCACCGGCCTGCCGCTGAACCACGAGCTCGTCGCGCAGGGCGGCGAGTTCCGCCGCGCCGTCGGGACGCAGCCCTGCTACCGCTTCTTCGCCCTGGCCGGCGGGCCGCCGCGGCGCCCCGGCCTGCTGCGCGTCGGCGCGCGGGCGGGCGCCTCCATCGCGACCGAGGTCTGGGCCCTGCCGGCGGATGGCTTCGGGCGCTTCGTTGCCGCCGTGCCGGCCCCGCTGTGCATCGGCACGCTGCTGCTGAACGACGGCTCCATGCCCAAGGGGTTCCTTGCCGAACCCGAAGGGCTGGTCGGCGCCGAGGACATCACCCGCTACGGCGGCTGGCGCTGCTACCTCGCCGCCATCGCCGATCCCACCCCGGTTTGAATCAGGAGAGGCTTCCATGATCCGTCGCCGACATCTGCTCGCCGCTGCCGCGCTGTCGCCGCTCGCCGCGCCGTCGCTCGCCCACGCCCAGGCCCCGCGCACCGTGAAGGTGGGTTCGCTGCGGCTGATCCATTCGATGACGCCGCATTTCTACCAGCGCTTCGCGCCGGCGGGCATGACCATCGAAATCATCACCTTCGACAGCCCGACCGACGGCAAGAACGCGGTGGTGACGCGCAGTGTCGATATCGGCGGCTTCGGCATCGCCGCCGCGACGCTGGGGGCCGCGGCGGGCGAGCCGGTCGTCGTCATCGGCGCCTTCTGCAACAAGGGCATGGGCATCGTCGCGAAGAAGGGATCGGGCATCACCGATATCGCCGGGCTGCGCGGCAAGCGCGTCGGCATCTGGCCGGGCTCGACGCAGGAGGTCTTCATCCTCGAGCGCCTGCGCATGACGGGGATGAGCGTGCGCGACATCCAGTCCATCCGCGTGCCCTTCGGCGAGATGCACGCGATGCTCGCCCGTGGCGACATCGACGCCTATGTCGGCGCGGAGCCGGGCCCGGGGCTGTCCATCTCCTCGGGCGTCGGCGAGCTGGTGGAATATCCCTACGGCACCGCGATGGGCGGGCTGAACATGATCATGGGCACCAGTGAGGCGCTGATCGCCCAGGACCCCGCCCTGCTGCGCACCATGCTGACCGTCCACCGCCGCGCCAGCGAGTACATGATGGCGAACAAGGCCGAAGTGGCCGAGGCGACGGTGCGCATCCTGGGGGCGCCGCGTGCCGCGGTCGACCAGGCGCTCGGCGCCGACAACGTCGAATACACCTGGAAGCTGGACGACACGGTGCTGCGCCAGGCCCGCACCTATGCCGAGCACATGCAGACGCTGCGCCAGATCCGCCAGCTCCCGGATTTCGCCAAGTTCCTGAACACGCGCTTCTCCAACGAAGTCGCGACCGCGTAAGGCGCCGGGACGATGAGCGTCACCACCACGACAGCGAGTGCCGCGGCGGAAGCGCCGCCGCCGCGCCCGTCGATCAGCCTGTGGCAGCGTCTGCGTGGCACGGTGCTGGCGCTCATCGTGCCGCTGATCCTGCTGGCCTTCTGGGACATCGCGGTGCGGATGGGGATGACGCGGCTCATCCCCTCGCCCTACGATGTCGCGGAGTACATGGTGGATTTCGCCTGGGGCGGCATCTGGGACGATGCCTTCTCCGGCACGCTGCACATCCACCTGCTCGCATCCATGTCGCGCGTCTATGGCGGCTTCGCGCTCGCCGCGCTGGTCGCCGTGCCGATGGGTATCCTGATCGGGCGGAACGACACGGTGCGCGCGCTGCTCGACCCCTTCCTGCAATGGATGCGCCCCATCCCGGTCACGGCCTGGCTGCCGCTGTCGATGATCCTGTTCGGGCTCGGCGCGCGATCGGCCTTCTTCCTGGTTTTCCTCGGGGCGTTCTACCCGATCCTGCTGAACACGGTGTTCGGCGTGCGCGGCGTCGAGAAGCGGCTGTTCGAGGCCGCCTCGATGCTCGGCTGTTCCCCCTCGGCACAGTTCTTCAAGGTGGTGCTGCCGGCCGCGCTGCCGTCCATCTTCACCGGGCTGCGCCTGGGGCTGGGCCTTGCCTGGTTCGTCATCGTGGTGGGCGAGATGACCGGCGTGCCGCAGGGCCTCGGCGCCGTCATCATGGATGGCCGCACCCTGTCGCGCACCGAGCTCGTCATCTGCGGCATGATCGTGATCGGCATCGCCGGCTACATCTCCGACCGCATCGTCGTGATGGTCATGAACCGCCTGCTGCGCTGGAGCCCGTCCCATCATGGCTGAGCTGCCGATCCTCGACGTCAGGGGCGTGGGCAAGACCTACGAGCTCAACGGCCTCAAGATCGAGGCCCTGCGTGACGCCAACCTCACCGTGAAGAAGGGCGAATTCGTCTGCCTGATCGGTGCTTCCGGCTGCGGAAAATCGACGCTGCTGCGCATCGTCGCGGGGTTCGAGAACCCGACGGCGGGCGAGGCACTGATGTGGGACAAGCCGGTGACCGGCCCCGCGCCCGATCGCGGCATGGTCTTCCAGGATTACGGCCTGTTCCCCTGGCTGACCGTGCGCCAGAACATCGGCTTCGGCCCCGCCTCCCGCGGGTTGCCGAGGAAAGTGGTGAAGGAGACAGCCGACCGCTTCGTCACCATGGTCGGGCTGAATCGCTTCGCCGATGCCTGGCCGCACCAGCTTTCGGGCGGCATGAAGCAGCGTGTCGCGATCGCGCGCGTGCTGGCGAACGACGCCGACATGGTGCTGATGGACGAACCCTTCGGCGCACTGGACGCGATGACGCGCGAACGGCTGCAGGATGAGCTGCTCGATATCTGGCAGCGCACGCGACTGACCGTCCTGTTCGTCACGCATTCGATCGAGGAGGCGATCTTCCTTGCCGACCGCGTGGTGGTGATGGAACCGGGGCCGGGACGCATCGCGAGCGAATACCGCATCGACCTGCCGCGGCCGCGCGATGTCGCCTCGCCCGAATTCAACGAAGTGCGGCGCGAGCTCTCGGCCCGTCTGCACAGCCATCATTCGCGCAAGGCCGCATGACGCGCATCGCTTCGGTGCATCGCGTGCCGATGCGCCATCCGGGGGATGTCGCCGGTGTCGCCGCCCTGATCGATGACGGGCTCGATGCCGGGAGCATCGTCGCCATCCTCGGCAAGACCGAGGGGAATGGCTGCGTCAACGACTTCACCCGCGCCTATGCGGTGCAGGCGCTGTCAATGATGCTGGCGGGGCGGCTGGGACTGACGCCGGAGGCTGTCGCCGCGCGCGTCGCGATGGTCATGTCGGGCGGCACGGAAGGCGGGTTGTCGCCGCATTTCCTCGTCGTGTCGGTGGGCGGGACCGACGCACCCCCGACCGGCGCGCTGGCCATCGGCACCGCCTTCACCCGCGACTTCGCCCCAGAGGAGATCGGCCGGCTCGCCCAGGTCGGGGCGACGGCGGATGCGGTCCGCGCCGCGATCGCCGGCGCTGCGATCGACGATGTCCACTATGTCCAGGTGAAGTGCCCGCTGCTGACCAGCGAGCGTATCGCCGAGGCGGAAGCGCGCGGCGCGACCGTCGCGACGCATGACACCTACCATTCCATGGGATTGTCGCGGGGCGCCTCGGCTCTCGGCGTCGCGGTTGCGCTGGGTGAGATCGGCGTCGTGACCGATGCCGCGATCGGCGCGGACACGACCTTGTATTCCGGCTGCGCCTCCTGCTCCGCTGGCGTCGAACTGACGCGCAACGAGATCGTCGTCTTCGGCAACAGCCGCGCCTGGGCCGGTGACCTGACCATCGCCCACGCCGTGATGCGTGATGCGATCGACCTGCCCGCGATCCACGCCGTGCTGCGTGATGCGGGGCTCGATCCGGGCAATGGGCAGTTGGCGCCCGAGCAGGCGGTGCGGCTCGTCGCGCTGCTCGCCAAGGCGGAACCCTCCACGACAGGCCGTATCCGCGGCAACCGGCACATCATGAACGACGACAGCGACATCAACGCGACACGCCATGCGCGCGCCCTGGTCGGTGGCGTGGCCGCGGCGGCGACGGGGCGCACTGACCTCTTCATCTCCGGGGGCGCCGAGCATCAGGGCCCCGATGGCGGCGGCCCGGTCGCCGTGATCGCGCGCAAGCCATGAAGCCCGTCGATCGCGTGCGCTACGCCGCACCATCCGATCGTCCGCGGCATGCCGGGCCTGGCGGCGCGAAGCTGATCGTCTGGCCGGTCGTCAATGTCGAGAACTGGCTGATCGACAACCCCATGCCGCGCCAGGTGCTGGTGGCCCCCACCGGCGCCGCGCTGCAGCCCGACGTGCCGAACTGGGCCTGGCACGAATACGGCATGCGCGTCGGCTTCTGGCGCTTCCACGACCTGTTCGGCCGCCTGGGCATCCGGCCCACCCTGTCGGTCAACGGCAGCGTCATCGGCGCCTATCCGCGCGTCGCCGCGGCCGCGCGCGATGCGGGGTGGGAATTCATGGGCCATGGCTGGTTCCAGATGCCGACGCATCGCCTCGCGGATCAGCGTGCGATGATCGCCGAGACGACGCAGGCCATCGCCGACTTCACCGGCAAGCCCTGCACCGGCTGGCTGGGCCCCGGCCTGACCGAGACGCTGGAGACGCCCGACATCCTCGCCGAGCACGGCGTCCGCTGGACCGGCGACTTCGTGCTGGACGACCTGCCCGCGCGCATTGCCACCACGCATGGGGAGATGCTCGCCATGCCCTATAGCGTCGAGCTCAACGACATCCCCGTCGTGATGATCCAGTACAATGACGACCGGGAATTGCCGCGCCGGGCCCGCCTGACCGCGGCGCGGCTGCTGCAGGAAGCCGAGGCCTCCGCCGGCTGCAAGGTGATGGGCATCGCCATCCACCCCTACATCACCGGCGTGCCGCACCGCATCGCGGCGCTGGAAGCGCTCTATGCGGAACTCGCCGCCGATCCGCGCATCGCCTTCCTGCAAGGGGACGAAATCGCGGCATGGTACCTGGCAAGTGGGGATCCAGCCTGAGGGCTGTTGCGGCGCGGGCTGAGGTCAGGACCGAAGGGGGGCTTCATCCCTCTCCAATGCCGCCGCGTGCCTATCCCCGCACGGCGAGCGTCACGCCCGACAGCGTCAATGTCATCGCCATCGCTTCCCGCCAGCCAAAGGGCTCCCCGAGGAAGAAGGCCGCGCTGGCCACCCCTACCATCGGCGTCAGCAGCGTGCCGAGCGAGGCGAGCGAGGCCGGGAGCCGCCGCAGCGCCCCGAACCAGGTGAGGTAGCAGAGCCCCAGCGCGAAGACCCCGCCATAGGCGAGCAGCGCCCAGTCGCGCGGGGTGATCGCGCTCGCGTGCGGCTCGTCGAAGGCCAGCGCCAGCAGGCCGAGCGGCAGGATGCCGAGCCCGACCTGCCAGGCCGCGCCCGCTGTGGGCGGCAGGCCCAGCGGCCAGCGCTTCGTGATGACGGTGCCAAGCGAGAAAAGCAGCGCCGAGCCAAGCCCCAGCGCCACGCCCGGTGCCTTGTCGAGCCCCACCGCGAGGCCCTGCCCGAGCACCAGCAGCGCGAGCCCCGACAGCGCCAGTGCCAGCCCCGCGAGGCGCGCCGCGCCGGGCTTCTCGCCCAGGATCGCCCAGGCCATCAGGGAGGCCCAGACCGGCATGGTGTAGCAGACGATGGTCGCTTCCGCCGCCGCCAGCCAGAGCAGCGAGAAGGAGGCGAGCCCCATCCAGGCCGTGACGTTCAACAGCGCGGCGATGATCAGCCGCAGCCACAGGCGCGGCGGCACCGCCAGGGTCTCCCGCCGTGCCAGCGCCACTGCGGTGAGGACGGCGAGGCCCAGCACGCCGGCCATGCTGCGCGTGGTCAGCACCGGCAGGTCGGCCAGCAGCAGCTTCATCGCCGGCCAGTTCAGGCCCCAGCCGAGGGTGGTGGCGAAGAGCAGGGCAAGCCCGGTGGCGTCGGGCGGTCTGTGACATGGGCGTGGATTCGCGCGGCGCGCCGTTCAATGCATGAAGTCGGGTTCTTCGCGTGCGAGGATGCGCTTGATGCTCTCGAGATGCAGCCGTGCGCTCTCGGAATCACCCGCGCGCATCTGTTCGTAGGTGCGCTGGGCGAGTTCGGGTGGAACCGGCTTCAGGCTGCGCCCGGTGGCGAGTGCCATGCGCTGCACCTCCGCCGCGCGCTCGAGGTAGTAGAGATCGTCCCAGGCCTCGGCGACGTTCGGCCCGACCACCATGACGCCGTGGTTCTTCATGAAGACGATGTCGGCATCGCCGAGCGAAGCCGCGATGCGGTCGCCTTCCTGCTCGTCGAGGGCGAGGCCGCCATACTCCTCGTCCACCATGGTGCGGCCATAGAACTTCAGCGCGGTCTGCCCGGCCCAGACCAGCGGCGGGCCTTCCAGCATCGCGAGCGCCGTCGCGTTCGGCATGTGGGTATGGAAAGCGGCCTTGGCGCGCGGCACGTTCTTGTGCAGGCGGGCGTGGATGTAGAAGGCGGTTGCCTCGGGCACGCCATCGCCGGCGATGACGTTGCCGGCGAAGTCGCAGACGAGAAGCCGCGATGCGGTGATCTCGCTGAACGCCCAGCCATAGGGGTTCACCAGGAAGAGGTCGTCGCGCCCTGGCACCACGAAGGAGAAGTGGTTGCAGATCCCCTCATGCATGCCGAGGCGCGCGGCCATGCGAAAACAGGCCGCAAGGTCCACGCGCGCCTGGCGCACGGCATCCGCGTCGAGCTCGGTATTGCGCAGGATGGCAGGCGCGGCGGGGGCGCCGAGGGCATGGGCCATGGAGGGGCTCCTTCGGAAGGCGGCCCAAGATGTCGCTTGGTCCGGGCGGTGGGGCAAGCCCATCCGCATCCACGCCCCGGCATGAAGATTGCATTTTTATTACCTTCCTGTGACGCATGCCCGGAGACAGTATCACCATGAGTATTCCAAAGACCGGCCCTGGCCGCCGCGCGGCCTTGGCGGGGGCCGCCGCCCTCGTTGCCGCGCCCCTGGGCGGTGGCAGCGCCGAGGCGCAGGCCGAAACCGTGCTGCGCGTGGGCATGACGGCCTCGGACATCCCCGCCGTCAACGGCCAGCCGGACCAGGGCAGCGAGGGTTGGCGCTTCACGGGTGTCACCCTCTATGACGGGCTGGTCAATTGGGATCTGTCGCGCGGAGACCGGCCGAGCAGCATTATCCCCGGCCTGGCCACCGGCTGGCAGGTGGATGCGACGAACAAGCGCCGCTGGATCTTCCCGCTGCGCGAGGGCGTGACCTTCCATGACGGCACACCCTGGAATGCCGATGCGGCGATCTGGAATCTGGTCAAGCTGACCGACCAGAACGCGCCGCAATACGACCGGCGGCAGGTGGCGCAGACCTATGGCCGCATGGGCTACATCGCGGGCTTCGAGAAGCTCGGCGAGCACGCCATCAGCATCTCGACCCGCGAACCCGATGCGCTGCTGCCCTACTATTTCGGGCGCATCTTCTTCTCCTCACCGACGCAGTGGGAGAAGGTCGGGCGCAGTTGGGAAAATCACGCCCGCGCGCCGGTCGGCACGGGACCGTGGAAGTTCGGCTCCATCGTGCCGCGTCAGCGCCTGGAGATGGTGAAGAACGCCGCCTATTGGGATCCGGCGCGCATCCCCAAGACTGACAGGCTGGTCCTGCTGCCCATCCCCGATGCCTCGACGCGCGTCGCGGCGCTGCTCTCGGGCCAGGTGGACTGGATCGAGGCGCCGCCGCCCGACGCCGTGCCACGCCTGCGCGCGTCGAACATGCAGATTGTGACCAACACCTACCAGCACACCTGGCCCTGGGTACTGAACCTCAATGCCGGATCGCCCTTCGCCGATATCCGCGTGCGCAAGGCGATCAACCTCGGCATCGATCGCGAGGCGATCTGCGCCATGCTGGGGGGCTTCGGTACGCCCGCGGTAGGCCAGGTGCCGCCCGGCCATCCTTGGTTCGGCAATCCCAGCTTCCGCATCCGCCATGATCCGGAAGAGGCGAAGCGCCTGCTCGCGGAGGCCGGCTTCGGGCCGAACAAGCCGGTCGAGGCGAAGATCATCATCAGCGCATCCGGATCGGGCCAGATGCAGCCGATGATGATGAATGAGGCGATCCAGGAGATGCTGCGTCCCCTAGGGATCCAGATCAGCTTCGAGGTGGTGGACTGGGCGGCGATGGTGCAGTCGCGGCTCAAGGGCTCACGCGACCAGTCGCAGCGCGGGCTGCACGGGCTGAACTATTCCTGGGTGTGGGTAGATCCGGATTTCGGCTTCATCACCGCGCTCGACAGCCGCAAGACCGCCCCGCGCGGCAACAACTGGGGCTATGTCGAGCAGCCGGAATTCGATGCCTTCTCGGACCGCATCCGCGCCGAGTTCGACCCGGCGAAGCAGGACGAGGTGGTGGCCGAGATGCACACCCGCATGGTCGATGAATGCGTCTGGCTGTGGGTCGTGCACGATATGAACCCGCGCGCGATGTCGTCCCGGGTGAAGGGATTCGTGCAGGCGCAGAACTGGATCCAGGACCTGACGCCGGTGAGCATGGGCTGAATCACGCCCTCTTCATTCCGTTGCCGCGCGTGGCATGATGCGCGGCAATGAAGGAATGAGGAGGGAGTGTCCATGAACCGCAGGCATCTGCTGGCGGGGGCGGCTGCCTTGCCGCTCGCCGCCATTCGGCCGCGCGAAGGCCGCGCGCAGTCCGGTATCTCGGACGGCGTCGTGAAGATCGGCGTGCTCGACGACATGTCGGGTGTCTTCGCCGACCAGCAGGGCATGGGCGACGTTGTCGCCGCCCGCATGGCCGCCGAGGATTTCGGCGGCAAGGTGGGCAACACGCCCATCGAGGTCGTCTTCGGCGATCTGCAGAACCGCCCCGATGTGGGGCTTTCCATCGCGCGGCGCTGGTACGACCAGGAACGCGTGGACGCGATCTTCGGCCTCGGCAATTCCGCCGTCGCGCTCGCGGTGCAGAACCTGGCGCGCGAGAAGCAGAAGATCGACGTGGTGGTGGCCGCGGGCACGACGGACCTGACCGGCAAGGATTGTTCGCCCTTCGGCGTGCACTGGACCTACGACAACTACGCGCTGGCGCGCGGCACGGTCGGCGCGGTGATGCGCAACGGCGGCAACCGCTGGTACTTCATCACCTCCGACTACGCTTTCGGCCATTCGCTGGAAGCCAATGCGGTGGCGGTGATCCGCCAGCTCGGCGGGCAGGTGGCTGGCAGTTCGCGCGCGCCGCTGGGCGAGACGGACTATTCGTCGCATCTGGTGCGCGCCGCGCAGTCGGGTGCGAATGTCGTGGGCATCGCCGCGGCCGGGACCGACTTCATCAACATCGTCAAGCAGATGGGCGAGTTCGGCCTGACGCGCCGCGGCATCCAGCCCGCGGCCCTGCTGTGCCTGCTGACCAACGTGAAGGCGATCGGCCTCGACACCGCGCAGGGCATGGTCTTCACCGAGGCCTATTACTGGGACCAGAACGACGCGACGCGCGGCTTTGCGCAGCGCTTCCAGCGCATCCACGGTCGCCCGCCCACCATGTTCCAGGCGAGCATGTGGGGCGCCGTCACGCATTACCTGAAGGCCGTGCAGGCCGCCGGCACCGACGCTGCCGCACCGGTGATGGCGAAGATGCGCGAAACGCCGATCAACGACTTCATGACACGGAATGGGACGATCCGCGCCGATGGGCGCGTGATGCGCGACATGTATCTGATGCGCGCGAAAGCGCCTCGCGCGGCCCAGGGGGAATGGGATCTGCTGGAGGTGGTGCAGACCATCCCGGCGGAGGAGGCGTTCAGGCCCCTCGCAGAAGGCGGGTGCCCGTTGGCGCGCTGATGCGGCCGCCGGGTTGATACCGGAGAGGGGCAAGGCCCTTCTCCGGACCTCCCTGAACCAGGGGCGGCGAGGTCTTGTCGTCGGCGGCGTGCCGCCGACGGCTTGGCCGGGGCCGGATTACTCCGGCGCTTCGGCGATCTCGACCGGCACGATCTCCACCTGGGCGATGCCGGAGCGGACCATGTCGATCTGGCGGGCGATGCGCGGGCTGACATCGGCGATGCGCCCGCGCGTCCAGGGGCCGCGATCCTGCACCGTGCCGGTGGTGGACAGCCCGTTCTGGAGGTTGGTCACACGCACCAGCGTGCCGAAAGGCAGGGTGCGGTGGGCAATCGTGTCGGAGGCCGGGTCGAAACGCCCGCCGCTCGCCATGCGCCGCCCGCTGAAGCGGTGGCTGTAATAGGAAGCGGTACCGACCTGGGGCTGCCCGGCGGAGCGCTCCTCAAGGGCCTTCGGGGTGATGGCGGCTGCGTCCGCCGTCGTGTCCGGGGGCTGCGCGCAGCCCATGGTCATGGTGGACAGACCGATGACCGCGACGCTGGCCGCGGTACGAAGAAGCCGGCCGCTGGGGCGGGCCGAAGCAGTCTCGTTGGCGCGCTTTTGCGCCTGGCGCCGCAAGGCAGGGCATTGGAACCCCATGGGGGAACACTCCTGGTGGTTCTGGCTGCACGAGCCGTTTTCGGGGGGATGCGCACCCGGCGATGCGCGACGATCTCCAGCATCAGTACATCGTTGAATTCGCGGGTAGCCAATCGGCCACCCTTGACTTCCATGCAGCAATCCGCTGCGCAATGCAACACCCCCTGTCTGTCGAGACTCAGGCGAGCCGGGTTGGACTATCTCGCCGACTCATGGGGACTTCAAAAACTCGAGAAGTACAAATCGGATTTCGCTACTTTGTCTTGGGTTCGGTGCAATTGAATTGGCGGGCATGGATATTGAACTCAGGGCGCTGGCGATGCATGCCTCGCCGCCTCGCGCGCGGCGGTGGACAGGCCGTCCGGCGGGGCGTATCGGCGCGCCCGAACAGCATGGGGAACCAGGCGGAATGAGCGGCAGCAACCAGCGCATCGACGGCAAGCGGCTGTGGGACAGCCTGATGGCCATGGCCGAGATCGGCGCGACGCCCAAGGGCGGCGTGAAGCGCCTGACCCTGACCGAGGTCGACAAGGAAGGCCGTGACCGCTTCAAGGGATGGTGCGAGGCGCTGGGCCTGACCGTGCGCGTGGACGCGATGGGCAACATGTTCGCCCGGCGCGAGGGTCGCGACCCCAACCGCCTGCCGGTGCTGATGGGCAGCCACCTCGACAGCCAGCCCACGGGCGGCAAGTTCGACGGGGCGCTTGGCGTCATCGCGGGCCTCGAGGTGATGCGGTCGCTGAACGACCTCGGCATCACCACCGAGGCGCCGATCGAGCTGGTGAACTGGACCGATGAGGAAGGCTCGCGCTTCGGCCATTCGCTGATGGGGTCCGGCGTCTGGGCCGGCATCTATCCGCAGGACAAGACCTATGCGCTGAAGGATGTGGACGGCGTGACGGTCGGCGAGGCGCTGGATCGGATCGGCTACAAGGGCGAGTATCCGGCGAAGCCCTTCCCGGCCGATGCCTATTTCGAGCTGCATATCGAACAGGGCCCGATCCTCGAGAAGGAAGGCCGGCAGATCGGCATCGTCACCGGCGCGCAGGCGCAGGTCTGGTACGATGCCGTCATCACCGGCCAGGACAGCCACGCCGGCACGACGCCGCCCTCCGCGCGCCGCGATGCGCTCGTTGCGGCGGCGAAGGTGATCACGCTGGTCGATGAGCTGATGCGCGCGCGCGGCGAGGACGGCCGCGGCACGGTCGGCTTCCTGCAGATCCCGCTCGCGTCGCGCAACGTCGTGCCCGGCGAGGTGCGCTTCTCCGTCGAGTTCCGTCACCCCGACGATGCGCAGATCCACGGCCTGGCGAAGACCTTCCCCGAACAGGCGACGGCGCTGGTTGAGGCGACGGGCTGCAAGCTGGACCTGACGGAGCTTTTCGTCATCCCGGCGCAGCCCTTCGACGCCTCCTGCGTCGACCTGGTGCGGCAGGCCACGAAGCGCCTGGGCTATTCGGCGCGGGAGATCATCTCGGGCGCGGGTCACGACGCGGTCTATGTCGCCCGCTCCGTGCCGACGGCGATGATCTTCACGCCGTGCAAGGACGGGCTCTCGCACAATGAAGCGGAGAGCATCGAGCCCGGCGAGGCCGAGGCCGGCTGCCAGGTGCTGTTCGAGGCGGTGCTGGCGCGCGCGAACCGGGCGCTGTGACGCGACGGAGGTGATCGGAGGGGGACAGAGTCCCTCTCCGACGCCCCGTTCAGCCCACCCCGAGCAGTTCCACTTCGAAGAGCAGCGTCGCATTCGGCGGGATGACCCCGCCGGCACCGCGCGCGCCGTAACCGAGCTCGGGCGGAATGATCAGCGTGCGCTCGCCGCCCACCTTCATGCCGGCAAAGCCCTGGTCCCAGCCGCCGATCACCTGGCCGACGCCGAGCTGGAACTCGAAGGGCTGGCCGCGGTCGCGGGAGCTGTCGAACTTGCGGCCCTTGTTCTCGGGCGCGGCCTCGTCAAACAGCCAGCCGGTGTAGTGGACCTGGATGTACTGGCCGGGCGTGGCTTCGGCGCCGGTGCCGATCTTGGTGTCGATCATCGTGTCCTGTCCTTTCGGGTGGGGCTCTATGCCGCGGTCTCGGTCGCGGCGGAATAGGGGCGCAGGCGCTCGGCGATGATGCGCCCCACCGCCTCGACCGCCGGGCGGCGGGGGAAGGCCGTGCGCCAGACCAGGCGGATGGTACGGGAGACGCCATTGCGCAGCGGCAGCAGCGTGATCCCGGCATCCTGCGCCGCACCGGCGGCGAGGCCCGGGATCAGCGTGGTGCCATAGCCCGCCGCGACCATGTTGATCAGCGTCGCGAGCGAGGAGGCCCGCAGCGAACCGCCCTGCGGCCCCGCCAGGCCGCAGGCGGCGAGCGCCTGGTCGCGCAGGCAATGGCCATCGGCGAGCACGAGCACATCGGGCGCCAGTTCCTCCTCGCTGACCTGCGCATGGCCCGACAGCACATGATCGGGTGGGACGGCGGCGAGGAAGGGTTCGGTGAAGAGCGCTTCGCTCACCAGGTCCGTTCCGTCCGGCTCGGTCGCGAGCAGCACGGCGTCGAGTTCGTGCGCGCGCAGCCGTTCCAGCAGGCTGGTGGTGACATCCTCCCAGGGTTCGATCTCGAGGCCCGGCAGGCTTTCGCGCAAGGGTCCGAAGATCAGCGGTAGCAGATAGGGCCCGAGCGTGGGGATGACGCCGAGCCGCAGGCTGCCCCGCAGCGGGTCCATGGCGGAGCGTGCCAGCACGGCCATGGCATCGACCTCGGCGACCGCGACGCGGGCGTGCGCCAGCAGCAATTCGCAGATCGGCGTCGGTACCACCTGCTTGCTGTTGCGTTCGAACAGGACGACGCCGAGCGCTTCCTCGAGCTTGCGGAACTGGACGGACAGCGTCGGCTGGCTCACGCGGCAGGCCTCGGCGGCCTTACCGAAATGCCGGTGCTCGGCCAGGGCGAGCATGTAGCGCAGGTCACGCAGGTTCATCGACACGCCATCTTCGACAATGCTGCGGTGCAGCGGATTCTTGCGTCCCGGCAAGCCGAGGTTTCGCAACCCCACGGCCAACCGCCACGATTGGCAATGTCTATCGGTCCGGTCGGAACTTGTCACTTTCGCGATCGTCCGTGGACTGCCTAGGCTGCGGTTCAGACGGCCGCTGACGACGGGCGAAAGCCCGCCGGCATGGGGGCTGGTCTGCCAGCAACAGGGGCCCCGGATCGCTGTCCGGGCCGATCGCCAGCCAGGAGCGGAGAAGAAGATGGACGGAAACATCGAAGCGGGCGCCGGCAAGTGCCCATTCGGGCATGGTGCCTCGAAGATCACGGCGGGCGCCGGCACCCAGAACCGCGACTGGTGGCCCAGCCAGCTCCGCGTCGACCTGCTGAGCCAGCACTCGTCCAAGTCCGATCCGCTGGGCAAGGGCTTCGATTATCGCGAAGAGTTCAAGAAGCTCGACTACGAGGCGCTGAAGGCCGACCTGCGCAAGCTGATGACGGATTCGCAGGAATGGTGGCCCGCGGATTTCGGCCATTACGGCCCGCAATTCATCCGCATGGCCTGGCATTCCGCCGGCACCTATCGCCTGGCTGACGGGCGCGGCGGCGGCGGGCGCGGGCAGCAGCGTTTCGCGCCGCTCAACTCCTGGCCCGACAACGTCAACATCGACAAGTCGCGCCGCCTGCTGTGGCCGATCAAGCAGAAGTATGGCCAGAAGATCTCCTGGGCCGACCTCTACATCCTGACCGGCAATGTCGCGCTCGAGACGATGGGCTTCCGCACCTTCGGCTTCGGCGCGGGGCGCGAGGATGTGTGGGAACCCGACCTCGACGTGAACTGGGGTTCGGAGACCAAGTGGCTGACCCACCGGCCGCTCGAAAGCTTCAGCGAACCGCTGAGCGCGACCGAGATGGGCCTGATCTACGTGAATCCGGAAGGCCCGGGCGCGAATGGCGACCCGATCTCCGCGGCCGCCTTCATCCGCGAAACCTTCAAGCGGATGGCGATGAACGACGAGGAGACGGTGGCGCTGATCGCCGGCGGCCACACCTTCGGCCGGACCCACGGCGCGGCACCTGAATCCCACAAGGGCCCGGACCCCGAGGCGGCGCCGATCGAGGCGCAGGGCCTGGGCTGGATCAGCGACTACGGCACGGGCCACGGCGCCGATGCGATCAGCAGCGGCATCGAGGTCACCTGGACGCAGACGCCGGCGCAGTGGAGCAACCACTTCTTCGAGAACCTGTTCAAGTACGAATGGGTGCAGACGCGCAGCCCGGCCGGCGCCATCCAGTGGGAGGCGAAGGACGCCGAGGCCGTCATCCCAGACGCCTTCGATCCGTCGAAGAAGCGCAAGCCGACCATGCTGACGACCGACCTGTCGCTGCGCCTGGACCCGGCCTACGAGAAGATCTCGCGCCGCTTCCTCAACAACCCGCAGGCCTTCGCCGAGGCCTTCGCCCGCGCCTGGTTCAAGCTGACCCATCGCGACATGGGGCCGCGCGCCCGCTACCTCGGCCCCGAGGTGCCGAAGGAAGTGCTGATCTGGCAGGACCCGGTGCCGGAGGTCGACCATCCGCTGATCAACGACGCCGATGTGGCGGCGCTGAAGGCGAAGGTGCTGGCCTCGGGGCTTAGCGTGTCGGAACTGGTCGGCACGGCTTGGGCCTCGGCTTCCACCTTCCGCGGGGGTGACAAGCGCGGCGGCGCCAATGGCGCGCGCATCCGCCTTGCGCCGCAGAAGGACTGGGAGGTCAACCAGCCGGAGCAGCTCGCGAAGGTGCTCAAGGTGCTGGAAGGCATCCAGGCCGAGTTCAACGTGGCGTCGACCGGCGGCAAGAAGGTCTCGCTTGCCGACCTGATCGTGCTGGCGGGCAATGTCGGTGTCGAGCAGGCGGCGCGCGCGGCGGGCCATGAGGTGAGCGTGCCCTTCTCCCCGGGCCGCACCGATGCGTCGCAGAGCCAGACGGACGTCGAATCCTTCGAGGCGATGGAACCGGCCGCGGACGGCTTCCGCAACTTCGAGAAGCCGGGCCTGCCCGTGCCGGCCGAGGTGGTGCTGATCGACAAGGCGCAGCAGCTTACCCTCACGGCGCCGGAACTGACCGTGCTGGTCGGCGGCCTGCGCGCGATCAACATCAACACGGGCGGGACCAGCCACGGCGTGCTGACCAGCCGCCCCGGCGCGCTGACCAACGAGGTGTTCGTCAACCTGCTGAGCATGGACACCGCCTGGACGGCGAGCAACGAGGCGAAGACGCTGTTCGAAGGCCGCAACCGCAAGAGCGGCGAGGTGGCGTGGACGGCCTCCCGCGCCGACCTGGCGTTCGGGTCGAACGCGGTACTGCGCGCGCTCGCCGAAGTCTATGCCGAGGATGACGCGAAGGCGAAGTTTGTGACGGATTTCGTCGCGGCCTGGGCGAAGGTGATGAATCTCGGCCGGTTCGACCTGCACGGCTGAGGACGGGAAACCGGAGGGGCGCCGCCCCTCCGGACCACCCCGCCAGGGGCTTGGAGCCCCTGGACCGCAATCTGTTGGCACCGCGCCACGCCCTTGCCGCTCCCGCCAGGCGCCCTCCGTGCGCAAGAGCGGGTCTCGGCGCGTTTCTGACCGAGGCGCGCGGCGCTAGGTCGAGGTTTCCAAAGGCCCTTCGGCCTTTGGTGGGGTGAGCCCGAGAGGGGCAAAGCCCCTCTCGGTGCCACAGCGGAGGTATCGGGGTAGTCAGAATGCCCTTCGGCCTTTGGTTGGGGATGATCCGGACGGGGCACAAGACCCCGAAGGAGGGAGGAATGGCCAGTTCCGCGGACATCGCGGCGCGGGAAGAAGTGCGCCGGTCGGGTCTTTCCCCCGATGGCCCGTTGCCGCGCCTGCTGACCTTGCTGCGTATCGCCGAGGAAACGCATCTCGATGCCATCGAGGCGCAGCGCATCGCCGCCGAGGGCGGGCTAGCGATCGGCCGGGCCGAGTTGGGCGACCTGCTGGAAGCGCTTGCCGCGCATGGGTTGCTCGGCCGTGTGCCCACCATGGGCGGGCCGGCGGTCTATGACACCATCGCGCATCCGCACTCGCACATGCTGGATGAGGCCACGGCGACGATGGTCGATCTGGACGTCTCACCGGAGACGCTGTCGGCCATCATCCGCCAGGCGATCGCCGATCAGCCGGGACGGGTGGAGGTCCTGCTGCGCATCCGCGCGCCGCAGCCGGAGGAGGGCGCGGGGCCGCGCGCGGCCGGTCGGCCCCGTCTGTCGCCGCGCTGACGCGTCAGGCGAGCATGGCTTCGATGTCCGGGGCGGCGCTTCGCCCAGCCGCAGCGCATCCTCCCGCATTACGCGGGCATGACCACCCGTCCGACCGCCCCTGCCCCCGCCGGCGTTGCCGCCAGCAATTCCTTTCGCGCCTCGACGATGGCCAATCCTGCGTGCCGTGCCGGCCAGACGGCCCGCCCCACCGTTTCCCAGGCCCCTGCCATGCGCAGGAAAGGGCGGAAGGGCGGCACGTAGAGCGCCGAATCGCGCCGCTCCGCTCGAAAGAGATGCCGTTCCAGAAGTCGCGTCACCTGGCCTGGCGAGTAGGGCTGGCCATGGCCGAAGGGCGTGTGCTCGGCATGCGCCCAGAGCCCCCGCCGGTTCGGGGCGACCACCAGCAGGCGGCCGTCATCCTTCAGCACGCGCCAGACTTCCCGCAGCAGGCGGCGGGTGTTCTCGCTCGCCTCCAGCCCATGGACCAGCAGCACGCGGTCGAAGCTGAGGTCGGGGAAGGGGAGGCGTTCCTCCTCCGCGATCAGGGCGCCGGAGGCCGCATCCCAGGCCATCTGGGCCGGGGTGAGGGGGATGGCGCGGCCTGCTTCCGCGCGCCACAGCGGCAGGTAGGGCGCGGCATGGCCGATGCCGAGCAGCGCCTGGCCGCGCAGGGAAGGCCATAGCCGCTTCAGCCGCGCGCCGACCAGCCGCGCGGCGATGGCGCCGGCGGGGGTGAGGTAGAATGCGGCGAGCCCGTGGACCTCGGCTGTCATGCGCGGGATATAGGGGACAGCGGCGCGGGGTGGGATTCCCCTCCGCACAATCTCGGGAGCCCATTTGCCATGCCGATCACCGTGACCGCCCTGCCGTGCCTGTCGGACAACTATGCCTGGCTGTTGCAGGCCCCCGATGGCCGCGTCGCCGTTTGCGATCCGGGGGAGGCCGGCGCCGTGATCAAGGCGCTGGAGGCGATGGGCAAGTCGCTCGACCTCATTCTGCTGACGCATCACCACGGCGACCATGTCGATGGCGTTCCGGCCCTGGTCGAGCGTTACGGCGCGAAGGTGCTGGGGGCGAAGGCCGATGCGCATCGCCTGCCGAAGCTCGATATCGTGGTCGAGCCTGGCGAGACGGTCGAGGTGTTCGGCGAGCCGATGCAGGTGCTGGCAAGCGATGGCCACACGCGCGGTCATGTCGCGCTGCATTTCCCGCAGGGCGGCTTCGTGCTGTGCGGCGACACGCTGTTCTCCCTGGGCTGCGGACGCCTGCTGGAAGGCACGGCGGCGGAGATGTTCGACAGCCTCAAGGCGCTGGCCGCCCTGCCGGCGGACACGCTGGTCTGCTGCGGGCATGAATACACCCAGTCGAATGCACGCTTCGCGCTGACGGTGGAACCGGACAACGCCGCGCTGCAGGCCCGCGCGAAGCAGGTCGATGCGCTGCGCGCCGAGGGCAAGGCCACGGTGCCGACCACGATCGGGGAGGAACTGGCGACCAACCCCTTCCTGCGCGCGCCGGATGTCGAAACCCTCGCGCGCATCCGCACGGCGAAGGACAATTTCCGATGAGGCGGGCGTGATGATCGACCTGCGCGATTCCTCGGTCACCGCGACGCAGGTGATCGAGGCTCTCGACCTCGCCCCGCATCCGGAAGGCGGGCATTACCGCGAGATCTGGCGCGACGCGTCGGCGAACGGGTCGCGCGGCGCGGGGACGGCGATCTACTTCCTGCTCGCGGCCGGGGAGACCAGCCACTGGCACCGCGTCGATGCCGCCGAGGCCTGGCACTGGTATGCGGGTGCGCCGTTGGCGCTGTCACAATCGCCTGACGGGCACCAGACGCAGTCGGAACATCTCGGGCCGAACCTGTTGCGGCACCAGCGGCCGTTTGCCGTGGTGCCGAAGGGATGGTGGCAATCCGCGGTGTCGCTGGGGCGCTGGACGCTGATGGGGTGCACCGTCTGCCCGGCCTTCGATTTCGCAGGGTTCGAACTCGCCCCGCCGGGCTGGCGGCCGATGCCGTAGCGCGTGGATGGAGAGGGGCGAAGCCCCTCTCCGCTCGCGCCGTCAGCGCATCGGCAGCGCGTAGAGCAGCCCGCCATCCGTCCACAGCCGGTTCGGCCCGCGCGGCAGGGCGACCGGCGTGTTCTCGCCCATGGTGCGTTCGTAGAGCTCGCCGTAATTCCCGATGGCGCGGATCACGTTGTAGGCCCATGTCGGGTCGAGCTTGAGCGACTGGCCGAGTTCGGGCGTCACGCCCAGCAGGCGGCGGGTATTCGGGTTCACGCTGCTGCGGCGCTGCTCCTCGGCATTGGCCTGGGTGATGCCCTGTTCCTCCGCCTCGATGACGGCGGTGGTGTACCAGCGGACGATGTCGAACCAGTTGTCGTCGCCGCGGCGGACATAGGCGCCATAGGGTTCCTTGCTGAAGCGCTCCGGCAAGATGGTCCATTCCCGCGGGTTGGGCATGGCGGCGCGCGTACCGGCGAGCTGCGAGGCATCCGTGCCGAAGCTGTCGCAGCGCCCGGCGGCCAGGGCGGCGGCGGCCTGGTCGGTGCGTTCGAAGACCACGGGCTGGAAGCGCACATTGACCGAGCGGAAGTAGTCCGCCGTCACCTGCTCGTTGGTCGTGCCCTGGATCAGGCAGATCGTCGCCCCTTCCATGTCCCGCACGCGCTGCACGCCGGCATTGGCCCGCACCATGAAGCCGTGGCCGTCATAGAAATACGTCGTGACGTGCCGCAGGCCGAGCGTGGTGTCGCGCAGCATGGTCTGGGTGGAGGTGCGGAACAGGACGTCGATCTCCCCCGAGCCCAGCGCGGTGAAGCGCGTGGAGGAGGAGAGCGGGACAAAGCGCACCTTGGACGGGTCGTTGAAGATCGCGGTGGCCAGGCCACGGCAGAGATCCACGTCCATGCCCTGCCATGCGCCGCGGCTGTCGGGCAGCGCGAAGCCGGCGACGCCGGTATGGATGCCGCAGATCAACTGCCCGCGGGCGCGCACGGCATCGAGTGTCGGGCTCGGAATATTGCCCTGCGCCCGGGCGGTGCCGGCGAAGGCGAGGCAAGTCACGACGAAGCTGGCCGCGAGGCCGCGTTTGGAGAGCATCGGACGTTCCCATCTGCGTGATTGCATCAGGGATCGTCGCCGTCGCGCTCGGCCCGTGTCAACGATGCCGATAGGGGAGGGCGGAGCCGCCGGAGACGGCCCCGCCCAGGGTGTCAGCGCATCGGCAGGGCGTAGAGCAGCCCGCCATTGGTCCACACGTTGTTCGGCCCGCGCGGCAGGCCGACCGGGGTGTTCGGGCCCATGGTGCGCTCGTAGATCTCGCCATAGCTCCCGATGGTACGCACCACGTTGTAGGCCCAGGCGGGATCGAGCTTGATCGACTGGCCCAGTTCCGGCGTGACGCCGAGGAAGCGGCGGACGTTCGGGTTCGTGCTGGTGCGGCGCTGTTCCTCGACATTCGCGCGGGTCAGGCCGAGCTCCTCCGCCTCGATCACGGCGTTGGTGTACCAGCGGACGATGTCGAACCAGCTGTCGTCGCCGCGACGGATGTAGGGGCCGTAGGGCTCCTTGGAGAAGCGCTCGGTCAGCACCGTCCATTCCGCCGGGTTGGGCATGGTGGAGCGCATCGCGGCGAGCGATGAGGCGTCCGTGCCATAGGCGTCGCAGCGGCCGGACAGCAGTGCGGCCTGCGCCTGGTCGCCGCGTTCGAAGATCACCGGCTGGAACTGCACGTTGATCGAGCGGAAGTAGTCCGCCGTCACCTGCTCGTTCGTCGTGCCCTGGAGCAGGCAGATCGTCGCGCCGGCCATGTCGCGCGCGCGCGTCACGCCCGAGCTGGCGCGCACCATGAAGCCATGGCCGTCATAGAAGTAGGTCGTCGCGAAGCGCAGGCCGAGCGTGGTGTCGCGCAGCATGGTCTGGGTCGAGGTGCGGAACAGCACGTCCACCTCGCCCGACCCCAGCGCGGTGAAGCGCGTGGAGGAGGAGAGCGGCACGAACCGCACCTTCTCGGGGTCGTTGAGGATGGCGACGGCCAGGCCGCGGCACATCTCGACATCGAGGCCTTGCCACACGCCCCGGCTGTCCGGCAGCGAGAAGCCGGCGACGCCGGTGTTGATGCCGCAGATGAGCTGCCCGCGCGCGCGGATGGCATCGAGCGTCGGACTGGGCGTCGTGCTTTGCGCCAGGGCGGTCCCCCCCGTGACGACAGCCGACAAGACAGCGAACGCGGCCGCAAGGCCCCGCTTGAGCATGGTGATAGCCTCTCTGTTGTATGGATCTCCCGGAAGCGATGCTCGCCGTTTGCTCGCCAGCCTGTCAACATCATGAAAACAGCACAAGGAATCGCCATGACTGATCAATTTGCGCGCTATCCCAGTCTTGATGGGCGTCATGTTCTTGTCACGGGCGGCGCGAGCGGTATCGGTGCGCAGGTCGTCGCCCGTTTTGCTCAACAGGGCGCCCGCGTCAGTTTCCTGGATTTCGACGCGGTGCATGGCGCCGAGGTCGCCGCGGCGACGGGCGCGCTGTTCCTGCCCTGCGACCTGCGCGATATCCGTGCGCTGCGTGCCGCCGTGTCGGAAGCGGGGGCGCGGTCCGGCGACGTGACGGTGCTGGTGAACAACGCGGCGCGCGACGACCGCCACCGGTTGGAAGACATCGAGCCCGACTATTGGGACGAGCGCATGGCGACCAACCTGCGCCACCACTTCTTCTGCATCCAGGCGGTGGTGCCGATGATGCGCCGCGCCGGTGGCGGGTCGATCATCAATCTCGGCTCCGTCTCCTGGATGAACCGTACCGGGGGCATGCCGGCCTATACGGCGGCCAAGGCGGCGGTGCGCGGGCTGACGCGCGGCCTCGCGCGCGACCTGGGCCCCGATCGGATCCGGGTGAATGAAGTGGTGCCTGGCTGGGTGCATACGGATCGCCAGAAGACGCTGTGGCTGACCCCCGAATCCCTGGCACGCAGCCAGGCGAACCAATGCCTGAAGGGCCCCGTCATGCCCGACGATATCGCGCGCATGGTGCTGTGGCTTGCCGCGGATGACAGCGCGATGGTCACGGCGCAGCACTTCGTGGTGGATGGCGGGAGCAACTGAGGCGGGCGCGCCCTCAGCGAGGGGGCTTGGCCTCCTTGTCGGCCTGCCCATCACGGAATTGTCCCAGATCAAACCGCCCCAGGTGACGTATGGTAAACGCCACCTGAGAGTGCCGGCCGTGCGCTTCCGCCGGCCATTCGCCAAGCGGCGCATCGCCGCGCGGTGCCACGGAGCCAGCCCATGCCCCCCGACATGTCCCTGCTGCCCTGGACGTCCTATGCCGTCGATGCCTGGCAGCGCTCCCTCCTCTTCCTCGATGTGCTGCGCCAGCGCGGCAACCACTTCGTCGCCTCGGAAGACGATCCGATGCGCAACGTCCTCACCTTCGCCTTCGAACTGGTGATGGACGGCCGGGATCTGCCGCATCCCGTCAACTACTGGATGGCGCGCATCACCCCGCCGGAGGGTGCGCCGCCGACCGACCCGCTGGCGCGACCCTTCGTCATCATCGACCCGCGCGCCGGGCATGGCCCAGGCATCGGCGGCTTCAAGGCCGACAGCGAGATCGGCGTGGCGCTGAGCGCCGGCCATCCCTGCTATTTCGTCGGCTTCCGCCCGCGCCCCGAACCAGGCCAGACGATTGAACACGTCGTCCGCGCCATCGTCGCCTTCACCGAGGAGGTCGGCAGCCGCCATGCCAAGGCCGACGGCAAGCCGGTCGCGATCGGCAACTGCCAGGCCGGCTGGGCGCTGATGATGGCCGCCGCCATCCGCCCCGAGGTCTTCGGCCCGCTGATCATTGCGGGTACGCCGCTGTCATACTGGGCGGGGGTCACGGGGCGGGCACCCATGCGCTATCTCGGCGGCATGCTTGGCGGATCGTGGTTGACGGCGCTGACGGGCGACCTTGGCGCCGGCACCTTCGACGGTGCCTGGCTCGTCACCAACTTCGAATCCGGCAATCCGGCGAACACCTTCTGGACCAAGCAATACGAAGTCTGGGCGGATGTGGACCATGCCGCGTCACGCTATCTCGGCTTCGAGAAATGGTGGGGCGGCCATGTCACGCTGAACGCCGAGGAGATGCAGTTCATCGTCGATGAGCTGTTCGTCGGCAATCGCCTCGCGACCGGCGAACTGCTGTTCTCCGACGGCACGCGCGTTGACCTGCGCGCCATCCAGTCGCCCATCATCGTCTTCTGCTCGCAGGGCGACGAGATCACGCCGCCGGCGCAGGCGCTGTCCTGGATCACCGATCTCTACGGCAACCTCGAGGATCTGCAGACGCACGGGCAGACCATCATCTATTCCGTGCATGGCAGCATCGGGCATCTTGGCATCTTCGTCTCGGGCGGGGTGGCGCGGAAGGAGCACCGGGAGTTCGCCTCGAACATCGACATGATCGATGTGCTGCCGCCAGGTCTCTATGAGACGGTGCTGCATCCGGCCAAGGACGAGCAGAACGCCATGCTCACCGGCCATGGGGACTGGGTCGCGAGCTTCGAAGCGCGCGGCTTCGCCGACCTCGCCGCGCATGGCGGTACCGACCCGGAGGATGAGCGCCGCTTCGCCGCGGTCCGCCGGGTGTCGGAAACCAACCTCGCCCTCTATCGCCAGTATGTGCAGCCCGCGGTGCGCACGGTGGCGACGCCGCCGGTCGCGATGGCGATGGCGAACCTGCATCCCTCCCGCCTCGGCTACACCCTCTTCTCCGATCGCAACCCGATGATGGCCTGGGTCGGATGGGCGGCGGAGCTGACGCGCGCCAACCGTCAGCCCGTGCCGGCCGACAATCCTGGCCGCGCGATGGAACGCCAGATGTCGGAGGCGGTGACCGGGCTGCTCGATGCCTATGGCCGCCAGCGCGACACGCTGACCGAACGGATTTTCCGCGAGGTCTATGCCGCGCCGGTGGTGCAGGCGGCGACGGGTGTTGCCGCCGGCAGCGCCCCGCCGCGCCTGCGGCCGAACGAGTCGCCCGACCATCGCGCCTTCGTCGCGCTGATGACCGAACGCTTCCGGACGACCATGGCCGATGGCGGGCTGCGCGAGGCGGTGATCCGGGCGCTACTCTGGACCAGGATGGCGACAGCCTCGGCCGATGAGCGCTCCTTCGGCGTGGTGCGCCGCATCCGCGCGACGATCGGGCCGGAGAAGCTGCCGCTGGCGGACTTCAAGCGCATCGTCCGCCAGCAATTCTACATGCTGCTGATCGACCCGATCGAAGCCATCGCGACCCTTCCCGCGCTGCTGCCCGAAGATGCGGCACTGCGCGAGGAAGGCTTGCGGGCGATTCGGGCGGTCGTGGAAGCGACGGGCGACATCTCCGCGCCGGTCGCCGAGCGGCTGGCGGAAATCGAACGCATCTTCTCCGCCGGATCGACGCCGGCGGAAGCGGGCGGCGCCAAGGTCCGGAAGCTGCGGGCGACAAAGCCGGACGCGGCCTGACACCGGGCGGGCGGGGTGCCGATCGGCCTCTGTGGAACCGGGAGGGGGTTGGCCGCTCTCGGAACTGCCTCAGCGAACAGCGATCTGGCTCCCGGGAACCGGAGGGGCGCTGCCCCTCCGGGCCACCCCGCCAGGCCACAGTGTGGCCTGGACCGCCGGCACCTGGTGCCGGGCGCGACGTCCATGCCGAACCCATGCCGCGCGCTTCGGGAGCAAGAGCGGTTTTCGGCACCATTCTGGCTGCGGCGCTCAGTGCCAGGTGGAGGTTTGCAAAGGCCTTTCGGCCTTTGCTGGGGTGGCTTGGAGGGGGCAAGGCCCCTCCAATCCTACAGTGGCAGTTGGAGCGGCCCCCTGGGACCGGACAGGCAGACGGCTGCGAAACGACGAACTCCCCCCGCCCGTCATCGGCGTCAGGCGTGCCCGACCTCCCCGAACGCGTCGCGATTGGTGCTGCGCACCACTGCCGCAAAAAGGCGCAGCGCGTCCGGCCCGCCGCGGTCCAGCAGCGTGCCGCCTTCCATTTCCTTCGCCAGGATCTCGGCGTGATCCGCCAGTGTTTCCGCGGCGCGGCGCAGGGCTTCGCGCGACAGGGTGAGTTGGAGCTCTTCGCTCAGGGTATTCCAGCCGGCAGGCCGCATGGTGTTTCCATCCGGGACAACCGCCGTTCTGGCGTCAATCGCGGCGTTCTGTGCCACGCCGCCTTGATGCGCCCGGTGCGGTTAACCGCTGGTAACGACCGGCCGGTCCTGCGCTATGCCATGGCGCCGCGCGGCGCCCGCGTCGCCCAGTTACTGGCGATGGCGACGAGGCCGACCACCAGCATCACCGGCCAGAAGGCGGCATAGGAGCCGGTGGCATCCACCACGACCGCCCCGGCCCCGGCGCCGATGAAGCCGCCGACCTGGTGCGAGAGGAAGCAGATGCCGTAGAGCGCGCCGAGATCCGCCACGCCGAAGCGCCGCGCGATCGCCGCGGAGGTCAGCGGCACCGTTCCCAGCCAGATGAAGCCCATCACCGCCGCGAAGATCATCGTCCCCCACTCGGTCGGTACGGTCGCCGCGAAGATGGCGATGCAGACGGTGCGCGCGAGGTAGATGGCGCCGAGCGCGATCTCGGGCCGGATGACGTTGCCGATCCGCCCGCACAGCCAGGAGCCGGGGATGTTGAACAGCCCGATCAGCATCAGCGCCGTCACGCCGAGCCCCGTCGGCAGGCCGCACAGGAACAGATGCGTCGGCAGGTGCACGGTCAGGAAGGCGAGCTGGAAGCCGCAGGCGAAGAAGCCGAGCGTCAGCAGGGCGAAGTCCCGATCTGCCAGCGCGCGGCGCGCCAGGGCCGGCAATCCGCCGAGGCCCGCCGGCGCCTGGCCGGGCACGCGGACCGGCGCCCGCCATTCGAGGCGCGGGCAGATGACCAGGGCCAGCACCATCGTCGCGGCGAGCAGGGTGAAGGCGAAGGAGGTGCCGCCTGTCTCGATGCCCCATTGCGCGAAGGGTACCATGGCCGCCTGGCCGACCGATCCGCCGGCCGAGGCAATGCCCAGCGCATCGCCCCGCCGGTGTGCCGGCACCACCCGCGCGACGGCGCCCAGCACCGTGCCGGCCCCCGCGGCGGCGGTGCCGAGCCCTGTCAGAATACCGATGCCGATGATGAGCCCGGCAGGCGTGGGGAAGAAGGCCGGCAGGAGCAGCCCGACCGCATAGATCCCCGCGCCGGTCAGCGCGACGCGCCCGGCGCCGAAGCGGTCCGCCATGGCGCCGGCGACGGGCTGCCCGAGGCCCCAGATCAGGTTGTGCAGCGCGACCGAGGCGCCGAGAATCGTGGCGCTGATGCCATGCTCGACCCCCAGTGGCAGCAGGAAGAGGCCGAAGGTCTGCCGCGCCCCGAGCGACAGCGAGACCGAGGCGGCGGCGGACAGGACGACGATCCAGGCGGCAGCGGGCATATGGCCATGTCAGACGGCCCGCCGCGGCGCAGCAATCGTTCCGGCGGCATGGCTGCCGCGCGCGCCGTTACCTCTTGAAACATGCCCGGCCAGCCCATGGCCCGGACAGGAAAAGGGCCGCAGCCGGGGGGAGGCTGCGGCCCTTCGTCATCATGCGGGCGTCAGGGGGGCTCGGCCCGCATGGCCGTGTGACGTTGTTGGTTGGCGCTTCAGGCGGCGCGCGGGGAGGGCT
>JAYRJZ010000070.1:0-28964 GCA_041906015.1 Roseomonas sp.
GGCCTTTGCTGGGGAGGTGTCGGAGGGGGCAAGGCCCCCCCGACATCCACAGCGAAAGCAACCAATTCATCAGCAAGGCCTTTCGGCCCTTGCGGGATGATCTTCCGCCGGCCCCCTCTACGCACCCTGCCTCAGGCACCGCGCCACATACGCCATGAAATGCGCCACCGGCGGCGTTGGCAGGTCCTTGATCTTGGCTTCTTCGTCGTAGCGCCGCAGCGTCACCGCCGCCGCGTGATGTTCCAGCGCTTCGAAGGATGCGACTTCCTCCGCCGACATCGGCCCGCCCTGCAGCGACAGGCTCAGCACGCTGTCGGGCGAGAGCTTGCCGAAGTAATCCGCCTCGGTCGCGCAGAGGTAGCGCTTGGCCGCGACATGCAGGCGCACGGGCTCTGTCACCTCCGGCCCGAAATGCTGGGCGAGCCACGCATTGCCGAGTTCCTCATGCCTGTCGTCGATCCCCTCGGCCGCCGGGTTCTCGCCCAGGTCGTGCACCAGATGCCCGATGTCGTGCATCAGCGCCGCCGCAACCAGGGAGGCCGGGTGGCCGTCGCGCTCCGCCAGCCAGGCGGATTGCAGCGCGTGCTCGCGCTGCGTCACGTCGTGCAGGCCATAAAGACCGTCGGCGCGGTGTTCCAACAGATCCTGGATGATGCGGACGACGTCCTCGGCCATGGATCAGCCCTCGAAGAAGACGGGGTTGGCCCAGGCGCGGCGGCCCTGGGCATCGGCCACGACGATACGCGCGAATCCGCCTGGGCGCAGCTTTTCCAGGGACAACCGCGCGCGGGTCGTGCCGGGCTCGACAAGCTGCGCGGCGCGCGACCCGCGGCCGAGCGCCATGACGCTCGCCGCCGGGGAGCAGACCACCTCGACGCTGTCCTCGCCCCAGGCGACGTCGTGGATCAGCGGCCCCTGAGAGGCGTAGTAGGCGCCGGCCTTCAACGCGGCGAGCAGCGCCCCGGGCTCGTTGGCCTCGGCCTTGACCATCAGCCAGCCGCCGAAGGCATCGAGGCAGGCGAAATGGGCGTCGTCCACCGCGATCAGCCCGATCCGCCGTCCGTCGGCCAATAACTGGTCGGCATACTGCACGCTGTCGCCACGCTCGGTGCGAAGCTGCGAGGTATGGTTGTAGACCTCCACGGCATGGGCTCCGGGGATCGCCGCGGCGTCCTCGGCCGTCAGCCCGTACCAGCAGGGGTGCGGAATGGCGACGAAGGCGCCGGCTTCCAGAGCGCGGCGCGCCAGGGCCGGACCGTCCTCGCCCTCGGCGAGCGGCGCGAAGTCGAAGGGCAGGCCAACGGCGAGGATGTGCCAGATCTCGCCCAGCGCCGTGGCCGGCGCGTGCAGCTCGGCGCCGATCAGGGTGGTGAAGCCGGCGGTGCGGAAGGGCCGCGTATCCACGATCGGGAAGCCGTACTTCGCCATGAAATGGTCGGTCAGGGCGAGGAAGTCGTAGCCCGCCTCGCGATAGGTCGCGCAGACCGCCTCCGGCGTCCGCATGCCATCGGACAGGTCGGAATGGGTATGGACGTTCCCCTTCCAGAAACGGCCGGGCGAAGCGAAGGCAGGGTCGGTCGGCATGCGGGCATCCGTGGTAGGGCAGAAGCCGCATCATCCGCCAAGGCGCAGATCGCGTCATCGGCCGGCGGATGACCGACCGATGACGGTTCAACGACACCGGCCCATCGGGGCCGGTGCGCCACCCGCGTCACCAGCGCCGCGCCGGTCCGCAATCGAGATGCACGAAGCCGTCCCGTCGATACAGGCCGACGCCGCCGATCTGCATCTGCGCGGCGAGCCGCGCGATGCCCATCGCCTGCTGCCCCGGCAGGCGCACATCCGCCGCCATGCCCGACATATGCAGGGAGACGCGCGAGACGCGGCGCGACTGCCGGGCCCGCGCGGCATTGGTCTCCGGCGCGCGATAGCCGCTGATCACCTGGTACGTCTCATCCTCCGCCCCCAGTTGCCGGGCGACGGTGGACAACACGTCGAACAGGCGCGGGTCCATGGGCGTGGTCTCGTCCATGGACGGGTCGCGGAACACGACGTCCAGCTTGCGCAGCGCGTCGCGGTCATAGCGCCCGTCGCGCCAATAGACGCCTTCGAAGGATTCGCCGGTCTGCACGCGCTGGATGCGCACCACCCGCGGGCCGCCGCCGGTGACGGCCTGCGCCTGGGCGGCGACCGGGGCCACGGCCAGGGCGACGAGCCCACCGAGCCCCGCCCGGATCACCTCCCGCCGCTTCGCCACCACGGGGTCGCAGCAGGGGCAGTCGAAACGATGGAACAGACGCGCCATGGTCAGCGCGTCCCGGTTCCGCGAGTCGCCCCCCCTTCCGCGGAAGCGACGCGCTGGCTGGTCGCGCGGTCCAGGGCACGGGCGTATTCGGCATCCAGGCCATAGATGTCAGGGCGCATGGTCACTTGGCCTCCATTCACGACGACGGTGCTGTAGAACAGCCGCACCGGAATGGAACGCGCGATCGGCGCGCTGCGGGTGGCACGGCTGGCCAGGACGCGGTCCACCTGCGTCCTGTCCCACGACGTGCCCGAGAGTGCCGCGGAAAGCAACTCCATGGGCCGTTCGAGCCGGATGCAGCCCGAGGAGAAGGCCCGCGCCCCGCGGCTGAACAGATGCCGGTCCGGCGTGTCATGCATGTAGATGTCGTCGCCGTTCGGCATCACGAACTTGATTCGGCCGAGCGCGTTGCGATCCCCCGCATCCTGCCGGATGTAGTAGGGAAAATTGTTCCGGTTATAGGCCGAGAAATCGACCGTGGACGGATCGACCTCCACCGTCTCGCCTTCGATGCGCTGGTAGAGGCGATAGCCGCCCGACTGCATCGCCCCCGGATTGCGCTGGAAGCGCGGCAGCAGGTCCTCCCGCGCGTTGCGCTCGGGCACGCCCCATTGCGGGTTGAACTGCACCGAGGTCATGCGGACGTTGAGCATCGGCGTCTGCCGGTCGCGCCGCCCGACGATGACGGCCATCTCGAGCATGATGCGGTCCCCTTCCAGCATCTGCAGCCGGTAGAAGGGGATGTTCACGTCGATGCGACGTTCCGTCGGCGCGCGGCCCTGGCCACGGCGCATGTCGAGCGCGACGCGGAGCTGGTTGATCCGCGCCTCGATCGGCGTGTTCAGTGCGGCCCAGGTGATGGCGCCGACGCGGCCATCGGCCTCGAGCCCCTCGCTCGCCTGGAACCGCTTCACGGCATCGACCAGCGCGGTGTCATAGACCGGGCTGGTACGGTCGATCACGGCCGGGTCGCTCACGGCAAGGCGCGCGCGGAGCTGCGGCACACGCTCGGCATCCGTGCTGCCCGGTTCCAGCGTGCGGCGCGTATCGGCGGTGATGCGCGGCCAGCCGCCGGCTGCCGCGACGGCGCGCCAGCGGGCGAGTTCGGCCTTGATGGCCCGCGCATCGGCTGGCAGGTCCGCGGCCCGGTCGATCACCTGGGCCGGTTCCGCGGCCGCACCGAGATCCGCGCTCCAGGCGACCAGGTTCACCGAGGCCGGATCGCGCCGCAGATCGACGCGCCCGCGCAGCGTCGCGACGCGGCCGAGCAGCAGGTCCTGCAACGCCGCCTGCGCGGCGCGCATCGTCTCGGCGCGGTAGCGGGCGGGATCGGCGCTGGCGAGCTCCGGCGCGGGCAGCGCGTAGAAGCGGGGGTCCAGCCCATCCTCTTCCAGCCGCGCGAGGCGTTGGGCCAGGCGCTGGATGGCGGCCTCCGACGCATTCTCCCCGGTCAGCACCGTGGTGTCGGTGCTGCGGGCGAAGGTCGGTTGGGACGGCAGGGCAAGGACGGTGGCCGCCAGGAGCGGCAGGACGATCAGGGCGCGCATGGAGCACAGGTAACCATCAACGGCATGAAAGCCAACAATCCGATGCGCTTGCGGTGCGTTATTGCCCCGGCTGTTGCAGCGATTCCGCAGTGGCGGCGAGCATCCCGACGCTGATCGGCTTGTACGGCGCGCGCGGGCGCAGGGGCGGCACCGCCTCGGGGGCGATGCCGCGGGTCTCGGCAATCAGCGCGGCGGTGACGGGCGCGCAGAGCCGCCCCTGGCACGGCCCCATGCCGCAGCGGAGATAGGCCTTGAGCTGATTCGGCCCGGTCGCGCCCAGCCGCGCGGCGGCCCGCACGGCACCCGCGGTCACCTCCTCGCAGCGGCAGACGACGGTCTCGTCCGGCGGGGTCAGCAGGTCCGGCGCCGGGGCATAAAGCGCATCGAGAAAGGGCCGCAGCGCCAGGGCACGGGCCCGCATCGCCAGCAGGGCGGGCACGCGCGCGGCGAAGTCGTTCTCCGCCAGGCGCCCCAGCCGGCGCGCGGCGTCCAGCGCGGCGAGGCGGCCGGAGCTCGCCGCCACCTCCCACCCGCCAATCCCCGCCCCGTCGCCGGCCACGGCCACCCGATCGAGCGAGGCGGCACCGAACGCATCCACCACCGGCCGCCAGCAGCGCTGCGCCACGTCCCAGGCATGGTCGAGCCCGATGGCGCGGGAGATCTGCGTGGCGGGGATCACCCCCTCATGGAGCAGCAGCGTGTCGCAGGGCGCGGCCCCGCCATCCCAGACTGCGCGCTCGACCCGCGAACCGCCTTCGGCGCGCAGCCGACGCACGCCCCTGACGACCGTCACGCCAAGCCGCCGCGCCTCGGCCATCAGGGCGAGGCCCTTGGCCAGCATCCGCCGCCCACGCCACAGATCGAGGCCGGCCGCGGCAGCGGCGGCCAGCACGCCGGTGCGGCGCGTCTCCAGCACCAGCGGCGGCGCGCCGGCGCGCGCAAGCTGGACGGCCAGCAGCCAGATCAGCGGCCCCTGACCCGCCAGCACCAGCGGCCCCGCGGGCACGATGCCCGCCGATTTGAGCAGGATCTGCGCCGCCCCCGCCCCCATCACGCCCGGCAGGGTCCAGCCGGGGATCGGCACCGGGCGTTCCTGCGCCCCGGTGGCGAGCATGATGCGCCCCGCCGTCACCGTTTCCGTGCCGCCGCCGGCGGCAAGGCTCAGCACGCCCTCCTCCGGATCCAGGTGCCAGAGCGTCGTGCCGGGGCGATAGTCGACGCCACAGTTCCGAAAGGCAGAGATCAGCCCGAGGCCGGGGGCCATGTCCGGCGCGACCGCAGGATCGGCGGCGGCGGCCTCGGCGGCGCGGAAGACCTGGCCACCGGGGGCGGCGTTCTCATCCACCACCGTGACCGACAGGCCGAGCGCGCAAGCCTCGACGGCCGCCGCCATGCCGGCGGGCCCGGCACCGATGATCGCAAGATCGACCATCACGACCCTGCACCAATCATCATTGCCAGGGTCCCCATGCCCAGGCAGGCTGGCCCCAAGCCACCGGGACGCAGGCAGCCATGATCTTCGATGTCACGACACTGGTCGGCTTTCATACGGTGGTCAGCCTCATCGCCCTTGTCGCGGGCGTGCTGGTGGTGTCCGGCATGGTCGGCAGCGCCACGATGCCCGGCCTGACCGCCCTGTTCCTCGCGACCGCCGTGATCACCAGCGCCACGGGGTTCCTCTTCCCGGTGGACCGGATCCTGCCGTCGCACATCTTCGGCGTGGTGTCGCTGCTGGCGCTCGCGGCCGCGATCGCCGGGCGCTACGCCTTCGGCTTCGCTGGCGGATGGCGCGTGACCTATGTGCTCTGCGTCGTGCTCGCGACCTATCTCGACGCCTTTGTGGCGGTGGTGCAGACCTTCCTGAAGGTGCCGGCGGCGCATGCCCTGGCGCCGACGCAGACCGAACCGCCCTTCGCCATCGCGCAGGGGCTGCTGCTGCTGGTCTTCGCCGTTCTGGCGGTACTCGCCGCGCGGCGCTTCCGCCCGCTCGGCTGACCCGCGGCGCATCACGGCCGCGCCGCCCGCGCGCCATGCTGGCGCGCGATGCGCATGCCCGGCGCGACCGTGACCATGCAGGCCTGGCGGTTCGGCACGCCGTCGATCTCGGCCAGGCAGTCGAAGCAGACACCCATCAGGCAGAGCGGCAGGCGCGGGCTGCCGGTGACCGGCGTCTCGCGGATCGCGGGCAGGCCCGAGAGCAGCACGGCCGCCGCGGCGGTCGCACCCTCGGGCACCAGGACGGGGGTGCCTTCGACCAGCACCTCCACGGTGGCGGGACGGACGTCAGGCCGCGTTCTGAACATCGAATCGCTTCGCCGAAAAGGGATCGAGGACAGGATCGAGCGCGCCACGCGCGATCATCGGTGCCAGCACCCGCGCATGCGCGCCGGCCAGCGTGACGCCGGAATGGCAATTCGCCGTGAAGGCGCCGGGGAAACGCGCCGACTGGTCGTAGATGGGCAGTCCATCCGGCGCCATGACACGCAGCGCCGACCAGGCGCGCACGATGCCGAGCTCGCCGATCCAGGGAAAGGCGCGCACGGCCCGCGCGGCGATCTTCGCCATCACATCCGTGGTCTGGCTGAGGTCGAAGCCGACTTCCTCCTGGCTCTCGCCCATCATGATGCTGCCTTCCGCGGTCTGGCGGATGCTCGTCATCGGCAGGGGCAGGATGGTCTTCGCGCGCTCCGTGACCAGCACCTGGCCCTTCTGCGGCCGCACCGGCGCGTTCAGCCCGAAGACCGGCGCGAGCACCGCATTGCCAAGCCCGGCGGCCAGCACGACCTTCGGCGCGGCGAAGGAGCCCGCCGCGGTGTCCACGCGGAAATCGTTGGGCGCCGCCGTCGCGTCGGTGACCTTCGCATTCGGGACGTAGCGCCCGCCCGCATCGGTGAACGCCTTGTGCAGCGCCCGCAGCAGCGGCAGCGGCCCCGCATGTCCGTCATAGGGGGTGAAGGACCCACCCACCACGGACGGCCCGAGACCCGGCAGGATGTCGCGCAGTTCCTCCGCGCGCATCATGCGGTAGTCGAAGCCGAAATTGCCGGCTTCCTCGCGCATCTGCGCCATGCGGCGCGTCCGGTCCTCGAACTCCGCCTCGCTCAGGCACAGGCTGATGCCGCCCGGCTGCTGCAGGGCCGTGTCGATGCCCGTGCGCGCAGCGAGGTCGGCGGCGAGCGCCGGCCATTCGCTGGCCGACCCGCGCGTCCAGCGCTGGTACCAGGGCGCGCCGAGACCCTTGGACTGCACCCAGACGAGGCCGAAATTGCCGCGGCTTGCGCGGAAGGCGATGTCGCCTTCGTCGAGCAGGACGGTGTCGAGGCCCTGGTCGCGCAGACCGAGCGCGATCGCCGCGCCGACCAGGCCGCCGCCGATGACGATGACGTCGGTCATGGGGCCTCCGCGGTGCCGGAGGCACCTTGTCCTGCATGGTGGCATTGGAGGGGCGCCGCCCCTCCAAACCTCAACCTGGCGCCGTGCGCCACGGACAGAATGGCGCCGAAGCCCGCCTTCGCGCCCGAAAGGTGGTTGGAGGGCGCCTCATGAGCGTTGCGCCCGGCACCAGAAGACTGCGTTCCAAGTGCTCCAAGCACTTGGCGGGGTGGCTTGGAGGGGCAGCGCCCCTCCAACTCCGACAGCGCCAGCTTCGGAGCCACCAGGAAGGCCTCTCGGCCTTTGAGTCCGAGGAGGGACAAAGCCCCTCCCCGCTTCCGCCCGCCGCTCATCCCCGCCTCGGCAGGCAAACGATCCCCGGCAGCGCGGCCACACGCGTCACCCACGCTTTCACCCCCGGCCAGCGCGCCAGGTCGAACCCGCCCTCATCCGCGACATGCGTGTAGGCGAACAGCGCCAGGTCGGCGATCGTCGGCCCCGCATCCGTGAGCCACTCATGGCCAGCGAGCCGATGCTCCATCGCATCCAGCGCCTTCGCCCCGCCCTCGTCGCAGCGCGCGAGCCGGTCGGCATTCTCCGCCGCCGTGCCGAGATAGGCGCGGATGTTGCGCGCGACGGCGATGTTCGGCTCGTGGCTGTACTGCTCGAAGAACAGCCATTCGAAGACGCGCGTCCGCGGCAGCCCCGGCGGCGGCAGCCAGGGCGTGCCTTCCGCGACATGGGCGAGGATGGCGTTGGATTCGACCAGCACCGTGCCATCGTCCAGTTCCAGCACCGGCACCTTGCCGAAGGGGTTGCGGCGAAGGAAGTCGGGGCGGCGCGTCTCGCCGCCATTCGTATCCACCTCGACCCAGCGGAAGGGCGTGCCGGTCAGGCGCAGGATCTGCGCGACCTTCCAGCAATTACCTGACGGGGTCATGCCGTAGACGGTTGCCATGGCCGAGAGCCTAGTCTCGCCCTGTTGCGGTGCGAAGGGGCTAGAGTCCTTCCCGTTCGCCCCGGCTCACGGCAACGTCCCTAGCCCTTTGTTTCCGCGAGCATCTTCACCCGATCAGATGATCCCACCTGATCGGGATCCGCTCTAACCCTCTTCTCCCGAAAGATGGCGGATGCGGCGGATCAGCTCCCGCGTCGCGGGCGCCGCCTCGCCGCGGCGGAAGGCGGCGACGATGTCGGCGAGGATCGGCGCGCCGCGCAGGGGACGATAGGTCACGCCCGGCAGCGCCAGCGTCCGCGTCAGGCTCTCCGGCACCACCGCCACGCCGAGGCCGAGTGCCACCAGCGTCGCCACCGCGATCAGGTCGCGCCCGCGATGCGCCAGGCGCGGCGCGAACCCGCCGCGCTGCGCGACGGCCAGCGTCGTGTGATGGAAGCTCGTTCCGGCCTCCTGGTCCGGGATGATGAACGCCTCCCCGGCCAGGGACGCGGCGGCGATCGATTCCTCGACGATCAGCGGATGATCGGGCGGCAGGGCGATGAAGACGGGCTCGCGCCGCAGCCGCGCAGTCACGATGCCCGGCGGCGCGACGACCGGTGCGCGGACGAAGCCGATGTCGAGCCGACCTTCCGCCAGCGCCTCGATCTGCGGGGCGGATTCCATTTCGTGGAGATGGAGTTCCACATCCTTGTGCTCGCGCCGCCAGGCGGCGACGGCCTGCGCGAGCACGCCGGACAGGGCCGCGGTGCCGGCGAAGCCGATCTCGATGATGCCGCGCGCGCCACGCCCGGCCAGGCGCGCGACGCGCTCCGCGTGATCAAGCTGCGTCAAGGCTGGCCGCAACTCCTCAAGGAACAGCTTGCCGGCGTCGCTGAGCGCCACGGAGCGCTTCGAACGCACGAAAAGCCGCGCGCCGAGGCGACGTTCCAGTTCCTGGATCTGCTCCGTCAGGGAGGGCGGGGAGATGCCCAGGCCCTCCGCCGCGCGGGCGAAATGCAGGGTTTCGGCGACCGCGACGAAAGCGCGGAGAAGGCGGAGCTCCATGGCGGCATCCTATGCCGATTATTCGGCCGGGCCGAATTTTTTTGCGCCGCAGCATGAATGACAGCGTCATGAGCACTGACCTAATTTGAAGCACGCGGCCGATGCGATCGCGAAATATGCCCAAGGGAGCGGCGTTCAGCACAATTCAGGATCACCCGCTCCATGAGCAGCACTGTCGCCGGTTCCGTTCCCCTCGCCGGCTCCGCCGCCGGCCAGACGCCCTATATCGAACGTGGTTCGGCTGATTTCCTGCGCACCAGCATCGCGCTGTTCTGTGCCGGGATCGCAACCTTCACGCTGCTTTACTTCGCCCAGCCGCTGATCCCGATCTTCGCCCAGGAATTCGGCATCAGCCCGGCCTCGGCCTCCCTGTCGGTCTCGCTGCCCTCGATCGCGCTCGCGCTCGGTACGCTGGTCGCCGGGGCGCTGTCGGAACGCTTCGGGCGGAAGCCGCTGATGGTGGGCGCGGTGTTCGGGTCGGCCGGGCTCACGGTGCTCTCGGCCTTCGCACCGAACTGGGAATTGTTCCTGCTGCTGCGCACGCTGCAGGGCCTGGCGCTGGCCGGGCTGCCGGCGGCAGCCATGGCCTACCTCGCCGAGGAAGTGCATCCGCGCGCCATCGGCCTGTCGATGGGGGTCTACATCAGCGGCAATGCGCTGGGCGGCATGCTCGCCCGCGTCGCGGCGGGCACGCTGAGCGGCTTCGTCTCCTGGCATGTCGCGGTCGGCGCGGCCGGCGTCCTCGGCCTGATCATGGCGGTCGTCTTCATGATCGCCCTGAAGCCGCAGCGCCATTTCGTGCGGCGCGAACTGCGCCTCGCCAGCCTGGCCCAGGGCTTCGCCAGCCATCTGCGGGAGAAGGGCCTGCGCGCGCTGTTCCTCACCGGGGCGCTGCTGATGGGCGGCTTCGTGACCATGTACAATTACGTCGGCTACCGCCTGATGTCGCCCGAGCTCGGCCTGTCGCCGGCGCTGGCCGGGCTCGTCTACACCGTCTACCTCATCGGCATCGTCGCCTCCGCGACCATCGGGGGCCTGGCGGACCGGATCGGCCGGGCGCGCATCTTCTGGATCAACCTGGCGGTGATCCTGGTCGGGCTGGCGGTATCGCTGCATCCCTCCGTGAGCGGGGCGGTGCTGGGGCTGGCGATCCTCACCCTCGGCTTCTTCGGCGCGCATGCGATCGCGAGCGCCTGGGTCGGGCGGCGCGCGCTGCAGGCCAAGGGGCAGGCCTCCTCCCTCTATCTCTTCGCCTGCTATGGCGGTTCGGCGGTGCTGGGCACCGCCGGCGGCTGGGCGCTGGAAGGCTGGGGCTGGGCCGGCGTGGTCGCGCTGATCGCGGTCGGCATGGTGGTGGCGCTGGTCGCGGCGCTGTGGCTCTCGCGGCTGAAGCCACTCGCCGCGCCGGTGACCTGATCGGCGGTTGACGCTGGGGACGCGCGGCGCGAGCCTGCCGCGCCCCAGTTGGAGACTGCGCCATGAGCCCGCTCGACGCCCCGCGCGATGCCCGCAACAGCGACCTCGAGGCCGCGCTGACCGAAGCCCGCGAGGCCTATGTCGCCGCCCGGCCGAAGAGCGGAGCGATCCACGCCAAGGCGCGCGAGGTGATGCCGGGCGGGAACACCCGCACCGTGCTGTTCTACACCCCCTTCCCCACCGCCATGGACCATGGCGAAGGCTGCCGCCTGTGGGATGTGGACGGGCGCGAGTACATCGACCTCTGCGGCGAATACACCGCCGGCCTGTTCGGTCATTCCGAACAGCGCATCATCGCCGCCGTGGCGGCGGCCATGGCGAAGGGCCTGAACCTCGCCGCGGTGGGCGAGGACGAAGGCAAGCTCGCCGCGCTGATCTGCGGCCGCTTCCCCTCGGTGGACCAGGTGCGCTTCACCAATTCCGGCACCGAGGCGAACATCATGGCGCTGGCCGGCGCGCGCGGCTTCACCGGGCGCACCGAGATCCTGGCCTTCCGCGGCGGCTATCACGGCGGCGTCTTCACCTTCCCGGTCGGCGCGCCGATCTCCCCGGTCAACCTGCCCATCCCCATGCGCTTCGCCGACTTCAACGACGCGGCCGGCGCGGCGGCGGCGATCCGCGAGGCGGGCGACAAGCTTGCCGCGGTGATCGTCGAGCCGATGCAGGGGTCGGGCGGCTGCATCCCGGCCAGCCGCGAGTTCCTCCAGGCGCTGCGCGATGCCACGAAGGAGACCGGCGCCGTGCTGATCTTCGACGAGGTGATGACCTCCCGTCATTCCTTCGGCGGCATGCAGAAGCGGCTCGGCATCACGCCGGACATGACGACCTTCGGGAAGTACATGGCGGGCGGCATGTCCTTCGGCGCCTTCGGCGGGCGTGCCGATATCATGGCGGTGTTCGACGGTCACAAGCCCGGCGCGATGCCCCATGCCGGCACCTTCAACAACAACGTGCTGTCCATGGCCGCGGGCAATGTCGCCCTCGGCGAGATCTTCGGCGATGCCGAGGCCGAGGCCCTGTTCCAGCGCGGCGAGAAGCTGCGCGACGCCTGCAACGCCATTGCCAGGAAGCATGGCCTCGCGATGCAGTTCACCGGGCTGGGGTCCATGCTGAACCCGCATTTCCGCGCGGGCCCGATCACCGTCGCCTACAAGGCGACGGCGGAGGAGGAGCAGATGCGCGAGCTCTTCTTCTTCGACATGCTCGCAGCCGGCATCTACCTGGCGCGGCGCGGCATGGTGGCGCTCAGCCTGCCGGTGGGGGATGCGGAATGCGACCGCTTCCTCGCCGCGGTGGAGGAATTCTGCGCCGCGCGCAAGCCGGTGCTGACGCCCGCCTGACGATGCGCATCGTCGCGGCCGGCGCGGCGATGGCGGATGGCCTGGCAGGATAGCGCCAGGCCATCGTCACCTGATCAGGGGATGCGGCCCGATGTTGATGCGCGGGCCATCCCCGGCATGGCGCGCGCGACGCGGCCGCAAAGCGCGATCGTACCGGCGAGCAGCGGCCGCAGCGGCACGAACAGAGCCGCATGCAGCACCAGGTTGAAGACCATGATCGCGGGATAGAGGAGCAGGTTCTCCTCGCGCGGCAGCACGAGCGTCGCGGCCGGGTAGAAGGCTGTGATCACCCAGCCATGCAGCAGCAGGAACATCAGCGAGGAGCGGCCGAAGAAGCCCGCCATCCGGCCCAGGCCCGTGCCGCGCAGCCACTGCGCCGCCCCGAGCAGGGCCAGGGATCCCCCGGCGAGCTGGACCAGATAGGCGGGCAGCACCCCATATCCGCCGACCATCGGCTGCGCCACGAAGGTGAGGTCGCAGCGCAGGCAAAGGCCTTGCTCTAACAGGCGCGGCGAGACGAGCAGGCCGATGGCCATGGCGCCCGCAAGCCCGGCCAGCGCCGCCCAGCGCGGCACGGGGCGATCGCTGCCGATGCGCATGCCCAGCAGGAACAGCGTCACGGCGATCGGCAGGTTGCGCCATTCGAACAGGTTGTCCGGCAGCCCGAGCCGGCTCGCACCGAGACCCACGGCCGCGATGCCGACGCCACAGGCGAGGAAGATCCGGCGATCGTGATGGAAGCACCACGCCAGCAGCCGCGTGATCGCCAGCACGATGAAGAACCAGGCGACAAAGGTGGAATATCCCGTCCCGTAAAGGATCGGCCCCGCCAGCCGCCGCGGCAGCCCGGCCCAGGGAAAGTGGCCGGGATAGAGAAGCGTCTCGAGGACGGCCCCGACCAGATGGGACACCACGGCGAGCAGGAGCAGCATCAGGGAGCGCGCCAGGATCACGCGAAGCGGCCGCCCGGCGATGCTGTGCGACGTCATGCCGGCGAGCAGGAAGAAGATCGCGACCTGCGGCGCCAGGACCTTGAGCTGGAACCAGGCGAGCGCGAAGCGCTGCGCATCGGGCGTGCTGCCGGTGAGCGCATAGAGTGAATGCACATAGAAGACGAAGACGATCAGCACGCCACGGCCGATCTCGTTCGACGTCACGACCCGGCCCCGCATCGGGTCGCGCGCTCCCCGCAGCATGGCTGTTCCTGTCCCACCTTTTCCCCAGCCGGAAGAACGGGCGGAGGGTTACCGCCCGCCGCCCACCGGCAGCCGTGCCCCCGTCACATACGACGCCGCATCCGAGGCCAGGAACAGGATCGCCTCGGCCACTTCCTCTGCCGTGCCGCCACGCCCCATCGGCACGCCGGCGGACAGCCGCGCCACCCGGTCCGGCGCGCCGGCCGCGGCATGGATCTCGGTCTCGATCAGCCCGGGATTGACGGCATTCACGCGGATGTCCTCGGCGGCGACCTCGCGCGACAGGCCCACGGTCAGCGTGTCCACCGCGCCCTTGCTCGCGCCGTAATGCAGCCATTCGCCGCCGCCGCCGATCTCGGACGCGCGGGAGGAGACATTCACGATCGCCCCGCCCTTGCCGCCCAGCCTCGTGGACATCCGGCGCACCGCCTCGCGGCAATGGAGCGCGACGCCGATCACGTTGGGCATGAAGACCGAGGTCCAGTCATCGAGCGTCGCCTCGGCGAGGCGCTTGCGCGGCCCGGTGATGCCCGCGTTGTTCACCAGCACGTCGAGACGGCCGAAGACCTCGTCGCAACGGTTGAAGGCGGCGAGGATGTCGCTCTCCGCCCCGGCATCGCCCTGCAGCAGCACGACCCTGGCGCCGGCGGCCTCGCAGGCGCGGGCGGTCTCCTCGGCGCGTGCGGTCGCGCTGCGATAGGTCAGCAGCAGGTCGTAGCCGCGCTGCGCCGCGAGCTGCGCCGTGGCCGCGCCGATGCCGCGCGTCCCGCCCGTCACCATCATCACGCGCCGCGCCATGCTGTTCCTCCCGGTCTTTCCGCGGCCATCTTGCCCAGCTGGCGGGCACGGGCAAGCATGCGCGCCGCCGAGGAGACCAATCCATGCCCCTGCCCGCCCCGCAATCCTATTCGCCCGCGACCTTCCGCCCGCTCACCTTCCATGATGCGGTGCCGGGCTTCCGCGACGGCACGACGACGCCGCGCGCCTATCTGGAATCGTGCCTCGCGACCATCGCGGAGATCGAGCCGGAGGTGATGGCCTTCGCGCATCTGAACGAGGCCGGTGCGCGAGCCGCCGCCGATGCCAGCACCGAACGCTACCGGGCCGGCACGCCACTCTCGCCCATCGACGGCATGCCGATCGGCATCAAGGACCTCTACGAGACGGTCGACATGCCCACCGAGATGGGTTGCGCGCTCTACACGGGGAACCACCCGAATCGCGATTCGGCATTGGTGCAGGCGCTGCGCGCCGCCGGCGCCGTGATCGTCGGCAAGACCGTGACGACCGAACTCGGCATGTCGCATCCGGGTCCCACCCGTCATCCCTTCGACCTGCGGCGCACGCCGGGCGGGTCGTCATCCGGTTCGGCCGCGGTGATCAGCGCGCGGATGCTGCCGGTGGCGATCGGCTCCCAGGTGGTGGGTTCCGTGGTGCGGCCCGCCTCCTTCAACGCGAACTGGGCGCTGAAGGTCTCGCAGGGCGCGTTGAACCGGGGCGAGCGCCAGGGCTACAGCCAATCCACCATCGGCGTGCATGCCGGCAGCCCCGAGGACATGTGGTCCGTCGCGGTCGAGATCGCGAAGCGCGTCGGCGGCGATCCCGGCGCGCCCGGCCTGTTCTGGACCGGCGAAACCGCACCGCCCGCCTTCAAGCCGCGCCGCCTCGCCGTGCTGGAAACCGAAGGCTGGAAGGTCGCGCATCCCGGTGCGCTCGCGGCCTTCGACCAGGCGGTCGCCGCGCTGCGCGCCCAGGGCGTGACGGTGCTGCGCCGCGGCGACCATCCGCTGCTGGAAGCCTTCGAGCAGCGCGTCGCCACGGCGATGGAATTGTCGCGCGAGGTCGTCGCCTATGAATCCGGATGGTCCGTGGCGAATCTCATGCGGCAGGATGCCTCCAAGCTCTCCGACAGCCTCAAGGCGCGCTTCAAGGTGGGCAATGCCGTGACACTCGCCGATTACCGCCTGCATCTGCTGCGGCGCGAGGAGATGCGCCGCGCCATGGCCGCCCTGGCCGGCGAAGTGGATGCCTTCATCGGCCTCGGCTCGACGGGCCCCGCGCCGGTGCTCGGCAGCACCGACGGCACCATCCGCGGCATCACCCACACCACCGGCAATCCGGCGATGAACACGGCGAGTTCCGCGCTCGGCTGCCCCGTCGTCACCGTGCCCGTCATGGCGGTGGAGGGCATGCCGGTAGCCCTGGCCGTCAGCGGTCAGTTGCATCAGGATGAGCGCGCGACGGCGATCGGGCGCTGGATCGCGGAAGCCCTTCCGCCGATCATCGCCTGACGCCCGACGGAGGAAACGATGGTCGAGATCGAGGTCACCGACGATGCCGGGTTGCGGACCATCCGCATCGCCCGGCCGGACAAGAAGAACGCCCTGACGCGTGCCATGTACGCCGCGATGGCCGAGGCGCTGCGCGAGGCGGCGACCTCCTCCGCCGTGCGCGCGGTGCTGATCACCGGCGGCTCCTCCTGCTTCACCTCCGGCAACGACGTCGCGGACTTCAAGGCGCGCGGCGACCAGCAGGCGGAGGTGCCCTCCCCCGCCCGGGAATTCCTCGCCGCGCTGCGCGCCTGCCCCAAGCCGGTGGTCGCGGCGGTGGCGGGCTATGCGATCGGCATCGGCACCACGCTGCTGCTGCATTGCGACTTCGTCTATGCGGCGGAGAGCGCCGTGTTCCGGATGCCCTTCGTCGATCTCGGCCTCTGCCCGGAAGGCGGCTCCTCGCTGATCGTGCCGCAGCGCGCGGGATCGCTGCTCGCGAATGAGTTGCTGATGCTCGGCGATGCCTTCGACCCCGAGACGGCGGTGCGCGCCGGCATCGCCAATGCCGTGGTGCCGCTCGCCGACCTGTTCCGCGTCGCCGAGGGCACGGCGCGCAAACTCGCCGCCAAGCCGCCCGCTGCGCTCGCGGCCACCAAGCGCCTGCTGCGCCAGGCCGAGGAAGCGCGGCTGACCGCCCACATGACCGATGAATTCGCGAAGTTCGGCGCGCTGTTGCGCGGCCCGGAGGCGGCCGAGGCGGTTGCCGCCTTCCAGGAAAAGCGCAAGCCGGACTTCTCGCGCTTTCTCGCCGCGGAATAGAGCGGCGGAATCGTGGACGGGGCCGCGGTGCCCCGTCCGCCATATCGCGGCAGAACGCCGCGTCAGGAGGATAAGCAATGTCAGTCACACGATGGATCGCGGGGGCGGCCGCCGGGCTCGCGCTCGCCTTCGGCATGCCCGCCATGGCGGGGCAGACCCTCGATGGAATCAAGAGCCGCGGCGTGCTCGCCTGCGGGGTGAATGTCGGCGTCGCCGGCTTCTCCCTGCCCGACAGCCAGGGCGTCTGGCGCGGCATGGACGCGGATCTCTGCCGCGCCCTCGCCGCGGCAGTGCTGGGCGATCCCAGCAAGGTGCGCTTCGTGCCGCTCACCGCCGTGCAGCGCTTCACGGCATTGCAGTCGGGTGAGATCGACGTGCTGATCCGCCAGACCACGCTGTCGATGACGCGCGACACCTCGATCGGCCTCCGGCTCGTCATCGCCAATCTCTATGACGGCCACGGCTTCATGGTGCGGCGCGATGCGAATATCCGGGACCCGAAGGAGATGGACGGGATGACCATCTGCCTGTCCCCGGGCACGACGAACGAGCTGGTGACGACCGACTGGTTCCGCACCAACCGGCTCAACTTCACGCCTGTGCTGCAGGAACGCATGCAGGACAATGCGTTGTCGCTGCAGGCGGGGCGCTGCGATGCGATCGGCACGGATGCGACGCAGCTTGCCGCGCTGCGCAGCCAGTTCACCAACCCGCAGGACTACGTGATCCTGCCGGAGCGCTTCTCGAAGGAGCCCTACGGCCCCGTGGTGCGGCGCGACGACCAGGAATGGTTCGACGTGGTGCGCTGGACCATCTCCGCGCTGATCAATGCCGAGGAACTCGGCGTGACCAGCCAGAACGCGGAGGAGCTGCGCCGCACCAGCACCAACCCCGAGATCCGTCGCCTGCTCGGCACGGACCCGCTGCTGGGCAATTCGCTGAAGCTTGATCCCGCCTGGGCCTACAACGCGATCCGCGCAGTGGGCAATTACGGCGAGCTGTTCGAGCGGACCCTCGGCCCCAATACGCCGATCGGCCTCGAGCGCGGGATGAACCGGCTCTGGACCAATGGCGGGCTGATGTATTCCTGGCCGATGCGCTGAGAGTTGCCGGAGAGGGGCACCGCCCCTCTCCGGCGTCCTCTCACAGCCGATATGCCTGGCGCGCCAGCAGCAGCCAGTCCTGTCCCGGCTTCGTCCAGACCTGCATCACGCCGATGCGCACCGGACTGACCTGCCCTTGCGGGTTCACCGTCTCCCCGACGAACAGGTGACGCACGATGGCGTTGTTCCCCGCCATGCCGATGGTCTGCTCGCTCAGCTCGATACGGCGAAACGCGGCATTGCGGGCAAGCAGATTGTCCACGAACTGCTGCCGGTTCTCGATGCGCCCGGCGGAATGGCCGTAGCTGAGCGGCTCGGCCGTCAGGGCCAGCAGCTTTTCCCGATCCACATCCAGCATGGCCTTGGTCAGCGCGTCCACGGCGCGGGCCACGGCGACCTGCTCCTGCGCCTCGGCCTCGGCCGTCATCAGCGCGAGGCCGGCCAGGGCGGCGGCTCCGCTCAGCGCCCCGCGGCGGGTTCCTGCGATCATGCGTTCCTCCGGTGATGTTTTCTGTCCCGCCATGGCGGTCCGGCGGGCGAGACGATCGTAACGATGGCGGCCCGCCACCGCGACAGGTGCAGGCGGACACATTTTCGCTTTTCCGTTGCATGGCGCCGCATGCCCGGCCGAACATCCGCCCCAACCGGAGAAACCGGACCGAAGGAGGAAGCGACCGATGGAATTCGGCTATTTCACCATGCCGTCCCATCCGCCCGAGCGCGGGCTGAAGGCGGGGCATGACTGGGATCTCCAGGTGCTGCGTTGGCTCGACGAGCTCGGCTATTCCGAAGCCTGGATCGGCGAGCACCACACCGCGCCCTGGGAGCCGCATCCCTCCCCCGACCTGCTGATCGCCCAGGCGCTGCTGCAGACCAAGCGCCTGCGCATCGGCCCCGGCGGCTTCCTGCTGCCCTATCACCACCCGGCGGAACTCGCGAACCGCGTCGCGATGCTCGACCATCTCTCCGAAGGCCGGTTGAACTTCGGCGTCGCGGCCTCGGGGCTTCCCTCGGATTGGGCGATGTTCAACGTGGACGGCATGTCCGGCCAGAACCGCGACATGACGCGCGAGGCGCTCGACATCATCCTGAAGATGTGGACCGAGGACGGGCCCTGGCACCATGAGGGCAAGTACTGGAAGGTCGACAAGCCCGATACGATGTTCGGCTTCCTCAAGCCGCACATCAAGCCGCTGCAGGCACCGCATCCGCCGATCGGGGTGGCCGGCCTGTCGAAGAATTCCGACACGCTGAAGCTCGCCGGGGAGAAGGGCTTCCTGCCGCTCTCGCTGAACCTGAACCCGGCCTATGTCGCCTCCCACTGGGACAGCGTGGAGGTGGGCGCGCGCAAGTCCGGCCGCACGCCCTGGCGCGGCGATTGGCGCCTGGTGCGGGAGGTCTTCGTCGCCGAGACCGACGAGGAAGCCTGGCGGCTCTCGGTGGGCAACATGATGGGGCGGATGATGGGGGAATACTTCCTCCAGCTCCTCGCCCAGTTCGGCTTCAAGGACTATCTGAAGCACGATCCCTCGGTGCCGGATTCCGACGTGACGGTGGAATACTGCGCCAAGCGGAACTGGATCATCGGCAGCCCGAAGACGGTCGCCGAGAAGATCGAGCGCATCTACCACGAGGTCGGCGGCTTCGGTCAGCTCCTCGTCTTCGGCTTCGACTATGCTGAGAATCCGGAGGCGTGGAAAACCTCGCTCGGCCTGCTGCAGACCGAGGTCTTCCCGAAGGTCCGCCACCTGACGCCGCCGCGCGGGGCATCGCTCGCCGCCGCCCAGTGATTGTCCGCGCGCCGTCGCCGTCCCATCCTGCCTCGACAGGACGCGGGAGGGGCGGATGACGGCGCATCTGCATCAATGGCCGGCGCAGGGACGCGTGCATCACGGCGCGCCCCTCGCCGAGGCGCTGCCACGTGAAATCGCCGATGCCGCCCGCGTGGTGCTGGTCACCACGCGCTCACTGGCACGCGGCGCCCTGGTTGCGGCGGCGCGCGACGCGATCGGCGATCGCCTGGCGGGTATCGTCGCGACGATGCACGCCCACAGCCCGATCGAGGATGTCCTCGCCCTCGCCGCACTGCTGCGGGAGCAGGAAGCCGATCTCGTCGTCGCCCTCGGCGGCGGATCGGTGATCGACGGGTCGAAGGTCGCCTGCCTCGCCGTATGGCGCGGCATCGCGGAAGCCGGGTCGCTGATCGCGGCCGCCGCCTCGCGCGGCGCGGCGCCCGGTGCCTGGGACGGCAGCGCGCCGGCGCCGCGCATCGTGGCGATCCCGACGACGCTTTCGGCGGCCGAGTTCGCGCCCCATGCGGGCTACACCGACCTCGCGGCCGGCACGAAGTATCGCGCCCTCGACCCCTGGATGGTCCCGCGCGCGGTGATCCTCGATCCCGCCGCGACGCTGGAGACGCCGGCGGCGCTGTTCCTCTCCTCGGGCATCCGCGCGCTGGACCATGCCGCGGAGCGCTGGTGCGCCCTGGAGCCGCAGCCCTTCTCCGACGCCGTATCGCGCCAGGCCATGGTGATGCTCGCCGAGAACCTGCCGCGCGTGCATCGCCATCCCGGCGACCTCGCCGCACGCGGCGCCTGCCAGCAGGCGGCCTGGCTGTCGGTGATGGGCGGCTGGGCCGGCGTGGCGGTCGGCGCGAGCCATGGGCTCGGCTACATCCTCGGCACGGCGCGGGGCGTGCCGCATGGCATCACCTCCTGCCTCATGCTGCCTGCGGTGATGCGCTGGAACGCACCGGTGAACGAACATCGCCAGCGCGACCTCGCGCATATCCTCGGCAGTGAGGAGGCCGGCCCGGCCATCGAAGCGTTCGTGCGCGGCCTTGGCCTGCCGACGCGGCTGTCCGAGCTCGGTATCGCGGAGGCGGAGATCCCGGGCCTCGCCGCGCGCTGGAACGGCGATGCACCGATCGCGACCAACCCGCGCCCTGTCCGCAGCGCCACCGATCTCGAAGCGATCCTGCGTCTCGCGCTGTGACGGAGCGGCACGCGACCTGACGCACAGCGTGGCGGCGGCATTCGGCGCATCAATCGCGATGCCGGGGCAGCAGCAAAGGCGCGCCATGACCGCGATGACCAGCTTCACCGACCGTCACGGCCGGACCTACAGGACATATCGGCAGAAGACGCAGGTCACCTGCGGCCCCGCCTGCTGCCTGATCATCTGGGCGAATGTGTTCCATGCCGATCCCATCGCCGACGAGGCCGGCGTCATCGGCCTCTCCAAGGCCTATCCCAAGCCCTGGAACCCTTCGACCGGGGCGGAGATTAACAACCTCTCCGGCGTGCTGCGCAGCATGGCGGTGCCGAACCAGGTCGAGACCTACTCGTCCACCGGCGACCTGCGGGCCGCGCTGCATCAGCGCGTGCACCACGGCAAGCCTGCCCTCGCCTTCGCGGAGTGGGAGGTCGATGCGGCGGTGGTCGGGCATTTCGTCGTGGTCGGCTATGCCGATGCGCGGGCCGATCAGTGGACCATCCTCGATCCGATGAACGGCCCGCAGGAAACCACGGGCATCCCCGCCTACTACCCCATCACCGACGACGCCGAGCCGCCGGTGCTGCGCTTCACCGGCGCCGTCGCCTTCGTGATCTGACCGGCCCGCACCCGGCCGCCCAGCGACAGGATGCGGAATGGGGTGGCCAGGTGGGGGTGCGGGCCGGTGCCGGACGCGCAAACGCGCCATTCGGCGCATTTCCAAACGGACTCTCAGAACCGCTCGGCGCGGAACGGCGCGAAGTCGAAATTGGGGCGTTCGCCCGCCATGGCGGCGGCGACCAGCGCGCCGGTCGGCGCCGATCCGGTCAGGCCGAGATGGCCGTGACCGAAGGCGCACCAGATGCCCTGCCAGTCGCGCAGCGGCCCCATCACCGGCAGGCTGTCCGGCAGGCAGGGGCGATGGCCCATCCAGCTCGTCGCGCCATCCGCGCGGGCATCCGGAAAGACGGCGCGCAGGTCATCGAGCAGGAGCTGCGCGCGCGCCTCGTTGGGCGGTGCATCGAGCCCGGCGATCTCGACCGATCCGGCGACACGCAGCCCCTCCTCCATCGGCGAGATGAACACCTTGCGGTCCTGCGGCGAGAGCACGCGGCCCGGCGTCACCCCCGCATCGGGCAGCATCAGGTGATAGCCGCGCTGGGTCTCGAGCGGCACGCGCAGCCCGAGCGGCGCCAGCAGCCGTGCGGACCAGGCCCCGGCGGCGAGCACGATCTGGTCCGCCGGAACGATGCCGGCCTCGGTCTCCACGCCGGTCACGCGCCGGCCCTCGGTGCGGATGGCGCGGACCTCGGCGGTCCGGACCTCGCCGCCCTGCCGCTGCACGCCGCGCGCGACGACCTCGGCGAAGCGGGCGGGGTTCACGCTCGATCCATGGTCGGGCAGATAGACGCCGAAATTGTAGGCGGGCGACACGGCGGGTTCGAGTGCCGCCAATGCCGCGCGGTCCAGCACCTCCATCCGCAGCCCGTGACGCCGGCGCAGGGCAAGGCCCGGCTCGGCCTTCGCGAGCTGCGCGGCATCGCGATACAGATAGACCTGCCCGGCCTCGTGGATCAGCTCTGGCGCGTCCTCCGCGGCCAATATCTCCTTGTGCCGTTCGAGCGTGCCGAAGAACAGCGCGGCGAGCGCCGTCGCCGCCGCCTCCACCTGCGGCGTCCGCGCCGAGGCGACGAAGCGCAGCAGCCAGGGCGCCGCCTTCAGCCAGTAGCCGATCGGGATGTGCAGCGCGCCCTTGGGGTCCAGCAGCATCCCCGGCACGTCGCGCAGCACGCCCGGCATGGCGAGCGGCGCCACCGAGCCATGGCTGATCGCTCCCGCATTGCCGGATGAGGCCGCGCCCGGCCGGCGCGCATCCAGCACCAGCGGCCGCATACCGCGCTTCGCGAGGTGCCAGGCCACGCAGAGCCCGACGATGCCGCCGCCGACCACGACGATGCGCGGCGAGTCCGATGATGTATCCATGCCCGGATGCTGCCCCGCCACCAGGGCAAGCGGAAGACCATCCCGTGTTGACGGGGCGGCCCGGCCTGTCCCACCCTTCCGCCCAACAAACCAGAGGAACGTCCGATGCGGATCACCCCGAACAATGCGGGGCTGGGTGCGCGCGTGGAGGCCATCGACCTCGCCCGGCCCCTGACACCCGACGATTTCCGGACCGTGCTGCGCGCCCTCGGCCAATACGGCGTGCTGTGCTTCCCGGGTCAGGACATCGACGCAGCGGCACTGTCCGCCTTCGGGTCCCGCTTCGGGACGCTGGAGGTGAATGTCGCGAACCTCTTCCATGCCGAAGGGCATCCGGAAGTGATGCATCTGTCCAACATGAAGGACGCCGCCGGCAAGCCGCTCGGCCTGTCGGATGCCGGACAGGGCTGGCACACCGACATGTCCTATTCGAAGGACATCGCGCTCGCCAATGTGCTGCACGCGAAGCGCGTGCCGCGGCGCGACGGGAAGCCGATCGGCTGCACGCAGTTCCGCAACATGCATGCCGCCTATGACGACCTGCCCGCCGAGGTGAAGCAGCGCATCGACGGGCGCACGGCGATCCACGACTTCGCGAAGTTCTGGGACATGATGCGCATCCGCCCAGGATCGATCCGCGGCCCACTGACGCCTGAGCAGCGCGCGAAGAAGCCGCCCGTCTCCCAGCCCATCGTGCGCACGCACCCGATCACCGGGCGGCCCGTGCTCTACTGCAATTCCGGCTACGCCATGCATGTCGAGGGCATGGACCGCGTGGAATCCGATGCACTGCTCGACTACCTGTTCCGCCATCAGGCGCAGGAGAAATACTTCTACGAGCATGAATGGAACGAGGGCGACGTGCTGATGTGGGACAATATCGGCACGCTGCACAATGCCGTCGCCGATTACGGCCCCGACGAACCGCGCTTCATGCTGCGCGTGCAGGTGATGGCCGATCTCGACTACGCGGCGCTGGCGGCATGAGGCTCGTCACGCTGGAAGGCCCGCGGCTCGGCGGGCTGGTCGGGGAGAGCGTCGTCGTGCTGCGCCCCGCCCTGGCCGCCGCGATGCGCGCGGCCGGCGAAGCCGACACGGCCGCCGCCGTCATCCCCGACGACATGGTCGCGCTGATCGCCGATGAGGCCGCGATGGTCGCCGCCGGCCGCGCCCTTTCCTTTGCCGCGCGGCCGGAAAATGCCGCGCTGCGCGCACCGCTCGCCGCCACGCGGCTGCTGGCACCGCTGAAGCCGGGGAAGATCCTCGGCGTCGGGCGCAACTATGGCGATCATGCGAAGGAGGTCGGCGGGCCGAAACTCGAAGCCCCGCGCATCTTCCTCAAGCCCGCGTCATCCGTCGTCGGGCCGGGCGCCGCCGTGCGCATCCCGGCGGCCGTGACGAAGCCCGACTGGGAAGCGGAACTCGGCGTCGTCATCGGCCGGCGCGCCCGCGACGTCAGCGAAGGCACCGCGCTTGATTACGTCGCCGGCTACACGGTGCTGGACGACATCAGCGCGCGCGAGTTCCAGTTCGACATGCCGCTCGCCATGACCTCCTTCGCCAAGGGCATGGACGGCTTCTGCCCGATCGGCCCCTGCATCGCGACGCCCGAGGAGGTCGGCGAGCCCTGGGCGCTCGACATACGCTGCTGGCTGAATGGGGAGGAGGTGCAGCACGGCAACACGCGGGACCTGATCTTCCCCGTCGCGACGCTGATCGCCTTCCTCTCGCGCTACGTGACGCTCGAACCTGGCGATGTCATCGCCACCGGCACGCCCGCCGGCGTGGGGCATTTCCGCGACCCGCCGCGCTACCTCAGATCGGGCGACCGGCTGCGCATGGAGGTGGAGCGCGTCGGCGTCCTCGAACACAGCATCGCCTGAACAACCAACAACGACAGGGAGAAGACGATGATCCGACGGATGCTGATGGCGGCCGGCCTTGCGCTGGCCGTACAGCCTGCGCTCGCACAGCCCCGCGCGCCGGGCACGGACTACCCGAACCGCCCCGTGCGCGTGGTGGTCGCGCTCGCGCCGGGCGGCAACGCGGATCTCAATGCGCGGCTCGTCTCGACGGCGCTGTCGCAGCGCCTCGGCCAGCAATTCGTGGTGGAGAATCGTCCCTCCGGCGGCGGCACCGTGGCCTTCGAAACCGTCGCGCAGACGGCGCCCGACGGCTATACGCTGCTGGTCGGCGCGCTGGGCTCGCATACGCTCAATGTCGGCCTCTATGGCGATCGGCTGCGCGTGCATCCGCTGACGGGCGTGGACCACATCACCATCTCCAGCCATTCCGCCATCGTGCTGGTGGTGAACAACGATTTCCCGGTGCACAGCCTGGTGGAGTTCCGCGCGCGGCTCGCCGAGAACCCCGGGCGCGTCGACTTCGGCTCCTCGGGCAACGGCACGACGGGGCACATCGCCGCCGCGCTGATGCTGCACCTGATGGGCGTGCAGGCGCAGCACGTGCCCTATCGCGGCTCGGCCGCGGCCTTCCAGGACCTGCTGGCGGGGCGGACCGCCTTCCAGGCCGACACCATCTCCTTCGTCACGGAACCCATCCGCTCGGGGCAGGTCCGCGGGCTGGTGATCGCGACACCCGAACGCTCGCCGATGATCCCGGACGTCCCCACCTCGGCCGAGGCCGGCCTGCCCGACTTCCAGGCCACGACCTGGACACCATGGTCCGCGACACTTGGTACACCACTGGTGATCCGCCAATTCCTTTACGAACAGATCGCGGCAGTGTTGAAGCAGCCGGATGTGCGGGATCGTCTTCTTGCCCTCGGCAACACTATTCCCGAAGGCATGACACCGGATGCAACCCGCGCCTTCATTGCCGCGGAAATCGACAAATGGGTCCCTATTGTGCGAGCCACCGGCGCGCGCGTGGATTGAATGCTTGCAGCGGGCCCCGCGCGAACGGCACTATTTCTTCATTCATCGCAAGGAGAATGCCGTGAGCGGGCGGGACCTGTCAGCCGAGAACCGATCGCGGGTCGCCGCGCTGTATACCGACTACATCCGCGGCGACATGCCAGCCGTGATGGCCGCATTGGACAAGAACGTCGTCTGGACCTCGGATGGCGATGGCTGCGCGCCCTGGGCCGGGCGCTGGCTCGGCAAGGCGGGCGTCGCCGGCTATTTCGCGGCGCTCGCCACGAGTTGCGAGGTACTCACCTATGACATCGAGCGCATCCTCGCGGATGGCGAATGGGTGACACTGCTGGCCACCATCCGCGTGCGCTACGTTGGCGACGGCCTTGAGCGCCAATACGCCAAGGTCGACATCATGCGCCTGGTGAACGGCCGCGTGGTCGAGTTCCGCGAATTCTACGACACCGCCTCCATGGTCTGCGACCTGGAGCGCGCCTCGGCCGCGCGATGAGCGCGGCTAGTCGCGGATATCGGCGCGGAACACCTTGCTGACGATCTTCCAGCCCTCGGTGGTCTTCAGCAGCACCAGGTAGTCGGTGAAGTAGCGGGGCGGGATCTGGCAGGCGACCTTGGCAAGGGCCGTCTCCGGCCCCGACAGGTCGATCATCAGGATGCGGTCTTCCCGCGCCAACCCCTTGGCCTTCGGCGTTTCGCGGCCGCGCACCCAGTCGAACCACTGCGCGCGCGGCAGGTCCTGCACCACGCCATCCTTGTCCGAATACAAATGCGCGCAAGGGTGGAAGGCGGCGTCGAGCTTCGCCGTGTCGCCCTCGTACAGCCCGTCGAAATAGGTCTGCAGCACGGCCTCGATGGCGGCGATGTCGGTGGCTGGCATGGGCGTCCTCTCCCCTGGTTCCCCCCCATCATGCCGCGACGGATGTCCCGTTTACAGGGGGCGCGCGGCGGGGCATGTCATGCGGACGTCCAAGGAAGAAGCACCATGTCCATCGCGCGCAGAACCCTCCTGCTATCCGCCGCTTCGCTCGCCGCGCCCACGGCCCTGCTGGCGCAGGGCGCGGCCTGGCCGTCGCGGCCGGTGCGCATCGTGGTTCCCTATGCGGCCTCCGGCGGCACCGACCTGCTCGCCCGCGCGCTCGCCGACGCGCTGCGTCCGCATTTCCCGCAGCCCTTCGTGGTGGAGAACCGGGCCGGTGCGGCCGGCGTGGTGGGATCGGAAGCGGTGATGCGCGCCGAACCGGACGGGTACACCCTGCTCGTGGTGGTCTCGACCCATGTGATGAACCGCTACCACCTGCCCTCCATGCCCTATGACCCGATCCGCGACTTCACGCCGATCGCCATGCTTTCGCGCAACACCATGGTGCTCGTCGCGGGCAGCGGACAGCCCTTCGACAGCCTGCGCGCCATGATCGACTACGCGAAGGCCCATCCGGGCCGCGTCGGCACCGGCAGCACCGAGGCGCTGTCCTCCTTCATCGGACAGGAGCTCGCGCGCCGCGCCGGGGTGGAGATGCCCGATGTCGCCTATCGCTCCGGCGGGCAGCTCATGAACGACATCGTCGCCGGGCACCTGCCCACGGGCTGGACCAGCACGGTCAGCGCCGGCCCGCACATGCAGACGGGCAAGGTGCGCGTCCTCGCCGTCTCGACCGCCGAACGCACGCCCGCCTTCCCGGACGTGCCGACCGTGCAGGAACAGGGCGTGGCCGAGTTCGACTTCTCCGGCTGGGTCGGGATGCTCGCGCCGCCGCGCATGGATCCCGCACTGGCCGCGCGGATCTCGCAGGCGATGCAGCGCGTCTTCGAGGACCAGGCCTTCCAGCAGCGCATCCTCGCCATGGGCGTCGAGCGTGATTTCCGTCCCGCCCCCGCGCTGCTCGCCGCCATGCAGCGCGACGACCGCATCTGGGCCGCCGCCGCACAGGCCGGCCACATCCGTCCCCAGCAATAGGAACCATCGCCATGGCCAATCCCGCGCTCCGACAAGCCTTCGCGCAGAAGAAGTTCATCGTCGCCCCGGGCATCTTCGACATGATCTCGGCCAAGGTCGCCGATGGCATGGGCTTCGATTGCCTCTACGGCACCGGCTTCGGCACGGTGGCCTCCACACTCGGCGTCGCCGATGCCGGCATCGCCACCTACACCGACATGGTCGACCGCATGGGGCAGATGGCCCGCGGCGTGACGACGCCGATGATCGCCGATGCCGATACCGGCTATGGCGGGCTGCTCAACGTGCGCCACACGGTGATGGGCTATGAGGCCGCCGGCATCTCGGGCATCCAGCTCGAGGACCAGGAGATGCCGAAGAAGTGCGGCCATACGCCCGGCCGCCGCGTCATCCCGGCCGAGGAGATGGTGCTGAAGATCCGCGTCGCCGCCGAGGCGCGGAAAAGCCCCGACTTCCTGATCGTCGCGCGCACCGATGCGCGCACCACGCTCGGCCTTGAGGAAGCGATCCGCCGCGGCCGCATGATGGGCGATGCCGGCGCCGACATCGTCTTCATCGAAAGCCCCGAGAGCGAGGCGGAGATGCGCGCCATCGGCCGCGCCATCGACAAGCCGCTGCTCGCCAACATGGTGGAAGGCGGGCGCACCCCGATCCTGCCCGTCTCGACCCTGCAGGAGATCGGCTACGCCATGGCGATCTATCCCGCGATCGGCTTCCTTGCCGTCGCCGCGGCGCTGGAGCGCGTCTACGGCCATCTGAAGCAGACCGGCGACAGCCTCGCCATCGGCGAATCCTATGGCTTCAAGCGCATGACCGAGCTGATGGGCTTCCCCGAGGTCTGGGACTTCGAGACGCGTTGGGCGCAGCAGCCCGCGAAGGCCGCGGAATGAGCGCGCTCCCTGGCGTGAAGGCGCTGGTCTTCGACACCTTCGGGACGGTCGTGGACTGGCGAAACGGCATCGCGCGCGATGCGAGGACCTTCCTCGCGCGCCATGGCCGGCCCGATATGGATCCGCACGCCTTCGCCGATGCCTGGCGCCGGCGATACCAGCCCGCGATGGAGGAGGTGCGCTCCGGCCGCCGTCCCTTCACGCGGCTCGATGTGCTGCATCGGGAGAATCTCGATCTCGTGCTGCGCGACCATGGCATCGACCCGGCGGGTGTCGCGGCCGAGGAGCTCGACTGGCTGAACCGCGCCTGGCACCGGCTCGATCCGTGGCCGGATGCGATCCCGGGCCTGCTGCGGCTGCGCCCGCGTTTCTTCCTCGCCCCGCTGTCGAACGGGAACATCCTGCTGCTGGCGAACATGGCCAAGCGCGCCGGCATCCCGTGGGATGCGATCCTCGGTGCCGAGGCGGCTCGCGCCTACAAGCCGCAGCCGGAATCCTATCTGCGCACGGCGGAAATCCTTGGGATGGAGCCGGGCGAGGTGGCGCTGGTGGCGGCGCATAACGGGGACCTCGCCGCCGCGCGCCGCGCGGGGCTCAAGACCGCCTTCGTGCTGCGCGCGAACGAACATGGCGCGGGCCAGACGACGGATCTGCGCGCCGAGCAGGAATGGGAGGCGATCGCCGGGTCGTTCGAGGAGCTGGCGGAACGGCTCGGCTGCTGAGGAGGGCTTGCCCCTCCTCGCCAAAGGCCGAAGGCCTTCTTGATGAACTCGATGCCTCCGCTGCCGGGAAGGGGGGGGGGGGGGGGGGGGCGCG
>JAYRJZ010000071.1:0-27812 GCA_041906015.1 Roseomonas sp.
TGGGGTCGCCCCCGCCGGTCGTTGACCGGCACCGTAGTCCCGTGGAGCCCGGACTTTCCTCCAGCGCGGGATCGCTCCCGCGCCAGCGGTCGCCCAGCCGTCTGACGGCGCGGGGTGTGCGCTGGGCCTGCGCGGACGTCAAGCGCGGCGACGCGGGGGCGTTGGCCCAGAGGCACCCATCCTGGCTGAGAGATTCCGTGGGACCGTCGGGCGGCGCGTAGCACGTTCTATTTTACACCCCATGCTGTACGGGGGGGGCAGCATCACCGTTCCCGACCTTCGCACCCGGTGCCAGGTATTGGTTTCCAAAGGCCTTTCGGCCTTTGGTGGGGAGGGGTTCGGGGAGGGGCAAAGCCCCTCTCCGGTCCAGCGCGCCGCCGGATTCCACCCCTGTCACGGCGTCGCCGCCGCCCGTGCGCGCATCCAGTCCCACAGGCTCTGTGCCGGCCGCCGCAGCGGTCCTGGCGGCTTGGCGAGGTGATGTGCCCGGGGTCCTGGTGCGGCGAAGGGATGCGCGTAGACCAGTCGTCCTTCCGCGATCTCCCGATCCGCCAGGTCACCCCGGGTGAGCGCGAGCCCGAGACCGGCCGCCGCCGCTTCCAGCGTCAGGCCGAAATCGCTGAACACCGGCCCGTTGCTGGGTGCCGCCCCGCGCCAGCCCGCCGCGGCGAGCCACGCCGCCCAGTGGTCCCGGTTCACGTCGAAGATCAGCGGGATGCGCTCGGCGATGGCCTTGATCGAGGGCGTCCCGCGCAGCTTGAAGGACGGGGCGCGCACCGGGCGCAGTGTCTCGGGGCGCAGCAGCGTCGCCTCCAGCCCCGGCCAGGGCGGCATGCCGTGGCGCACCAGGAAGTCGAGGCCGTGACGCTGCGGGTCCTGCAATTCCGTGGTGGCGACGACGTCCACGCGGATGGCGGGGTGTGCGGCGTTGAAGTCCGGCAGGCGTGGCAGCAGCCAGCGCGCGGCGAAGGTAGGCACGACGCCGATGCGGACCTCGGCCATCGTGTCCTGGGCGCGGCGGCGGCGCGTGGCGGCCCGGCGTGTCGCATCCTCGATGCCGGCGAGCAGCGGCGCGACTTCCCCATGATAGCGGCGGGCGAGGGCGGTCGGCTCGGTGCCGCGCGGGCCGCGGCGGAACAGGGGCGCGCCGAGCATCGCTTCGAGTGCCGCGATGTGCCGGCTGATGGCGCCATGGGTCAGGCCCAGCGTGGCGCCCGCCTGGCCGAAGCTGCCGGCGCGCAGCGCGGCGTCCAGGGCGCGGAGCTGTTCCATGCTGGGCAGGCGGGTGGGGCGCATGGCCGTGAGTATTCCTCACGCCTGTCGTGAGGGCCAGGCGCTTCCGCCTCGTGGGTCATGTGCGGAATTCTCGGCAGCACGGCGCTGATCGCAACCCCGCGCCGCAGGAGCAGACCATGACCACCGAGCGCTTTGCCAACCCCCTCCGGACCGCTGGGTATCCGGGCCGCCGCGCGGTCGATGCCGCGCAGGGCCCGCTGATGCGCCTGTGGGTCAAGGCGGTGGAGACGGTCGAGCGTCGCCGTGCGCTACGGTTGGTCATGGGCATGGATGACCGGATGCTGCGCGACATCGGCATTCATCGCGGCAATGCCGAGCACGCGGTGCGCCACGGTCTGGCGGGCGATAGGCGCGTGCTGCCCTGGTGGGGCGGCTGATCAGCCGCAGCAGGCAGCCACTGCCGCGATCCGCGCGCGGGTCGCGGCATCGGCGATGCCATCCGCGCGGCCCGGCAGCCAGTGACGCTGGAAGGCCGCGACCAGCACGGATAGCGGCAGGTCCGTGCGATAGCCGATGCGGCCGAGCAGCGGCAGCACGGCCTGCTCGGGTGGCGCCGGCGGGTCCTCGCCGGGCCAGAGGCCCACGCCGTTCCGTGCGAGCCCTTCCCAGTCGAAGAGCTCGCCGGGATCCTCCTTGCGGTCGGGCGCGATGTCGCTGTGGGCGACCACGTTGCGCGGCGGGATCGGGTGGCGCGCGAGGATGTCGAGGCAGAGATCGCAGACCGCCGCCATCTGCAGCGCCGGGAAGGCCCGATACCCCCATTCATGGCCGGGATTGACGATCTCGATGCCGATGGAGCGGGCGTTCAGGGCCTCATGGCCACGCCAGTGGGAGATGCCGGCATGGGCGGCGCGGCGTTGTTCCGGCACCAGGCGGAAGACCGTGCCATCTTCCTCGACGACATAGTGGGAGGAGACCTTGGCAGCCGGGTCGCGCAGGCGATCGATGGCTTCCTGGCCCGTGCGCATGCCGGTGTAGTGCAGGACCAGCATGTCGATGGGGATCCCATCGGGGCGCGGGTCGTGGTTCGGGCTGGGAAGGTCGCGGGCGATCATGGACGGGGCGAAAGCCGCTCTCCGGGCGGCCGTCGCCATCAGATCCCCCGCTCCCGCTTGATGCGGTCCCAGGCCGCATTGATATCCGCGACCTTCGCGGAGGCCCGCTTCACGAATTCCTCCGGCACGCCGCGCGAGGCGAGGCTGTCGGGGTGGTTCTCCCGCATCAACTGCTTCCAGGCGGCGCGCACCTGCTCGTCCGAGGCTTCCCGCGTCAGCCCCAGCGCCGCATAGGGGTCTTCCATCTGCTGCGTGCTCACCCCGCGCGGGTTGCCACCCTTGGCGCGTTCCCAGGCCGCGGCGTCGAGGCCGAAGCGGGCGTGGATGCCGCGCAGCATGTCGCCTTCGGACTTCGTCACGGGCCCATCGGCGCGGGCAATGCGCACGAAGGCGGCGAGCACGTCCTCGAGCATCGCCTTGTTGTCGGCGAAGGCTTCGCCGAGCTTCGCAGCGAAGGGCTCCCAGCCTTCCGCTTCCTCGCGCGCCTGGTCGAAGAGGCGGCCGACATCGCGCAGCCCTTCCTCCGGCACGCGGAACATCTGGCGGAAGGTGTCGATCTCGGCGCGCTTCACCGGCCCGTCCACCTTGGCGAGCTTGGCGGCGAGCACCACCACCGCGAAGGAGAACAGGTTCTCCTTGCCGCCCAGCAATTGCACCATGTCGGCGGCATTGGGAGGAATGCCCCGCGCGCCGGGCAATGCGCCCTGGTCGGCCGCATGGCCGAGCGCCGCGCCCATCATCGCGCCGAAGGGCCCACCCATGGCGAAACCCGCCATGCTGCCCAGGATCTTGCCCCAGAACGTCACGCCTGCACCTCTCGGCAGCCTTGCTAGCGTGTTCTTCGCTCACGCCGGATGGGCACCGGCCCGCACCCCCACCTGGCCATCCAATTCAGCATATTGTCGCTGGGTGGCCGGGTGGGGGCGCGGGCCGGCGCCGTTCAATCGAAGAACGCTGTAGCACGTCGTGTGCGGTGACGGGGAGGGCAAGGGAGCGCGCCGCCTTGCCCCCCGCCCTGCGCCTCTCTATTGCGGGAAGGACGCGGCGCGGGGGCGGCGCGCCTTCTCCGAGAGGATGAGTTCATGTCTGGCTGGCAGTTCTGGATCGATCGCGGGGGCACGTTCACCGATATCGTCTCGCGCGATCCGTCAGGCCGGCTGTCCACCCGCAAGCTGCTGTCGGAGAATCCGGAACGGTACCGCGACGCGGCCGTGGCCGGGATTCGGGAGACGCTGGGCCTCGCGCCCGGGGCCGCAATCCCGCCCGGCACGATCGACGCGGTGAAGATGGGTACCACGGTTGCCACCAATGCGCTGCTGGAACGCAAGGGTGAGCGGGTGCTGCTGCTGGTCAACCGTGGCTTCGCCGACATGCTGCGCATCGGCAACCAGGCGCGGCCGCGGCTGTTCGACCTGGATGTGAAGCTGCCCGAGTTGCTGCATGAGACGGTCGCCGAGATCGGCGGCCGCGTCGCGGTGGATGGTACCGGGATCGAGGCGCTCGACGAGGCCGCGGCGCGCGCCGCGCTGAAGGCCGGCTTCGCGGCGGGCATCCGCGCGGTCGCCATCGTGATGATGCATGCCTGGGCGCATCCGGCGCATGAGCTGCGCCTGGGCGAGATCGCGCGGGAGGAAGGCTTCACCCAGGTCTCGCTGTCCCACCAGGCGAGCCCGCTGCCGCGCATCGTGCCGCGCGGCGATACGACGGTGGTCGATGCGTATCTCTCGCCGGTGCTGCGGCGGTATGTGGACCAGGTGGCGTCCGAGCTGCCGGGCGTGCGGCTGTACTTCATGCAGTCCAATGGCGGGCTGACCGAGGCCGGCCGTTTCCAGGGCAAGGATGCGATCCTGTCGGGGCCGGCGGGCGGCATCGTGGGCGCGGCGCGCACCGCGGGGATGGGCGGCTTCGACCGCATCATCGGCTTCGACATGGGCGGCACCTCGACCGATGTCGCGCTCTACGCCGGCGAGTTCGAGCGCGCCTTCGAGACCGAGGTCGCCGGGGTGCGCATGCGTGCGCCGATGATGGCGATCAACACGGTCGCGGCCGGCGGCGGGTCGATCCTGCATTTCGACGGCGCGCGCATGCGCGTCGGCCCGGACAGCGCCGGCGCGGTGCCCGGCCCGGCCTGCTATCGCCGCGGCGGGCCGCTCGCCGTGACGGATGCGAACGTCATGGTGGGCAAGATCCAGCCCCGGCACTTCCCGGCGATCTTCGGACCCGATGGCGACCAGCCGCTGGACGGCCAGGTGGTGCGGGAGAAGTTCACCGCGCTGGCCGCTGAGATCGCCAAGGCCACGGGCACCGAACAGGATCCGCGCCGCGTCGCGGAAGGCTTCCTGCGCATCGCGGTCGCCAACATGGCGAACGCCATCAAGCAGGTATCGATCCAGAAGGGGCATGACGCGACGCGCTTCGCGCTGCAGTGCTTCGGCGGCGCGGGCGGCCAGCACGCCTGCCTGGTGGCGGATGCGCTGGGGATGGAGACGGTGTTCATTCATCCCTTCGCCGGCGTGCTCTCGGCCTATGGGATGGGCCTGGCCGATCAGGCCGCGATCCGGGAGGGCGCGGTGGAGGCACCGCTGGCCGCCGACACGATGGACGACCTCGCCGCGCGGCTCGACGCGCTGGCGGAGGAAGGCCGTGCGGAGCTGGTGCGCCAGGGGGCCGACCCCGCCGCGCTGAAGACGGCGCGGCGGCTGCATCTGCGCTACGCCGGCACCGATGCCTTCCTGCCGGTGCCCTTCGGCGATCATGCGACGGTGCTGGAAGCCTTCACGGAGGCGCATCGCCGCCGCTTCGGCTTCGCGACGCCGGAACGCCCGGTGGTGGTCGAGGCCTGCATCGCCGAGGTCACCATGCCCGGCGAGCAGGTGGACGAAGCGGCCTTGCCGCCGCGCGGCGCCGGCGCGCCGGCCGTGATCGACACCGTCGCGCTGTTCACCGAAGGCGCCGAGCACGCCGCCCCGGTCTATGACCGCGACGCGCTGCATGCGGGCGATACGCTGAAGGGCCCGGCGCTGATCCGCGAGGCCAATGCGACCACGGTCGTCGAACCAGGCTGGACGGCTTCCATCACCGGGCGCAACCATCTGGTCCTGCGCCGCACCGAGAAGCGCGCCGCGCAGATCGCCGCGACCGCCGACCGGCCCGATCCGGTGATGCTCGAGCTGTTCAACAACCTGTTCATGAACGTCGCGGAACAGGCCGGCGCGGTGCTGCAGAACACCTCGCTGTCGGTGAACATCAAGGAACGGCTCGACTTCTCCTGCGCCATCTTCGATGCGCAGGGCTACCTGGTGGCGAATGCGCCGCATGTGCCGGTGCATCTCGGCGCGATGGGGGAAAGCGTGCGGACGGTCATCCGGTCCCGCGGCACGACGCTGAAGCCGGGCGACGTGGTGGCGCTGAACAACCCGTCCAATGGCGGGACGCACCTGCCCGACATCACCGTCATCACGCCGGTCTTCGACGCGGCGGGGCGGGAGATCCTGTTCTTCGTCGGCTCGCGCGGGCACCACGCCGATATCGGCGGGCTGACCCCGGGATCGACCCCGCCCGGATCGAAGACGCTGGAGGAGGAAGGCGTCGTCATCGACGATTTCCTGCTGGTCGATGGCGGCACCATTCGCGAGGCCGAGTTCCGCACGCTGCTGGCGAGCGCGACATACCCCGCCCGCAGCCCGGACGTGAATGTCGCCGACATCAAGGCGCAAGTGGCGTCCAACGAGAAAGCGGTGCAGGAGCTCCAGCGCGCCGTCGCCGAATTCGGCCTGCCCACCGTGCGCGCCTACATGAAGCATGTGATGGACAATGCGGAGGAATCCGTCCGCCGCGTGCTGGAACGCCTGCCGGACGGCGCCTTCGAAACCACCATCGACGACGGCACGCCGCTCAAGGTCGCGGTGCGCGTGGATCGCGCGAACCGCCGCGCGGTGATCGACTTCACCGGCACGGGGCCGCAGCGGCCGGACAATTTCAACGCGCCCTCGGCCGTCTGCCGTGCCGTGGTGCTCTATTCCTTCCGCTGCCTGGTGGGGGAGGACATCCCGCTCAACGATGGCTGCCTCAAGCCGCTGGAGATCGTGATCCCCGAGGGGACCTTCCTCTCCCCGCGTCCCGGCGCGGCGGTGGTCGCAGGCAACACGGAAGTGTCGCAGATGACCTGCAACGCGGTGCTCGCCGCGCTCGATGCCTGCGCCTCGGCCCAGGCGACGATGAACAACCTGCTCTTCGGCGATGCGACCTACCAGTATTACGAGACCATCTGCGGCGGCACGGGCGCCGGCCCGGGCTTCAACGGCACCGGCCCGGTGCAGACGCATATGACCAACACCCGCATGACCGATCCTGAGATCCTCGAACTGCGCTACCCGGTGCGGCTCGAGGAATTCTCGATCCGCCGTGGCTCGGGCGGTGCGGGGCAATACCGTGGCGGCGACGGGTCCCGCCGCCGCATCCGCTTCCTGCACCCGATGGAGGCGGTCATCGTCGCCTCCCGTCGCACCGTCGCGCCGCACGGGCTGCATGGCGGGGCGGATGGCGCGGCGGGCCGGCAATGGGTGGAACGCAGCGACGGGACCGTCGAGACGCTGAAGGGCAGCGACCGCGCCAGCCTGCGGCCCGGTGACATCTTCGGCCTTGAGACGCCGGGCGGCGGCGGATGGGGGGCTCCGGCCGGGTGAGGTTCCGCCGTCTCCTCCTGCTGCTGATACCGGCAGCCCTGCTCGCCGCGGCCTGGTTCGGCCCCGGCCTGCTGGACTGGGAGGGGCAGCGCGGCCGCGTCGCCGCCATCGCCGCGGCACGGCTCGGCCGGCCGGTGGTCCTCGCCGGGCCGCTGCGCCTGACGCTGCTGCCGCAGCCCATGGTCGAAGCCGACGATGTCAGCGTGGGCGAGGCGGATGGCGAGGAGCTTGGCGTCACCGCGCGGGTGCTGCGGCTGCGCCTCGGCCTCTGGCCGCTGCTGACCGGGCGTATCGAACCGCGTGACCTGGTGCTGGTGGGTGCCGAGATCCGCCTGCCCTGGCCGCCCGATTCCATCGGTGCGCTGCGCCCGCCGCCCTGGCTGACCGGATTCGATGCGCGCATCGAGGATAGCCGCGTCGAGGTGGGCGGCGCGGTGCTGGAGGGCGTGACGGCGCGCCTGGCCGCGCCGGGGCCGCTCGACGCCGTGCGCACCGAGGGCCGTTTCACCTGGCGCGGCGCGCCGATCCGCTTCGAGGCCGTGCTCGGCCGTCCCGGCTTCGACGGGGTGGCGACGCTCGACCTGGGCTTCGCGCTCCAGGGGGCGACGGTCACGGCGCGCGGCGCGCTGGTGGCCGAAGGCGGCTTCGAAGGCCGGATCGAGGCCTCGGGCAGCGACCTGGCCCTGTTGATGGCCGCCCCGGCCGGCCCCTTCCGCGCCAGCGGTCGCGTCAGCGTCACGGGCGAAGTGGCGGCGGCGGACAACCTGGCCCTCGATATCGGCGGGGTGACGGGACGTGGTGCGGTGACCTTCCGCTTCCGGCCGGAATCGCGGCTCGACGTGGCGCTGGCGCTGGCGCGCATCGACCTCGATGCCTGGGTGGCGGCGCTGCGCGGGGCGGCCGCGCCGGCCCTGCCGATCGGGCTCGACCTCTCGGCCGAGGCGGCCTCCTTCCGCGGCCAGACCATCCGGCGCCTGCGCGGCGGCATCTTCCGCGAGGCGGAGCGCATCACCCTCACCGACATCACCGCCCAGCTTCCCGGCGAGGTGGAGATCGAGGCCACCGGCGCGACGGCCGGGGAGCGGCTCGAACTCGCCCTGCGCTTCAACGGTCCGAGCCTGCGCGCGAGCCTCGCCGCCTTTGGCGTGCCGATGGAGGGCCTCGACCCTTCCCGCCTGCGGGCCTTCGAGGGGCGGGCGCGACTGGTGCTGGAACCGGCGCAACTCGGTGTGCCCGAACTCGCGGCGACGCTGGACGGTGCGCGGGTCAGCGGCGCGGGGGTCTTCCGCTTCGGCGCGCGCCCGGCGCTCGGCTTGGGGCTGACGGTCGATCGGCTGGTGCTCGATGGGCTGCTGGCGCCGCCGGCGCGCTGGGCCGAGGCGCTGCGCAATGGCGCCGGCGTCGACGCCAATCTTCGCCTGGCGGCCGAGCGCGTCGTCTGGCGCGGCATCACGGCCGAGCGTGCGGCGCTCGATGCGGTAATGGAGCAGGGGCGCATCGGGCTGCGCCGGGCCTCGGCGCAGATCGGCGGCGCGGACATGACGCTGGCGGGCACGGTCACGACCGGCGCGACCCCGCGCTTCGGCGATCTGGTGCTGGACGTTGCGGCCTCCAGCGCCAGCGGCCTTGCGGCGGCGGCGGCGCCCATCCTGGCGCTGCCCGAGGGCTTCGCCGCGCAGGCGCTGCGCCTGCGGCTCAGCGGCGGCGGGCCGGCGGATGCCTTGGCGCTGACCGCCGAGGGCGAGCTCGGCGAGTTGCGCGTGGAAGCCCAGGGCACGGCGAATCTGGGCCAGGAGCGGATCGCCGGCAATCTGACCCTGCGTCATCCCGGGGCGCCGCGCCTCGCCATGCTGCTCGGCGCACGGGAGATGCCGGCCTGGCTCGGCGAAGGCTCCTTCTCCCTGATCGCGGCGCTGTCCGCCGGCAGGGATGCCGTTTCGGCCGAGAACCTGGAGCTGGTGGCGGGGGGCTTGCGGGCGCGCGGGCAACTCGCCCTGGCGCTCGGGGGCGCGCGGCCGAAGCTGACCGGCCGCATCGCCGCCGAGCGGCTGCCGCTGCCCGAACTGGCGCTGCGCGACAGCGACCCGCTGGGCTTCGGCGTGCTCGGCGCCGTCGATGCGGAACTGACGGTGGAGGCGACGACGGTGGTCGCGCCCGGCCTGCCGACGCTCGACGAGGTGGCCGGCCGCCTGGCGCTCGATGGCGGCAAGCTGGCGGTGGAGGAGCTGCGCGGGCGGCTCGGAGGCGGCGTGCTGGAAGGCACGCTGAACCTCGATGTCGCCACCGTGCCGCCGGTGCTCTCGGCCTCGCTCGGGCTCAATGGGGCGACGCTCACAGGGCCGCTCTTCGGCCTGCCCTTCGACCTGGTGTCGGGGCGGCTCGATGCGCAGGCGCGCGTGACGGCGCAGGGCCATGCGCCGGCCGCCCTGCTCGGCACGCTCACGGGGGAAGGGCGCATCGCGCTCGCCGATGGCGTGCTGGCGGGGGTTGCCCTGGGGGCCGCGGCGTCCGCCGCGGCGATCGAGGATGCGGCCGCGGCCGAGGCCGGCGTTCGCCAGGCGCTGGAAGGTGGCGCCACCGCGCTGGACCGGCTGGAAGGCGGCTGGCGCGCCAGCGCCGGGGTGGTGACGCTGAATGGCGTGCGCATCGCCGGCGAGGCGGGCCTGTCCGGTGCCGTCGAAGGCAGCATCGATCTGCGGCGCGGGACGGTCGATCTGCGTTTCCTGGTGCAACCGCCGCCCGCCGAGGCCCCGCCGATCGCGCTGCGCGTGACCGGGCCGGCGGAGACGCCGAGGCGACAGCCGGAAATGGCGACCTGGGCGCGGTGGAGGGCGGAGCGGTAGGTCGTCGCGGCGGCTTCTGATGGAGCGGGGCGCCGGGCGTCACCCTACCAAGCTGCCATGCGGCTGAGTCGCCAGCACTTGCCCCGGGGCGTATCGGCGGCGGCGCAGGCTCCCGACCCGAGCGGCGCACGGGGCCGTTTGCGGGGGGACGACTCCGTCAGGGGCGCCCCGCGGCAGGTGTTGGTTTCCAAAGGCCTTTCGGCCTTTGGTGGGGAGGGGGTCGGGGAGGGGCAAGGCCCCTCTCCGTCGCGTCGTGCCAGTCAGCGCTGTTCCATCAGCGCGAAAACCCGCAGCGTGCTTGCCAGTGGCGCGCCGTGTTCCGCGCGCGCAGCGTCGCGTTCCGCGACGAGGGCGGCGAGGCTCATGCCGCGATCGGCCGCGATCGCTTCCAGCGCGGCCCAGAAGGCCGGTTCCAGCGCCACCGAGGTGCGGTGGCCCGCCAGCGAGAAGGAGCGCTTGACCAGATGCTCCTTCACGCGCCGTCCTCCCGGACCAGGATGCTCAGTCGAGCGAGCCGTAGGTCGAGATCTCGATCAGGTTGCCGTCCGGGTCGCGGCAATAGACCGAGGTGATCGGCCCCAGCGCCCCGTCCTTGGCGACCGGACCCTGTTCCACCGTCACGCCGCAATGCTGGAGATGGGCGATGATCTGCTCGGCATCGACGGTGACGATGAAGCAGAGATCGGCCGTGCCCGGCACGCCGCCGGCCGCGCCGGTCCACCATTCATGCTGCGTTGATTCCGCTGGGCGGAGGTTGATCTTCTGCCCGCCGAACTTCAGCGTCGTGCGGTTGTGCGGGCCGAACTCGCCCACCTCCATGCCCAGGACGCGCTGGTACCAGGACGCCGAGATGGTCACATCCTTGCAGGTGATAACCAGGTGGTCGAGTCGATCGACAGCGAAGCGCATGGCGACTCCCGGAACGGTTGGGGCCCGCGCCCTGTACAGCCCATGGGTGCGGCTGTCACGCGCGCCCTGTCAGCGTTGCCATCCGCCCGGGTGGTAGCGCCAGCGGTCGCCATCCTGGTCCCAGCGCGGCTGGGCGTAGTGTCGGCCGTGGCGGGCTCGGGTCCAGTATCCTTCGCGCCAGACGTAGCGGCGGCCGTTCCAGCGGTAATGGCCATCGACCCAGACATAGCCGCGACGCGGAGGCGGCGCCGGCCGGGCACGGGGTGGCGGCGGGGGCGGGCCGAAATTCAGCGTGACGCTCTGCGCCTCCGCTGTCGACGGCGTGGCGAACCCAGCCGCGGCGAGGGCGGGAATGATGGCGAAAAGGCCTCGGCGGGCGATCATGGGCTCTCTCCTTCGCAAGGCGGGCGGTGTGATCCGCCCGCGACGCAGTCTCGGCACCGGATGCGGCGATGCCGAGGCAGCGTTGTTGCGAAGGGCAACGCGGCGTTGCGGCGCCGGTTGCCTCAGCGGCCGCGCCGCGCGGTCACCTCGATCTCGATGCGCATTGCATCCGTCTGCAGCCCGGCATGGATCAGCGTCGAGGCCGGGCGCGCCTTGCCGAAGTACTTCTTCACCACGGGCCAGCAGGGTTCCCAATCCTCGCGCCGCGGCACGATGAAGGTGGCGCGCACGACGTCGTCGAGGCTCGCGCCGGCCTGTTCCAGCGCCATCGCGATATTGCGGAAGCACTGGTCGCATTGCGCGACGACATCGGGCTCGATCGTCATGCGCGCATAGTCGTAGCCGGTGGTGCCGGAGACCCAGATGTCGTCGCCGATGACGACAGCGCGGGAATAGCCGATCTCCTCCTCGAATTTCGAGCCGGAGGAGATGAGGCGGCGTTCGGTCATGGGGCTGGTCCTTGCTCGGATGAGGCGCGGGCCTCGAGCGCCGCGCAATGCTGTTGGAGTTCGGCGAGGCGCTGCGATTCCTCCGCAAGGATCCGCGCCGCCTTGCGGATGACATACCAGTTGAAGCCGGCGATCGCGGCGACGACCGCGAAGAAGACGATGATGCCGCCGGGCTCCGTCGCGATACCAAGCAGCGCCATGATCCCGAAGGCCAGGCACAGGAAGCCGTTGGCGATCAGCGCGGTCAGGCGGATGCGCTCGGGCATCGCCCCCGCCTTCAGGCCGTCACAGGCCCGCCGCAGCGTTCGGGGCGATGGATGCGGTCGGTCGAGGCCGGGAACCTCGTGAGCTTCTCCGCGGGGCGGATGGGCCGCGCCACCAAGTTGCCGCCGCAATTGGGGCAGAGCCCGCCCGGCAGCTTCGTCGCCGCGCAATCGACGCACCAGGTGCATTCGAAGGAGCAGATCAGCGCATCGCGGCTGTCGGGCGGCAGGTCGCGGCCGCAGCATTCGCAATTGGGGCGCAGGGCAAGCATGGGGCGTCTCCGTTGCGGATCCGCGCCATCCTGTCATCGCGCGGGCGGGGCGACCAGCAGGGCGACGAGCCGGCGCACGATGGGCAACACCACCAGCAGGGTGGGGAAGGCGACGAGCCAGGAGAAGCCCCAGGCTTCGGGCCAGCGACGCAGTGCTTCCTGCGACGGGCCGAGCGCCAGAAGCGTCGACACGCCGGAGATGACGCAGGTCATGATGATCGACAGCAGCAGCGGCATGAGCAGCGCTGCGTAGCGGGCGGGAACACGGCGGATGATGGCCATGGATATTCTCAGCTCAGGCATCCGGCGCCATCGGATGGCGCGAACGGATCGGGTTGGTGCGTTGCCTGGCGTGAGACGCTTACGGCCGCCACAAGGCGACGGCGGCCTGATAGAGCCTGCATGGCGGCCCGGTCAAGCAGGGGCCGGGCCGCCGGAAGGCGGGGCTATTCCAGCCCCTCGTAGAAGTCGTTGCCCTTGTCGTCGACGACGATGAAGGCGGGGAAGTCCTCGACCTGGATCTTCCACACGGCTTCCATGCCGAGCTCGGGGTATTCGAGCTGCTCGACCTTCTTGATGCAGTCCTGCGCGAGCCGCGCCGCCGGCCCGCCGACCGAGCCGAGATAGAAGCCGCCATACTTCTTGCAGGCGTTCAGCACGGCCTTGGAGCGATTGCCCTTGGCGAGCATGACGAAGGAGCCGCCGGCGGCCTGGAAGCTGTCGACGTAAGAGTCCATGCGCCCCGCCGTGGTCGGGCCGAAGGAGCCGGTGGCATAGCCCGCCGGGGTCTTCGCCGGACCGGCGTAGTAGACGGGATGATCCTTGATGTACTGCGGCAGGCCCTCGCCGCGGTCGATGCGTTCCTGCAGTTTCGCATGGGCGATGTCGCGCGCCACCACCATGGTGCCGGTCAGTGAGACGCGCGTCTTCACCGGATACTGCGACAGGGTCGCGCGGATCTGGTCCATCGGCTGGTTGAGGTCGATCTTCACCACCTCGCCGCCCAGGATGTCGTCCGTGTGCTCCGGCAGGTAATGCGCGGGGTCGTGTTCGAGCTGTTCGAGGAACACGCCCTCCGCGGTGATCTTCGCCTTGATCTGGCGGTCGGCGCTGCACGACACGCCGATGCCGATGGGCAGCGAGGCGCCGTGGCGCGGCAGGCGGATCACTCGCACGTCATGACAGAAATACTTGCCGCCGAACTGCGCCCCGATGCCGAGATTCTGCGTCAGCTTGTGGATCTCGGCTTCCAGCTCCGGATCGCGGAAGGCGTGGGCCGACTTGTCGCCCTTGGTCGGCAGCGCGTCGAGCCACTTGGTCGAGCCGAGCTTCACCGTCTTGAGGTTCATCTCCGCCGAGGTGCCGCCGATCACGATGGAGAGGTGATAGGGCGGGCAGGCGGAGGTGCCGAGCGTCTTGATCTTCTCCTCGAGGAAGGCGAGCAGCTTCGGCTTGTTCAGCACCGCGCGGGTCTGCTGGAACAGGAAGGTCTTGTTGGCCGATCCGCCGCCCTTGAGGATGTACATCAGGTGCAGCTCATCGGCGTGATGGTCGCCGGGGGCCGCCATGATGGAGAACTCGACCGGCATGTTGTTGCCGGTGTTCACCTCCTCGAACATGGTCAGCGGCGCGTTCATCGAGTAGCGCAGGTTGGTCTCGGTATAGGTGCGGGAGACGCCGAAGGAGATCGCCTCCTCCTCATCGCCCTCGACCCAGACGCGCTGGCCCTTCTTGCCGAAGACGATCGCGTTGCCGGTGTCCTGGCACATGGGCAGCACGCCGCCCGAGGCGATGTTCGCATTCTTCAGCAGGTCGAGCGCGACGAAGCGGTCGTTGGCGCTCGCCTCGGGGTCCTTGAGGATGTTCGCGAGCTGCTGGAGATGCGCTGGGCGCAGCAGGTGGGAGACGTCGTGGCAGGCCTGGAAGGTGAGCTCGGTCAGCACCGCCGGCTTGATCTTCAGCACGCGCTTGCCATCGACCTCGACGGTCGAGACGCCCTCGATGTCGAGCTTGCGATAAGGCGTGGTGTCCTCGCCGAGCGGGAACATGGGCGAATAGTTGAAACCGGCCGGCCGGGCGGGAGCGGCGGCAGCATCGAGCGGCGGGGTCATGGGTCGATCTCCAGGGCGCAGGAGAACAGGTGCGCCTTGCGGGTGCTGTAGCAAAGGGGGAAGGCGGGCGCCAACTCCGGGGCCGGGCAGGGCCGCCCACCCGCCATTTCGATGCCGGATCGCAACATAAAATTTCAGCAATCTTGCGGTCAGGTCCCGGCGTCACGATGTGGCATCCATGATCGACGCACAGGCATTGCTGAACCGCTTCCTCGGCACGGGCCAGACGCCCGGGCAGAATCAGGTCGGGGGTCAGCCCGCTTCGGGCTTGTCCGGCCTGACCGCGCCCGGCGGGCTGGCCACGGCCGCGCGCCAGGTCCTCGGCCAGGGCGGTGTGGGTGGGCTGGCGGGCGCTGTGGCGGCCGGGGGCCTGCTGTCCCTTCTGGTCGGCAAGAAGAAGGGCAGGGGCGGCAGCCTGTTGAGCCACGGTGGCGCGGCCCTCCTCGGGGCCCTGGCGGACCGGGCCTTCCAGAACTGGCAGGCGGGCCGGCAGCCCGCGGCCGCTTCGGCGCCGGCGCCGCAGGAGGTCGCGGCCGTGGATGCACGGTTCCTGCCCGGCGCTGCGCCGGCGGCCGACGGCCAGCCCTTCGAGTTGGCGCTGATCCGGGCGATGATCGGCGCCGCGCGAGCCGATGGCCATATCGATGCGGAGGAACGCCGGCGCATCTTCGGCCAGGTCGAGCGGGCGGGTCTGGATGCCGAGGCCAAGGGGTTCGTCTTCGACGCGCTGGACGCGCCCATCGGCGTCGGCGAAATCGCCGCGGCGGCGGCGACGCCCGAACAGGCCAGCGAACTCTACCTGGTCTCGCGCCTGGCCGTTGATCCGGACGATCCCGCGGAGCGGGCCTATCTGCAGGCGCTGGCGCACCGGCTGAAACTGCCGAGCGAGCTTGCGGCACATCTCGACCGCCAGGCCGATCTGGCATTGGACAGGCAGGGGTAGCGCCGCGCGGGCGATGCGGCATCGCCCGCCCTGGGGCGGAAGAGCGGGGTCAGGCGTCCTTCGCCGGCTTGCGGCGGAAGGCATCGAGGCTCACCACCTGGCCTGCGGGCGCGGGGCCTTCCTCGGCGGGCGGGACGTCGGGCGCCGCGTCCTCTGGGGTGTCCTCGAAGGCCGGGGCGTCCATGCCGAGCACGGGAAAGCGCAGGCCGAACCGCACATGCGGATCGTGGAACATGGTCAGCGCACCGAAGGGCACCACCAGGCGGGACGGAATGCCACCGAAATAGAGCGTCACCGAGAACTTCTCGGCGGCGCGATCGACGATCAGGTCCTCGAACTGGTGCTGCAGGACGATCGTGATTTCCTGCGGATACCGGGCCTTGAGGTGGCCGGGGACCGTCGCGCCCGGATGGTCGGTGCGGAAGGTCAGGTAGAAATGGTGCTCCCCCGGAAGGCCATCCTTCGCGGCGCTTTCCAGCGCGCGGATCGCGACCTCGCGCAGGGCTTCCTCGGCCCAGATGTCATAGGGCAGCAGGCTTTCGGGCGGTGCAGCGTCGTCGCTCATGCGGCCATCTAGGCCAGGAACCCATGTGATGCCAAGCGAAGTGGGGGGCTTCTGTTGCCCGGTGCCCCCCGAACCGCGCTTACCTATTTAGGCAGCGAGCGCCACAGCCTCGCGGCTGTTGTCGTTGGCACTTGTGAATCGGTCCGATGACGGCGGTACCATGCCGGGCAAAAGACGTATCTTTACCGCGCGCGTCGAGCCTGTTTCGCCCCCATCGACCGCTGACAAGGCGGGTTGATGGTGGAGGCGCCGGGTACCGCCCCCGGGTCCGCAACGCTTATTCCATACGCCGTTTATCGCCATAGTCACCGAGGTGACGGGCCTCATATAGTCGAGGCGCGTCCGGATTTCGAGGGGCTTCCGTCAGCCCTGGCGATCCTTGGCGAGACCGCGTTCGACGACGCGCGCATAGAGGGCGGCGCCGAAGGGAATCGCCGCATCGTTGAACTGGTAGCGCGGGTTGTGCGGCGTCGCCCCTGGGCCGTTGCCGACATGGATATAGGCGCCCGGGACCTTCTCCATCATGAAGGAGAAATCCTCGGACCCCATGCCAGGCGGGTTGTCGCGGGCGACCTTGTCGGTGCCGACCAGGTCGGCGGCGGCGTCGGCGAAGGCCTCGGTCTGGGCTGCATCGTTGATGGTGGGTGCGAAGATCAGGCGCCAGTCGAGCGTGGCGCTCGCGCCGAACCCGGCGGCTACGCCCTCGGCGACCCGGCGCATCGATTCCTCGATCTGCACGCCGACCTCGCGCGCGAAGAAGCGGGCGGTGCCGGAGATGGTCGCGGTTTCAGGGATGACGTTGTAGGCGTCCCCGCCGACCACCTTGGTCACGCTGACCACGGCGGGATCGCGCGGCGAGAGGGTACGGCTGACGATCGACTGCAGCGCCGTGGTGACGTGGCAGGCGGTCAGCACCGGGTCGATGGAGGCCTCCGGCCGCGCGCCATGGGAGCCTTTGCCGGTGATGGCGATGTCGAAGAAGGCGCCGCCCGCCGCGGTCGGGCCCGAGCGGATCCCGTACTCGCCGACCGGCATGCCGGGGCGGTTGTGCATGCCGTAGATGGCATCGCAGGGGAAACGCTCGAACAACCCATCGGCCAGCATGGCGAGCGCGCCGCCGCAGCCTTCCTCGCCGGGCTGGAAGATGAAGTGGACGATGCCGTCGAAGTTGCGCGTCTCGGCGAGGTATTTGGCCGCGCCCAGCAGCATGGTGGTGTGCCCGTCATGGCCGCAGGCATGCATCACGCCCTTGGTCGTGCTGCGATAGGGGACGTCGTTCAGTTCCTCGATCGGCAGGGCATCCATGTCGGCCCGCAGCCCGATGGCGCGGTTGCCGGACCCGTTGCGCAGCACGCCGACCACGCCGGTCACGCCGACGCCGCGATGCACCTCGATGCCCCAGGATTCGAGCTTGCGGGCGACGATCTCGGCGGTGCGGTGCTCGGTCATGCCGAGTTCGGGATGGGTGTGGAAATCCTGCCGGATGGCGGTCAGTTCCGCGTGGTCGCGGCGGATGGCGTCGAGGGGGGACATGGCTTCTCCGGAAGGTCGGCGCCGGCATCCTGCACCGGGGGCGGCGCCGCGGCCAGACAGGCTCTCAGCCGGGCGGTGTGGTGGCGCCGGGGCCGAGCGGGCGGGTCATCAGCACGCTGTCCACCCAGCGCCCATGCTTCCAGCCGATGGCGGGCAGCAGCCCGGCATGCGCGAAGCCCGCCTTGGCATGCAGGCCGATCGACGGCGCATTGCCCGAATCCCCGATCACCGCGACCATCAGCCGGAAGCCCTGGGCCGTGCAGCGTTCGACCAGGGCATCGAGCAGCGCCGTGCCGGTGCCGCCCTGGGTCAACCCGGGGGCGACATAGACGGAGTTCTCCACCGTGAAGCGATAAGCCGGGCGCGGCCGATACGCCGAGGCATAGGCATAGCCGGTGACGTGCCCCGACCGTTCCGCGACCAGATGAGGATAGCCGGCCGCCAGGATGGCGGCGCGGCGACGCGCCATCTCGGCCGCGTCCGGCGGGGTGAGCTCGAAGCTGGCGAGACCATGCTCCACCCAATGGCCATAGATGGCGGCAAGGGCCGGTACGTCGTCCTCGCGACTGTTGCGGATGATCGTGTTCGTCATGGCCGCCAGGGTGATCGCGGCCCGGGCCGTGCGATAGGCGGATGACCGATGGTGTTGGCGCGCCGCGCCTGCGCCACTGGCGAGACTTGACCGTCGCCAGCGAATAGGATTGCTCCGCCGCGCGGGACATTTCGAGTCGGACGGGGGACAGGCATGGCGCTGACGGTCGAGCAGCAGCAGGAAATCGACGCCGCGCGTGCCGCGGAGGGCCGCACGCGCCGCCCGAGCGTCCCGGCGCTGGAAGCGATGCTCTTCGAGGCGATGCCCGTGCTCGACCACGGCTTCGTGCGCGTGGTTGACTACATGGGCGACGATGCGGCGATCGTGCAGGCGGCGCGCGTCTCCTATGGCCGCGGCACCCGTGCGGCGAACGAGGATCGCGGCCTGATCCGCTATCTGATGCGGCATCGCCACTCGACGCCGTTCGAGATGTGCGAGATCAAGTATCATGTGAAGCTGCCGATCTTCGTCGCGCGACAGTGGATCCGGCACCGCACCGCCAATGTGAACGAGTATTCGGCGCGCTATTCCATTCTCGACCGGGAATTCTACATCCCCGCCCCCGATCAGCTCGCCGCACAATCCGCGGTGAACCGCCAGGGACGCGGCGAGATCCTGCAGGGCGCGGAAGCCGCCCATGTGCTCGACCTGCTGCGCGAGGATGCGACGCGCAATTACGACCATTACCTTGAGATGCTGAACGAGGACGATGACGGCCAGAGGCGCGACCCGGGCCGGCAGGGCCTCGCCCGCGAGCTGGCGCGGATGAACCTCACGCTCAACGCCTATACACAATGGTATTGGAAGACGGATCTGCACAACCTGCTGCACTTCCTGTCCCTGCGTGCCGATCCGCACGCCCAGTATGAGATCCGCGTCTATGCCGAGGCCATGCTGGAGACGGTCAAGGCCTGGGTGCCGATGGCGCACGATGCCTTCCGCGACTATCGGCTGGGTGCGGTGACGCTCTCGGCGCAGATGATGGGCATCGTGAAGCGCATGCTGGCCGGCGAGGCCGTGACGCAGGAGGGTTCGGGCCTGTCGAAGCGCGAATGGCGCGAATTGATGGAAACCCTCGGCCGAGATGCAGCCTGATCGCGCCGCCGCCATTCTTGATTTCCTCGCGCTCGCCGATCGGCTGAAGACGGTCGAGCGGCGCGGGCGGGTCGTGCTGCCGGATGGCGCGACGCGGCGCGAGAACAGCGCGGAGCATTGCTGGTCGATCGCCCTGATCGCCACCCTGCTGCATCAGGATCTCGCGGCGCCGGTGGATACGGCGCGCGCGCTGATGATGCTTGCCATTCACGACCTGGTGGAGATCGAGGCCGGCGACACCTTCGCCTATGATGCCGCCGCGCGCGCCACCCAGGTGGCTCGGGAGGCCGCGGCGGCGGAGACCGTCTTTGGCCTGCTGCCCGAGGACCTCGGCACCCGCCTGCGTGCCCTGTGGGAGGAGTTCGAGGCCGGCGAGACCGCTGAGGCCCGTTTCGCCATGGCCTGCGACCGGATGCAGGGCTTCCTGCAGAATGTGCTGTCAGGTGGGCAGGCCTGGCGCGAGCATGGCGTCACCCGCGCCGACACCGCCCCGCGCATGGACCCCGCCATGGCGGTCGATCCGGCCTTCGCGACGCTGATCGGCCGGCTCTACGACCGCGCGGAGGAGGCCCGGCTGCTCGGAGCTCCGCCGTGAGCGGCAGCACGCGGAAGGCCGCCACGCCCAAGCCGCGCGCCGCCAAGAAGAAGCCGGTCAACCGCGGCTGGGCGCTGAGCCCGCTCGCCTATCGCTGGCTGTTCATCGGCGGCTTCACCCTGGCGCTGCTGGTCGGGCTGCCGCTGCTGCACGCGCTGGTGGGGGAGGTGGGGGCGATCCTGCTCGGCACCTTCATCTTCGGCTTCGTCGTCGGGCGCATGACGGCGGGCCGGTAGCGTAACCATCGCCCGGGGCGGGGCGAAGCACGGGCGGAATGTCCTCACAGGGAAGCCCCGCCATGACCCGCGCCGACCGCATCCTCCGGCTGCTCGCCTGGCCTGCCGCGATCTGGATCGCCTATGAGTTCCTGTACTACGAACAGTACAAGCTGACCGGGCACCCGGCCTCGGTGAACCAGATCTTCCAGCCGCTCGCGGACTGGTTCGGCATCCCCGGCTACGAAAAGCCGTTCCGGCTGACCGTCGCGATCCTCGAGATTGTCTCCGCCGTCCTGGTGCTGGTGCCCCGGACGCAGCTCTGGGGGGCGCTGCTGGCTGTCGGGCTGATGTCGGGGGCGATCTTCTTCCACACCATCGGCCCCATCGGCATCGACCCCTATGGCGATGGTGGGATGCTGTTCAAGGAAGCGATCTTCACCTGGTGCATGGGGCTGCTGATCGTGGTGGCGCGCTGGCAGGAGGTGCTGCCGGTGGCAGCGCGGCTTGGGCTGGCTGCGCGCCACCCGGCCTGACGCACCCTTAGAGCCGTTACCGTTCGCCCTGGCTCACGGTAACGTCTCTAGCCTCTTGTTTTCGCGAGCATCTTCACCCGATCAGGTGATTCCACCTGATCGGGATCTGCTCTAGCGCCGCCGCACCCCCGACACGTCGCGCACCGCGCCCCGCGAGGCGCTCGTCGTCAGCGCCGCATAGGCCTTCAGCGCCGCGGTGACGTTGCGCTTGCGCGGTGCGGCGGGCTGCCAGGCCTCGGCGCCCTTCGCTTCCATCGCAGCGCGCCGCTCGGCCAGCACCTCGTCCGACACGGCGAGGTGCAGGCGGCGGTTCGGGATGTCGATCTCGATGATGTCGCCATCCTCGACCAGGCCGATGGTGCCGCCCTCGGCCGCCTCGGGGGAGCAATGCCCGATCGACAGCCCCGACGACCCGCCGGAGAAGCGCCCATCCGTCACCAGCGCGCAGAGCTTCCCGAGGCCCTTCGACTTCAGGTAGCTGGTCGGATACAGCATCTCCTGCATCCCCGGCCCGCCGCGCGGCCCTTCGTAGCGGACCAGCACGACCTCGCCCGCCTTCACCGTGCCGCCGAGGATGCCCTCCACCGCCGCATCCTGGCTTTCGAAGACGCGCGCCGGGCCGGTGAAGGTCAGGATCGAGGCGTCCACGCCCGCCGTCTTCACGATGCAGCCTTCCTCGGCGATGTTGCCGAACAGCACGGCAAGGCCGCCATCCTTCGAGAAGGCGTGCTCGATATCGCGGATAACCCCCTTTTCGCGGTCGGTGTCGACATCGTCCCAGCGCGCCGACTGGCTGAAGGCGACGGTGGTCGGGATGCCGCCGGGGGCGGCGCGGAAGAAGGTCTGCACGGCCTCGGTCGGATTGCGCTTCACGTCCCATTCGCTCAGCGCTTCGGCGAGCGAGGGCGCATCGACGCGCGAGACCGAGGTGTCGATCAGGCCGGCGCGATCGAGCTCACCCAGGATGCCCATGATGCCGCCGGCATGGTGGACATCTTCGACATGCACGTTGATGACCGACGGGGCGACCTTGCACAGCACCGGCACGCGGCGCGACAGCCGGTCGATATCAGCCATGCTGAACGGCACTTCGCCTTCCTGCGCGGCGGCGAGCAGGTGCAGCACCGTGTTGGTCGACCCGCCCATCGCGATGTCGAGCGTCATCGCGTTCTCGAAAGCCGTGAAGGTCGCGATCGACCGCGGCAGGACCGAGAAATCGTCGGTCTCGTAGTGACGGCGGGTGATCTCGACGATGCGGCGGCCGGCTTCGAGGAACAGTTCCTTGCGATCGGCATGCGTTGCGACGACGGTGCCGTTGCCGGGCAGGGCGAGGCCCAGCGCCTCCGTCAGGCAGTTCATCGAATTGGCGGTGAACATGCCGGAGCACGACCCGCAGGTCGGGCAGGCTGACCGCTCGATGACCTGGACTTCCTCATCGGTCACGGAGCTGTCGGCGGCGACGATCATCGCGTCGATCAGATCGACCGAACGCTTCTGGCCGCGATGGACGACCTTGCCGGCTTCCATCGGCCCGCCGGAGACGAAGATGGTCGGGATGTTCAGCCGCATCGCGGCCATCAGCATGCCCGGCGTGATCTTGTCGCAGTTCGAGATGCAGACCAGCGCATCGGCGCAATGCGCGTTGACCATGTATTCGACGGCGTCCGCGATCAGCTCGCGCGAGGGCAGGCTGTAGAGCATGCCGTCATGACCCATGGCGATGCCGTCATCGACGGCGATGGTGTTGAATTCCTTGGCGACGCCGCCGGCCTTTTCGATCTCGCGGGCCACCAACTGGCCCAGATCCTTCAGGTGGACGTGCCCGGGCACGAACTGCGTGAAGGAATTGGCGATGGCGATGATGGGCTTGCCGAAATCCCCGTCCTTCATCCCCGTCGCGCGCCACAGGCCGCGCGCGCCGGCCATGTTCCGGCCATGGGTGGTGGTACGGGAGCGATATTGCGGCATGGGCCGGGTTTCCTCGATTTGGCGGCTGCTGCGGCCGCCTGCCGGGCGGCCAAGTGGGAGGGATGTAGCGCGGTTGGCGTCCCGCGCCAAAAAGCGGGTCAGTCGATGACGATGGCCGGGCCGGCGGCGGCGGGGGTCTTCACCTTCTCCCAAAGCCGGGCGGCGATGCGGCGATACGTCGCGGACTCCTCCGTCTCGGGCCGCGCCGTGACGATGGGCGTGCCGGCATCGGCCAGTTCCCGGATGGCGAGCTTGAGCGGCAATTCGCCGAGGAACTCGACGCCGAGCCGCTCCGCCTCCCGCTTCGCCCCACCATGGCCGAAGAGCTCCGTCCGGTGGTTACAGTTGGGGCAGCAGAAATAGGACATGTTCTCGATCAGCCCGAGGACGGGGACGTTCACCTTCTCGAACATCCGGATGCCCCGCCGGGCATCGAGCAGGGCGACATCCTGCGGCGTGGAGACGATCACGGCACCGGCGAGCGGCACGCGCTGGGACATGGTGAGCTGCGCATCGCCCGTGCCCGGCGGCATGTCCACGATCATGATGTCGAGCCGGCCCCATTCCACCTGGCCCATCATCTGTTCCAGCGCGCCCATCACCATCGGGCCGCGCCAGATCATCGGCGTCTCCTCATCGACCAGGAAGCCGATGGACATCGCCTTCAGGCCCCAGCGGGTCAGCGGCATGATGCGCTGCCCGCTCGCTTGCGGCTTCTCCCGTGTGCCGAGCATCTGCGGCAGGGATGGGCCGTAGATGTCGGCGTCCAGCAGCCCGACCTTCAGCCCCTGCGCGGCCAGCGCGACGGCGAGGTTCACCGCCGTGGTGGACTTGCCCACGCCGCCCTTGCCGGAGGCGACGGCGACGATGGCGCCGACCTCCGGCAGCAGCATCGGCCCCTGGCCGGACGGTGCACGGGCGGCCTGGCGCGGCGTGGCCGGCTGCGGCGCGGCCGGGCGATGTGCGGACAGCACCACCGTCGCGCTCAACACGCCGGGCACGGCGGCAGCCGCCTTCTGGGCGGCGAGGCGCAGCGGCTCCATCTGCGCGGCCCGCTCGCGCGGGACCTCGATGGCGAATTGCACATGCCCATCCTTGGCGAGTAGGCCCTGGACCATGCCCGCCGAGACCAGGTCCTGCCCCGTCGCCGGGTCCTTCACCGCCCGCAGCGCGGCGGTCACCGCTTCCGACAGAGTCTCAGCCATCGCTTGAAAAGCCCTCGTTATTGGACAATATCGCCTGCGCCGGGCGAGGTTGATCCTCTGAGCGGGTAGCCCACCGGGCGCCCGACCGGTAGGCATATGGTCGGCAGCCCAGCCCATGCACCCCCACATGGCTGGCGCCGGTCGGACCGTCTTCACTGCATAAGAGCTCGGAGGCCCAGCGTCGAATGCCCTGGAACAACAGCGGCGGAAACTCTCCCTGGGGGAATCCCCGGCCCGGCGGGCCGTGGGGGACGCCGCCCCCGCCCGGCGGTGGCCAGGGCGGTCCCGGAGGCAGCGGGCGCGGGCCCGACCTCGATGACATGATCCGCCAGGCGCAGGACGCGGTGCGCCGGTACCTGCCGCGGGGTGGCGGCAAGGGCATGCTCCTGCTGGGGCTGGTGGTGGTCGCCGTCTGGGCGGCCTCGGGCTTCTACCGTGTGCAGCCGGACGAACAGGGCGTGGTGATGCGCTTCGGCGCCTTCGACCGCACCGCCCCGCCGGGCCTGAACTACCACATCCCCTGGCCGGTCGAGACGGTGACGACGCCGCGCGTGACGCGCATCAACCGGGTCGATATCGGCTTCGTCGGCTCGCCTGAGGCCGGCATCGTGACCGGCCGGGTGCCGCCGGCGCGTGATGTGCTGGCCGAATCCCTGATGCTGACGGGCGACGAGAACATCATCGACATCGACGTCGCCGTGTTCTGGCGCATCCGTGATGCGGGCGAGTTCCTGTTCAACACGCGCAATCCCGAAAGCACGGTGAAGTCCGCCGCCGAATCCGTGATGCGGGAGGTGATCGGCCGTACCCCGATCCAGCCCGCCCTGACCGAGGCGCGCGCCCAGATCGAGCAGGAGGTGCTGCGTGGCACCCAGGCGATCATGGACCAGTACCGCGCGGGCATCGAGATCACTCAGGTGCAGCTCCAGAAGGTCGATCCGCCGGCCCAGGTGGTCGATGCCTTCCGCGACGTGCAGCGCGCCAATGCCGACCGCGAGCGTCTGCGCAACGAAGCGGAATCCTTCCGCAACGACATCATCCCCCGCGCCCGCGGCGAGGCGGAACGCCTGGTGCAGGAAGCCCAGGGCGCCCGCGAAAGCCAGATCGCCCGCGCCCGCGGTGAGGCGGCGCGCTTCAGCTCCGTGCTCACCGCCTACCAGGCCGCCCCGGATGTGACGACGCGGCGCCTGTACCTCGAGACGATGGAGGAGATCCTGCGGCGCAACCCGATGATGATCGTCGATGACCGGCTGCAGGGCGTGGTGCCCTTCCTGCCGCTCGGCGAGAATGCGGCGGCACCGCGCCCGGCGCAGGGCCAGGGCAACCTGCCGACCACCCGGCCGGCCCCGCTGCCCCCTGGCGCCACACAACCCCGCGTCCAGCAGGGAGCCCCGCGATGAACCGCGCCATCATCGGAATCGGCGTGCTCGCCGCGGTCGCGGTCACCGCGGCCTCCTCGCTCTTCACCGTGCACCAGACCCAGCAGGTGCTGATCACCCAGTTCGGCGAGCCGATCCGCGTGATCGACGAACCCGGCCTGCATGTGAAGATCCCCTTCATCCAGTCGGTCATCACCTTCGACCGGCGGCTGCTCGACTTCGATGCGCCGGGCGAGGAAGTCATCCTTGGCGACCAGCGCCGGCTGATCGTGGACAGCTTCACGCGCTACCGCATCACCAACCCGCTGCGCTTCTACCAGACGGTGGGCGCGACGGAGCAGGGCATCCGCGCGCGGCTGAACTCGATCGTCTCCTCCTCGCTGCGCCGCGTGCTGGGCAACGAGCCGCTGCTCTCGGTGCTGTCCACCGACCGCCCGCGGATCATGGGCGAGATCCGCCAGCAGGTGAACACCGAGGCCCGCCAGTTCGGCATCGAGGTGGTGGATGTGCGCATCCGTCGCGCCGACCTGCCGGAGGAGAACACCCAGGCCATCCTGTCCCGCATGCAGTCCGAGCGCGAACGTGTCGCCCGGGAAGCCCGCGCGGAAGGTGCCGAGGTGGCCCAGCGCGTGCGCGCCGGCGCCGAGCGCGAGCGCGCCGTGCTGCTGGCCGAGGCGCAGGCCCAGGCCGACGTGCTGCGTGGCCAGGGTGAGCAGGAGGCGATCCGCATCGTCGCGGAGGCCTTCAATCGCGACCTGCGCTTCTTCGACTTCTGGCGCTCGATGCAGGCCTATCGCGAGGCCTTCTCGGAGGGCAATGCGCGCATGGTCATGACGCCGGATTCGCAGTTCTTCCGCTTCTTCCGCGGCAGCAGCGGCGAACCCGAGGCCCTGACCACCCCGCAGGCCGGCCCCGCCCAGCCGCCGGCCACGGCGTCGAGCGCCCCGGTCCCCGCCCCGAGCGCGCCGGCCCCGGCGCCGCAGTGACGTTGGGGGGACTTGTCCAGGGCGTGGCGGTTGTCCTCGCCCTGGAAGGAATTGCCTATGCGATCGCGCCCGCCGCCATGCAGCGAGCCCTCATGACCCTGGCCGCGGCGCCCGAACAGCGGCTGCGCCTCGGCGGGCTGGTGGCGGCGGTGCTGGGGGTGGGGCTCGCCTGGCTGTTGCAATGGCGGTGAACGCCTTCACAAGTGGCACTCGCGCAGCATTTCGTTGCAAGATGCCCTCTCGCGGCCCAGATCCGATTGGCGTCATCCTGCCTTCCGCGTCCCGTCCGGGACCATTCCGCATGAGGTTCCCCACCGTGCGTCTTGCCGTCATCGCCCTTTCCGCCGTGCTGGCGGTCGCCGCCGTCGCCCCACCTGCCGAGGCGCAGCGCGCGCCTGATACCTTCGCGCCCCTGGCGCGGCAGCTCCTTCCCGCTGTCGTCAACATCTCGACCACGCAGACGGTGCAGGCGCGCGGCGGCCGGCCCGATGCGCCGGAGATCCCGCAGGCGCCGCCCGGCAGCCCCTTCGAGGAATTTTTCCGCGACTTCTTCAACCGCAATCGCCCGCCGGGGCAGGAAGGCGGCCCGCAGCAGCCGCAGCGCCCGCAGCGGCGCGGCCAGTCGCTCGGCTCCGGCTTCATCGTGGATGCCGCGGCCGGCATCGTCGTTACCAACAATCACGTGATCGACGGCGCGGATGAGATCAACGTCATCCTGCAGGACAACACCACCATCAAGGCGGAACTGCTCGGTACCGATCCGCGCACCGACATCGCGGTGCTGCGCATCCGCACCGAGCACCCGCTGACGGCCGTCTCCTTCGGCAATTCGGATGAGGCGCAGGTCGGCGACTGGGTGCTCGCCATCGGCAACCCCTTCGGGCTCGGCGGCTCCGTCACGGCGGGCATCGTTTCCGCCCGCGGGCGCGACATCCGTCAGGGCCTCTATGACGACTTCATCCAGACCGACGCCGCGATCAACCGCGGCAACTCGGGCGGGCCGTTGTTCAACCTGGCCGGTCAGGTCGTCGGCATCAACACGGCGATCTATTCGCCTTCCGGCGGGTCGATCGGCATCGGCTTCGCCATCCCGTCGAACCTCGCCCAGCGCGTCGTCGCGCAGCTTCGCGATGGCGGGCGCGTGCGGCGCGGCTGGCTCGGCGTGAACATCCAGCAGGTGACGGACGAGATTGCCGAGGCCCTACGCCTGCCGGGCGGCGCGCGCGGCGCGCTGGTGGCCCGTGCCCAGGAAGGCGGGCCCGCGGCCGCGGGCGGGATCCGCTCGGGCGATGTCATCCTGAAGTTCAACGGCGCGGATGTGCGCGAGATGCGGAACCTGCCGCGCATCGTGGCCGACAGCAACGTCGGCGTTCAGGTTCCGGTCGTGATCTGGCGCGACGGCAAGGAGGAGACGGTCACCATCACCCTCGGCGAACTGCCGGCGGAGCAGGCGCAGGCGGCCGGCAATCAGCAGCCGGCCCAGCCGCAGCCGGCACGGCCGGTGGAGCTGTCGGGGCTTGGCCTGATGGTCGCGCCGATCACCGATGAGCTGCGCCAGCGCTTCAACCTGCGGCCCGAGCAGCGCGGCGTGGTGATCGTCGAGGTCGCCCCCAACAGCCCCGCGGCGGAACGCGAACTGCGCCCCGGCGATGTGATCGTCGAGGTCCAGCAGGAACGCGTGACGACCCCGGCCGAGGTGCAGGAGCGGCTCGCGCGGCTGCGCCAGCAGAACCGCGGTGTCGCCCTGTTCGGGGTGGAAGGGGCGGGTGGCCAGCGCTTCGTGCCGCTGCGCCTGCGCGGCGAGCGCGGCGCGCCGGGCTGAATCGGAGGACGCCGCTCCGGTCCAGGCGCACGACGTGATGGATTTGGAGAG
>JAYRJZ010000072.1:0-27412 GCA_041906015.1 Roseomonas sp.
GACAAGCTGACGCCGGAGCTGGGGGCCGAGGCGGTGCGCGCCATCGCCCGCCTGCCCCGGCGGCCGCTGATCGCGGTGGCCGGGGGGGTGAACGAATCGAACGCCGCGGCCTTCGCGGCGACGGGGGTGGATCTGCTGGTGACCTCGGCAGCCTATGCCGCGCCGCCGGCGGATGTATCGGTGGTCGTGACGGGCGGGTGACGAGTAGGCGCGGAGGGGCAGCCCCTTCGCGCACGCCCCTGCTTCCGCCCCGCCGCGCGGCTCCCTAGGATCGCGCCATGACGGAAGCCGCCGCCCCCGCCGCCCAGCCGATGCTCAGCCTTCGTATCGACCTGCCGGATGGCGGCCGGATCGGCCCAGGCAAGATCCGCCTGCTCGAGGCGATCGACCGCGAGGGGTCGATCTCGGCGGCGGGCCGGGCGCTCGGGATGAGCTACCGCCGCGCCTGGGACCTGGTCGATGCGCTCAACAAGCTGGCCGGTTCGCCGGTGGTGGATGCCAGCACGGGCGGCTATCGTGGCGGTGGAGCAACGTTGACGGATGCGGGGCGCAGCCTGGTCGCCGACTATCGGGCGATCGAGCGGGCCGCGCATCGCGCCGCGCAGCCACGCCTGGCCGCCCTCGCGCAGCGCACCGCCAAATAAGAAGCAAAAAGGGAGACGTGGATGCTGTTCGGGTCCCTGTTCCGGCGCGGCCTGTGCCGTTGCGGCTCCGCATCTGATCTGCAGCCTCTCTCGGCTGAGGCCGTACAGCCCCGGCGCGGCGGCGATCCGGCACTCGGCCCGGCCTTCGGGCCCCTGCCCGGCCCCACCGAATCCTGGCTGACCTACCGGGCGGGCCCGGTGGCGGTGGTCTATACCCTCGACGCCGCCACGCATCCCTATCACGCCCTGCCGCCCGAACGGGCCGCCCCGCCCGCCGCGCCGGCCGATTGCGCGGTGGGCGGCATCGCGCTGGGGCGGATCGCCGACCCCGCCCACCCGGCCCATGTCCAGGCCGTGGCGCTGATGACGGCGCATGCGCTCGCCGTCTATCGCCAACGCGGCTTCAAGGTGCCGCAGGAGATGACCATCCGGCTCTGCACCCATGGCGCGGAGAGCGGGGCGAATTACCGGGGCGGCACCGAGGTGTGGCTCGACCACGTCTGGGTCTCGACCCGGCTCGACGGGACGGATGCGCTGCTGACCGTGGCGCATGAGGTCTTCCACCGCGTGCAGTACCTCTACAACCCCACGACGGCGAAGACCTCGCCGCTCTACGCGGCGCTGCGCGAGGGCGGGGCGCGGCTCGCCGAGGACTGGGTGCTCGATTCCGGCGACCGCTACCTCAAGGACGGCGCGGAGCTTCTGGGCGACCCGGGCCGGCCGCTGCTGCATCACAGCGCGCCGGGCGGGGAGATCCCGCCCCATTCCTACGCCGCGGGCCTGTTCTGGCGCTGGATGTGCGAGCAGCACGGCGAGGTCCCGCGCGCCGCCGATGGCGGGCATGAGGTGATGCGCACCATCCTCGAACGCATGAAGGAGCCCTCGGGCTACATCCTGCAGGATCTGCGGGAGGCGCGCGGCGTGGTCTATGGCGAGGGCCACCTCGACCGTTTCGAGCACCTCGACGTGACGAATCGCGAGACACTGTCGACCGAGACCGACTGGGGCAATTTCCTCGTCGCCAACTGGCTGCACGGCACGGGCCGGCCGGTGGCCGACCGGCGTTTCGACTATGTCGAGGACGATGCCGATGGCGGCCGCTTCGCCAAGACCCGTCCCTTCGTCTGGCCGAACGAGACGGTGAAGGCCGAGCGCCTCGCCGCGAAGCCCTATGTCTTCACCATCCCCAAGGGCGCGGTGCGGGCCGGCTTCGCGGCCCGCTACACCGTCATCGACCTCGCCGGCGCGCCGCCGCCGTTGCTGGAGGTGGATTTCGCCGTGGAGCAGGGGATGGAGGATCCCCTGGTCCAGCTCCTGCTCATCCGCCGCGACGCGGCCGGGCGGGAATTCCTGCACGACCTGATCCGCCTCGATGGGGCACGCTGGACGCGCTTCCTGCCGACGGCCGGCCTCACCCAGGTCGTCGTGATCGTCGCGGCGCGGGAGAAGCCGGGCCGCTACCGCCTCTCGGTAGCGGCGGCCGCGGGCAAGCCGGTGCTGCACGTCACGCCCTGGAACGCCGCGCCCGGGACCAGCTTCGAAACCGACCCGCGCCAGGCCGCCTGGCCGTGGACCTCGCCCGACCTTGTGGTGACGGGCCATGAAGTCCGGCTGCGCGTCACCAATCTCGGCGATGCGCCGAGCGCGCCGCTGACCGTCGCCTTCGCCGCCCAGGGCACGACGCCCGACGTGCCGCTGCGCGCGGCCCAGTGGCGGCCGCTCCAGGAGGCGCGCATCGCGCCCATCGCCCCGGGGGCGACAGCGGAGGCCCGCATCCCTTGGCAGCCCCCGCGCATTCCCGCCGCCGCCACGGGCTGGGGCCTGCGCGCCGCCATCGCCGAAGCGGGCGGGGCGCCGGACCTGGTCGTCCTGTCCTCCTTCGGGACGCTGTCACGCCCGCAGCGCATCGACGCGGTGCTCTGATACCAACAGTCGAACGGTCCGATCGCCGGTATCCGCATTCTTTTCCGCGCCCCCGGACGCGGGCCGCAAATCTCCGGTTTTCCTGGTTTTTGGCGGCGGGCCGCTGTGGCGGCCCCGGCACGAGGCCTGAGGCCCGTGCCGTTGGCATGATGTGATCCGTATCACCGCCCACCGAGGATCATGAGGCCAGACTGAAATCCTTCAGGGGGCGTCCAGCATGGTGCGGATCCGCAGCACGAGAGGTCGCATCGAGAGTTCCTCGGCCATCTCGACCGCGCGCTGGAACAGGGCCGCCGCCCCGGCCTCGTCGTTGGCCCGGCGGGCGATCTGCCCCTCGATCATCAGGGCATGAGCGAGCGCCCCACGTGCGCCCTGGCGTTCCGCGAGGCTGCGCGCCGCCTTGGCATGAACGGACGCCGCCTCGACCTCCCCGGCGGCGAGATGCGCCTCGGCGAGCAGGGCCAGGCGCAGCGGCTGCTGGAACATGAAGCCCATCGCATCGGCGTGCTCGACCGCGCCGGTGAGTTCCCGGATGCCATCGCGCCAGCGCCCCGCGGCGGTGCAGGCCGCGCCGAAGAAACCCTCGGCGACCGGGATCATCAGCTCGGTCTCGGCCTTGCGGGCGAAGTCGAGCGCGGCCTCAAGCGAGGCCATGGCCGCCGTCGGCTCCCCGGTCATCAGCCGCAGATGGCCCTCGGCGATCTCGGCGAAGATGGAGGTGAAGGGCCGCTTCACCGTCGCCGCCAGCGCCTGGCAACTCTCCACGGCCTCCGAGGCGCGCTGGAATTCGCCGAGTTCGGCAAGTGCCCGCGCCCGATAGCCCAGTGCGACCACCGTCAGCGGCCGTTCGAGACCGAAGCGGTCGAGATAGCCCGGCTGCTCGGCCAGTTCCGCGACGGTGGCCATGGCGGTCGCGCAGGCGGCGAATTGGCTGAGGCCGATCTGCCCCAGCCCAGCCTGGAAACCGGCACGCACCACCAGGGCGGCATCGCCGGCGCTGCGCCCGATCGCGGCGGCGCGTTCCGCCGCGCCGATCGCCCCGGCATTGTCCCCGGCGAGCCAGCATTGATGGCTCATGAACAGGGCGAGCTGGCCGAGGCGCTGATAATCGCCGAGCCGCTGAGCCAGCCCCTCCGCCTCGCGCAGCCGGTCGAAGAGCGGGCCGACCTGGCCGAGCCGGAACAGCGGCGTGCGCAGGTCGAAGCGCAGATCGACGGATTCGCGCAGCACCTCCTCGCTCTCGGGCAGGTGGGACAGGGCGTCCATCGCCTGTTCGAAGAACTGCATGGCCTGCCGGTTGGCCGAGCGCGCCGCCGCCTTGGCGCCCGCCTGGCGGCCATAGCGCGCCGCCTTGGTCCAGACCTCCCCGCGCGAGGCATGCAGCGCCAGCGCCTCGACACGATTGGCCAGGCTCTCGCCGAGCGGGCTTTCGATCACCTCGGTCAACCGCGCATGGCGGTCGCGCCGATGCGCCTTCAGCATGCCGGCATAGGTGGTTTCCTGGATCAGGGCATGGCGGAACTCGAAGACCGCCGCCTCCCCTTCCAGCGTCCCGGCCATCAGGTTGGCGTGGGCGAGGCGCGCCAGCGCCGGCACCACCTCGGCTTCCGGCCGTCCAACCATCGCGGCGAGGATCGGCGGCGCGACCTCCCGCGCGATGATGGCCGCGGCCTGCAGCACCTGCTTGTCCGCCGGCATCAGCCGGTCGATGCGCGAACCGATCAGGCTGCGCACCGTATCCGGCAGGTCGAGCGCCTCGACACTCGCGACCAGCCGGTAATCCCCCGCCTTGCCGACCAGCGCGCCCTGCTCCAGCAGCGAGGAGATGCATTCCTCGAGGAAGAAGGGATTGCCACCGGTCCGTTCGGCCAGCAGCCGGGCCAGGCGATGGTTGCCCATGGCGTCGCCCAGCATGCGGCGGATGAGTTCCAGCGTGTGATCGCGCGAAAGCGGTTCGACGCGCACCGCGCTGACGCTGTCCGGCCAGGCGTGGCTGAATTCGGGCCGGTGGTCGAGCAGCAGCATCTGCCGCGTCGCCGGCAGCGACTCGGCCACGCGATCGAGCACGGAGAGCGTCTCGCCATCGGCCCAGTGCAGGTCCTCGACCGTCAGCACCAACGGGGCCTGGTCGGCGAGATGACGGAACCAGCCGGTGAAGGCGGCATGCAGCCGGCGCTGCCGCTGGTCGGGGGCGAGCGCCTTCCAGAAGGGCTCGTCCTGCCCGCGCGTCAGCGTCGCGACCAGCGCCGGCACCGCGTCGGCCATGCCGGGACCCGCCTCTCGCAGCCCCTGTTCCACCCGTTCATGCACCCGCGCGGTATCGTCCTCGGGCTCGATGCCGAAATGGCTCCGGGCGAGGCTCGCCAGCGGCGCGAGCGGCGTCGTCGCGTCGTAGCGCTGGCAGAAGGCGTGCATGACGCGCGGGTTGTCGTGCGGCTGCCGCGCCAGGAACTCATGCACCAGCCGCGACTTGCCGCAGCCGGCATCGCCCACCAGCACCACGCCGGCGCCACGCCCGGCGATGGACCGGTTCAGCGTCGCGTCGAGCACCGACATCTCCGTCGTGCGGCACACGAAGGGCGTCCGGCCGCGCCGCGCCGCCACCTCCAGCCGCGGCCGCCGCGGATCGACCGCGACGAGGCGGTAGACCTCGACCGGCTCGCTCGCCCCGCGCAGGTCGAGCATGCGCGGCGTATCGACCGTCACATAGCCTTCGACGAGCCGCAGGGTGGCGGCCGAGATCCACGCCTCGCCCGGTTCGGTCGCCTGTTCGATCCGCGCGGCGATATGCACGACCGCACCTGCCGCATCGAGGCCAGCCGAGAGATCGTTGGCGACGTCATGCACCACGACTTCGCCCGAATGCACGCCGATGCGCGTGGCGAGGTCGATGCCGTGGCGGGCCCGCTGCTCCTGCCCGATCCGGCGCAGCACGTCGCGCATGTGGAGGGCCGCGCAGCAGGCGCCGAGCGCGTGCTGTTCCATCGCCACCGGCGCACCGAACATCGCCATGATGCCGTCGCCGACGACGCGGTTGACCGTGCCGCCATAGCGGCGCACCGCCTCGACCATCGCCTCCATGGCCGGGCGGAAGTAATCGCGCGCACGCTCGGGGTCCTCGTTGAAGATCAACCGGGTCGAGCCGCGAATATCGGCGAAGAGGACCGAGAGCGCCTTGCGCTCCTCCGTCCGCGGCGCCGATGTGGCCGCGAGGGGTTGACCGCAGCCATGACAGAAGCGGGCGCCCGCAAGCACGGGCGTCCCGCATCTTGGGCACCGGTTAGGCTCTTCCGCAGCCGACATGAGAATGCGATACCACTTTGCATAAGACAGATGAAGGATTGACGATCACATGTCGGAAGATCCCTTTGACAAGATGCCGCTCGCCAAGGCTCGCGAATCCGCCTTCGACGCGGATGCCGATGTGGCGAGCTACGAGATTCACTGGCCCGCGGGGTCGGTGACGCGCGCCGTGTTCCACCCGGGCCCCTTCACCGTCACCTACAAGCAGTCGGGGCGCATCCAGCGCTACCTGATGATCGACGGGGAATGGGTGGCCCAGGAACCGGAGGATGTGGTCGCCGGGGAACCCGTGACGCGCGACGAGGTGGGCGTGATCCAGCGGGTGGTGAACCTGGGCGGCACGCCGCTGGACGCGGACAAGGACCAGGAAGGCGGGCGGTCGAAGGTCTGGCCGTGATCGGCTGAATGAGGTCGGGGGAGGACACCTCCCCCGAATCCCCTCTCCGTCTTCTGGGGAGTTGCGCAGGCGCGTCGACGCGGCGGCTGTTCAGACCCGGCGGAAGCCGGTTGCCACGACATAGAGTTCGGCGCTGTCCTTGCGGCTTGCCGGCGGTTTCATGTGGCGGACGGTCGTGAAGTCGCGCTTCAGGGCGGCCAGCATCTCCGCCTCGGTCCCGCCCTGGAACACCTTCGCGACGAAGGCGCCGCCCGGCGCCAGCACGCGCTGCGCGAAATCCAGCGCGATCTCGGCGAGGCCCATGATGCGCAGATGGTCCGTCGCCTGGTGGCCCGTCGTGTTGGGCGCCATGTCCGACAGCACCACATCCGCACGGCCGCCCATGGCCGCGATGACGCGATCCTCGGCCTCCTGCTCGGTGAAGTCGCCCTGCATCGTGATGGCGCCGGGCACGGGGTCCATCGGCAGCAGGTCGATACCCACCACCTGGCCACGCGGGCCCACCGCCTGCACCGCCACCTGCGTCCAGCCCCCCGGCGCGGCGCCGAGATCCACCACCCGCATTCCCGGCTTCAGCAGCTTCAGCTTCTCATCCATCTCGAGCAGCTTGAAGGCCGCGCGGGATCGGAGGCCGCGTTCCTTCGCGGCGCGGACATAGGGGTCGTTGAGCTGGCGCGTCAGCCAGCGCTGGCTCGCGGTGCTGCGGCCCTCGGCCGTGCGCAGCCGCGTCGTCATGCCCCGGCCACTGCCGGGCGGTTGCTTCGCCATGTCGGTATTCCTTCAGCGCCCGGCGCGGCGGCGCGACACGGCCCGGTCAGCCCGCATCATCCGGGTCAGCATCCCTTCGCGCAGGCCGCGATCGGCGACGGTGATGCGCTCGGTCGGCCAGACCCGCCGGATGGCAGCATAGACCGCGCAGCCCGGGAGGACGAATTCCACGCGGTCGGGCCCGACGCAAGGGTGCTGGGCCAGCCCCTCCCGCCCCAGGGCGAACAGGTCGCCCAGCGCGAGGTCCGCCGCCTCGCAATCCAGCGTCTTTCCATCGACCAGCGGCCGCTTGTAGCGCGGCAGGGCCATGGCCACGCCGGCCAGCGTCGTCACGGTGCCCGAGGTGCCCATCAGCCGCACCCCGCCGCGCCGGATCTCCTGCCCGATGCAATGGACGCGGTCGAAATGCGCCAGGTGCTCGGCGACCTCGGCGACCACTTCGCAGAAACCGCGTTCGGTGAAGCAGTCCTGCCCGGCGCGTTCGGCGAGCGTCACCACCCCGAGCGGCAGGGAGAGATAGCCGATCAGTTCCGGCGGCACTCCGTGCTGCGCGCCTTCCGGCACGCGGATCCAGGCGATCTCGGTGCTGCCGCCGCCGATATCGAAGAGCAGGGCGCGGCGGTCCGCGGGCTCCATCAGCGGCGCGCAGGATTCCATCGCGAGTTCGGCTTCCTCCCGCGCCGAGATGATGCGCAGGTGCAGCCCCGTATCGGCCGCGATGCGCGAGAGGAAGGCGCGCCCATTGTCGGCGCGCCGGCAGGCCTCGGTCGCCACGGCTTCGAAGCGGCGGACCGGGCGGCGCACCAGCTTGTCCGCGCAGGCGCGCAGGGCGGCGGCGGCGCGGTCCATGGCCCCGTCCGCGAGCTGGCCCGACTGCGCGAGCCCTTCGCCCAGGCGGACGATCCGGCTGAAGGAATCGATGACGCGGAAGCCGGAGGCGGTCGGCGCGGCGATCAGCAGCCGGCAATTGTTGGTGCCGAGATCGAGCGCGGCGAAGGCGGCCGAGCCGTGATCCGCCCGCGCGAAGACCGATGCCGCCGGGAATGGCGGAGCTTCGGTGGGGTGGCGGGTGGTCGTCTCGGGCATTTCAGGGTCCGGACCGGCGGCGCCGGCCGTCGGTCGCATTAACATGATCCGGAGATGTGGGAGCCGGGGCAAGCGCTTTCCATGCTTGCCGCGGCGGAACCATCACGCCATTTGTGGAGGACGGTGTTGCCCACCCTGTCCGAGGGTGCTACATGCGCCGCCCCGGCCGATGGCCGGGCCCGCTTGGGGGATAGTTTAGCGGTAGAACTCCCGGCTCTGACCCGGGCAGCCTTGGTTCGAATCCAGGTCCCCCAGCCATTTCTCCCCGAACCCGTTGACGTCCTTGGCAATTGCCCACCCGGCGAGCCTGCCGAGGTCAGCACTTGCCCTGCACGCTCACACCCTGCTCACACCTCGCGGTGAAGCGGGGGGTCTTCTACTTCCGCCGCGTCCTGTCGAAGGCGCCTCGGTCGCCCCCCCGCCACACGCCGCCTCACCCGACGGCCAGAGGTCTCACCCGGACCGGATGGCCTTCAGCCTTCATCCGCCTGCAGGTCGCGGAACCCCACGAAGAGCCGGCGCTCATAGGGCGCTTCCGACACAGCCTCACGCTGATTGCCGGCCAGCAGCGTGACGTGGGTCGGCGTCACCGCGGTCACGAAGCCGACGTGCCCAGACGAGTCCTTGGCCAACGGGACCGTGACGCCAACCGAACCGCGGCGCGGCCGTTGGCGTGCCCGGCCCCAGCCAAGCCAACTGGCGGCCCGGGCCGAACCGATATTGGTCGCCGCGATCGCCGGATCCCCGGCATTCGCGATGCACCAGGCGACGAAGGCGCCGCACCACGGCGTGTCATCCGTCTGACCGGGCGAATGCGTCGCCGTGAAGTACTTCGCCACCTCCGGATTGCTCTGTCCCGCTGCAACGTCCTCCTTGATGCCCAGTTGCGACTGCGCCTTCGCCAGCCAAGGCGGGTCGCCCTCGCCCGGGGCGCCGGCGGCGGGGGCCGCGATGCTCGGCTCGAACTTCGCGATCAGTTCAGCGCAACGGTCATAGCCCTTCTGGAACTTCTGCGTGACGGTCTCCAGGACCTCGGCGAGGGTGGCCGTGCGCCCCGCCTTCTTCATCAGTCCCGTATTGTTGTTGATCGCCTGCTGGCTCGCCTGGATCGGCTTGCCCCGATTGCCCCTCAGCGCCTCGCTTCCACCCGAATGCCCGAGCAGGTGAAGCAGATAGAGCTCCGCCCCGCTCGGCACGCGGCCCAGCACCGCCATGGCGAGCGGCACCGCCCGCGCGGTGTGGATCGCCGCGAAGGTGCATTGCTTGAAGGGATTGAAGCGGTCGGCGATGTCGATGCCCACGCGCTCGCCGTCGGATTGGACCAGGCCGGCCCATGTTCCTTCCAGGAACTGGAACGGCCCGAAGGCCGTCGAGTTGGGCGCCTTGACGTTGCGGATCCCACCACTCTCGAAGAAGGCGAGCGCGAACAGGTACTCCCGCGGCGCCTCCTCAAGGCGCGCCTGGAAGCTCAGCACCTGGAAAAACCGTTCCTGGTCGATCTCCACCGGCGTCGGGATGAGGGCGACCTCCTCGAGTTCCGCCGCCTGGATGAAGCCCTCCGAGCCGCTCGCCGGGCCATCCGTGACACGCACCTGCCACCAGGCGCCGCCCGCCGCCTCCGCCTGCTTGTCGAGCATGTCCGCCTTGGTGACGAGCGGACCGCCCGCCGTATCGCCGGCCTGGGCTCGCAGCCGACCTGAAAAGCCCTTGATGCGGAACGGCATGTGGTCGGTGCTCCTCTGGTGCTGCGTGACGTCCCGTCAGCGGCTCAGCGATTCCAGCACGGCCGGCGTGATCTGGCCGCGCGCTTCAGGGAACAGGACGGCCAACCGACCGCGCGTCGCCTCGTCCAGGATGCCCGTCAGGGGAATCTGTCCGTCCGCCGGCGGCCGCTCATTGAGGCGGCGCTGCAGCGCCTCCGTCGCGACGCGGTCCTCCCGCAGGATGCTCCACTCGTAGTAGGACCGGTATTGCCGCGGGCAGGGGTCGCGCATCGCCAGAAGGTCATCGACCTCCTGCCGCGTGAGCGGCGCGGTGGCCGGGTCGGCCGGCGGGGACACCCGATGGATCAGCCGATAGGACGCGATCGCCTCTCGCGTTGCCGCGCGCAGCGTCCCATCGAGGCTCGACATGCAGAGCCGCGCCTGGATGTCACGCACCTGGCTCGCGGTCAGGCTCTGTTCGATGGCGCTGCGCGCATCCGGCACGGCAGCGGGTCTCGCCGGAATGATGATCGGCTGCGCGGCGCTGCGATTGACGCCGCTGCCCGTCGGCAGCGCCGGCGCCGGCGCGGCGGTATCGCCCACCGTGACGCGGATCCGCCTCCCGAGCGGCGACTGCCCGGCCGAGGCCGTCGCCGGCGCCCGGCCGATCGCCGTCGCGACCTGGCTCTCGATCACCGACGGCAGGCAGAGTTCGACATAGCCCCTGATCGTCCGGAACGACGACGTCCGGTCCGTCCAATTGGCCGCGGTCAGTTGCGCTTCGTAAGCGGTACGGGTGTTGTCCACGAGCTGCCGGACCGCGCTCGGCGGCAATTCGTAGAGCAGGCCGCCGGCGTAGTTGTCGATGGTGGCTTCCACCAATCCGAAGGCCACCGCGGTGATCGCGATGGCGGCGCTGGCGACCTGCGTCAGCCCCAGGATCGCCGCGGTCGCCCCGCCCAGCAGATTGGTTTGCCGCACCGATTGCCGCCGCGCGATATCCAGCCGGCGGAGCGCGGACATGTAGTCCTCGCATTGCGCATCGGCGATATCGAAGGCCGCACGAACGAATTCCGCCCATCGCCCATCCTGGGGGATCCCATCGGCGAAGCCGGCATGACGGCTGATGGCCTCGATGACGGCGCTTTGGCTGCGCTGGTAGCGCTCGGCCTGCGCCGGATCGAAGCTCGATGGCGGCCCGTTCACGAGCAGATCCAGGTTGCGCCGCTGATCCGCGCAGGCTGTCAGCAGAAGCAGCGTCAGAAGGATCGCAGGCAGGCCACGATATCGCGTTGAACACGCCATCTGGAACCTCTCGAACCGCCGTGGCAGTTGGTTCCTTGTCGTTATGATACGATCATAGAATAATATTTGATTGCATCTCAATCAGATTCATTCACCAAGCCACGGCGATCCGGGGGGCCCGGAGGGCGCCGAGCATCGCCTCGCGGCCGTCGAGATGGGCGACTTGCGCAGGAGGAAGCGTGCGCGGGCTCGGGGCCCCTCCCCGCCACAGGGGGAAGGGTCCTTCAGAGACCTCGACATGGTGTCAGGTAATGGCTTCCAGCGGCCTTCCGGCCGATGGCGGGGAACGCCTGGAGCCGATCCCGATCAGGTGGACTCACCTGATCGGGCAGACGACGCTCGCAATAACAATGCTCCAGAAACGTTGCCGCGAGCCAAGGCGAGCGGGGACGGCTCTAAGCCACCCACTCGCCCTGGCGCATCACCGGCTCGGCGCTGCCGTCGAAGCCGATGCCGTCCACCTCCGTCTCGGCCGAACCGATCATCCAGTCCACATGGATCAACGACCGGTTCGCCCCGGCCGCGTCGAGTTCCGCCGCCGTCAGGTCATCCCGCACGAAGCACTTGGAATAGGCCTGGCCGAGCGCGATGTGGCAGGCCGCGTTCTCGTCGAACAGGGTGTTGAGAAACAGCACGCCGCTCTGCGAGATCGGGTTGGAATGCGGCACCAGCGCCACCTCGCCGAGCCGCCGCGCGCCCTCATCCGTGCCGATCATGCGTTCCAGCACGGCGGCACCGCTGCTGGCCGCGCTCTCGACGATCCGCCCGCCTTCGAAGCGCACGCGGATGTCGCGGATCAGCGTGCCCTGATACGATAGCGGCTTGGTCGCGCTGACCACGCCCTCGGTCATCGCGGCGTGCGGGGTGGTGAAGACTTCCTCGGTCGGAATGTTCGGATTGCCGGTGATGCCGTTCTTAGCCGGGCTCGCGCCGCCCATCCAGGCATGGCCATCCGCGAGGCCCACCAGCAGGTCCGTCCCCGGCCCGCGGAAGCGCAGGGCGCGGAAGTGCTTCTCGTTCAGCATGGCGCGGCGCTTCAGCAGCGCGGCGTTGTGGTCGCGCCAGGCCGCGACGGGGTCCGGGGCGTCGACCCGCGACGCCTTGAAGATCGCATCCCACAGCTTCGCCAGCGCGACATCCGGCGCGTCATTGGGAAACACCGCCGCCGCCCAGGCCGGCGTCGCCGAGGCCACGAGCGACCAGTTGATCGTGGAGGTGGTGATCAGTTCCAGCGCCGGCTGATAGGCCTTGGAGCGCGCCCGGTTGGCACGCGCGACCTTCTCCGGGTCCTCATTCGCCAGCAGCATCGGATCGTCGCCGACGATGGCGAGCCGTGCCGCACCCTTGCGGAAGGCCGCGGCCATGCCGTCATAGAGCCAGTCCGCCGCCACATCGAAGCTCTCATTGCGCGCATAGCGGTACCGCGCGAGCGCCGCGCGGTCGTCGCCATAGATCGTCGTGACCAGCGTCGCGCCGGCCTTGTAGGCCTGCTCGGTGATGCGGCGGGACAGGTCCAGCGCCTCGAGCGAGGCGGTCATCATCACTTCCTGGCCGGGGGCGAGGTTCAGCCCGACCTTCACGGCAATCTCGGCCAGACGATCGAGCTTCGCCTCGAAGGTCAGCCCGCCGGCCAGGGTCACGTCATCGTTCATCCGCTGTCTCCAGGGTCCTGGCGTCGTCCAGGACGAAACCATCATAGCCGCGCGCCGCCACATCCGCGCAGATGGCGCGATACCGCGCCATGCCTCCGGCATAGGGCATGAAGACCCGCGGCTTGCCCGGCACGTTCGCACCGAGATACCAGGAATGCCCCGCCTGCGGCAGGAGGGTGGCCTCGGCGGCCTCGTTCACATGGGCGACCCAGCGATCGACGGCAACCGGGTCCGGTTCGATGCGCGCGACGCCCTGCGCGCGCAGATGCGCGATGCAGTCGGTGATCCAGTCCACATGCTGTTCGATGCAGACCGGCATGTTGGTCAGCACGGAAGGGCTGCCCGGCCCGGTGATGGTGAACAGGTTCGGAAAGCCCGGCATCTGCAGGCCGAGATAGGTCTTCGGCCCCTCGCGCCAGGCCTCCTGCAGCGTCAGCCCGTCGCGCCCGGTGATGCCGATCCGCAGCAGTGGCCCGGTCATCGCATCGAAGCCGGTGGCGAAGACGATGATGTCGAGCGGGACCTCCGTGCCATCGCGCAGTAGGAGGCCCGTGGGCGTGATGCGCTCGATCGGGTTCGCCCGGATGTCCACCAGGGCGACGTTGTCGCGGTTGAAGGTCTCGAAATAGAAGCTGTCGATCGGCGGACGCTTGGTGGCGAAGGGATGGTCGATATTGGCCAGGGCCGCCGCGGTCTCCGGGTCCTTCACCACCTTGTGGATCTGCGCGCGCAGGAAGGACGCGGCGGTGTCGTTCGCTTCCTTGCTGACCAGCAGGTCGCGGAAGGCGGCGCGGAAACGCAGCCCGCCATACTCCCAGGCCTCCTGGTAGATCTTCTCGCGCTCCGCCTCGGTCAGGTCGAGTGGCGAGCGGTCTTCCATCAGGAAGGGATGCCCGTTGGTCGAGGCGTGCATCAGCCCGCGGATCTCCGCGGTGCTGGCCTTGGCCCAGCGCTTGAAATCCTCGGTCAGCGGATGGTTGCGCGCGGGAATGGAGTAGTTCGCGGTGCGCTGGAAGACGGTGAGATGCGCGGCGGTTTCCGCGATGACGGGCGCGGCCTGGATGCCGGTCGATCCGGTGCCGATCTGCCCGACGCGCTTGCCGGTGAAGTCCACGCCCTCATGCGGCCAGAGCCCGGTGTGGTACCACCGGCCCGCGAAGTCGTTCAGCCCCGGGATGTCCGGCACATTCGCCGAGGACAGGCAGCCCACCGCGGTGATCAGGTAGGTCGCGGCATAGCGCGCGCCATCCTCGGTGCGGATGCGCCAGAGATTGGCCGGCGCGTCGTATTCGGCGCTCACCACCCGCGCATTCAGCCGGATGTTCCGCCGCAGGTCGAAGCGGTCCGCGACATGGTTCAGGTAGCGCAGGATCTCGGCCTGGCCGGGATAGCGTTCCGACCAGTTCCAGTCCTGCAGCAGCGCCTCGTCGAAATAGAAGCAGTAGGAATGGCTTTCGGAATCGCAGCGGGCGCCCGGATAGCGGTTCCAGTACCAGGTGCCGCCCACGCCATCGCCGGCCTCGAGCACCTGCACGGACATCCCCAGCTTCTCGCGCAGGCAGAGCAACTGATAGAGGCCGGCGAAGCCGGCGCCGATCACGACGGCATCGACGCGCGTTTCGGGCGCCCCCGCGGGCATGGCGTCTGGGGTCATGGCGGATCGTTCCTTCTGCCCGCGCCGGGCGGCGCGGTTCGCTTGCTTGGACGGGGGAAGTCTCCCGCGCCCGGCGCGGGCGGGCAAGTCGCATCGCCTTGATGGCCGGCGCCGCCCTGCGTAGCGTTCCCCATCGAAGAGGAACGCCCATGCCCATCATCGACGTCCAGGTGCATGTCTATGAGCGCGACCACCCGGGCCGCCCCTGGCTCGGCCGGCTGCACGGACCGCCGGAAGTGACCGGGGACGACATGATCGCCGCCATGGATGCGGTGGGCGTGGATGGCGCGATCATCGTCTCGATCTACGCCATGTACCGCTTCGACGCGTCCTATGCGCTCGCGGTCCGGCGCGCGCATCCGGATCGCTTCGCCCTGGTCAAGCCGGTGGACACCAACGACCCCGCCGTGGCCGAGGTGATCGAGGACTGGGCGGCGACCGAGGGCACCGTCGGCATCCGCATCATGATGAACCAGGACGTCCCGGCGAACCCGGACGATCCGGGCGTCGCGCGCGTGCTCGCCACCGCGGGGCGGCTCGGCCTGCCGGTGAACCTGCTCTGCAAGGGGCGGCTCGACGAGATCCCGGCGCTTGCGGCACGCCATCCCTCCACGCGGCTGGTGATCGACCATCTCGGCCTCGATCAGCCCTTCGAGCCGCCCGTTCCGGCCGAACCCTTCGCCGAGCTGCCGAAGCTCCTGCGCCTCGCCGCGCATGACAATGTCGCGGTGAGGGTCAGCGGCGCCGGCACCCTGTCGCTCAAGGGCTACCCCTTCCCCGACATCTGGGATCCGCTGGCGCGGGTCTTCGACGCCTTCGGCTTCGCCCGCTGCATGTGGGGCACCGATTGGACGCGCGCGACGGCCTTCCTGACCTATGCCGAGGGCGTGGACGCCTTCCGGCTGACCGATCGGTTGACCGAGGCGGAACGCGCCGCCCTGATGGGCGGAACGCTGAGCAGCCTCTACCGCTGGGCGCCACAGAAGCGCTGAGAGTCGTTTGGAAACGCGCCATCCGGCGCGTTTCCGCGTTCGGCACCGGGCCGAACCTTTCAAACAATCGGTCGCTGACACCAAACGGAGGAAACGCATCGTGGATTTCACAGGCAAGGTCGCCATCGTCACCGGCGGCGGCAACGGCATCGGACGCGCCGCATGTCTCGGCTTCGCGCGCCGCGGCGCGAAGGTGCTGGTGGTGGACCGGGACGCTGACGCCGCCGCCGCCGTTGCGGCCGAGATCGGCAGCGGCGCCCTCGCCGTCGCCGCCGACGTGACGCGCATGGCGGATGTGAAGGCCTATGTCGCCCGCGCGCTCGACGCCTTCGGCCGCATCGACTGCTTCCACAACAATGCCGGCATCGAGGGCCGCGTCGTCCCGACCGCCGATTACGAGGAAGCCGAGTTCGACGCCGTGATCGGCGTGAACGTGAAGGGCGTCTTCCTCGGGTTGCGCCAGGTCCTGCCGGTAATGATCCGCCAGGGGTCCGGCGCTGTCGTCAACACCGCCTCCACCGCCGGGCTGATCGCCACGCCGGGCATGCCGGCCTATGTCGCGTCCAAGCATGCCGTGATCGGACTGACCAAGGTCGCGGCGGCCGAGGTCGGCCCCCTCGGCATCCGCGTCAACGCCGTCTGCCCGGGGCCGATCGCGACCCGCATGATCGAGGACCTGGCGAAGCAGATCTCGCCCAACAATCCGGGCGGGGTCGAGGAACGCTACACCGCCGGCCTGCCGCTCCGCCGCTACGGCACGGCGGAGGAAGTCGCGAATGTCGTGCTGTTCCTCTGCTCGGACCTGGCGGGCAACGTGACCGGGGCGCAGTACGTGGTCGATGGCGGACGGACCGCGGCGCCGACAGGTGGCGTATCGCTGGGGAAGCCGGAGGTCTGACGGTTCCGGGCCTCACCCGGTCGAGGCCGGGAGGCCTTGCCGATGATCCATGCGGCTTGGCTGTGGAATGGGAGGGGTGCCGGCCCATACGCGCGAAGGTCAGACCAGAGAGGGGCGCTGCCCCTCTCCGGACCTCACCCCGCCAGGCCACCGTGTGGCCTGGACCGCCGGCACCTGGCACCGGGCCGGACGGTCATGGAACGGCCGCCAAGCGCGCTTCGGGCGCAGGAGCGGGCTTCGGCATCGATCCCGGCGGTGGCGCGCAGTGCCAAGTCGAGGTTTCCAAAGGCCTTTCGGCCTTTGGTGGGGTGGTTTGGAGGGGCAACGCCCCTCCAATCTTCCAGCATCGCCATCACGCGCGCGGGCGCTGCCCCGCTTCGCCCCCTCACGCCGGCCGCCGGAAGAACAACACCCGCGATGGCGCCGGCGGCGTCCGCACCGGCTGCGGCGCCGGCACCACCCGCCCGATCGCCGCGATCGGTGCCGCGCGATACGCCTCCAGCCCCCGCCCCTGCCCTGCCGCCCCGGGCGCGACCGGCATCACCTGCGCCCGTTCCGCCCGGTTGGTCAGGCTCAGCGGCCCGCTGCCGCCGGCGGCGAAGCGCGCCAGCAGCGCGGCTTCGGCTGCCGGGTCGCCCGGCGGTCGTCCCTGTTCCCCCGCCCAGGCCTGGAGCACCCGGGTGCGATAGGGTTCGGCCCGTTCGGGCGTCTGCGAATGGTAGTGCCCGGCCGCGCGCGCCCAGTCCTGGGTATTGCTGCGCAGCTCGGACAGGAATTGCGCGGCGTAGCGGGCATTGGCCAGCGGGTCGAAGGCCTGTTCCAGACCGGGGAAGGCGTTGGGGTGATGATGGAGGTTCACCTGCATGCAGCCGATGTCGATAAGCCGCACGCCGCGGGCCTGAAGCTGCCGCACCTCGGCAATCGCTGCCTCCCGCGTCGGGAAGAACATGCCGCGCCCCTCGGCGTTGATGGTCCAGGGCCAGGGGGCGAACTGGCCGCTTTCCGGGTCGCGGCGACCTGACTCCACCCGGCCGATCGCCTGCAGCAGGCCCGCCGGCACGCCCCGTTCGCGTTCGGCAATGGCGATTGCCGCCCGGCACGCGGCGCCGGGACCCGCCGGAGGGGCACTCTGGGCCCGCGCATCCGCCTGGACGCCCACCCCCATGACCAGGAGTCCGAGCACGACCAGACGGGTGAAGGGGGGCGTCGACGGGGCCAAGCACATGCCTTCGCAACCGCAAGGCCCGTGCCACGCAACAAACCTGCGTCGGCATGGTGCGTCGCGCCATTTTTGCTGCAATGCAAAAAGCCTCTTGCAGCGGGCTGGCGAGGCGCATAAGTTCCGCCTCGCAGCGAGTTGGCCTCGCCACTCGCTGTCTTTCTTGGACGTTTCCTCCCTAAACTTGGCGGTGCCTTCGGGCACCGCCTTTCTTTTTTCCGGCATAATGTAGAATAATTTTCTCCAAATGGAGAAAAATCTTCTACGCCGTGTTGCGCCGCATCATGTCCGGAGGAAGGACCAGTCCGTCCTGGCCAGATGGCCCATCAGGGCCGTCAGGTCCCGCGCCAGGGGCAGCAGCCCGGCACTCCGCTCGATACGGGCCTCATCCATGTAGAGCGACCGCGCGATCTCGATCTGCAGGGCATGCACGGCGTCGCGCGGGCGGCCGTAATGGCGCGTCACATAGCCCCCGGCATAGGGATCGTTGCGCCGGACGCGATAGCCGAGGCCGAGCAGCACCTCCTCCACCAGCCGCGTCGCGCGCGGGGCGCAGGCGGTGCCATGGGCATCGCCCAGCACGAAATCGGGTGGGTTGGCGATCTGGGCCGGGTGGGCCGGCATGGAATGGCAGTCGATCAGCAGGCAGAAGCCGAAGCGGGCCCGGGTTTCCGCCAGGAGCTGCGCCAGCGCGGCGTGATATGGCTCCCAGCAGCGGCGGACCCGCTCCTCCGCCTCGGCGAAGGTGAGGCGGCGGCGATAGACCGTCTCCCCGGTCGCGACGATGCGCGCGATGGTGCCGAGCCCCGCCCCCACCCGGGGGCTTGAGGTATTGACCCAGGGCGGCAGCGGCCCGTCGAACATCCCCGGGTCGAGTTCCCAGGGTTCGCGGTTCACATCGCACCAGACGCGCGGAAAGGTCGCCGCGATCAACGGCGCGCCCAGCCCCGGCGCGGCGGCGAAGAGTTCGTCGACGAAGGAATCCTCGCTCCGGCGAAGCGCGAGGGGAGCCAGGCGCGCCGCCGCGACCAAGCGTTCCGGATAGTCCCGCCCCGAATGCGGCGAGGCAAAGACGATCGGCATGGCCTGCCGCGCCGGGCGCTGGATGAGGAAGGGCGCGGTCTCGGCCGGCGCGCCCAGGGCGGGGGTGGGAAGATCCATACGGCTCCGACGAAACCATAGCACCCGGCACATGTCACGCGAGAGACACGCGGCGGCGGCGCCACCCCAGGCAGGATCACGGCCTGCCGATCTCGGATCGCGGCCTTGCCGCGATCCGGGAGCGCAAGGCGCGACCGCACCCAGACCGCCCGCCATCCCCGATGCGCCAGCGCATGGCGCGAAAGCCAAGCCGGCGCCCGGCGCCTGAGGGCAAACAAAGTCTCCCCATCGCGGCGCCGCCGCGACGGGAGATTAGCGAAATAGTCAGCACGCCCGGCGCAGTCTCCCCGCGATGTCCGGCAAGGCAAAAGGTGCGAAGGGCGGCGGCACCATCGTCATCAAGCGCGAGGAAGGCGGAGAGCACGGCCACCATGGCGGCGCGTGGAAGGTCGCCTACGCCGATTTCGTCACCGCCATGATGGCCTTCTTCCTGCTGATGTGGCTGCTGAACGCAACGACGGAGGAGCAGCGCCGGGGCCTCGCCGACTATTTCGCGCCGACCAACCTGCTGGCGCGCTCCGTCTCGGGGTCGGGGCAGCCCTTCGGCGGCACCACGCCCAATGACGACGGCAACGTCACATCGACCCAAGGGGCGATGACGATCCAACCCGGCCGCCTGCCGGTGGTGATGGACATCGAGGAAGACGACACCGATACCCCCGCCCGCCCCATGACCCGCCGCGACGGCCCCGAAGGGCCGGAGGAGGCGGAAAGCCCCCGGCTGACCCTGGCCACCCCGCCCGGCGCCCTGGCGGGACCCGAGGCGCCACAGGGCGGCCCCTCCGACGCCCCCGCCTCCGAACCCCGGCCCGAGGCGCTGGGCGAGGCCGCGCTGCGCCAGGAACTCGCCCGGCGCGAACGCGAGGCCTTCGAGGCCGCGGCCCGGCAGATCCGCGAGGCGGTCGCCGCGGACCCGGCGCTCGCCGACCTCGCGCGCCAGATGCTGGTGGAACAGACGCCGGAGGGGCTGCGCATCCAGCTCATCGACGCCGACCGTCAGCCCATGTTCGCCCTGGGGGGCACGGCGCCGAACGACCGCGCCCGCGCGCTGCTCGCCCGCGTCGCCCAGGCCGCCGCCCGGCTGCCCAACCCCATCGCCATCGCCGGGCATACCGACGCCACCCCCTTCCGCGGCGGGGGCGAGCGCAGCAACTGGGACCTCTCGGCCGAGCGCGCCAATGTCACGCGCCGCCTGCTGGTCGAGGCCGGGCTTCCCGAATCCCGCATCCGCAGCGTCTCCGGCCATGCCGACCGGCAATTGCTGATGCCCGACGATCCCAACGCGGCGGCGAACCGCCGCGTCTCCATCACGGTCCTGCGCCAGAACCCGGACGCCGCCCCATGATCTCGCTTGCCGGCCTCGGCTTCCTGCTGGTCTGCGTCTTCGGTGGCTACATCGCCGCCGGCGGGCATCTCGACATCATCCTCAAGGCCCTGCCCTTCGAATTCGCCATCATCGGCGGCGCCGCGATCGGCACGCTGGTCATGGCCAACAGCATCGCCGACCTGAAGCACGTCGGCGGCGGCTTCGGGAAGCTGCTCAAGGGCGCGAAGTACACGCGGCAGGACTACATGGACCTGCTGTCGCTGCTCTACTACCTGGTGCGCCTCGCCCAGACCAAGGGGCCGATGGCCCTTGAACCGCATATCGAAAAACCCGAGGAGAGCCCGGCCTTCAACAAGTTCCCGCGCATCGCCGCCGACCACCACGTCGTGCCGCTGATCTGCGACTACCTGCGCATGGTCGGCATGAACGCCGACGACCCGCACCAGATCGAGGACGTGATGGCGCGCGAGTTGAAGAAGATGAAGGAGGAGGAGATGCACCCCTCCCACGCCATGCAGGCCATGGCGGATGCGCTGCCCGCGCTCGGCATCGTCGCTGCCGTGATGGGCGTGATCAAGACCATGGGCGCGATCAGCGAGCCGCCGGCGGTGCTGGGCAAGATGATCGGTGGCGCGCTGGTCGGCACCTTCCTCGGCGTGCTGCTCGCCTATGGGCTGATGGGGCCCTTCGCCGCGCGGCTCAAGGGCGTGGTCGATGAGGAAAGCAAGTTCTTCGAAGTGATCCGCGCCGTGCTGTTCGCGCATCTGCACGGCAACGCCCCGCAGGTGGCTGTCGAGACGGGGCGCAAGATGGTCCCGAGCGGCCATATGCCGAGCTTCCAGGAACTGGAACAGGCCCTGCAGGAACTGCAGGTCGGCTGATCAGCGCGACACCTGTTCGAGCTGCTCGAAGGCGAAGCGCAGCGGCGCGTCGGAGATACGCAACAGCCCCGCATGGGCGTTCTGCAATTCGAGGATCATGAAAATCGCCCCGCTCACCGCCAGGGACCCGGCCCCGATCGCCAGCACGATGATCGCGTTGGGCCGCACGAAGAGCCCCATGGCGAGGAACATCAGCGACAGCCAGGACACGAGCACCCCGAGGAAGGGCCATTGCAGGTCATCGGTCACGTCGCGCACCAGCAAGGTCGTGCGCGCCTGAACCAGGCGAGACGCGATCGCCAGCGCCTGCTGTTGCGCCGCCTGCTCCGCCGCATTGGCCGGCCGCATGCTAGCGATCGCCTCGTAGAAGGCATCGAGATGCTGCGGATCGATCATCGCCGTCGTATCGGAGCGCGCTTCGAGCACATGCGCCTCGATCGCGGCCTTCAGCATGCGGCGCAGGGCGGCGCGGGAGCCGGCAGCCGCGGCGCCGGTATGGGCCAGTGCGCCGTCGAGCACCATGATGTCGGCCGCGAGCGCCGAGGCGCCGTCCGCCTGTTCCCGGTAATGGCTGTTGGCGGAGGCGATGAGGAGGCCGAGGACCAGCGTCGCGATCGAGGCGATGAAGGCCTGGACCAAGCGCACCACGTCCTTCGACTCGCCGCTGCGATGATCCTCGAGCAGGGCCCGATGCAGGACGAGGCCAATCAACCCGAAGGCGAAGGTCACGACGAAGACCCCCGCGCCGATCAGCAGCGTCATATCGCCCAGCCTTCCCCCTGGTTGGGCCCGCATAGCCGGCGCGCCCGGAACCGATCATGGCCCCGGGCGCAGCGGACCGCCAGGGGGAGGCGGATCAGCCCTTCACGCCATAGACCGTCCGTGCGGCCTCGGCGCTGACCAGCCCATCCTCGACATCGCGCTGCACCAGCGCGGGGTCGCGTTCCTTTGGGTCGCCCATACCACCGCCACCGGGCAGCTTCAGCAGCAGCCGGCGGCCCTTCGGGATGACCTGGAAGCCCTTGGTGCGCAGCACGGTGCCGTTGGCATCGTTCAGCCCCACCCAGCCGGCCGCGCCGTTCCCGCCGCCCTCGCGCCCCTTGGGCGGGTTGGCGACGCGGTCGAAGATGGCGTTCACCGCGAATTCGGCATCGCCCTTCGCGCCGATCTCCATCACCTGGCCGAAGCCGCCGCGGGTGCGACCGGCACCGGCCGAATCGGGGCGGAACTGCTTCTGCCAGAAGATCACCGGCGCGACGTTCTCGGTCGCCTCCACCGGCATGGTGCGCACGCCGGAGGGGAAGGCCGTGCCGTCCAGCCCGTCCTTGGTCGGGCGCGCGCCGGTGCCGCCGGAATTGAAGGTGATGATCTCGAAATCCTCGGTCTCGGCGGCCTGGCCCGACACCTGCGATCCGCCGCGCAACGGCGGGTTCCACAGGGCGGACGATCCTTCCGCCACCACCCGGTCCGGCACCGCCTGATGCAGGCAGCCCATCATCAGGTCGGGCAGAAGCTGTCCCACCACATGGCGCACCGACACCGGATAGGGCCGCGGCGCGTTCAGGATGCAGCCTTCCGGGATGTCCATCTGGAAGGGCAGCAACGACGCCCAGTTGTTCGGCACTTCCGGCGCGACCACCACCTTGATGCCGAAGCAGGAATAGGCCCGGCAATAGGCCGGCGGCACGTTGATCCCGCGCCCCGACAGGCCGGAGGTGCCGGCGAAATCCACCACGATCCGGTCGTCATGCGTGGTCATCGCGGCCTTCAGCGTGACCGGCGCCTCATACCCGTCCGAGGTGATCTCCGCATGGAAGGTGCCGCGCGGCAGCTTGGCGATCTCGGCGACCGTCGCGCGGGTGGAGGCGTCGAAGATGTAGGCCGCGATCTCGTCGAGGCTGTCCATCTCGAACTCGTCCATCATCTCGACGAGCCGCTTGGCGCCGGCGTCATTGCAGGCGCAGAGCGAGTAGATGTCGCCTTCGAGTTCGACCGGCGTGCGGGACCCCATGCGGATGAAGTCGAAGAAGGTCTCGTTCGCGACGTTCTGGTCGAAGCACTTCACGATGGGGATGTAGAGGCCTTCCTCGAAGACCGACCGCCCCTCCGGCCCCATGCCGAGGCCGCCGATGTCGATGATGTGCGCCGTGTTGGCGAACAGCCCGACGATCTTGCCCTTGCGAAAGGCCGGCGTGACGACGGTGAGGTCGTGCAGGTGGCCGGTGCCGAGCCAGGGATCGTTGGTGATGTAGTGGTCGCCCGGCTTCATGCCGGCGGCAGGGAACTTCTTCAGGAAGTGGCCCACGGCCTCGGCCATGGAATTCACATGGCCCGGCGTACCGGTCACCGCCTGGGCCAGCATGCGGCCTTCAAGATCGAAGACGCCGGCCGAGAGATCGCCCGCCTCGCGCACCGTGGTGCTGAAGGCGGTGCGGATCATGGTCTGCGCCTGTTCCTCGACCACCGCGATCAGGCGGTTCCACTGGATCTGGCGCTGGATCTGGGCAAGCGCCCCGGTTTCCTTGCTCATCACGCGGCCTCCTGCGTCAGGTCGAGATAGCCGAGCCCATCCATCCGGCAGATCCAGGACGGGCCGATCAGGGTGCTGGTCTCCGCCTCCGCCACGATGGCGGGGCCGTGGACGGTGGCGCCCGGGTTCATATGCTCGCGGTCATAGACAGGCCATTCGGTCACTTCGCCCGTCGCCGTGTCGCGCACCATCTGGGTGCGGATGGGCTTGGGCGCGGGCGCATCGGCCACGGGTGCGGCCGGTTCGACATGCGCCTCCACCGTGCGGACGGTGACGGCGAAGGAGAGGATCTCCACATCCGAACCCGGCACCGGGCGGTCGTAGAAGCGGGTGTATTCCGCATCGTAGTCGGCACGGATCGCGGCGACATCGGCCACGGTCAGCGCGCGCGGGGGCAGGTGCACGGCAATCTCATGCCCCTGGCCGACATAGCGCATGTACGCGATGCGCGTTTCCTCGACCGCCGCGCCGAAGGCGCCTTCCGAGACGACCTGCGTCGCCTCGGCCGACATCGAGGCCAGCAGCCCGTTCACCGCGGCGAGGTCGAAGGACCCGAAGCGCTGGTAGAGCGACTTCACGACTTCATACGCCACCGGTGCGCGCAGGAAGCCAATGGCGGAGCCCACGCCGGCGCCCGAGGGCACCAGCATGCGCTTCACGCCGATCTTCTCGCAGACCCGGTAGCCATGCACCGGCCCGCCGCCGCCGAAGGCGATGACGAAGCGGCCGTCATAGCCCTTGCCGGATTCGATGGCGTGGACGCGCGCGGCGTTCGCCATGTTCTCGTCCACCATCTCGACCACGCCGAGGCCCGCCATCTCGGCGGAGAGCGCGAGCTTGCCGCCGACATGTTCGCCAAGCGCGGCGAGCGACAGTTCCGGCTTCAGCGGCAGCGACCCGCCGGCGAAGAGCGAGGGCTCATACCGCCCGAGCGAGAGGTTCGCATCCGTCACCGCCGGATGCGTGCCGCCACGGCCATAGCAGGCCGGGCCCGGATCGGCGCCCGCGGATTCCGGACCGACCTGGATGCGGCCCATGGAATCGACCTGGGCGATGGACCCACCACCGGCGCCGATCTCCACCATCTCAATGACCGGGATGCGCAGCGGCAGGCCGGAGCCCTTCTTGAAGCGGCCGACGCGAGCCACTTCGAAGGTGCGGGACGCCTGCGGGCGGAAATCGTCGATCAGGCAAACCTTCGCGGTGGTGCCGCCCATGTCGAAGGACAACACCTTGTCGAAGCCGCGCTGCTTCGCGACGAAGGCCGAGAAGATCGCCCCGCCCGCCGGGCCGGATTCCACCAGGCGGATCGGGAAGCGCGACGCGGTCTCGATCGTCGTCAACCCGCCGCCCGACAGCATCAGGAAGACCGGGCAGGCGAGGCCCGCCTCGCGCAGCCCCACTTCCAGCCGGCCGAGATAGGAAGCCATCAGCGGCTGCACATAGGCATTGGCAACGGTGGTCGAGAAACGCTCCCATTCGCGCATCTCGGGCGAGACCTCGGACGACAGCGAGACCTTCACCTCGGGCCACATCTCCTTCACGATCTCCGCCGCGCGGATCTCATGCGCAGGGTTCACGAAGGCGTGCAGGAAGCCGATGGCGAGGCTCTCGATGCCTTCGCCCTTCAGGAATTCCACCTGAGCGCGCACCGCCGCCTCATCCAGCGGCAACAGCACCTTGCCGGTATTGTCCAGCCGTTCCGGCACGGCCACGCGCCAGCGGCGGCGCACCAGCGGCTGCGGCAGCTCGATGTTCAGGTCGTACTGGTCGTAGCGCGCCTCATTGGCGAGAGCGAGGACATCGCGGAAGCCCTCGGTCGTCAGCAGGGCGGTCTTCGCGCCCTTGCGCTCGATGATCGCATTGGTCGCAAGCGTCGTGCCATGGATCAGCAGATCCAGGTCGGCAGCCGCCATGCCCGCCTTGGCGAGAACCTGCTTCACCCCTTCCAGCACGCCCTTCTCGGGCGCGGCGGGGGTGGTGAGGACCTTGGCGGTCCAGCGCTGCTCGCCCTTCTCGATGGCGAGGTCGGTGAAAGTGCCGCCAATATCAACGGCGAGGCGTGCTTTGGCCATGTCGGATGTCATGCTGTCCCGGTAGGGTGAAATCGAAAGCCGCAGGCATGCATAGCCCGTGCGGCCGGTGACCAGAAGAGCGCCAGGGGGCCATTCTGCCATGCCTCGCCCGGCATGGCGGGCGGGCTGCTCGCGAAATGGCAGACGCCGCTCAGAAGACGGGCAGGATTACTGCGCAGCCTCCGCCGCCCAGCGCTGGACCACCGCACAGGCGGCGGCGAAATCCTCCATCCGCATGGCTTCCTGCGGATTGTGACTGCCGTTCTGGTTGCGCACGAACAGCATGGAGGACGGGATCTTCGCCTCCCCGAAGGCCGCCGCATCGTGGCCGGCGCCCGAGGCCATCTCCAGATGCGCGATGCCAAGCGCATCCGCCGCGCGCGTCAGCCCCGCGCGGATATCGGGGTCCATGATCGCCGCACGGCTGCCCGTCTCGGGGCCGCAGTCGAAGCGCACGCCGTGGCGGGCCTCGATCTCCTCCATGAAGCGGTGCAGCGCCTCGAACATCAGGTCGCAGGCATGGGGGGAGACGCTGCGCACATCGAGCTGGAAGGTCGCCTCCCCCGCGATCTTGGTGAAGCCGGCCTCGGCCGTGGTCGCCATGGTGCAGAAGGTGCAGACCAGCACATGGCCCATGGTGTCGAGCCGGCACCATTCCTCATCCATGCGGTGGACCAGTTCGGCCAGCGCCGCGGCCGCATCGCGGCGGTATTTGCGCGGCGTCGCGCCGGAATGGTTGTACTCGCCGATCACGCGGCCCTGGCGCAGCCGGCGGCTGCCGGGGATGCCGGTGACGATGCCGATGGGCACCTGCTCGGCGTCCAGCACCGGCCCCTGTTCGATATGCAGTTCCAGGTAGCCCGCGACGTTGTGCGGGCCCAGCGCGTGCTCGCCGCGCGCCACCGCCTCCGGGTCGAAGCCTTCCTCGCGCATGTGGTCGGCCAGGCTGCGACCGGAATCCTGCCGGCAGATCTGCAGCCCATCCGGCTTGAACAGGCCAAGCGCCATGCGTGAGCCGGGATAGGATACCGGGAACCAGGCGCCGGCTTCCTCGGCGCGGATCGCCATGACGGTGATGTCGCGCCCGGGGACGAAGCCCGCGCGCTTCATCCCCGCCACCGCGGCAAGCCCGGCCAGCACGCCCGCCGCGCCATCGTAGTTGCCGCCCTCGCGGACGGAATCGAGATGGCTGCCGATGAGAATCCGCTTCGCCGCGCGGTCCGTGCCCGGCAGCGTCATGTAGAGATTGCCCGCGACATCGTTGCTGCATTCGAGGCCGAAGCGCTCCGCCGCCGCGCGCACCAGCGCATGGGCCATGCGTTCGCCGGGGCCATAGGCCTCGCGCGTCACGCCCTCCCCATCCGTGCTGCCGGCCCTGAGCCCCGCGAAGAGTTCCTCGGCGAGTTCCACATCCGGGGTCAGGTTCGGCAGCATCGTCGTGATTCCTGGTTCAGTGCAGGCTTACAGCATCGACCGCACGCGGCCACCATCCACGCGGACCATCGAACCGGTGATGTAGGAGCCGGTCTCGCCCGCGAGGAAGGCGCCCATCGGGCCGTATTCGTTCGGCTCGCCCACCCGGCCCGCCGGGACTTCCTTGCCGGCGCGCGCGATCTCCTCATCGACCGTCGTGCCGGCCTTCTCGGCGCGGGAGGCGGCGGTCTGGGTGATGCGGTCGGTGCGGATCGACCCCGGCGCCAGCACGTTCATCGTCACGCCATCGGCCGCGACCTCGCCCGAGAGCGTCTTCAGCCAGGCCCAGATCGACGCCCGCAGCGTGTTCGACAGCGCGAGGAACGGGATCGGATGCTGCATGCCCGAGGAACCGACGACAATCACGCGGCCCCATTTCTGCGCGCGCATCGCCGGCATCAGCTTCATGGTGATGCGGATC
>JAYRJZ010000073.1:0-26916 GCA_041906015.1 Roseomonas sp.
GTGGCGGATCAGGCGCGCATCGCGCAGGCGATCGGCCGGCGCGTGGCCACGCCCGGCTGAAGCCGGCTTGATCGATGGGATCGACAATGCGCAGATCACGCACAACTGACATGGGGACCTTGGCGGCATGCCTTCTTCGGTGATCGTTCTGGGTGCGGGCATGGTCGGGGTTTCGGTGGCGCTGCATCTGCGCCGGCGCGGCCATGACGTGCTGTTGGTGGACAAGCAGGAACCGGGGCTCGGTGCCTCCTTCGGCAATGGCGGGCTGATCCAGCGCGAGGCGGTGCATCCGCACCCCTTTCCGCGCGACATGTCCGAGATCCTGCGCATCGCGCGTAACAAGTCGATCGACGCCTATTATCACTGGGGCGCGCTGCCGGGCCTCGCGACGCCGCTGCTGTGCTACTGGTGGAATTCCGAGCCGCAGCGCTATGCGGTGATCGCCGAGGCCTATGCCAAGCTCATCGAGACCTGCCTCGACGAGCACTACGCTTTCGCGCGCGATACGGATGCGATGCCGCTGCTGCGCCCGATCGGCTGGATCCGCATGTTCTCGGACGAAGCCAGCTTCAGCCTCGCCCTCGCCCAGGCCGAGGAAGGCAAGCGCCTGCACGGCGTGGGCTTCGAAGCGATGGACGGCAAGCAGCTCGCCGAGGCCGAGCCGGCGCTGCTCAAGACCCGCTATGGCGCGATTCGCTGGACCGATCCGGTGTCGTGCAGCGACCCGCACGGGCTGGTCATGGCCTATGCGCGGCAGTTCGATGCAGCAGGCGGGCGCTTCGTCACCGGCGACGCGACATCACTCACCCGCAGCGGCACGGGCTGGCGGGTGCAGACGGTGAACGGCCCCGCCGAGGCGGAACAGGTCGTCGTCGCGCTTGGTGCCTTTGCGAACAAGGTGACGAAGCCGCTGGGCTATGATCCGCCGACCTTCGGCAAGCGTGGCTACCACAAGCATTTCGCCCTGCAGGGCAATGCCGTCCTGAACCGGCCGATCCTGGATACGGAAAGCGCCTTCCTGCTGGCGCCGATGCGCGCCGGCGTGCGGCTGACCACGGGCGCGGAGTTCGCCGGCATCGACGAGGCGCCGACGCCGGTGCAGCTCGCCCGTGCGGAACCCGTCGCGCGCACCCTGCTGCCGTTGGGCGATGCGGTGGAACGCGAACCCTGGATGGGCGTGCGCCCCTGCACGCCGGACATGCTGCCGATCATCGGCAAGCTGCCGAACCAGCAGGGCATCTGGTGCGCCTTCGGCCATGCGCATCAGGGTTTTACGCTGGGCCCGACCACCGGACGCATGCTGGCCGAGATGATGGATGGCGAGACGCCCTTCATCGACCCGACGCCCTATCGGCCGGAACGCTTCTGAGACATGCGCCTCGCCGTCCTGCAATTCGCGCACGAGACCGTCACCTTCCTGCCCTTCGACACGACCGAGGAGGATTTCCGCTATGCCGGCTCGCCGGCGGCAGGGGAGGCGCTGCTGGCGACCGATCCCAAGGGCTACATGGGCGGTTTCGTGCAGGTGGCGCGCGAGTATGACGGCGTTGAGCTGGTCGGTATCGAATCGCCGCTCTGGCCGAAGACGGGCACAGGCTCCGGCTGGATCACCAACGAGGCCTTCGAGACCTTCCTCGGCCGCCAGATCGAGGAACTGAAGGCGCAGGGGCCCTTCGACGGCGCCTATCTCGCCTTGCACGGCGCGATGGGCGTGCGCGGCGTGCCTCGGCCGGAGGCCGAGATCGCCAAGCGCGTGCGGGCAGTGTTGGGCCCTGACGCGCGCATCGCCGCGACCTTCGATCCGCATGGCAATGAGGATGCGGAATTCCTCCGCCATGCCGACTTCGCCTTCGCGGTGAAGTACTTCCCGCATTACGACATGCATCTGCAGGGCCAGCGCGCGGCGCGGATGCTGGTGCGCGCGATCCGCGGCGACTACGCGCCCACCAGCGTGACGCGCAGGCTCCCGATACTGACACCGACCGTGCTGCAATGGACCGGCGCATCGCCCTGGTCCGACCTGATCCAGCGCGCGCTGGTGTGGGAGGCGCGGGAGCCGGACCTCTTCGTCAATGTCTATTTCGGCTTTCCCTGGTCGGACGTGCCGGATGCCGGCATGACCTTCCAGGTGATCAGCAACGACAAGCCGGAGCTGGCCGGGCGCGTCGCCGAGGACATGGCCCGCTGGGCCTGGCGCCGCCGCGCGGAACTGACGGCCAGTGCCACGGTGCATCGCATGGATGAGGGCGTGGTGCTGGCGAAGCAGGCCGTTGCCGAAGGCCGTTCGCCGGTCGTGCTGGCCGACCACAGCGACCGGTCCGGCTATGCCACCTGGCTGCTGCGGGAGATCCTGGACCAGGGGCTGAAGCGCACGCTCGTCGCGACGATCGCGGCGCCGGAGGCAATCGCGTCGCTCTCCGATGCCAAGCCCGGCGATGCGGTGGAAGTCGAGATCGGCGGCCGCGTCGATCCCTCGGCGGGCGAACCGGTGCGCATCGCCGGGCGCGTGTTGCTCGTCGCCGATGCCACGACGGCGCGCGCAACGGGCAAGGGCCAGTCCTGGATTGCCATCGCCTTCGGCGAGGGCAATGTCGTCGTGCTCAGCCCCTTCCTGGTCCAGATCATGGAGCCGGACGAGCTTTGGAGCCTGGGTCTGTCACCCGCCGACTACGACGTCATCGCCATCAAGTCCCGCGTGCATTTCCGCCGTGGCTTCGACGACAGCGGCTTCGCGCCGACCATCCTGCTGGTCGAGCCGGACGAGCCCTTCCTCGGCACGGTCCGGCTCGATGCGCTGCCCTATGAGAACCTGCGGATCGCGGATTACTACCCCTATGGCGGGCCGGCGGATTAGCGGTTCTTCCAGGCCGGCTTGCGCTTCTCGGCGAAGGCCCTGGGGCCTTCGATGTAGTCCTCGCTCTCGAGGTTGCGCTGCTGCGCGGGGTAGATGGTGGTGATCGCCTCGCGCAGCGTGGGCTTGTCCATGCCGGTATAGACCGCCTGCTTCGACGCACGCACCGCGAGCGGCGAACATTCCAGGATCTGCGCGGCCCAGCGCTTCGCGGCCTCCAGCGCCTGGCCTTGCGGCACGACCTCGTTGACGAAGCCAAGCTCCTTGCCTTCCGCCGCAGGCACGCGCCGGCCGGTGAGGATCATCCCCAGCGCCTGCTTCTGCCCGATCATGCGCGGCAGGCGATGCACGCCGCCGGCGCCGGCGATCAGCCCGACGCGCGGTTCGGGCAGGGCGAAGACGGCATTCTCCGCCGCGACGATGATGTCGCAGGCGAGGGCAATCTCGAAGCCGCCGCCCATCGCGACGCCGTTCACGGCCGCGATCACGGGCTTGTCGAGGTCGAAGCGCAGCGTCAGCCCCGCGAAGCCCGTGCGCGCGGAGGGGCCGCGCTTGCCGGCCGCCTGGATCTTCAGGTCGTTGCCCGCCGAGAAGGCGCGATCCCCCGCGCCGGTGACGATCGCGACCCAGAGGTCAGGATTGGCGGCGAAGTCGTCCCAGACCTGTTCGAGCTCGTGATGCGCCTCGGAATGCAGGGCGTTCATCACCTCGGGCCGGTTCAGCGTGACGATACGCAGCCGGCCTTCATCCTGAACGATGCAGTGCTTCATTGGTGGTTCTCCCTTAATCCGCGGTCCAGCCGCCATCGACCACGATGGAGGATCCCGTCATCAGCGCCGAGGCATCGCCCGCGAGGAAGACGATCGCACCCATCAGATCCTCCACCTGGCCGATGCGGCCGAGCTTGATCTTCGACAACACGCTCGTCTTGAAGGCGGCATCCTCGAAGAAGGGGCGCGTCAGCGGTGTCTCGATGAAGGTCGGGCAGACGGTGTTGACCCGGATGCGATGCGCGGCGAGGTCCACGGCCATCGCCTTGGTCATCCCTTCCATGCCCCATTTGGACGCGCAGTAGATGGTGCGATTGGCACCCCCGACATGGCCCATCTGGGAGGAGATGTTGATGATCGACCCAGGCTGGCCCGCCGCGATCAGTCGCCTCACCACGGCCTGCGCGACGAAGAAGGCCGAGCGCAGGTTGAGGTCCATCACCGCATCGTAATCGTCATGCGTGACGTCAATGAAGGGCTTGGGCCGGTTGGTGCCGGCGTTGTTGACCAGGATGTCGAAGGGCGCGGCAGCGGCGATGGCGGCCTCGGCCGCCGCCACATCCATCAGGTCCACCACCAGCGTATCCGCTGCCCCGCCCGCATCGCGGATGGCCTCGGCGGCGGCGGCGATCTCGCTCGCCGTGCGCGCGGCGAGGGTCACATGCGCGCCGGTTTCGGCGAGGCCCGCCGCGGCGGCGAGGCCGATGCCGCGCCCCGCGCCCGTCACCAGCGCGCGCTTCCCGTCCAGCCGGAAGCTCGGTGTCTTCGGAAGCTGCATCGGATCAGTCCGCCGCCGTGCCGTAGGGAATGTTCCGCCCGCCATAGCGGCGCACCCGGATATTCGCCTGTTCGGCATGGCCGGCGAAGCCTTCCAGCATGCACAGGCGCGAGCAGTATTCTCCGATCATCGCCGACGCCTCATCCGTCAGCACCCGCTGGTACGTCACGGTCTTGAGGAACTTGCCCACCCAAAGCCCGCCTGTGTAGCGCGCGGCCTTCTTCGTCGGCAGGGTGTGGTTGGTGCCGATCACCTTGTCGCCATAGGCCACGTTGGTGCGCGGGCCAAGGAAGAGCGCGCCGTAGTTGGTCATGTGCTTCAGGAAGTAGTCCGGATCGCGCGTCATCACCTGCACATGCTCGGAGGCGATGCGGTCGGCCTCGCGGACCATCTCCTCCTCGCTGTCGCAGACGATCACCTCGCCATAGTCTTCCCATGCCTTCCGCGCGACCGCGGCGGTCGGCAGGATGCCCAGCAGGCGCTCGATTTCGGCCATGGTCTCGCGCGCCAGCCTTTCGGAATTGGTCAGCAGGATCGCGGGCGAGTTCGGCCCGTGCTCAGCCTGGCCGAGCAGGTCCGTGGCGCAGAGCTCGCCATCGACGGTCTCGTCGGCGATGACCAGCGTCTCGGTCGGCCCGGCGAACAGGTCGATGCCGACCCGGCCGTACAATTGGCGCTTCGCTTCCGCGACGAAGGCGTTGCCCGGCCCGACCAGCATGTCCACCGGGTCGATCGTCGCGGTGCCGAGCGCCATCGCGCCCACCGCCTGGATGCCGCCGAGGCAATAGATCACATCCGCCCCGGCCAGGTGCTGGGCGGCGACGATCGCCGGCGCCGGCCGGCCTTCGAAGGGTGGGGCGCAGGTGATGATGCGCTGGCAGCCCGCCACCTTCGCCGTCACCACTGACATATGCGCGGAAGCCAGCAGCGGATACTTGCCCCCGGGGACGTAGCAGCCGACCGAGTTCACCGGGATGTTCCTGTGCCCCAGCACCACGCCAGGGAGGGTCTCGACCTCGATATCCTTCAGCGCGTCCTTCTGGTGTTGCGCGAAATTGCGCACCTGCTCCTGCGCGAAGCGGATGTCGTCCAGGTCGCGGGCCGAGAGCTGCGACAGGCAGTCGCGGATCTCGGCATCCGTCAGGCGGAAATCGCTGCGGTCCCACTTGTCGAAGCGGATCGACAACTCACGTACCGCCTCGTCGCCGCGTGCGGCGATATCGGCGAGGATCCCTTCGACCGTCGAACGGACTTTCGCATCGTCCTCGGCCCGCGCCTCGGCATCGCGGCTGTGCTTCAGGTGACGGGCCATTGGTTTCCTCCTGTGTCGGCGTGCAAGGCGTCGCCCCGTACACGGGACATTGTCAACAGGGGGGTTCCGCCCGGGCCGCGGCCGGCATAGCCTTCCTGTTCCGGCCGCGCTCCGATGCGGGCGGCAGGGTATGCCCGGAACACCGGGCAGCGAGGGATGGAAGCAGGAATGACAGAGATCCAGTACCTAGCGCCGAAGACGCTCGACGAAGCGGTGCGGGCCTTCGCCGCCGCTCCGGGCGCGGCGCGCATCTTGGCGGGCGGGACCGATCTGCTGGTGCAGATGCGCGCCGGCATCCGCATGCCCGGCACCATCATCGACATCAAGAAGATCCCGGCGCTGACGGCGATCGAGGACCTCGGCGGCGGCACCTTCCGCATCGGCGCGGCGGTCTCCGGCGCGGTGCTCGCCGAACATGAGGGCTTCCGCAAGGCCTGGCCGGGCGTGCTGGAGGCGATCAACCTGATCGGGTCGAAGCAGGTGCAGGGGCGTGCCTCGCCGGGCGGCAATCTGTGCAATGCCTCGCCGGCGGGGGACAGCGTGCCGGCCATGGTCGCCGCGGGTGCGATCGTGACGATCCAGGGGCCGAACGGGACGCGTGATCTGCCGGTGGAAGCGGTTCCCGCCGGGCCGGGTCGTACCAACCTCGCCCCCGGCGAGATCCTCGTTTCCTTCACCCTTCCGAAGCGGCCGAAGGGGTCGGCCGATGCCTATCTGCGCATGATCCCGCGCACGGAAATGGACATTGCCGTGGTCGGGCTCGCGGTGAACCTCACCATGGAAGGCGGGGTGGTCACGGCGGCGCGCGTCGGCCTCGGTGCCGTCGCGCCGACCGTCCTGCTGGTCGAGGATGCGGGCAAGGCGCTGATCGGATCGCGTCTGGACGATGCGGCGCTGGAGAAGGCCGCCGCGGCCTGCCGTGCCGCCTGCAAGCCCATCAATGACAAGCGCGGCACCATCGCCTACCGCACCAAGGTGGCCGGCGTGCTGCTTAAGCGCGTCGCGGCGATCGCCGCCCAGCGCGCGGGGGGGAACTGACACCATGTCCAAGATGCATGTGACGACGACGATCAACGGGGAACCGGTCGAGTTCCTCTGCGACGCCTCGGCCAGCCTGCTCGACATCCTGCGCGGGCCGCTCGGCCTGACCGGCACCAAGGAAGGCTGCGGCACCGGCGATTGCGGCGCCTGTTCCGTCACCGTCGATGGGCGGCTGATGTGTTCCTGCCTGATGCTGGCCGTCGAGGCCGAGGGCAAGTCCATCGGCACCATCGAGGGCATGGCCGAGGGTGGCGTGCTGCATCCGCTGCAGCAGAAATTCCTCGAGATGGCGGCGCTGCAATGCGGCATCTGCACGCCCGGCGTGCTGATCGCCGCGCGCTCGCTCCTGGAGAAGAACCCGGACCCGACGGAGGAGGAGGTGCGCTTCGGCCTGGCCGGCAACCTCTGCCGCTGCACGGGCTATGACAAGATCGTCCGCGCCGTCATGGAGACGGCCGCCGACATGCGGGAGGCCGTGCGATGAACGAGATGTCCCATAAGTGGATCGGCGCGCGCACGATCCGTCCCGACGGCGCCGACAAGGTGACGGGCCGTGCGCAGTACAGCGCGGACCTCGCCATGCCGGGTATGGTCTGGGGCAAGATCCTGCGCAGTCCGCATGCGCATGCGGTGATCAAGTCGATCGACACCTCCAGGGCCGAGGCGCTGCCCGGCGTGAAGGCGGTCGTCACCGCGAAGGATTTCGTGCCCTTCCCGGTGGACAAGCCGGTGCCGCTCGGCATCCAGGACATGCGCTGGATGGCGCGCAACATGCTCGCGCATGAGAAGGCGCTGTTCCACGGCCACCCGATCGCGGCCGTCGCCGCGATCAATGAGGAGGTCGCCGCCGAAGCCTGCAAGCTGATCGCGGTGGACTACGAGGTCCTGCCCCACGCCATCGAGATCGAGGACGCGATCAGGCCCGGCGCGCCGATCCTGCACGACTTCCTGCAGCATGAGGGCAAGCCGTCCAACATCGCCGGCACGATGGTGCTGAAGACGGGCGACATCGAGAAGGGCTTCGCCGAGGCGGACGTCGTCGTCGAGCACACCTTCACGACGCGCCCGGTGCATCAGGGCTATATCGAGCCGCATGCCTGCACCGTGTCTTGCGCGGCGGACGGCAAGGTGACGATCTGGTCGTCCTCTCAGGGCCAGTTCATGGTCCGCGCGATGACGTCCCTGCTCACGGGCATCCCGCAGAGCGACATCCGCGCGATTCCGGCCGAGATCGGCGGCGGCTTCGGGGCCAAGACGATCGTCTATCTCGAGCCCGTCGCGGTGCTGCTGTCGAAGAAGGCCGGCCGCCCGGTGAAGATCGTCATGTCGCGTGACGAGGTGATGCGCGCGACCGGCCCCGCGCCAGGCTCGCTCATGACAGTGAAGATCGGCGCGAAGAAGGACGGCACGCTGGTCGCTGCGAAGGGGGATTTCTATCTCCAGGCGGGCTGCCTGCCAGGGTCGCCGCTGCGCGGGCCGGTGGGCTGCTCCTTCGCGGCCTATGCCATCCCGAATGTGCTCTCGACCGGCTACGACGTGGTCTCGAACCGGTCGAAGGTCGCGGCCTATCGCGCGCCTGGTGCGCCGCATGGCGCCTTCGCGACCGAAGGGGTGCTGGACGAGATTGCCGAGAAGCTCGGCCTCGATCCGCTGGAGATGCGGATCAGGAACAGCACCAAGGCCGGCGACAAGGCGATCTATGGCCCGACCTTCGGGGCCGTGACCTTCGTCGAGACGGTGGAGGCCATCCGCAAGCACCCGCACTACACGGCGCCGCTCGACAGGAACCCGCGGCCCGGCGTGAAGCGCGGTCGCGGCGTCGCTTCGGGCTTCTGGTACAATGCGGGCGGCGAGAGCAGCGTCCAGGTGAACATCACCGAGGATGGTAACGTCGTCGTCACCACCGGCCATCCGGATGTCGGCGGCAGCCGCGCATCCATCGCCAATGTGGTCGCGGAACTGCTCGGCATCGAGCATTCCCAGGTGAACGTCATCATCGGCGACACGCAGACGATCGGCTTCTCGAACCTCACCGGCGGCAGCCGCGTGACCTTTGCCTCCGCGATGGTGGCCACCGCCTCGGTCGAGAAGGTGGTCGGCCAGCTCAAGGAGCGCGCGGCGAAGATCTGGAACATCGACGCCGAGGCGATCAAGTGGGAGGACGGCATGGCCCTGCCGGCCGGCGACAATGCCGGCAAATTCCCGCCGCTGTCGCTCAAGGAACTCGCCGCCAAGGCGAATGAGATGGGCGGGCCGATCGGTGCGCAGGTGCAGCTCAACACCACCGGCGCCGATCCGGGCTTTGCCACGCATTGCGTCGATGTGGAGGTCGATGTCGATCTCGGTATCGTGCGCGTGCTGCGCTACACGGCCGCGCAGGATGTCGGCCGTGCGCTGCACCCCAGCTATGTCGAGGGCCAGATCCAGGGCGGCGTGGTGCAGGGCATCGGCTGGGCGCTGTCCGAGGAATATCTCTACGACAAGGACGGCAAGGTCGATAACGCGACCTTCCTCGACTACCGCATGCCGGTCTGCTCAGACGTGCCCATGATCGAGGCCCTCGTCATCGAGATCCCGAACCCCAAGCACCCGCAGGGCGTGCGCGGGGTGGGCGAGGCGCCGATCGTGCCGCCACTGGCGGCGATCGCGAATGCGGTGCACGACGCGCTGGGGGTGCGGTTCTACGACCTGCCCATGTCGCCGCCGCGCGTGACGGCGCGGTTGGAAGAGGCGCAGTAGCCAGCATCGGAGAGGGGCGCCGCCCCTCTCCGAACCTCACCCCGCCAAAGGCCACAGGGCCTTTGGAAACCCTGATCTGGTGCGGGTCACAAGCGTTCGGACCAAGTATCGAGGGCTGTGTCCGGCGCGATGCTGCCTTGGGCGCTTCGGGGCACCTGTTCCGCCCAACGCCAGGTATCGGTTTCCAAAGGCCCTGTGGCCTTTGGTGGGGTGGGGTTCGGGGAGGGGCGAAGCCCTTCCCCGGTCCGCCATCGCCAAGACCTCACACCTGCAGGCCAGCGCCCGCGCCCCGCATCACCGCGCTTCCATCGCCTTTCGCAGCGCGCCCATCAACCGCTCCCGTGCCGCCGCATCCGGCGCCTTCTCGATGGCCTCCTCGATCCCCAGCAGCAACGCCGCGCGGGCATTGTGCCAATCGGGCCGGCCGGCCCCGGCCGGATCGCTGCGCCGCCGCTTCGTGTCCTGTCGTACCGGCGCGCTCCCGCGCGGCAGCAGGTAGCGATCGTCCAGCACCGGCATCAGCACCTGGTCCGGCCGTGCGATGCCTTCGCCGGCCACGCGGCGCGCCAGGGCTTCCATCGCCGGCGGTTCCCCATGCACCAGGAACACGCCCCCGGTGACCGGCCCGCGCGCGCGCAGCCAGGCGGCGAGCTCCACCGCATCGGCATGGCCCGAATAGTCGCGGATCTCGCGGATGCTGGCGGCCACGTGGATCGGCTCGCCTTGGATCTTCACCTCCTTCTTGCCGTCCAGCAGCAGCCGTCCGAGCGTACCTTCCGCCTGGTATCCGGTGAGCAGCACGGTCGCCTCCGGCGCCCAGAGCCAGCGCTTGAGGTGGTGGCGGATGCGGCCGGCATCGCACATGCCCGACCCGGCAATGATGATGTGGAAGCCTTCCACGGTCGCGATCTGGCGGGATTGCTCGCCGGTCTCGGTCTGGTGCAGCAGCGGGGAGCGCAGCGCCCGTCTCACTTCCGTCCCGTGGTCGAGTTCGGCGGCGTGGTCGAGGAATATCTCCGTCGCGCGGATGGCGAGCGGGCTGTCCACGAAGATCGGCGCCTGCGGGATGCGCCCTGACTGCATCAGCGTGACCAGGTCCCAGCAGAGTTCCTGCGTCCGCTCCACGGCGAAGGCGGGGATCAGCAGCGCGCCGTCAGGGTGCACCGCCTCCGTCACCAGCGTCTCGAGCCGTGCGCGGCGCTCGGCATGGCCGACGCAGGACTTGTCCTCGTCGCCATAGGTTGATTCGCAGAAGACGTGATCCACGCCCTGCGGTCCTTCGGGGTCGTAGTGGAATACTGCGCAGTCCGGGCCGAGATCGCCGGACACCAGCACGCGCAGCGGCGCGCCATCGGTTTCGGCGAATTCGAGCTCGATCGAGGCCGACCCCAGCATGTGCCCCGCATTCCACCAGCGCGCCCGCACGCCCGGCAGCGCGTCCAGCGCGATCCAGCGATCCATCGGGACGGATCGGAAGGCCTGGATCGCCACCCCGGCATCCGCGGCGGTGTAGATGGGTTCCACCGGCGCCCGGCCGCGGCGTCGGTTCCGGCGATTCAGGTGATCGACCTCCATCTCCTGCACATGCCCCGAATCCGGCAGCATGACGGAACACAGATCGACGGTGGCCGCCGTGGCATGGATCTGCCCGCGGAAGCCTTCCTTCACGAGCTTCGGCAACAGCCCCGAATGGTCGATATGCGCATGCGTCAGCAGCACCGCGTTGATCGCGCGGGGATCGTAGGGGAAGGGTTCCCAGTTGAGCGCCTTCAGCGTCTTGGGGCCCTGGAACATGCCGCAATCGACCAGGAACCGGGTGCGCGGCGTCTCGAACAGCAGGGACAGGCCGGTGACGGTGCGCGCGGCGCCACAGGCGCGGACGGTGACGGGCATGGCGCGCTACTCCGCCGTCAGCCCGCCATCGACGGGCAGCGCGATGCCCGTGACGGCCGAGGATGCATCCGACAGCAGGAAGATGGCGGGTCCGGCGATGTCCTCCGCCTCCATGATGCGCCCGAGCGGGATGCGGGCCCGCGCCGCCGCCGCCACTTTCGGGTCGGCGATCAGGTCGGCCGCAAGCGGCGTGTTCACCAGCCCCGGGCAGACCGCGTTCACCCGGATGCCGAGCGGGGCGAGTTCGAGCGCCATCGCCCGCGTCAGCCCCATCACCGCATGCTTCGTCGCGGCGTAGAGGCTGCGGTTGCGCGCCCCCACCAGGCCGGCGACGGAGCTGATGTTGACGATGGACCCGCCGCGCTTCGCCTCGGCCATGCCGCGCGCGACGGCCTGGGCGACGATGGTCGCGCCCTTCACGTTCAGCGCGAGGACTCGGTCCATTTCCGGCTCGCTCGCCTCCAGGAAGGGCTCGCGCGTCACGCTGCCGGCATTGTTCACCAACCCGTCCAGCGGACCGGCCGCGGCGATGGCGGTGCGGATCGCCACCGGATCGGCGGCGTCGAAGGGCAGGATCGTCGCGCTCCCGCCTGCGGTGGCGATCTCACCGGCAACGGCTTCCAACCCCTCCCGCCGTCGCGCCGAGAGCACCACCGCGGCGCCGCTCGCCGCCGCGGCGAGCGCGATGGCCCGGCCGATTCCGAGCGAAGCACCGGTGACGAGAATCCGTCTGCCATCGAGGCGAAATGCAGGTGCGGCCTGGGACAAGGCGATCATTCTCCGGTTCGTTGCCGGCAGCAGTCTCCTCCACCCGGGACGGCGCGCAAGCCACCGGGACCGCCGGCCGGCGCATGATCCTTGCCGGGATGGGTCGGAACTTGATATGCCTCAACCATCCGGGGACAACGCCCGGCATGGCCCGACGGTCATGAAAACAGGCAGGGGCATCCCCTGCCGAATCAGGTGAATGCGCGTCATGCACCCACTCGACAGCACCCGGGCGCTCATGGATGGCCTTGGGGCGGAGGCCAATGTCTGCGTCAAATGCGGATCGCGCTCCCTGGGGCTTTGTGCGCCGCTCGACGTTGCGGCGCTCGATGACATGTCGGGTGAGAGCGAGCGACTGACGCTCGACGTGCGCGACACCGTGTTCCACCAGGGCGACAACGCGCGGTACGTGTACACGCTGACGGAAGGCATGGCGCGGCTGACGCGCGTGCTGCCGGATGGCCGCCAGGCCGTGATCGGCTTCCGTTTCGCCGGCGACATCCTGGGTTTCACGCCCGCGACCGAGCACGCCTTCGGGGCGGAGATGCTGACGCGCGGCACCGTCTGCCGCCTGGATCGCAAGCGGCTCGAACAGCTTTTCCGCCGCTACCCGGCGCTGGAACGGCGCTTCCTCGATCTCTGCGTGAAGGAACTGGCAGCGAGCCAGGATCACATTCTCGCGCTTGGCCGCTTCAATGCCGAGGAGAGGGTGGCCGCCTTCCTCATCTCCCTCACCGAGGCGCAGGAGCGCCGCGGCCGCGCCGGCCCGATCTTCAGCCTGCCGGCGACGCGGTCCGATATCGGCGAGTTCCTCGGCCTGACGCTTGAGACGGTAAGCCGCGCCATCTCCTCCTTCCGCAAGCGCGGCTGGATCCGGCTGCACGGCCATTCCGGCATCGAGCTGGTCGATCGCGAGGCGCTGGTCAGCCTCGGCAGCGGCGAGGGTGCCGACGCCGCCTGACCCGCCGCCCGGGTCCGCGAAGGGCAGGCGCGGGGTCAGTACAGGCATCGGGCGGAAGAACCGGGGCCGGGCATGCAGGCAGGCCTGCGCATGGCCGTGATGCATTCCATCCCCTGGTGCCGCGCATCATCCGCGTAATCTTCATCCTCCATGACCGCCCTGCCGAGTCCCCAGCAGCTCCGCTACCTCGTCGCGCTCGCCGAGCACGGCCATTTCGGCCGCGCCGCGTCCGCTTGCGCGGTGACGCAATCCACCCTGTCCTCCGGCATCTTCGCCCTGGAGCGGCAGCTCGATGCCGCGCTGCTCGAACGGACGGGTGGCAAGCGTCCGGTCTTCACGCCGCTGGGCCGGGAACTGGTGGGGCGGGCCCGCACGGCGCTCGCCGCCCTGACCGCTCTGGTCGAGACGGTCGAGACCGCGCGCGATCCGCTGACCGGCCCGCTGCGCCTCGGCACCATCCCGACCATCGGTCCCTTCCTGCTGCCGCGCCTGATGCCCCGGCTGCGCGAGGCCTTCCCGCGCCTGCGCCTGTGGCTGCGGGAGGACATCACCGACCGTCTGATCGAGAGCCTTGAATCCGGTCGGCTCGACCTGCTGCTCCTCGCCCTGCCATGCGATTGCGGGGAGATCGAATCGGTCGAGATCGCGGAGGATCCCTTCCACGTCGCCCTGCCCCCTGGCCACCGCCTGACCGCGGAGGAGGCGATCCCGCCCGCCGCCTTGGCCGGGGAGCGGATCATGCTGCTCGAGGACGGGCATTGCCTGCGCGATCATGCGCTGTCCGCCTGCGGCCTGCCCGGTGCCGCGGCGTCGGAGGAATTCGCCGCGACCTCCCTGCACACGCTGGTGCAGATGGTCGGCGGCGGGCTCGGCCTGACGCTGCTGCCGAGCCTTGCCGTGGCCGGTGGGGTGACCGCCGGGGCGGATGTGGCGGTGCGGCCGCTCGAAGGCGCCTTCGGTCGGCGTATCGCGCTGGCCTGGCGCGCCCGCAGCCCGCGCGCCGAGGAATTCCGCGCGCTCGTGCCCCCCATTGCGGCGGCGTTGCGCGGCCTGTAGCAACGAAGGCCTGGGAAGGGATCCGGGCCATGGCGCAGTTCGATCTTGGCGGTGTGCTCGGTGCCGTGCTGGGCGGCGGCAAGCCGGCGCGGGGCACGCGGCGGCGCAGCAGCGGAAACCAGCAACTCGGCCGGGCGATCGCGGTCCTGGCCGGGGTGGCGATCGAGGCCCTGGCGAAGTCCCAGCAGCAACAACCCGCCCCCCAGCCCGCGCCGCCGCCGCGCCGTGGCGGCAAGCCCGCCGGCGGCTGGGTGGACCCTGTTCCGGCCGGCACGCCGCCGTCTCGCAAGCCCGCCCCGGCCGGCGCCGGCGCGCCGCGCTCAGGCCCCTGGGGCGGTGCCCCGGTCGGCAAGTCCGGCGGTTCGGTGCCGGCCACCGGCCCCTGGGGCGGTGCGCCTTCTGCCAAGCCGACCCCGTCCGATGCCTGGAACCCCGTGCCGGGCGTGCCGACCCCGCCGCCGGTCTCGGCCGAGGATCGCGAGGGGCTGCTGATGCTCCGCGCCATGATCGCCGTGGCCAAGGCCGACGGGCAGATCGATTCCGAGGAGCGGGCCCGCATTGCCGACCAGCTCGACGCCGCGGGCCTCAGCCCCGCCGGGCGCGATGCGGTGCTGGCCACCTTCGACGCCGATACCACGCCAGAGGCGCTGGCGCGGGAGGCGCGCGATCCGATGCTCGCCGCCCAACTCTATGCCGCCGCGGTGGCCGGGGCGGCATCCATCGAGGGGGCCGAACGCGCCTGGCTCGACAGTTTCGCCCGCGCGCTGCACCTCGATCGCGCGGCGACCGAGGCCATCGAACGACGCATCAGGGGAGGATGACGGGATCATGGATGGACTGACCGACGCCGAAGCACGCTTGCGGGACCATGCGCGCGAAGTCGCGCAGGAGGCTGCCGCTCAGGCGGCCGAAACCGACCGCTCCGAACAGTATCCCTGGCCCATGGTTCGCCGGATGACCGAGGCCGGTTTCATGGGGCTGACGATTCCGAAGGCGATGGGCGGGCCGGGCCTGTCCTATTTCGACGCGGTCCTGGTCATCGAGGAATTCGCCAAGGCCTGCGCCGTCTGTGGCCGCATCGCCGTGGAAGCCAATATGGGCGCGGTCGGCGCCATCATGGCCTATGGCTCCGAGGCGCAGAAGCGCCTCGCGGCCGACCTCGTCCTGGCTGGCGACAAGCCCGCCATCCTGATCACAGAGCCCGAGGCGGGCTCCGCCGCGACCGACATGCGCACCCGCGCGGTGAAGCGCGGCACCGACTGGGTGATCGACGGCGACAAGACCTGGATCACCGGCGGCGGCATCTCCCGCCTGCACCTGGTCTTCGCCCGTGTCATCGAGGACGGCGAGGATAAGGGCATCGGCGGCTTCATTGTCGCCCGCACCGGGGAGGGCATGCCCGACGGCATGACCGCCGAGCGCATCCCGTCCATGGGCCTGCGCGGCATGCCCGAGGCGAACATCGCCATGCGCGGCCTCGTCGTGAAGGATGAGATGGTGCTGCGCCCGCCCGGCGGCTGGGCACGCGGCTTCGGGCGGCTGATGGACGCCTATAACGGGCAGCGCGTCGGGGCGGGGACGGTGGCGATGGGTCTCGCCGCCGGCGCCTATGACCACGCCCTGGAGCGCGCGCAGTCGCGCCGGCAGTTCGGCCGGCCTATCGCGGAGTTCCAGGGGCTCGCCTGGATGCTCGCCGACATGTCCATCGAGATCGAGGCGTCGCGGGCGCTGCTGTGGCGCGCGGCGCGCTCGGCCGGGCCGAATGGCTTCCCGGAGCGGCTGGCCGCCGCGCAGGCGAAGGTGATGGCGGCCGACATGGCCATCCGCGTCACCAACAACGCCCTGCAGGTCTGGGGCGCGGCGGGGTATTCGCGCGAGAACCCGATGGAACGCTACGTCCGCGACGCCCGGATGTTCGCGATCGCGGGCGGGACGGCGCAGGTGCTGCGGACGCAGGTGGCGGAACAGATCCTGGGGCGGAAGCTGCCGCAGACGCGCGACGGGTTCCTGCGGCTGGCGGCGGACTGATCGCGGGGGCTGACGGAACTGGAGAGGGGCTTTGCCCCTCTCCAGGCCTCTCCCCACCAAAGGCCGAAAGGCCTTTGGAAACCTCAACCTGGTGCCAGGGACAACTGTTCGGATACCACGGCGGCTGCCGCGCCGGGCGCGATGGCGGGAAAATCGGGCATGGGGCGCGGTACGACCGGCGATAGGGGGCGAGCCCGCCCCGCCCAATGCCAAATATTGGTTTCCAAAGGCCTTTCGGCCTTTGGTGGGGTGGGGTCCGGGGAGGGGCAACGCCCATCCCCGGTCCGCCTCAGTTCCGCGGCACGTTCAGCCGTTGCAGGATCGGCCGCCATTGCTCGTCGGTACGCTTCAGGAAGGTCGCGAAGGTATCGGGCGACCCGCCGGCGAGGAACTGCCCTTCCGTGGTCAGCCGGTCGCGGATGCGCTCATCCCGCAGGGCCTCGTTGGCGGCGGCGTTCAGCCGCATCACCACATCCGTGCGCGTTCCGGCCGGGGCCAGCATCCCGAACCAGGACAGCACGTCGAGCCCCGGCGCGTATTGCGCGATGGGGGGCACTTCGGGCGTCGACTCCACCTTGCGCGCGCTCGTCCAGGCGATCAGCCGCCCCTGCCGGTTGCGATGGACCGGCTGCGCCGTGCTACCCGCGACGATCAGCATGTCGAGGTCGCCCGCCAGGAAGGCCGCGAGCTGCGCCGAATCGCCACGATAGGTCACGTCCTGCATGGTGATGCCGAGCCGTTCCATCACCATCAGCATCGCGACATTGGTCAGGGTGGTCGGGCCGTTGGTGCCGTAGGTCATCTGCCCCGGGCGTGCCTTCGCCGCCGCGACCCAGGCCGGCACGCCCGCCGGTCCGCCATCCAGCTTCGTGATGATGCCGAAGGGGAAGGTGGTGGCCAGCATCACCGGCGCGAAGTCCTCCACCTTGTAGGGCAGGTTGGGGACGATGACGGGGTTGATGGTCAGCGTCGAACCGGCCGCCATCAGCAGGGTCAGGCCATCGGGGCGCGCGCGCGCGACGTATTCCGCGCCGATCACCGTGTTCGCTCCGGGGCGGTTTTCGACCTGCACGGGCTGGGCGAGGGCCGTCGTCATGCGTTCGGCGAGCAGGCGGGAGACGACGTCGGTGCTGCCGCCCGGGGCGAAGGGGACGATGATGGTGATGGGGCGCGCCGCGGACGTCTGTGCGATGGCGGGAGCGGGAAGGGTGGCGAGCGCGCCGAGCACGGCGCGGCGCCTGATGCGGATTGTCATCTGGGTACTTCCTGGACGTTCTGGTTCGACCGCGCTCGATAGGCACGGCTCGACCCATCATCGCCCGATCAGCGCCGCCCCGCCAACTGCCGGTTCTCGAGCCGCGACAGCATGCGCACGATGGGCCAGAGCAGCACGAAGTAGATGACGGCCGCCGCCATGATCGGCGTCGCGTTGTAGGTGACCGACTGCGCCTGCCGCGCCTGGAACAGCAGCTCCGGCAGCGCGACGACCGAGGCGATGGAGGTGAGCTTCACCACCTCCAGCGTATTGGAGATCAGGTCCGGCAGCACGTTCCGCACCGCCTGGGGCAGCACGACGTAGCGCATGGTCTGCCCGCGGGTGAGGCCGGTGGAGCGTGCCGCCTCGATCTGTCCGCGTGGCACGCTCTCGATGCCGGCGCGTAGGATCTCCCCGTAATAGGCGCCGGTGTTGAGGAAGAAGCCGATCGCCACCGCGCCCCAGGCGCCGACATCCACGCCGATGAAGGGTAGCCCGGCGAAGACGAAGATCAGCAGCACCAGCGGCGGCAGGGCGCGGAAGACGTCCACCCAGGCGCGCAGCGGCCATTTGATCCAGGGACTGTCGAAGGTGGAGAGCACCGCGATGAGGACGCCGCCGATCACGCCGAGCGGGACGACGAGCAGCGAGAGCAGCAGCGTCGCCTTCAGCCCCTGCCAGAGGATCGGCCAAGCTTCTCCGACGATCTGCCAGTTGAAGAAGGTTTCGAGGAACAGATCCATGGCGTCAGGTCTCGACCATGCGATTCACGCTCCGCTCCTCGGCTTCGCCTGCGGTGCTCCGCGATCGCATGGCGGTCACCGCTTCCACGCGAAGCGTGTCTCGATCCAGCGGCCGAGCACGACGACGGGCAGGAACAGCACCAGATAGGCGATGGCCCCGAGCGTGAGCGGGGAGGGATTGAAGGAGAACGACACCCCCGCATTCGCCGCACCCAGGATGTCCGGCACCGCGACCACCGAGGCGAGCGCGGTGCCCTTGGTGATGGCGATGGTGCGGTTGGTGAGAGGCGGGATGGTGATGCGCAGCGCCTGCGGCAGCACGACGTAGCCGAGCGTCTGCACGAAGCCGAGCCCGGTCGATCGCGCCGCCTCCCATTGTCCCTTCGGCACGGCGGTGATGCCGGCCCAGAAGATTTCCTCGGAGAAGGCCATCAGCACCAGCGTCAGCGACAGCCAGGCGGAGACGAAGCCGGACAGTTCCAGCCCCGCATTGGGCAGGCCGAAGAACAGCAGCACGATGATCACCAGCGGCGGCAGGGCGCGGAACAGGTCCACCAGGAAGATGATCAGCCAGTTCAGCGGCCGGATGCCGAAGGCCCGCACCATGGCGAGCAACAGCCCGAGCGCGAGCCCTGCGACAATGATGCACAGCGCGAGCACGACCGTCAGGCCAAAGCCCTCGATGATCTTGGGCAGGTACTGCGCCATGACGCGCAGGTTGAAGAAGCTGTCGACGAAACGGTCCCAGCCGGTCATCGGGCGTATTCTCCGGCGCGATGCTTGCTAAGGTTGGCGCAGAACCCGTGGAAGGACTGCCCCGGATGACGCGACGCAAGACCGCGACGATCGCCGCCCTGGCCCTGCTCTGCGCCGCTGCCGGCCCGCCACCCGAGGCCGAACGCATGGTGCCCGGCGGCCGTGGCGGCTTCGTCAGCGACGGGGCGGATGGCTGCTGGCTGTGGGCGAGCGGCATCCGGGCCGGCGCGACGGGGCTCACCGCCTCCTGGACCGGGCCCTGCCCGGAAGGCCCCGCGGAAGGGGAAGGCCGCGCCGTGGTCCGCTGGGAGGAGGACGGCGTCGAGCGCAGCATGATCTACGACGGCACGCTCCAGCGCGGGAAGAACGAGGGGCAGGGACGGCTGGCCATCACGGCGGGCAAGGAAACCCGGGTGGTGCAGGAAGGCCTGTTCCACAACGATCATTTCGTCCAGGGCCGTGTCGAGATCCCATCGGCAGGCATCGTCTATGATGGCGGATGGAGCCTGGCGCATCCGAACGGGCGTGGACGGCTCGTCATCCGCGGGCGGGTGATCGAGGGGAATTGGGTCAATGGCTGCCTGCGCGGGCAGCAGGGATGGCTCGCCTTCACCCGCCCGGCGCGGGAGTGCGAGGGCGCCGACACCTGACCGGCCCGGGGCGTCGCGCCCCGCCCGTCCCGCCGCCGCCATCAATGCCGCTCGATCTGGGAGATGAAGGCCCGGGTCCGTTCGTGCCGGGGATTCGCGAAGATGTCCGCTGGCGCGCCTTCCTCGATGATCGCCCCGTCCGCCATGAACACGACGCGGTCGGCGGCGGCCTTGGCGAAGCCCATCTCGTGGCTGACCACGACCATGGTCATCCCGTCCTCGCGCAGTTCCCGCATCACGGCGAGCACGCCACCCACCAGCTCGGGGTCGAGCGCGCTGGTCGGTTCGTCGAACAGCATCACCCGCGGTTCCAGGGCGATGGCGCGCGCGATGGCCACGCGCTGTTGCTGCCCGCCCGAAAGCTGCAGCGGGTAGTGGTCCGCGCGGTCGGCGAGGTGCACACGCGCCAGCGCCGCGCGCGCCTTGGCCTCGGCCTCGGCGCGGCCGAGCCCCTGCACCTTGCGCAGGGCGAGCATCACATTCCCCAGCGCCGTCATGTGCGGATAGAGGTTGAAGGACTGGAAGACCATGCCGATGCGCTGGCGGGCCTTGTTGATGTCCGTCTTCGCATCGAGCATGTCGATGCCGTCCACCGTGACCGAGCCGGAGGACGGATCCTCCAGCCGGTTCAGGCAGCGCAGCAGGGTGGACTTGCCCGACCCGGAAGGGCCGATCAGGAAGACCAGTTCCTTCTCCGCGACGCGCAGATCCACGCCCTTCAGGACATGCAGATGCCCGAAATGCTTGTGGATGCCCCGCGCCTCGACGATCGGGCCGGCCATCAGCCGCAATTCGGGTTCTGCGGCGTGGGGTCGAAGCCCGGGAAGTCCGGCACGCCATAGCCAGGGAAGACGATCCGCTCGGCCTGGTCGTCGCCCGGGGCGTTGCCGAACCAGCGTTCGGACAGGCGGGCCACCGTGCCGTCGCGCTTCATGCAGGCGATCACATCCTCGATCTGGTTGCGCAGCGCGCCGGAATCGCGACGGAAGGGCGTGCCCCAGTGGAAGCGCGTGCCCGGCAGCACCCAGTCCGCGACATAGAGCGGCGAGCGCGAGGCCGAGTAGCGGATGACCGTGTTGCCCGACAGGTTGGCATAGGCACGGCCCTGGATGACGGCCTGCGCCGCATCGGCCTGGCTGTCGAAAGCGAGCAGGGTCAGGTTCAGCCGCTCGCGGTTGTTGTTGACCCACTGCTCATAGGGCGTGCCCTTGTTCACGCTGATGGTCTTGCCGCGCAGATCCTCTTCCGAGCGGATCGGCGGCGAGCCGCGGCGGATGCCGAATTGCAGTTCCGTCCACAGATAGCCCTCGGTGAAGAGCAGTGCCTCGGCGCGTTCGCGCGTGACGGTCACCGGCGCGCAGAGAAAGTCGTAGCGCCCGGCATTCAGCGCCGGGATCAGGCCGGAGAAGGAGGCGGAATCGATCACGATCTCGCGCCCCATGCGGCGGGCGACCTCCTTGAACAGGTCGATCTGGAAGCCCTGCACGCCACCCTGCAGCGAGGGGAAGGCATGCGGGGCGAAGGTGCCGTCCACGGCGCAGCGCAGCGGCGGCTGCCCCTGGGCCATGGCGGGGGCCGAGGCGAGGGCGGAAAGAAGGGCGGCGGCGATGAGCCTGCGCATGGGGAAGCCTCCTGTGCCTGGAATTTCCGGCGGCACACTACAGGGGACGCTCCTGCTGTCCATGCAAGCATTGCCACGAATTTGCCCCGTCAGGGTCCATCTGCCGCCGCCGCAGGCAGGTTTACTCCAGGGTGAACGGAGCAACGCCAATGCCTCTCATCCCCCTGACCCTCATCGGCACCGGCTTCCTGGGCAATCTCCTGCTGGTTGTGCTGCTGCTCGGCAATGCCACCGCGCCGCTGGCCGCGGCGGCTGTGCTGGCGCTGGGCGGCGGGGCGCTGATCCTCGCCGGGCTGATGTTGATGGAACCGCGCCGCGACCATGAGGTCGGGCACGGCCACTGATCACAGGTCGATGGACAGCCGGAAGCCGATCGACTGGAAGCTTCGGTTCGGCCCATCCAGCGCGACCTGGCCAAGCTGGTACTCGACCGAGGTGCGCAGGGCGCGGACGGGATACCAGTTGAGCGCCGAGCCCCAGACGGTCTGACGACCGCCGCGCACCGCGCCGTCGAACAGGTTCGCGTCGCTGATCCGCGTGGCGAGTTCGAGATAGCCCCATTGCCCTTCCGCGGGCGAGAGCTCCGCGAAGTCCGGACGCGTCCATGTCGCCCGGCGGCTGTCGTATCGCCGGCCACCGCCGATCAGCGGATAGGCCAGCGACACATAGTAGCCCTGGAAGATCGGGTTGGTGCCGTTGGTCCGATCCACCTGGATGCGCTGGTATTCCGCCTGGACCAGCAGGCGCCCGATCATGCCTGACAGCTCGGGGCCGATGGTCGAGGCTGAGTCCGCCGCCATGGACTTGGTGTCGAGCAGCCGCAGCGCGCTGAGCCGGAGCTGTGGGTAGTCGCGCAGGCGGATCGTCTCGTCATCCGCCGTGCCCGGGTGGAACTGGTAGGAACCGCTGCCGCCCACCAGCAGCTTCACCGGGCCGGTGTCGATCGCGAGCCCGGCGATGCGGCCTGCGATGCCGCGCTGGTCACTGCTGTTGCGCGTCGTGCTTACGCCGCCTGTCGCGTAGAAGGCGCCGAAGAGGCGGTCGTCGTGCAGCTCCGCGCCACCGCCGAGGCGGCTGTCCCCGGTTGCGATGGTGCCCGCGATCTCGATGATCGAGGCGCGCTCGAGGAACGGTCCCTCGAAGCTCCTGGTCGAGTATTCGAGCGTGTTGAGCGGGGTGAAGACACCGCCGCGCAGCGTGGCCCAGGACAGGCCTTCATAGGCGACCCAGCCATCCGTGAGATACACGGTGGCCCAGCTGAAGGCATCGCCGGGATCCGGTTCGAACTGCCAGGCAAGGGCATAGGAGAAGTCGCGCAGGAACCGCCCCTCCACCCCGAGGCGGGCCCGACGGACATTGGCGCCGCCATCGTAGCGCGGCGGTTGGCCATCGGTCTGCGGCTGGTCCCAGAAGGTCCCGGCATCGAGGTCGAGCCGCAAAGCCGGCTGGATCACCAGGTTCCCGTCGGCGAGGCTGAGCGTCGGTCGCCATCCCTGCATCGACAGCGTCGGCGGCGTCTCCTGCGACCAGGCGGGGAGCGCCGCGATGCTGGCCATGCCGGCGAGAAGAACGGTCGCGATGCGCATCAGGGGCCTCCAGCAGCACCAATGACCGGCACGTTACGCCTTCCCGATATTGGCATCGGGCGTGCTCACCGTTCCAGGTGGCGATTGTCCATGCCGCGGAACACGATCAGCTTCCGTGCTTCGCGCTTTCGCGGCGTCATCGCGAGCCAGTCGAGGAATTCCACCAGCACCTTCCCGGTGATGTCCGCGACGTGGTGGCGATGCGCGGCCTCGGGCGTGTACCAGTCCAGGCGTTCGAGCTCGCCCGATCCGGCGATCTCGCCATGCACGGCCTCGGCCGGCGCGGCGAGGAAGCGGGCATTGAAGCGGATCGGCCGCCCACCCGGCGTGACCGCGCGGCAGACATAGTGCAGGGCGCCGAGATCGGCCGAAACGGCTTCCCCCGCACGCTGCCCCAGCACCAGGCCGGTCTCCTCGAACAATTCGCGCACGGCGGCGATGGCGATGGCCCGCGCCCGGGCCGGCGTGGCGCGGCGTTCCAGCATGCGGCGCGTGGTGGTGCCGAGTTCCGACACCGCCTTCTGCCGGTGGTCGTCCGGATCCACCCGCCCGCCGGGGAAAACCATGACGTCGGGCATGAAGCGGTGGCGGGCATGGCGCCGGCCCATCAGCACCTCGGCGCCTGCGGGGCCGATGCGCCAGACGATCAGGCTCGCGGCGTCGCGCGGGCGGACGATGCGGCGCGACCGGCCTTCGGCATCCGCCCCGCCGGGATTGTCGGCCGTGGGGTCAGTCAAGCGCGAAGCCCCTGAGACGCAGCCAGGCGCGGAAGCCGAAGCGCTCCGGCACGGAAAGCTGCCGGGCGGTGTTCTCGGACCAGGTGCAGCCCTCGGGTGCGGGCCCGTGCACATCCGGATAGCGCGGGCGCTGCTTCGGCCGCAGCGCATCATAGCCGTCGAGCGCCGCGTCCAGCGCGTCCTCGCCATAGGTCTCGCGATGCACCACGACCGAGGCGGGCAGGCGCGGCGTCGGCTCGTTGCGCGCGATCGGCCAGCCGAGGGTAAGCCCCGCCACCGGATAGACGCCTTCCGGCAGGCAGAAGAGCGGCCCGACCTTCTCGATATGGCTGCGGACATAGGAGATGGGGCAGGTGCCCAAGCCTGCCGCATCCGCCGCCGCGATCGCCATGCCCATGGCGAGCGCCGCGTCCACCGCCGTGTTGAGGAAGGTGTCCATGTTGTTGTTGGCGTGGGCGCGGCCATGGCGTTCGCACACGCGCTGCCCGCGCCGCATATCGCCGCAGAACAGCAGGAAGACCGGCGCATCCTTGATCCAGGGCATGGTGCCGATCCAGTCGGCGACCTTGCCGATCTTCTCCGCATCGCGCGTGACGACGATGGAGTACTGCTGCAGGTCGGACTTGGACGGTGCCGATTGCGCCGCGGCGAGAACGGTGTCGAGCAGCGCGTCCGGCACCTCGTCGGGGCGGTAGCGCCGCGTCACGCGACGGTCGAGCAGCGCGGAGAGGGCCGGGCTGATGGCCTCGGGCGGGTCGAAGGGCAGGCTGCCATAACGGGCCTGGATCAGGTCGGCGGGGCTGGTCATGACGGCAGCGTGGCACCCATGGTGTCGGACGGGAAGGTCATGCGCGGACCACCCAGGCATCGGCGACCGTCACGCCCTGGCCTTCGGCGTGGATGATCAGCGGGTTGATCTCGGCCTCGGCGATGTCGGGCAGGGCGGCGAGGCGGGATACCGCGACCACCGCCTGTGCCAGCGCATCGAGGTCTCCCTTGGGCAGGCCGCGCCAGCCGGCGAGCGGCTTGAGGCCCTTCACCTCGGCGATCATGTCCCGCGCCTCGGCCTCGGTGACGGGGGCGCAGCGCAGTGCGGTGTCGCGGTGGAGTTCCGCCATCACGCCGCCCGCGCCGACCAGCACCATGGGGCCGGATTCGGGGTCGCGGCGGAAGCCGAGGATGGCCTCGGCAAGGCCCTTCGCCATGGGCTGGACCAGGAAGCCGGTGATGGTCGCCTGCGGGGCCTTGGCCGTCACCCGGGCGAGCATGTCCGCCGCCGCGGCGGCCAGCGCGGCCGCGTCGGGGATGTTGAGCGCGACGCCGCCGACCTCGGTCTTGTGGGCGAGGTCGGGGGACAGGATTTTCAGCGCAACCGGGTAACGCAGGCCGTCGGGTACCGCGTCCGGGGCCGCCATCACGGCGGTCGCGCCGGCCAGGCCGAGCGCCGCGAACAGCGCCCGCGCATCCGCCTCGTCCGGGCGGGCGGGAAGGGCGTGGGCGACGGTAGCGGCCTCGGGCACGGCCCGTGGCGCGCGCCAGTCGAGGAAGGCGCGCACCACATCGGCGCAGGATTCCGGCGTGCGGAAGGCCGGAATTCCGGCCTCGCCCAACATGCGCAGCGAGACATCGGCCTGCGGCACCAGGAAGGCCGCGATGGGCTTGGGCAGCCCGGCCTTCGCCGCGCCCAGGATGCCCGCCACCGCATCATGCGGGCGGAACTGCGCGGAGGAACCGACCACGGACAATGCCAGGTCCGTCCCCGGGTCCGAGGCCAGGGCGGTCAGCGCCGCCTGCACCTTATCCGCCCGCGTGCCCGCGAGCGTGACGTCGATCATCCGCCCGTGATGCGGCAGGCCGGCGGCTTTCAGGCCCGCCACGGCGGTCGCGTCCGGGGCGCGCGTTTCGATGCCGGCCACGCCCAGCGCATCCACGGCGAGCGCGCCGCCGCCGCCCGTGGTCGTCATCACCGACACGGCGCGCTTCGGCGCCGCCAGCGGCTGGCGGCCGACGAAGAGGGCCGGGGCCTCCAGCAGGGCTTCGAACATCGTCACCCGGGCGATGCCGGCGGCGCGGAACAGCGCATCCGCCGCGGCGTCGGATCCCGCCAGCGCGCCGGTATGGCTGTTGGCGAGCTCCGCCCCGAAGGCCGAGCGCCCGAGCTTGAAGGCGATGATCGGCTTGCCCGCGGCATGAGCCCGGCGCGCCGCATCCTCCAGCAGATCGGCCCTGCGGATGGCTTCGAGGAAGAGCAGGATCGCATCGACATCCGGATCGTCCACGAGCAATCCGGCGAACTCGCCGGCGGTGAGGTCCGCCTCGTTCCCCGTGGAGATCAGATGCGAGAAGCCCAGCCCCCGCGCGGCGCCGCGCGCCATGATCGCGCCGAGCATCGAGCCCGACTGGGACACCAGGGCGAGCCGCCCGGTCGGCAGGCTCTCGGCCTCCAGCGCCGCATTCACCGAGCAGGCGGTGCGGCTGTTCAGGTTGATCAGCCCCATCGAGTTCGGGCCGAGGATGCGCACCCCGGCGGCTTTCGCCGTAGCGAGCAGCCGTGCCTGGCGCGCCTGGCCCTCGGGCCCCGCCTCCGCGAAGCCATCCGCGAGGATGGCCGCGACCGGGATGCCCTTGGCCGCGACATCGGCGATCACGCCTTCCACATGCTCCGTGCCGAGCAGCAGATAGGCGAGGTCAATAGGGCCAGGGACGTCCGCGAGGGTCCGGTGGGCCCGCTCGCCCAGCACCGTATCCGCCCGGGGGTTCACCAGGTGGAGGTCCCCGGTGAAGCCATGCTTGCGGAGGTAGATCTGGGCGCGGGCCGTCAGGCGGGACGGGTCCGCCGAAGCGCCCACCAAGGCGATCCGGCGCGGATTCAGCAAGGCGGGGGCGAGCGCGGTCATCGTGCGGTCCGGATGCGTGTGGCGGCTGCGCGACGCAGCCTTCGGGCGGCGTCTCCGGCGGGGCCACATGGATGGCGAGGAAGGCCGGCGCCGGCGCATCATCCGGCAGCCGCGTCAGGTCATGGTCGTGCAGCGTGATGCCGCCTTCCGCGATGCGTTCCCGCGTCTGGGCACGGGCGAGCAACTCGCGCGTCGGGCGCAGCACCGCGGCCCGCTCGCCGGGCTCCAGCCCCGGCAGGCCGGCGAAGAGCACCACCGCCTGGATCTGCGCCCAGGGGACATTGCCGGGCAGGGGTTCGAGGTGCCGCGCGATGGGCGCGAAGGCGCAGATCGCGGCGCGTAGCGGTGCTTCCAGCGCGCGCGTCGGCGGCAGGCGCTGAACGGCATCCAGTACCGCCGCCGGCACGATCGCCGGCGGCGTCGCGGTCACGAAGGGCGCGGTGGCGTCCTGGGCCGCGGCGGGCAGGGCAAGGG
>JAYRJZ010000074.1:0-26752 GCA_041906015.1 Roseomonas sp.
CATGCTCGGTTTGCTCATCGGGGCGCGGGAATTCGTCGCGGCCATGGTGGTGGTCGCGCTGGTGCTCGCGGTGAATGTCGTGCTGCGCCCGGTCGCGACCTGGATCGACCAGCACCGCGCGCGCCGCCAGCCTGAGGATGACGTGCTGGACGGCTGACGCCGCGCGTCCGGCGTGTGACCTGCCGTGGTTGTCGTGCCCGCCCGCGCCCCGGACGATGGCGGGGCGGCATGGGGGAGACAGGCGATGGCGGCACGGCAGGGATGGCGAGGGGCAGTGATGGCCGCGGCCTTCGCGGTGCTGGCAGGGCCCGCACTGGCCTGTTCGTGCAGCGTGAACGCCAGTCCGGACATGCTGGTGCTGGGTACGCCGGTGGCCTTCCGCGGTCGCGTGATCGCCGTCGAAGCGCTCGATCGGGGCCCGGAACCGCGGCAACGCGCGACGGTGGAGGTCATCCGGCTCTGGAAAGGCGAATTGCCCACCCGGGTCGAGGTGCTGGCCGGCGGCTCCGGTTCGCTCTGCGGGGTGCGTTTGTCGCCGGGCGATGAGCGCAGCTTCTTCCCCGGGGAAGCGCGCGAGGGTGGCCTGCAGGTCAACCTGTGCCGCATGTGGGCGGCGCGGGAAGCCGAGCCGGCACTGTCGCGCCTCGGCGACGAACTGGCCGCTGCCGATGCCGCCGTTGCCGGCGCCCCCGGGGCGGCGGCGCCGCAGCTTCGCCGCGCCGGCGTCCTCCGCCGCTGGCGCGACCATGAACGCGCCCTGGCGGCTTACCGCACGGTGGCGGCCGAGGCGCCGGACCTCGTCGCGGCGCAGCTTGGCATCGCGCATGTGCTGATCGCGCAGGGCAGGGCGCCGGAAGCGCTGGCCGTGTTGGACCAGACGCAGGCGCGGCTCGGACAGCAGCCGGGTGTTCCCGGCCTCGTCGCCCTCGCGCGCGCCGCGATGGGCGACTTCCGGGATCTGGCGCGGGCCGACTTCCGCGAGGCCGACCTGTCGGGCGTCGACTTCTCCGGGCAGGCCTTGCAGGGCGCCGATTTCTCCGGCGCCTACCTGAACCGCGTGCGCTTCGAACGGAGCGACCTGCGCGGCGCGCGCTTCGATGGCACCCGCTTCGCATCCGCCCAGATGCAGCACGCGGACCTGCGGGGGACGCGCTTCATCGCGCCGCTCGGCTTTCCCGACACCAGTGGTGCCGATCTTCGCGACGCGCGGCTGGAACGGATCCACGTGCCGGAAGGGCGGCAGTTCCGTGACGTCGACATGCGCGGCGCGACCCTGCTGGAGAGCAGGCTGCGCGAGGTGCACTTCATCGGCGCCAATCTCGAACGCGCGCGACTGACGACGGTTCACTTCGCGGAGGTCGGTTTCATCCGGACACGTCTGGAAGGCGCCGTCCTGCGTGACGTCACCTTCAGCCGTGTCAGCCTGTCCGAAGGCTCCGGCACGGCTTCCCGGATGCTGGCCGGCCCCCAGGATCTTCCCGGCGTCCGTCTGATCAATGTCCGCTTCGAATAGCCCTTATCGCGCCGGCAATTCCGTCCGTGCCGCCCCCGTCACGGGATCGGGCGGCGGCAGCGCCGTCCCGCGCGGGGCGATCGGGCCGCTGCGGGAATAACGGTCATCCTCGCAGGCGGACAGCGCCAGCACGACCAGCAGGAGCGGCGCGACGACTCGAAGGACGACGTTGCGTGTCATGCCCTCCCGCTTAGCACGCGCCGCGTGCCGCGCTAAACCGCCTTCGCGCAGCCCGGAGACACTGTTTCATGTCCGACCTCATCACCCCCATGATCGGCTTCATCGGCGGATCGGGCGTCTATGACCTCGGCGGGCTGGAAGACCGCACATGGGTGAAGGTCCGCACCCCCTGGGGCGATCCCTCGGACGAAATCCTGACCGGCGTGCTCTCCGGCGTGCGCGTCGCTTTCCTGCCGCGGCATGGGCGGGGGCACCCGACCCCGCCTTCGGCGCTGAACTACCGTGCCAATATCGACGCCATGAAACGGATCGGCTGCACGGAGCTGATCTCGCTCTCGGCGGTGGGGTCGCTGAAGGAGGAACTGCCGCCGGGGCATTTCGTCATCGTCGACCAGTTCATCGACCGCACCTTCGCGCGCGAGAAGTCGTTCTTCGGCACGGGCTGCGTCGCGCATGTCTCGGTCGCCCACCCGGTTTGCCCGCGCCTGGGCGATGCGCTGGAAGGCGCGGCGCAGGAGATCGGCATCCCCTATACGCGCGGCGGCACCTACCTGGTGATGGAAGGCCCGCAGTTCAGCACCAAGGCCGAAAGCCTGCTGTATCGCCAATGGGGCTGCGACGTGATCGGCATGACCAACATGCCCGAAGCCAAGCTCGCCCGGGAGGCGGAGCTTTGCTACGCGACCATGGCCATGGTGACCGACTACGATTGCTGGCACCCGGACCACGACCACGTCACCGTCGAGCAGGTGGTCAAGGTGCTGTTCTCGAACGCCGACAAGGCGCGCGCCCTGGTGAAGACGGTGGTGCCGGCGCTCGGCGCCCCGCGCGGGCCGTGCCCAGCGGGCTGCGACCGCGCGCTGGACCATGCCCTGATCACCGCGCCGGAGAAGCGCGAGCCCGACCTGCTCGCCAAGCTCGACGTGGTGGCGCGGCGGGTTCTCTGACCGCGCACGCCATGCCTCAGCCGAGCGACCACGCCCCCGCGGGATCGGGCGTCGTCGCCTCGACACCATACTCCGCAAGCCATTGCTCCAGCGCCGCATCGGCGTCGGGGTCGGGCAGGTTGGCCAGGGTTTCGGCGTAGAGTGCCGGGTCCTCCGCGATGGCGGGGTCGAGGCCGAGCAGGGCGATCACCTCGGCGCGTTCCTCGGCCGTCGGCGTCGCCGGTGCGCCGGCATTGGCGGCGAGGATCGCGTCGAGTTCGGCGAGCGTCGGAAAGGATGCCTCATCCGGCACGGCGAAGGCGGGTTGCGCGGCGTCGGGCTCGGCGGGGGGCGGCGTCGCCTCGGTCTCGGCCGCCGGGGTGCTGGCGATCGCGACAGCCGGCTCGGCGGGCGTCTCTGGTGCGGTGGGCGCGGCGTCGGTCGGCCTCGCCTCGGTCTCGGCCGCCGGGGTGCTGGCGATCACGACAACCGGTTCGGCGGGCGTCTCCGGCGCGGGGGGCGCGGTTTCGGCCGGCGCGGCGTGGAGGATCATCGCCGCTTCGGGCTCGGGCTCAGCGGTCGGCTGTTCCTCGGCCGGCGCGACCAGGACGCCGAGGACCAGGATGTCCTCCGGGCCCGTGAACCGTGGCTCATCGTACCAGAGGAAGGGGAAGTCGGATGAGAAGGGCTGCAGCGGCATGACAGGGCAACGCCTCGGATCGGGGGCCGCGGCCTCCTGCCGCATCATTCGGTCCGCCTCGCGGCGGACCTTAACCATGCATCAACATATAGACGGCACAGAGGCAGGCCTTAACCCACAATCGTGCGATCTTAATTAAAAACAACCCTGGGTTGCTGATCGGCGCACGCAGCGGAGCCTCTGGCGCATTCTGCCCGGGGGTGGCACGAGAGCATCCAAGCGGTCCGTCCCGGACCAGGTTCAGGAATGCGCCTCATGACCCGCAGCCTTCGCGTCGCGGTCCAGATGGACCCGATCGAATCCATCAACATCGACGCCGATTCCACCTTCGCCCTGATGCTGGAAGCCCAGGCCCGCGGCCATGCGCTGTGGCACTACCATGTGCGCGACCTGGCGCTGCGCGGCGGCCGCGTCACCGCCTGGGCCAAGCCGATCGAGGTGCGCCGCGAGAAGGGCAACCACTTCACCTTCGGCCGCGAGGTGGAACTCGACCTCGGCAAGGATGCCGATGTGGTGCTGATGCGCCAGGATCCGCCCTTCGACATGGCCTACATCACGGCCACCCACATCCTGGAACATATCCACCCGAAGACGCTGGTGGTGAACGACCCGGCCGAGGTGCGCAACGCGCCCGAGAAGCTGTTCGTCACCCACTTCCCCGACCTGATGCCGATCACGCTGGTCACCGCGGATCGCCGGCGCATCGCGGCGTTCCGCGAGGAGCATGGCGAGATCATCATCAAGCCGCTGTTCGGCAATGGCGGCGCGGGCGTGTTCCACCTGCGCGGCGACGACCCCAACATGAACTCGCTGATCGAGATGTTCACCGAACGCTCGCGCGAGCCCCTGGTGGTGCAGAAATACGTCCCCGCCGTGCGGCAGGGGGACAAGCGCATCATCCTGGTGGACGGCGTCGCGCTGGGTGCGATCAACCGCGTGCCCGCGGCCGGCGAGGCGCGGTCCAACATGCATGTCGGCGGCCGCCCCGAACCGACCACGCTGACCGACCGCGAGAAGGAGATCTGCGCGGCGATCGGCCCCGAGCTGAAGAAGCGCGGCATGATCTTCGTCGGCATCGACGTGATCGGCGGCTACCTCACCGAGATCAACGTGACCTCGCCGACCGGCCTGCAGGAGATCGCGCGCTTCGACGGCGTGTATCTGGAAAAGGCGATCTGGGACGCGATCGAGTCGAAGCGCTGACCGGGCAGGGCGCGGCGTGACGGTTCTCCTCGGCACCGCCGCGCTGCTGGCGACGCTGGCCTGGTTGGCCGGCGTCGTCTGGTTCCTGCGCTTCTTCCGCGCACCAGCGATCGCGGTGCCGGGCCGCGTGACGCTGCTGCTCGCCGTCACGGGCCGCACCGCGGGCCTGCCGGCCCTCTTCGCCGCCCTGGCGCGGCAGACCCTGTGCCCGCGCCGGATGCTCGTCGCGGTGGAGGCCGAGAGCGACCCCGCGCTCGCCCAGGTGCGCGAGCTGGAACACCTGCTGCCCTTCCCGATCGAGACCGTCGTCGCCGGGCTCGACGACACGCGCAGCCAGAAGGCGACGAACATGATCGCCGCCCTGGCGCGGGTGGATGCGGATGACGACGCGCTGGTGCTGCTCGATGCCGACATCCTGCCGCAGAACCATTGGCTCTCCTGGCTCGCGACGCCGGCGATGAACGGCGCGGCGGATGTCGTCACCGGCTATCGCTGGCATGCGCTGGATGGCGCGGGTCCGGGCCGGCATGTGGTGGCCTGGCTGGACCGCTCCCTGGCGCTCGGCCCGCGCTTCCTGGCTTCCGGGCTGGTCTGGGGTGGGTCGGTGGCGATCTCGCGCGATGCGCTGGCGCGGATGGACCTGCCTGGCGCGCTGGCGAACACCTTCTCGACCGATGGCGCGATCAGCCGGCGGGCGCGGGCGCTCGGGCTGCGCGTGCTGACGCGTCGCGCCGTGCTGCTGCCCACCCCGCCCGAGGGTGGCGACCGCGAGGCCATTGCCTTTAAGACGCGCCAGCTCCAGATCGTGCACGTCTACGTTCCGTCGCTATGGGCCTGGCTGGGCGTCGCGCTGCATGCCGAGGCGCTGGCCCTGCCGGTCGCGCTGCTCGGCCTTGCGGGGGATGCGGTGGCGATCGGCTTCGTCCTGGCGGTCTCGGCGGTGGGGCTGGCGCGCGCGGCGCTGCATGACCGGGTGACGCAGGCGATCGGTATCCGCGAGGGGATGGTGGCGCGGGGCGTGCAACTCCTGCTGGGCCTGTTGGCGCCGGTCACCGCGCCGGCCGTCGCCGCGTTGTTCTGGACCAGCGCGCGGACGCGGGTGATCCGCTGGCGTCACATCGAATACGAGGTGCTCGGCCCCGAGCGGGTGCGCGTCCTCCGCCGCCATGCCCCCGGCGCGGCGGCGTGACGCCAGGCATCTGCCCCATCACGGGCGAGCCCGCGCGGCTGGTGCAGGAGGTCGCCCCCGCGTTGCTGCGCGGGTTGTGGCGCCGCGCCTTCAAGGTTGAGCCGACGCCCCTGCCAGGCGGCCGCATCGGCATCTATCGCAGCCCCTGCGACCTGGTCTTTTTTGCCCCGGCCGAGGAAGGCGACGGCGCCTTCTACGAGGCGTTGTACCGGCGCCTCGATGCCGGCGGCCGGGTGCGGGCCGCGGGGCGCGACCGTGCCGAATACCCGCATGCCGCCGCGCGCATCCGCCCCGGCGATGCGGTGCTCGAGGTCGGCGCCGGCGCCGGCGCCTTCGCCCGTCTCATCCCCGAGGCGCGCTATGTCGGGCTGGATCCGAACCCAGCCGCCTATGCCGGCCTCGAGGCCGAGATCCGGGCCGAAAGCCTGGCCGACCACGCCGCCATGCATGAAGGCTGCTACGATGCCGCCTGCGCCTTCCAGGTCATCGAGCATGTGGCCGATCCGCTGCGCCTGGCCGCCGACATGCTGCGCTGCCTGAAACCGGGAGGGCTGCTGATGCTCGGCGCGCCGATCTGGCCATCGGCCATAACGGCGATCCCGGATTTCGTCTTCAATGCTCCGCCGCATCACCTCTCCTGGTGGAGCGAGGGGGCCATGCGCGCCCTCGCGGATCGGCTGGGCCTGGCGGTCGAGGCGCTGCTGCCGCTTGCCCCCGTCGCGGCACAGCCCCTGATCCATTGGATGGGCCGCCTGGCGCCGATCAAGGCGCCGCCCGCAGGCCCGTGGTTCGCCGCCCGCCGATCCTGGTACGCATCGCTCGCGGCTGCCTTCCTGCTCGGCCGGGCCGCGTCGGCCCTGCTGCCGCTTCCGCGCCACGCTGCGCCCATCTTCGTGTTGCTGGTGGCGCGCAAGCCTTGACGGCGGCGCCGGCCTCGCCGTTCCTGGCGGTGGCATGCCCGACTCCGCCGTGACCTTCGCCCCGCTTGAGACGGAACGTTTTCTGCTGCGCCCCCTGCGCGCCGAGGACGCTGCCGAGTTGCACCGCCTGGTGAACGACTGGGAGGTGGCGAAGACTCTCGCCCGCGTGCCCTTCCCCTATCGGCGCGACCTGGCCAACGAGTGGATCGCATCGACCGCCGATCGCATCGCGGAAGGCGAGGCGTATCACCTTGCCATCGCGCGGCGGGCGGACGACGTGCTGGTCGGTTGCGTCGGCCTGACGCGCGATCGCGAGGCGCGGTCGGCCGAGCTCGGTTATTGGGTCGGGCGCCGCCACTGGGGCCAGGGGATCGCGCCCGAGGCGGCGGGGCGGCTTGCGCGCTGGGCGCTCGCCAATCTCGATATCGACCGGCTCACGGCGAGCGCGCTGACCGACAATGCCCGCTCCGCCGCCGTGTTGGTGCGCATCGGCTTCCGCGAGACCGGGGCGGGGGCGCAGGATTTCCTCTCCCGCGGCGGTGCCATGCCGGTGCGGCTGTTCGAGGCCGGGCGCGCCGATGTCAGCCCCGCCCCGCCGGTCGCTGCCGAAGCGCCTGCCCTGGCGGAGGGCAGCGGCAAGCGCATCCTGCTGGTCGCGGCGGTCGGGCTGATCGACCCGGATAACCGCGTGCTGCTCGCCCGCCGGCCGGAAGGCAAGCCGCTCGCCGGGTTGTGGGAATTTCCCGGCGGCAAGGTCCATGCGGGGGAGACGCCCGAACAGGCGCTGATCCGGGAGCTGAAGGAAGAGCTCGGCATCGACGTGACCGAGACCTGCCTCGCGCCCTTCGCCTTCGCCTCCCATGGCTACGAGGCCTTCCACCTGCTGATGCCGCTCTACTTGTGCCGGCGGTGGCAGGGGCAGGTGACGGCGCAGGAAGGACAGGCCCTGGCCTGGGTGAGGCCGCAGCGGCTCGCGGACTACGCGATGCCGCCGGCGGACAGGCCGCTGGTGGCGCTGCTGCGGGATTTCCTGTGAGGCGGGGAGGCGATCGGAGAGGGGCTTTGCCCCTCCCTCACCTTGGCGGCAATGCCGCCAAGCCCAGCAAAGGCCGAAAGGCCTTTGCAAACCTCGACCTGGCGTTGTGCGCCACGGGCTCGGATAATGCCGGAACCCGCTCTCGTGCCCTAAGCGCCCTTGTGCGGGCGCCGGAATGCGCGCCGCGCCCAACGCCAGGTGACGGTTTCCAAAGGCCTTTCGGCCTTTGGTGGGGTGGCTTGGAGGGGCAAAGCCCCTCCAATGTCAGCGGTTCGCTTCAGGAGATCCGGCGGGGCCAATACCCCCTCCGCCTGGCGCGCTGACCATGCAATCCCGTCTCGCGGGCGTCGCGCTGCAGCTTTGTGCGCTGGCGACCTTCGTCTGCATGGACACCCTCATCAAGCTGCTCGCGGCGGGTTTCCCCGTCACGCAGGTGATGTGGGCGCGCTTCCTGTTCGGCTTCGTCACCGTCGCCATCGCGTTGCGCGTGGTCACCGGGCACTTCCCCTGGCGTTCGCGGGCGCCGGGGCTGCAGACGCTGCGCAGCCTGATGCTGGCGAGCTGCAACTTCATCTTCACCAACGCGCTGGTACACATCCCCCTTGCCGATGCCACGGCGGTCGGGTTCGCCTCGCCGCTCTTCACCATCATCCTGGCGGCGGTCGTGCTGAAGGAGGCCGTGGGATGGCGCCGCTGGGCGGGGGTCGCGATCGGGATGTTCGGCGTGCTGGTGCTGCTGCGCCCGCCCTTCCTGTTCGGGGGCGCGCCGATGCACTGGGCCATGGTGCTGCCGCTCGGCACGGCGGCCTTCTTCGCCGTCTACCAGATCCTGACGCGGCGGCTCGCCGGGCTGGACGATCCGCGCACGACGATCTTCCACACCAGCCTCTCGGCCTCGGCGGTGCTGACGGCGACGACGCCCTTCATCTGGATCTGGCCGACGCCGGAGGGCTGGGGGGCGCTGGTGCTGCTGGGCGTGCTGGGGGGACTCGGGCATGGGCTGCTGGTCATGGCCTTCGCCCGGGCGCCGGCGAGTCTGCTCGCGCCCATGTCCTACACCCAGATCATCTGGGCGGTGCTGGCGGGGATGCTGGTCTTCGGGGATGTGCCGGACGGGCTGACGCTGCTGGGCATGGCGATCGTGGCCTTGGGCGGGGTGTTGGTGGCGTTGCCGGACCGGCGGCGCGCGGCTTGACCCGGCGTCCCGGCGCTGGGGCGATGGGGGCGCCCTGCAGGCTGTGCTTGCGCGCGCCGCGCCGCTGGTCTAGCGAAGCCCCGCATCGCTTGCATGGTTTCGGCGGCCGAGGGGCCAGCCGGGGTGCTGCGGCCCCGGCATCCGGGGCACGCGCGTGAGGGAATCGATGGCGGACATCGGACTGGCCAAAGGGGCCGAGGAGCGTGGGCATGCCCGCGCCGCGCTCGATGCCGACAGCGTTCGGGAGGCCTATCGCCGCTGGGCGGGCGTTTACGACGTCGTCTTCGGCGGTGTGTCCGGCTTCGGCCGGCGGCGCGCCGTGGCCGCGGTGAACCGCTTGGCCGGCCCCCGGGTGCTTGAGGTTGGAGTTGGCACGGGGCTCGCTCTGCCGCTGTACCGGCGGGACCTGCAGGTGGTCGGCATCGACCTCTCGCGGGATATGCTCGAAAAGGCGCGCGAGCGCGTCGCCGACGAGAAGCTGCCCAATGTGCGCGGCCTCGTCGAGATGAACGCCGAGGAGATGGCCTTCGCCGACGGCTCCTTCGACATCGCGGTGGCGATGTTCACCGCCTCGGTGGTGCCGGATGCGAAGCGGCTCTTCGCCGAGATGTCGCGCGTGGTGCGTCCGGGCGGGCATCTGCTGTTCGTGAATCACTTCGCCGCCGAGGGCGGGCCGCGCTGGTGGATCGAGCGCGCCATGGCGCCGCTGTCGCGCCGACTCGGCTGGCATCCGGACTTCGCGCTGCGCGACCTGTTCGTGCCCGAGACGACGGCGGTGGAGTTCATCCAGCCCTGCCCGCCGGCCGGGATCTTCACGCTGGTCCAGATGCGCAACCCGACCGCTTTCGCCCCCGCGCTCGCGGCGGATTAGGCGGCTTTGCCGCCGGCGCGACGCAAGGCGGAACGACCCGCGCCACTTGCGTCATATCAAGGCGTGCTCCCTTGTGCTGTGCGTGGCGGCCCCGGTATGGTCTGGCCTCGTTGCCGGAATTGGGACCGGCGGCGCGCGCAACGCCTGGCCGGGCGATGGCGTGGAACGGGACGTCTAGGGGTCGCGCCTCGGCGCGACGGGGAAACAGGTGATGCGGGTAAGCGGTTTGAAGCGCCTGTGGGCGGCTATGGGCTGTCTGGCGATCGCACTGATGGCGGCGCCGGCCATGGCCGAAGGCATGGTGGGTGCGCCCCAGGCCTGGGGCATGGGTTTGCAGCCGGCAGGCGGCCCGATCAAGGAAGCGATCCACGACTTCAATGCGCTGGTCTTCGCCATCATCGCGGTGATCACGGTCTTCGTGCTGATCCTTCTCGCGATCTGCGTGTGGCGCTTCCGCTCCTCGGTGAATCCCACGCCGTCCACCACGAGCCACAACACGCTGCTGGAAGTGGCCTGGACCGCGGTGCCGGTCATCATCCTGCTGGTCATCGCCATCCCGTCCTTCCGCCTGATCTACTACGAAGACCGGACGCGCGACGCCGACATCACCGTCACGGTCCAGGGGCGCCAGTGGTACTGGCACTACACCTATCCGGATCACGGCAACTTCTCCTTCGACAGCTACCCGGTCCCGGAGGACCAGCTCCCGCCCGAGCGCCGTCACCTGTATCGCCTGGCCGTGGACAATGAGCTGGTGATCCCGGTCGGCGCGAATGTGCGCGTGCTGACGCAGGGCTACGACGTGATCCACTCCTTCTTCGTGCCGGCGCTCGGCGTTCAGCGTTATTCGATCCCGGGCCGGGCGCTCGAGACCTGGATGCGTGCGGATCACGAAGGCGTCTTCTACGGCCAGTGCAACCAGATCTGCGGCACGAACCACTGGTTCATGCCGATTGCGGTGCGCGCCGTCAGCCGCGAGGAATTCGACAAGTGGGTGGCCGAGGCGCGTACGCGCTTCGCCAGTGCCGATGCGCCCGCCGCCCCGGCCACCGCCGCTGCCCCGGCTGAGGCCGGCACCGTCCAGATCGCGGAGGCGCGCCGCTAAGGCGCTGCCCGGAGGAATAGACCAATGGCGACCGCAATCGACGCGCATCACGACGACCACGACCACAAGCCGGGCTTCGTCGGACGCTGGCTGTTCTCGACGAACCACAAGGACATCGGGACGCTCTACATCATCTTCGCCGTCTTCGCGGCGCTCATCGGCGTGGCCATCTCGGTGCTCATGCGGATTGAGCTGCAGGAGCCGGGGATGCAGATCTTCGCCGACGGGCAGGTCTGGAACGCGATGGTCTCGGCCCATGGCCTGATCATGGTGTTCTTCGTCGTCATGCCGGCGCTGATCGGCGGGTTCGGCAACTGGTTCGTGCCAATCATGATCGGCGCGCCGGACATGGCCTTCCCGCGCATGAACAACATCAGCTTCTGGCTGCTGGTGCCGGCCTTCCTGATGCTGCTCTCCTCCGCCTTCGTGGGTGAGGGGCCGGGCGCGGGCTGGACGATCTACCCGCCGCTGTCGTCGAACCAGTACCACCCGTCCATGGCGATGGACCTGGCGCTGTTCTCGCTGCATCTGGCGGGTGCGTCGTCGATCATGGGCGCGGCCAACTTCATCACCACCATCCTGAACATGCGCGCGCCGGGCATGACCCTGCACAAGATGCCGCTGTTCGTGTGGTCGATGCTGGTGACCGCCTTCCTGCTGCTGCTCTCGGTGCCGGTGCTCGCGGGTGCGATCACCATGCTGATCACCGACCGCAACTTCGGCACGGCCTTCTTCAAGCCCGAAGGCGGCGGCGACCCGGTGCTGTTCCAGCATCTGTTCTGGTTCTTCGGCCACCCCGAAGTCTACATCATGATCCTGCCGGGCTTCGGCATCATCAGCCACGTCATTTCGACCTTCGCCCGCAAGCCGGTCTTCGGCTACCTGGGCATGGCCTATGCCATGGTCGCGATCGGCTTCGTCGGCTTCATCGTGTGGGCGCACCACATGTTCCAGTCGGGCATCGACGTGGACACCCGCGCCTACTTCATGGCCGCGACGCTGGTGATCGCGGTGCCCACGGGCATCAAAATCTTCTCCTGGATCGCCACCATGTGGGGCGGGTCGATCGAGCTGAAGACGCCGATGCTCTTCGCTATCGGCTTCATCTTCCTGTTCACCGTGGGTGGCGTGACGGGCGTCGTGCTGGCCAATGCCGGCATCACTCAGATCCTGCACAACACCTATTACGTCGTGGCGCACTTCCACTACGTGCTGTCGCTTGGCGCGGTGTTCAGCATCTATGCCGGCTTCTACTACTGGATCGGCAAGATGAGCGGCCACCAGTACCCCGAGTTCTGGGGCAAGGTGCATTTCTGGCTCACCTTCGTCGGCGTGAACCTGACCTTCTTCCCGATGCATTTCTCGGGCAACCAAGGCATGCCGCGCCGCTATCCGGACTATCCGGAGGCGCTGTGGGGCTGGAACATGCTGGCCTCGATCGGGTCCTACATCTCGGCCGCCTCGCTGCTGCTGTTCCTCTACGTCGTCTATCTGACCTTCCGCTCGAAGGAGAAGCTGGCCGACAACTACTGGGGCGCGGGTGCGACGACGCTCGAATGGCAGGTCTCCTCGCCGCCGCCCTTCCACACCTTCGAGGAATTGCCGCGCATCCGCTGAGGAGCGCGGCCTGACGGAGCCACCATGAGCGACACCGCCATGGAACCGGGACAGGGGGGCACAGCCCCCCTTCCTGCCGCCCACGACATGTCCGAGGTCGGCGATTGGATCGCGCTGCTGAAGCCGCGCGTGATGTCGCTGGTGGTCTTCTCGGGCCTGGTCGGCATGCTGGTCGCGCCAGGGGCGGGGGCGATGCACCCCGTGCTGGCGGTGACGGCCATCCTGTGCATCGCCGTGGCCTCGGGCGCGGCGGGTGCCATCAACATGTGGTACGACCGCGACATCGACGCTGTCATGCGCCGCACCGCCAAGCGGCCGATCCCCGATGGGCGCATCGCCCCGGGCGCGGCGCTCGGCTTTGGCGTGACGCTCGCCATTGCCTCGGTCACCGTGATGTGGATCGCGACGAATGTCGCCGCGGCCTTCGTGCTGGCGCTGTCCATCGCCTTCTACGTCTTCGTCTACACCATGTGGTTGAAGCGGCGGACCCCGCAGAACATCGTCATCGGCGGCGCGGCGGGCGCCTTCCCGCCGGTGATCGGCTGGGCAGCGGTGACGGGCGATGTCACGCTGGTGCCGCTGATCCTCTTCGCCATCATCTTCTTCTGGACGCCGCCGCATTTCTGGTCGCTCGCGCTCTGGGCGCATGACGACTACGCGCGGGCCGGCGTGCCGATGCTGCCGGTGACCAACGGGGCGCGGGAGACGCGCCGGCAGATCGTGATCTATGCCGCGATCCTGGCGCCGATCGGGCTGCTGCCCTGGGCGGTCGGCTTCTCTGGCCCGGCCTATGCGGCGGTGGCGGCCGTGCTGGGCGGGGGCTTCCTGGCCCGCGCCATCGGTGTGCTGCGGGACCGGCAGGACGAGACGGGCCGAAGCCTGACCCGTGATGCTCCGGCGCGGGCCTGCTTCCGCTTTTCCCTGTACTACCTCTTCATCCTCTTCGCGGCGCTGGCCGTGGACCGGCTGGCCTTCGGCGCATGACACCCGAGGAACGCGCGGTGTTCGAGAAGCGCCGACGGGGGCGCAACATTGCCATCATGACGGTGCTGATCGCACTGTCAGTGCTGTTCTATTTCGTGGGCATGGCCCGGCTGCTGCGCGGCTGAGGGTGGCGGGATTGGAGAGAGGGCACTGCCCTTCTCCCACTCTCACCCTGCCACGGGATCCCGTTCACGTTGCGGTGCAACGCCGATGAGCGCGGCGTACCTGGCGTAGGGCGGGACGGTCATGCGCCCCCCTTTGAAGCGCGTTGCGGGCGCAAGGCGAGTCGGGGCGCATATCCTGCGCGCCACGCACTGCGCCAAGTCGAGGTTTCCAAAGGCCTTTCGGCCTTTGGTGGGGAGGTCTGGAGGGGCAAAGCCCCTCCAGCACCACAGCGGAAGCAGCCGCTCATCAGGCAGGCCCTTGGCGGCGGAGGCCAGAGGGGTCGGGGCGGCCGCCCGTGCCTCTTCAGCCTGGCGCCCCGCCCCGCTTCCAGGTCAGCACCAGCACGTCGCGGCAGGATGGCAGCGACGCATCGGCTGGCGCGACGGGCGTCACGCCATGCATCACCCGCGGGTCGTCCACCATCGCCGTATCCAGCGGGTCCTGCAGCACGAACTGCGCCAGCCGGTTCCCATGGTCGTCCTCGATGATCGTCTCGCCGCCTTCGAGGTTCGTGCGGGCGATCATCACGATCAGCACGCAGTCCACCCCGTCATGGTGCACGCCTTCCGGCGTGGGGTAGCCAGGTGCGCCGGCGACGGCCTCGATCCGGAACTGATGGGCTTCGACGAACCAGGATTGCGGCCCGTGCAGCGCCTCGGCCATCGCTCGGCCGAGGCTCAGCAGCGCCGTCATCGGGGCGCTTGCCGCGACCTCATCCTCCATGGCCGCGAACCAGCGGTCCACGCCGCCGTTCAGCGTATTGTGCACCACTTCCTGGAAGTGCGGGCGATGCTCGCCGCGCGCATGCCCGGGCATGCCGGGTTCGGCCGAGAAATTCGCGATGCGCCGGCGGCGGTAACGCCCGCCGTCGCGCATGAAGGCGTCGGTCTCGAGGCGGTTCCAGGAGTCGAAGAAGGGCGCGAGGGCCGCGGCGTCGCCGGCCTTGCCCATCAATGCGGCCATGGTCGTGCCGGGCACGCGCGCGAAGCCCCGCGCGGCGAGTTCGGCCAGCGGGCCAGCAGGAACGGTCATGACACACTCCCTTCGCCGATCGGCGGAACGTCATTCGCCATGCCGGCCAGGACCTCGGCCACATGACGCACCTTCACCGGGCTGCCTTCGCGCTTCAGCCGCCCGGCCATGTTGAGCAGGCACCCCAGATCCCCGGCCAGCAGCGTGCCCGCGCCGCTCGCCGCGATGTCGCGGCACTTGTCGGAGACCATGCGCGTCGAGATGTCGGGGTACTTCACGCAGAAGGTGCCGCCGAAGCCGCAGCAGATCTCGGGTTCGGCCATCTCCGCGAGGCGCAGGCCTTCGACGGTGGCGAGCAGCGCGCGCGGCTGCGCCTTCACTCCCATCTCCCGCAGGCCCGAGCAGGAATCGTGGTAGGTCACGCTGTCCTCGTAGCGCGCGGCGACCCGCTGCATCCCGCGCACGTCGCGCAGGAAGGACACGAGTTCATGCGTGCGTTCGGCCAGAGCCTCGGCCTTGGCGCGGTATTCGGGGTCGTCGTCGAACAGCGACGGGTAGTGATGCGCGATCATCCCTGCGCAGGACCCCGAGGGGGCGATGACATAGTCATACCCGCCGAAGCCATCGATCACCGCACGGGCCATGTCGCGCGCGGTGGCGCGGTCGCCGGCGTTGAAGGCGGGCTGGCCGCAGCAGGTCTGGCTGGGCGGCACCTCGACCAGGCAGCCGGCCTCCTCGATCAGGCGGATCGCCGCGAAGCCGACCGTCGGGCGATAGAGATCGACCAGGCAGGTGACGAAGAGTGCGACGCGAGGCTTGGACGCGGACATGGCGGGGAGCATAGGAGTCTCCCCGCCGCCGCGACAGTCCCGTATGCCTGCTTTGCGTGCAGGCCGGCTATTCCACGCGGATGCCCGCCTGGCGCGCCACGGCGCCCCATTTCGCGCTCTCGGCGCGCAGGAAGGTGGCGAGCTCCTCGGGCGTGCTCGCCACGCCGTCGACGCCCGCGGCCGCCATGCGCTGGGCGACCGGGGGGTGGGCGACCGCTTCCGCCACGCCCTGCGAGAGGCGCTGCAGGATCGCGGCCGGCGTGCCGGCCGGGGCCATGACGCAGCCCCAGGATGTCGCCTCGGCCTGCGGATAGCCGGCCTCGGCAATCGAGGGCACTTCGGGCAGCAGCGGATGCCGCCGCGGTCCCGTCGCCGCCAGCGCACGGATCTGGTTTGCCCGGATGCTGCCCGCCGCGCCGGCGATCTGCACCAGCATCATCTCGATGTTGCCGGCGATCAGGTCGTTCATCGCGGCACCCGAACCGCGATAGGGAACGTGAACCATCTCGATCCCCGCCTGCTGGCGGAACAGCTCGGCGGCGGTGTGGGTCGAGGCGCCATGGCCCGAGGAGCCGAAGGAGAATTTGCCCGGATTGGCCTTGGCCAGCGCCACGAACTCGGCGAGCGTCGTCACGTTCAGCTTGTTGGTGACGACGATGGCCATGTCGGCCGTATAGGCCATGGAGACCGGCGCGAGGTCGCGGTCCGGATCGAAGGGCATCTGCCGGTAGATGTGCTTGTTGGTGGAGAGCAGGCCGGTGACGCCCATCAGGATGGTGTAGCCGTCGGGTGCTGCCTTCGCGACGACGTCCCCGCCGATATTGCCGCCCGATCCGCCGCGATTCTCGACGATCACGGGCTGGCCCAGCGTCTCGCCCATCCGGTCCGCGATGATGCGCGCGCCAACATCGGTGCTTCCGCCGGCGACGAAGGGAACGATGAAGCGGATCGGCCGCGTGGGCGTCCAGACTGACTGCGCCTGGGCACGGCCGAACGGCACGGTGAGACCGGCGACGAGCAGGGTACGGCGGTTCAAGGAACATCCTCCAGTATGGATTTTGGCCACCCCCTAACACCGATCGTCGGTGGCGGCGATTCCCATGCCGGAAGCGGTCAGTTCAGCCGTTGCCGCAATTCGATCGTCAGCGCGCGGATGCGTGCCGCGCTCTCGCCCTCCGGCACCAGTTCCAGGAAGTGGTCGAAGCAGGACAGCGCCGCGCCGATCCGGTCGAGCCGCTGGTTCATCAGCCCCGCCTCGCGCCACAGCGGCGCGACGTCGGGGGCGAGGCGCAGCATGTCCTCGGTGCAGGCCAACGCGCTGTCCAGCGCCCCGGCGCGCAACCGGCGCAGCTTGATGTTGTTCTGCAGCCGCAGCAGCACCTGGCGCCGGGACATCGGGCGCAACAGGCCGGGGCGCAGCTCGGCGCCCTCCCCTTCCATCCGCTTGAGCAGGACGCGCAGGGCAGGGGCTTCCAGCGCCGTGCCGCCGGCGAAGACATCGACCAGGAGCTGCCCGCGCGGCCCTTCCAGCGCCAGCAGGAAGTGGCCAGGGAAATCCACGCCATGGGCGGCCCAGCCGGCCGCCTCGGCCGCGTGCAGCCAGAGGATGCCGAGCGCGACCGGCAGCCCCCGCCCGCGTTCCAGCACGCGGATCAGATTGGCGTTGGCCTGGTCGTCATAGGTCTCGCTGTCCCCGGCCAGGCCGAAGGCGCCGTGCAGCACGCCGGCCAGCACGGCGCGGCGGCGGTCGAGGTCGCCGGCATCGGCCTCGGGATCCGCCGTCGCTGCCTGCACGGCAGCGCGCGCGATCTCACTGAGGCGCAGGGCGGCGGCCTGCCAGTCGGCCTCGGGCGCATCGATGCGGGCGAGCTGCAGCGCGACCGAGGCGACGTCGAGTTCGGTGTCGGGCAGACGCCCCGCCGCATCGAGTGCGGCGCGGGCCTCCCCCTGTTGGGGCGGCGGCATGCCGCCACTGTCGCCACGCAGCGGGGCGGCATCAAGGCGTGACTTCTCCCCGAAGCGTTTCATGGATATTTCGATCTCGTTCCGAGATATGAATGACAGCCGTGACGCGCGAGATGCCGGGCTCGCCGGGAACCAATGACGCGATCGAACCCCGCAAGGAGTGCTCATGACCCGCTTTGCCCGTCCCGCCGCGCTCGCGGCCATCATGCTCGCACCGCTGTCGCTGGCGGGCTGCGGCAGCGCCCTGTCCGACGCGGCAGCCCTGGGCAACAACCCGCGGCCGATGCCCTATACCGGCACGATCGCGTTGACCTCAGAACCGCCCGGGGCGCGCTGCGTGCTGACCAATACCGCCACGGGCAACCAGGTGGCCGCCGTAACCACCCCGGCCACCATCACCCTGCCGCGCGGCACCGCCATCATCGAGGCGACCTGCACCGCCACGGGCAGCATGCCGACCACGGCCTCGATCCGCCCGGTGCGCGACTTCGCGTCCAACGTCCACCACCCGGCGCCGGTCGGGTCGGGCATTGCGCAGAACCTGGCCGTCGTCGCCTCGGGCACCACGCGGCGCTACAACGATACGGTGGTGCATCTGCCGCCGCAGCCCTTCGCCTCGGCTGCGGTGCGAGACACTTGGTTCGCCGAACGCGCCGAACAGACGCGCCAGGCGGCCGCGCCGGCCATCGCCCGTGCCCAGCGTGCACCTGGCGCGACGATCGACACGGCCGAGACGCTGACCGGCTATCTGCAGCAGGACCTGGCGCGGCTCGACGCGCAGAAGGCGCAGGCGACGATCGCGCCCGCCCTGGGGCGCTGACACCGGTCTGTCGAACGCCGCGGTTCCAGGGGCGTGCGGGTGGCAGCGAGAGGGGCTTCGCCCCTCTCGGACTCTCCCCAGCAAAGGCAGAAGGGCCTTTGCAGACCTCAACCTGGTACCGGGCGCTTCGGACAGAATGATGCCGAGACCCGCTCTCGCGCACGACGCGCGCCCGGTGCGCGCGGCATGTCCGTCGTGCTCAGCGGCAGACGATCGCGGCCCAGGATGCCCAGCAGGAACCCAGGCGAGGTGGTTCGGAGGGGCGGGGCCTCTCCGATCCTCAGACCCCGCGGAACGATCCGGGTGCTCGGGAAGCTCTTCAGCCAGCCCGGCTTTCCAGCCGGGCGATCCGCGCCTCGAGCTGCCGGGCCTGATGGGTGGCGACGACGGCGAGCGTTTCCGCCAGCAGGCGCTGCGCCTCGAGCAGCGCGGCCGCCTCCATGGTGGCGAGGCCCTCGCGCAACTGCGCCAGCGTGCCGGCAAGGTCGCCAGGCGCCGCGGCGGGCGGCGGCGGGGCGGGGGCGGCCTCCGGCTCGGCTTCCCCCGGCCAGACAACCGTGATGCCGAGGTTGCGCCCTTCCGGGCTGCCGGCCACTTCCTCGACGAGCTGCCGGCGCATGTCCGGGCGGTTCTCGACGCGCTGCAGGTGATGGCGATAGCCATCCTCGTCCGGCCAGCGATTGAGGAGCACGGTGTAGAGATTCACGACGAACTCGTGGTCGCTGCCGTTGAGCAGGTCGTTCCCGTTCACTTCGCGCATCGCGTGCCACCTCGTGTTCTACCTCGCCCGATGAATGACCGGCCGGATCGCGAGGGTCAACGCCGCACGGCGAAGAAGTCGCGCAGCAACGCCGCGCAATCCGTCTCGCGCACGCCGCCGACGATCTCGGGCTCGTGATGGCAGGAGGAGGCGGCGAAGATGCGCGCGCCATGCTCCACCCCGCCGCCCTTGGGGTCGTAGGCGCCGAAGACGATGCGCTTCACCCGGAAGAAGGAGGCCGCCTGCGCGCACATCGGGCAGGGTTCGAGCGTGACGGTCAGCGTGCAGCCGGGCAGGCGGGGCGAGCCCAGGCGCTGGGCAGCGGCGCGCAACGCGAGGATTTCGGCATGGGCGGTGGGGTCGTTGCGCGCTTCCACCTCGTTGCCGGCGCGGGCGAGGACGGTGCCATCCTCGGCCGTGACGACGGCGCCGACCGGGACTTCGCCACGGGCGGCGGCGGCGGCGGCTTCTTCCAGGGCGATTTCGATGGGTGAGGGCCCAACCCCCGGACCCCGTGGGGACTCGGGGGCAGCGCCTGTGGCAGGGGGCGTGCGGGAAATGGGCAAGGTCCGATCGTCCGGCGGGCTCGACACTCTACTGTCAGCGATATCCGATCCGGACAAGCGACGGGGCGGGCGAAAGCCCGCCCCGGTATCAGAGGTCAGTCCTGCTGCGGTTCGGCCGGCGGCGCCGGCGGGCGCGGGCGGCGTTCGGTCATGAACTGCTCGAACTCCGCGCGGTCCTTGGCGAAGCGGAGCCGCTCCAGATAGGCGGCGAAGTCCTTCTGCTCCTCCTCGAGCCGGCGCAGCGTCTCCTCGCGATATTCGTCGAAGGCGGCGTTGCCGGACGAACGCTGCCCGCCGCACCAGGACGGCCAGGCGGTGGGACCAGCCGGGGCTGCCGCGCCGGGCTCCATGCCATAGCGCTGCGCCCAGCGGCGGCCGATGCGGCCCGAACCGATCATGAAGAACAACACGGCGAGGCCGATTGGCCAGAACAGCATGAAACCCAGGATCATGCCGATGATCATCAGCGGCTTGGGCAGGTTCCATGGCGTCCAGCCCCCGCAGGGACCGGTGCTGTATCGGGAATCCCGCCAGCGGCGCTCGCGGCGGCCCGGATAGTCGGCGGCGTCGGGATAGGCGGTACCGGACATGGTGCTCCTCATTGGCTCCGCTTGCAGGATGTAAATGCAAGCGACATTTACATTGGGGATCGGAGCAGACGGGGTCAAGCGGAATCGGGTGCCGAGACGCTTCGTTACCGCCCGCCGGCCAAGCCCAGGCTCTGCAGGTAGATCAGCATCCCGGCCTCCAGCAGCTCCTCGGCCGCCATGGGCAGCTTCCGCCGTGCGCCGTCGGGGCGGCAAAACAGGGAGGCGATGCCATGCGCCATGGTCCAGATGTGCAGTGCGACCATCAGCGCGGGCGGACGCTTGCCCTCGGGCAGGTCGGCGATCAGGCGCTCGGTCGCTTCCCGCAGCACGCCGAAGGCACGGTCGCCGGCCGCTGCCAGGCCGGGATGTGCGGCGGTGTCGAGGCGCGTCTCGAACATCGCGGCGTAATAGGCGGGTTCCCGCCGCGCGAAGGCGAGATAGGCGCGGCCCAGCGCCTCGAAGGCGGTCAGCGGGTCCGGGCGGCCGCCGGCCCAGGCGGCGGCGAGCGTCTCGGCGAAGCGGTCGTAGCCGCGCAACGCGACCTCGGCGAGCAACGCCTCGGCATCTCGGAAATGGCGGTAGGGAGCGCCGGGGGAGACGCCGGCGAGGCGCGCGGCCTCCGCGACCGTGAAGCCCGCGGGCCCGTGCTGGGCGATCAGTTCCACCGCGGCACCGATCAGCGCCTCGCGCAGATTGCCGTGGTGGTAGCCGCGTCGTTCACTGAACCGGGACATGTGAGCAGCATTTGCATTGCCTGCCGTGTCGCGCCAAGCCCCCGATGCGCTGGACGCGGCGCGGGTCGCCTCGCTACCAAGCGCCATGCGCACCCGTCCCCTGATCGGCGTCACCCTGGATTCGGAACCGGCCGGCGGCTGGTCGAAGCTGCCCTGGTATGCCCTGCGGCAGAACTACTTCGACGCGGTGGTGGCCGCGGGCGGCCTGCCCGTCGCCCTGCCGCACCGCCCCGAGCTGGCGGCCTCCTACATGGACGAGATCGACGGGCTGCTCGTCACCGGCGGTGCCTTCGACGTCGATCCCGCGCTGTGGGGCGGCGGCGCGCCGCATCCCAAGGTGACGCTGAAGCCCGGCCGCACCGATTTCGAACTGGCGGCGACGCGCGCGGCGCTGGCGCGCGACAAGCCGGTGCTGGGCATCTGCGGCGGGCAACAACTCCTGGCCGTCGCCTTTGGCGGCACGCTGATCCAGCATATCCCGGACGAGGTCGCCGGCGCGCTCGCCCATGAACAGCCCAATCCGCGCACCGAACCCGGCCATGAGGTCGCGATCGCCGAGGGCACGCTGCTGGCGCGCATCGTGGGGGCACCGCGCATGGCGGTGAATTCGGCGCATCACCAGGCGGTGGCGACAGCGGGGTCTGGCGTCGTCAACGCCCTCGCGCCCGATGGCGTGGTGGAGGGCATCGAACATCCCGGCCATCGCTTCGCCCTCGGCGTGCAGTGGCATCCGGAATATGCGGTCGATCCGCGCGACCCTTCCATTTTCACGGCTTTCGTCGAGGCAGCCCGATGACCGAGGACGACGCCGACGACCCCAAGCGCGGCGAGCGCATCGCGAAATGGCTGGCGCGCGCCGGCGTCGCCTCCCGCCGCGATGCGGAGAAGATGATCGCCGAGGGCCGCGTGAAGCTGGGCGGCAAGGTGGTCGAGACGCCGGCCACCTTCATCACCCCCGGCGACCATGTGACGGTGGACGGCAAGCCGGTCGCGGCCGCGGAACGCACGCGCCTGTTCCGCTACCACAAGCCCGAGGGGCTGGTGACGACTCATCGCGACCCCGAGGGCCGGCCGACCGTCTTCGAGAAGCTGCCGGTCGGCCTCCCGCGGCTGATCAGCGTCGGGCGGCTCGACCTGACCTCCGAGGGCCTGCTGCTGCTGACCAATGACGGCGCGCTGGCCCGCAAGCTCGAACTGCCCTCCAACGGCTGGCTCCGCCGCTACCGGGTGCGGGTGCATGGCAAGGTGGATGAAAAGGCTCTCGCGGGCCTGGCGCGCGGGGTGACGGTGGAAGGCGTGCGGTACGGGCCCATCGACGCCGGCCTCGACGCCCGTCAGGGCACCAATTCCTGGCTCACCGTCTCCATCCATGAGGGCAAGAACCGCGAGATCCGCCGTGTCATGGCGCATCTGGGGCTTGAGGTGACGCGGCTGATCCGCACTGCCTATGGCCCGTTCCAGCTCGGCGTGCTGCCGCGCGGGGCGGTGGAGGAGGTCAACGCCAAGGTGTTGCGCGACCAGCTCGGGCTCGACGCGCCAAAGCGGCTGCGCGAGATCGCCCAGGACGTGGTTGCCGAGCCGCCGCCCGAAGGTCCCCGTCGGCCGCCCAAGGCGCGGAACGCCGGGATGGGGCCGCGTCGGCCGGTGCGCGGACGCGAGCGCCGTGGTCGGGATGAATGACAATCAACGAATGACATAAAACATATCTTGTCATTTTGGGCGGACGAGGGCATTTTCCGGTCACCTCACCGGAGAGCCTCGACCCATGTCCATCACCACCCCCCGCCGCCTCGGCGGCCTTGACCACATCCCCATCGGCCTCGGCTGCATGGGCATGAGCGACTTCTACGGGCCGGCTGACGAGGCCACCTCCATCGCGACCATCCACGCTGCGCTCGAAGCGGGCGTGACGTATTTCGACACTGGCGATTTCTACGGCTCCGGCCACAATGAGATGCTGCTCGGCCGGGCGCTCGCCGGGCAGCGCGACCGGGCCTTCGTCGCGGTGAAGTTCGGCGCGCTGCGCGATCCCGCGGGCGGCTTCACCGGCTATGACCTGCGGCCTGTTGCCATCCGCAACTTCCTGACCATGACGTTGAAGCGGCTCGGCACGGATCACGTCGATCTCTACATGCCGGCGCGCATTCCCGAAGGCGTGCCGGTCGAGGAGGTCGCCGGCACCATCGCCGACCTGATCCAGGAAGGCTGGGTGCGGAATTTCGGCATGTCCGAGGTCGGTGCGGCGACGCTGCGCCGGGCGCATGCCGTGCATCCGGTCGCCGCGCTGCAGATCGAATTCGGGCTGATGACGCGCAACATCGAGCATAACGGCATCCTCGACGCCTGCTGGGAGCTCGGCATTCCCATCACCGCCTATGGCGTGCTGAGCCGCGGCCTGATCGGCGGCAGCCGGCCGAGCAATCCGCGCGACTTCCGGGCCCATTCCCCGCGTTTCCAGGGTGAGAACCTTGCGCGCAACACCGCGCTCGCCGACGCGCTGGCGCAGGCGGCGCAGCGTTTCGGTGCGACGCCGGCCCAGGCGGCGATCGCCTGGGTGCTGTCGCGCGGCAAGACCATCCTGCCGCTGATCGGCGCCCGCACGCCGCAGCGCCTGGCCGAGGCGCTCGGCACGCTCGCCCTCGACCTCGGCCCCGATGCCTTCGCCGCTTTCGAATCCGCGGTGCCCGACGGTGCGGCAGCGGGGACACGCTATGCGGAAGCGCAGATGCAGTGGCTCGACAGCGAGCGCGCCTCGGCGGCATAGGAGAGGGATGGACGGTCCAACTCCGGATACACGCGGCAGGATTCTGGATGCCGCCGCGGCCCTGCTGCGGCGGCACGGGCCGGACAAGCTGACGGTGCTCGACGTCGCCAAGCGCCTCGGCATGAGCCATGGCAACGTCTATCGCCATTTCCCGAGCAAGCAGGCGCTGCGCGCGGCGGTGGCGGAGGACTGGCTGGCGGCCGTCACCGCCCCGCTCGCCGAGGTCGTCGCGCAGGACAGCCCGCCGCCGGCGCGCCTGGCAGCCTGGCTGCGGATGCTGGCCGCCATCAAGCGGCGCAAGGTGCTGGAGGACCCGGAGATGTTCGCGGGCTTCCATCGCGTCGCCACCGAAAGCCCCGAGGTGATTGCCGCGCATCTCGCTCATATGGTCGACCAGGTCGCGGCCATCCTCGCTGCGGGCCAGGCCGATGGCACCCTGCCCGGGGTCACGGATGCGCAGGCCGATGCGCGCGCCGTGCTGACCGCGACGCTGCGCTTCCACCACCCCGATCTGGTGCCCGGCACCGGTGACGCCGCGACGGCCGAAGCCGACCTCGCCCGCATCACCGCGCTGTTGCTGCGCGGTTTCGGGGCGGCATCGTGAGGATCATCGCCGGGCGGCATCGCGGCCGCGTTCTGAAGGCCCCCGAGGGCGAGGGCACCCGCCCCACCGCCGACCGCGTTCGCCAGGCGCTGTTCGACATGCTGTGGCACGCCTCCTGGGGCGGGCGGACGATGGTGCAGAACCAGCTCGTGCTCGATGCCTTCGCCGGTACCGGGGCGCTGGGGCTGGAGGCGCTGTCGCGCGGCGCCGACCACGCCACGTTCCTCGAACGCGACCGCGCCGCGCTCGCCGTGCTGCGCGCCAACATCGCCGCCTGCAAGGAGGAACCGCGCACCGCCGTGCTCGCGATCGATGCGACGAAGCCGCCGCGGGCGCGGGTGCCCTGCGGGCTGGTCTTCCTCGACCCGCCCTATGGCAAGGAGCTGGTGCCGCAGGCGGTGTCAGCGCTTGGTGCTGCCGGCTGGATCAGGCCCGGCGCGCTGGTCGTGGCCGAGATGGGCGAGGGCGAGGCGCTGGATTTGCCGGGCTTCGAAGTCCTGGCCCAGCGCAGCCATGGTGCGGCGACGCTGCACATGCTGCGCGCGCCGGGCGCCGTCGCCGAAGGGCAATAGCCCCGCGCCATCCATGGGCCGGCAGGGCGACGCGAACCGCACCCGGACCATCAGCCGCGTGGGACCCGCCAGCCAAGCCCGCGGACCGGCTGGTTGACCGCTCGATGGCCCGCGACGGCGGCCTGCTGGCAATCCTGCGAAGCCATGTAAACCGCGGGTTTGAGCCCGCTGCCTGAGCGCCTGCGGATGTGTGCCGGCGGTCGGAGAACGCGACCGCTGACATGAGGCGCCTATCAGCGCCGCCCGAACATCCGCTCCAGCGCCGCGGCATCGAGGCGCAACACGGTCGGCCGGCCGTGGCTGCAGGTGGCCGCGCGTGGCGTGGCTTCCATCTGGCGCAGCAAGGCGTCCATCTCGGCGGGGTTGAGCCGGCGCCCGGCGCGCACGGAGCCATGGCAGGCGAGCCGCGCGACCGCCGCATCCAGCCGCTTCTGCAGCGAGGCCGCCTCGCCGAGATCAGCGAGTTCCTCGGCCAGGTCGCGCAGCAGCGGCGCCGGATCGGGATTGCCGAGCAGCGCCGGCAGCGCACGGACCAGCACCGCCCCCGCGCCGAAGCTCTCCAGTTCCAGCCCCAGCCGCGCCAGGTCATCGGCATGCGCGACCAGCCGTTCCGCCTCGATGGACGGCAAGTCCACCACGGCGGGCATCAGCAGCGGCTGGGCGCGCACGCCGCCCTCGACGAGCTGGGTGGCCAGCGCCTCATGTGTCAGCCGTTCATGCGCGGCGTGCTGGTCGACCAGCACCAGCGCGCCATCGGCGGCCTCGGCGACGATGTAGGTGTCGAGGATCTGCGCGACGGCGCGACCGAGCGGGTGGTCCTCCGGCGCGCGTTCGAAGACCGGCAGCGGGCGCGGCGGGGTGCGCGGTACCAGCCCCAGGTTGCGCTGCATGGGCGGCGGCATCGACAGTGCGGGCGGGGCGAACGCCACCGGCGCTTCCGCGAAGCCGGGCGTGGCGGGTTCCGGAGGCGGCGGCGCGGGCGCGAAGGCGGGCATGGCGACGGCAGTGCCCGCGCCCACCGCGAGCGCCCGGCGTAAGGCGCTGATCACCGCGCCGCGGATGGCCTCGCCCTCCCGGAAGCGCAGTTCGGTCTTCATCGGATGGACGTTCACATCCACGCTCTCGGGCGGGACGTCGAGGACCAGCGCGGCGGCGGGATGGCGGCCGACCTCGATCACGTCGCGATAGGCGACGCGCAGCGCGACGCGCAGCAGCGGGTCGCGTACCGGGCGCCGGTTGACCACCAGATGCTGCGCCATGGTCGTCGGGCGCGTGTAGGAGGGCAGCGCCACGAGGCCACGCAGGTCGAGCGCCAGGCCCACCGCCTCCACCGGTACCGCCGCGGCGGCGAAGTCGGGGCCGAGCACCTGGCGGATGCGTCCTTCCCAATCCGTCGCGGCGAGGTTCAGCGCCTCCCGCCCGTCATTCTCGACGCGAAAGGCGACATGCGGCCAGGCGAGCGCGAGCCGGCGCACGGCATCGACGGCGTGGTCGGCCTCGGTGCGCGGATGGCGGAGGAATTTCCGCCGCGCCGGGGTGGCGAAGAAGAGGTCGCGCACTTCGACCCGCGTGCCCGGCGCGCCGGAGGCCGGGGCAACCGCCGCAACCTGCCCGCCTTCGACCGCGATGCGATGCGCCACCCCGCCGGGTGGGCGGGAGGTGATGGACAGCCGCGCCACCGCGCCAATGGAGGGCAGCGCCTCCCCCCGGAAGCCGAGGGTGGCGATGCGAAACAGCGTCGCTTCCTCGGGCAGCTTGGAGGTGGCGTGGCGTTCCACGGCCAAGGCGAGGTCGTCCGCCGACATGCCGCAGCCATCATCCTCGACCAGGATGCGGTCCATGCCGCCGCCTTCGAGCACCACCGACACGCGCGAGGCGCCGGCGTCGAGCGCGTTCTCGACGATTTCCTTCACCGCGGCGGCCGGGCGCTCGACCACCTCGCCGGCCGCGATGCGGTTGGCGGTGGTCTCG
>JAYRJZ010000075.1:0-26386 GCA_041906015.1 Roseomonas sp.
CCGCGGGCGTGGCGGTGGGCTCGGCCGTCGCCACTGGTGGGACGGCGGCAGCCGGCGCAGGCCGCGAGGCCGCCGGCCGATTCGCCGGGACGCGCGGCGGCGCGGGCGGCACCGGCAGCGGCGCCGGCGCCTCCTGGGGCGGCTCCGTCGCACAGGCGCCGAGCATGCCAATTGCGAACACAAGGGGCACGATTCGCATCATCACAGAGACGTTAGCGTCTTTTTCGTCACAATGAAATCAATACGATATCGGTGTGCCATTTTGACCACCTCACGGGTCTGTGCATTGCCTGGCGCCCGGGATTGGATGCCTTTGTATACGGAGGGCGCGCTGAAATGGCGGGAACCTCGGGAAGAACGGTGCGAATCAGGACCATCCAGGCCGTCAGCATGCGGGCCAGATTTCCAACGATCGGCCGGCGGCTGGTGTTGCTCGCCCTCGCGAGCAGCCTGCCATTGCTGCTGGGTATCCTGATTCTGGCCTCGATGGCCCGGCAGACTGAGGAGGAGAGGCTCGACGCCGCGCTTCTGGCGCGGGCCCAGGCCATCGCTCACGCCGTCGATGTCGAGATCGAGACCCGCCGCCTGGCCCTGGAAGGTTTCGGAGCCCTGCTCGGCACGGTGGAGGGCGGCAACCTGTCCGCCATCGACGATGCGGCGCGGCGGCTGGCGCAGACGATCCGCGCGCCCGTTACCGTACTCGATCGCGGGCTCGGTCTGCTGGTCGATACAGAACAGCCCTTCGGCACGCCGCTTGGCTCGACCCCGGCCGTGGGCGCCGGGCTCTGGGCGGTCGAGACCGGCCGCCCCCGCGTCAGCGACGTGCCGCCCGGCAGTAGTGGAGCCCCGCTGCTGCTGGTGCCGACGGTGCGCGAAGGGCGTGTCGTCGGGGTCCTCGGCGTCGGCCTGCAGACCGATCGCCTGGCGGCCGCCCTGGCGCCGGGCCCCGCCATGCTGTTCGACAGCCGCTGGCGTGTCGTCGCGAGCCAGGGCAGCGAGCTGGCCGGCCTGCCCGGGCGGCCGGTCCTCGCCGACGCACCGCGCGGCGTGGTGCAGAGGGGTCAGTCCGCCGATGGCGCGACGACGCGATTCGTCGTCCTGCATCTCGGCGAGGCGGCGGATTGGCGCCTCGTCACCGCGGTGCCGGCGGGCTTCGCCACGTCCATCCTGGGTCAGCTGCTCCCCTGGGCCCTGGCGGCGCTCGCCGTCGCCGTCCTGGTCGCAATCGTGGTGCTGTATGCGACGGGCCGGCAGTTGCGGACACCGATGCTGGCCCTGGCGCGCCAGGCACGCGCCAGCGCCGCCGCGCTGCGCGACGACGCGCCACCGCCGCCCCTGCCCGAGCTGGGCCGGGTGGAAGAATACGCCGAACTCGGCGCCGCGCTCGGCGAGGCGGACGCCGCCGGCGCGGCGCAGACGCGCCGCATGCGCATCCTGGCCGAGGCGGGAGCCATCGTCCTGTGGCGGGCCGACGCCGGCGGTGGCTGGAACGAGGCCGCCGGATGGGCCGGCCTGACCGGGCAGACCGCCCCCGCCTTCCGCGGCGACGGCTGGCTCGAGATGCTGCATCCGGACGACCGCGCGCCAACGCTTGCCGAATGGGGCCGCAGCCTCGTCGCACGCAGCCCGATCGGCGTCGAGTTCCGGCTGCGCACCGCCGATGCCGAGGCCGATTGGCGCTGGGTCCGCGCCACCGGTGCCCCCGTGACCGACGAAGCCGGCCAGTTGCAGGAATGGGTCGGCGCCATCCACGACATCACCGATCCGCGCGGTGCCGGCACGGCACGCCAGGTGAACGATTCGCAGGTGCGCCAAACGGTCGCCGAACTCCGCGCCGTCTACGACAACGTCCCGGTCGGCCTGTCCCTGGTCGATCGCTCCCTGCACTTCGTGAACGTCAATGAGCGTTTCGCCGCCATCACCGGGCTGCCGCCGGAGGCGCATATCGGCCGCGCGCCGCATGAGGTGATGCCCGAGGGCCTCGCCGGCCCGCTGGAGGAAGCCCAGCGCCGCGCCTTCGAGACCGGTCGCCCCGTGCTCGACGTGACCTGCTCGGGCCCCACGCCGGGCATGGTGCAGCAGGCCCGCCACTGGCTCGCCTCCTGCCATCCCGTGAAGAACGCGCAGGGCGAGGTCACCGGCGTCTCGGCCGTGCTGCAGGACGTCACCGAGCGCGTGCGCGCCGAACGCTCGCGCGAGATGCTGGTGACCGAGCTGAACCACCGCGTGAAGAACACCCTGGCGACGGTGCAGTCGCTGGCGGCGCAGTCGCTGCGCGGCGCGCGTGGCGCGCAGGCGGGGTTGGGCCGCGAGTTCGTCGGCCGGCTGCAGGCGCTCATGCGCGCCCATGACCTGCTCTCCGACCAGGGCTGGCAGGATGTCGACCTCGCGCGCGTCGTGCGCACCGGCATCACGCCCTGGATCGAGTCCGGCCAAGCCGTCCGCTTCGGCGGGTCGGGCCGCATCCAGGCCAGCGCGGGCCAGACCCAGGCGATCATCCTCGCGCTGCATGAACTCGCGACCAATGCGACATCGCATGGCGCGCTGTCCCGCCCGGGCGGCGAGGTCGATCTTCACTGGTCGCTCGGCGAGGATGGCATCGCCACGCTCGAGTGGCAGGAGAGCGGGGGACCGGCCGTCACGCCGCCGTCACCCGACGCGCGGGGCTTCGGCCTGCGGCTGCTCGAGCGCGGCCTGGCCCATGACCTTGGTCCCGACGCCGAGGTGAAGGTCACCTTCGCCCCCGAGGGGCTGCGCGTCCGCGTGCGGTTTCGGGCGAGCGCACCGGCGCTTGAACCCGCGGAAGGCAGCTGAGGAGAAGCCCTCACCTGCCCCCCGGGCAAGGGTCGGAGCGGCATGTCGCTGCCTCGCCCCGACGGGGCCTGCGGCGGCATGTCGGGCATCCTCGACGGCGCGTCTGCCTGTCACCCGCCCGGCATTGGACAGCGATCCCACGCGCGTCTATGGGGCTGGGATGACTCGGGAAGACAGGTTCGGAACGGCATGGCGCGGGCGCTGATCACCGGGGTGACGGGCCAGGACGGCGCCTATCTCGCCGCGCTGCTGCTGGAGAAGGGCTACGAGGTCCATGGCCTGCTGCACCGCCACGGCGGCTCGGAAGCGGTGCAGGACCGGCTGCGGCGCCTCGGATGCGGCGACAGCGTCCGCATGGTCGATGGCAACCTGATCGACCTCTCCTCGCTGATCCGCCTGCTCGAGAAGGTGAAGCCCGACGAGGTCTACAACCTCGCCGCCCAATCCTTCGTCCGCATGTCCTGGGACCAGCCGCTGCTGACCACGCAGGTCACGGCGATCGGCACGGCAAACATGCTGGAGGCCGTGCGCATCGCCGCGCCCGGGGTGCGGTACTTCCAGGCCAGTTCCTCCGAGATGTTCGGCCATGCCGAGACGCCGGCGCAGAACGAGGCCACGCATTTCCACCCGCGCAGCCCCTACGCCTCGGCCAAGGTCTTCGCGCATTGCCTGGTGCAGAATTACCGCGACGCCTTCGGCCTGTTCGCCTGCAACGGCATCATGTTCAACCATGACAGCCCACTGCGCGGCATCGAGTTCGTGCTGCGCAAGATCACCGATGGGGCGGCCCGGATCAGCCTCGGCCTGGCGACCGAGCTGCCGATGGGCAACCTCGAGGCGCGGCGCGACTTCGGCCATGCACGCGACTACGTGCGCGCCATGTGGCTGATGCTGCAGCAGGACAAGCCGGACGACTACGTGGTCGCGACGGGCCGCGCGGCGTCGATCCGCGACCTCTGCCGCATCGCCTTCGCGCATGTCGGGCTCGACTACCAGGACCACGTGCTGGTGGATCCCGCCTTCCTGCGCCCGGCGGATGTGGACGTGACGGTGGGCGACGCGACGCGGGCACGGGTGAAGCTCGGCTGGACGCCGCAGACGAGCCTCGAACAGATGATCGCAGAGATGGTCGAGGCCGATCTCGCGCGCTGGAAGGCGCGGGAGTGACGGCTGCATCGGAGGGGGCCCTGCCCCTCCAGGCCCCCGCGCCAGCGGCCCGGGGCCTTTGGAGGCCGTTACCTGGCGCCGGGCATCATGGCCGGCAGCCATCGGCGCCCCCGGTCGGGGCGCGGATCAGGCGCGCCACCGAATCCGAGCGCCCTGTCCTGGTCGACGCCCGTATCATGGGAAGCGGGACATCCGCCGCGGCTTCGGGGCCTTACGCCCGGCTGCAACAGGGTCTGCCGGGATGGCAGCTTGTCGCGGCGGGCACGGTGGACGAAAAGAGTCACGCCCATGCTGAGGAGCGCAGGGGGGAGGCCGGGCCGGCAGGTGCCAGGCCCTTCACCCGGGATAGATTCGTGGGCGGACTCGGCGACGCGATCGGCACGACGGCCGAGGAACGCAGGGAGCACAGGGGCTGACATGATTTCGCGCAAGCGCGTGCTGGTGACGGGCGGGGCCGGCTTCATCGGGTCCCATCTTTGCGAGAAGCTTCTCGCGCAGGGGCACCAGGTGCTCTGCGTGGACAACTACTTCACCGGCACGCGGGACAACATCGCCCATCTGCTGTCCCACCCGCAGTTCGAGGCGATGCGCCACGACATCACCTTCCCGCTCTATGTCGAGGTGGACGAGATCTACAACCTCGCCTGTCCCGCCTCCCCGGTGCACTACCAGTTCGATCCGGTGCAGACGACCAAGACCTCGATCTCCGGCGCGCTGAACATGCTCGGCCTCGCGAAGCGGCTGAAGGCCAAGGTGCTGCAGGCCTCGACCTCCGAGGTCTATGGCGACCCCGAGGTGCATCCGCAGACCGAGGATTACCGCGGCTCGGTGAACCCTCTCGGCCCCCGCGCCTGTTATGACGAAGGCAAGCGCTGCGCCGAGACCCTGTTCTTCGACTACAAGCGCCAGCATGGCGTGCGCATCAAGGTCGCCCGCATCTTCAACACCTATGGGCCGCGCATGCACCCCAATGACGGCCGGGTGGTGTCGAACTTCGTCGTCCAGTCGCTGCAGGGCCTGCCGGTCACGATCTATGGCGAGGGCACCCAGACGCGCTCCTTCTGCTTCGTCGACGACCTGGTCGATGGGCTGATGCGACTGATGGACACGCCGGACGAGGTGACGGGCCCGGTGAACCTGGGCAACCCGCACGAGATCACGGTGCGCGAGCTCGCCGAGCGCGTCATCGCGCTGTGCGGCGACGGGGCACGGCTGGAAAAGCGCCCCCTGCCGCAGGACGACCCGACGCGGCGCTGCCCGGACATCTCCCTCGCCAAGCGGCTGCTCGGCTGGGAGCCGAAGGTGCCGTTGGAAGACGGGCTGCGCCGGACGGTGGCGTATTTCGACGAAAGGCTGCGGCAGCCGGCGGCGAGCTGACGGAAGAAGGGCAAGGCCCGGATCAGCGCGCCACCGCCGCCGCCGGATGCGGTGCCGCCAGCCGCGGCCCCGCACCGAACAGCTTTTCCCGATAGGTGCCGGGCGCATAGGCGCGCTTGTAGCGGCCGCGTTCCTGCAACGCCGGCACCAGCAGCGTCACGACATCCTCCAGGCGTTCCGGCGTCACGGTGCGGGAGAGGTTGAAGCCGTCGATATCGGCCTCGTCCACCCAGGCGATGAGCGTCTCCGCCACCTCCTCCGCACTGCCGAGGATGGGTGGCTGCCGGCTACCCAGGATCATGCGGTCGATCAGCGCCCGCTTGGTGGCGCGCGGGGCCGCGGCGCGCAGCGCCTCGACATTGGACTGGATGGCCTGGGAAGCCGAAGGCAGTTCGTCGTCCAGCCCATAGGCGGCAAGGTCGATGCCGAGCGAGGCCGAAGCGTGGACCAGCGCCGCTTCGACATTCGCGCAGCGGCGATAATCCTCGAGCTTGTCGCGCGCTTCCGCCACCGTCCGCCCCAGGATCAGCGTCGCGCCCATGAAGGCCCTGATCGGTCGGGGCGCCGCCCGCGCGCGCAGGTCCCGCACCAGTGCCGCGACGTGGTGCTTCGGGCCGCCATTGATGAAGACGCATTCCGCATGGGTTGCGGCGAAGGCCCGGCCGCGTTCCGAGGCGCCGGCCTGGTAGAGCACCGGCGTGCGCTGCGGCGAGGGTTCCACGAGATGCGGCGCGTCCAGCCGGTACTGCCGGCCTTCGTGATGGATGCGGGCGACGCGGGCAGGGTCGGCATAGACGCCGCTCGCGCGGTCGCGCTTCACCGCATCCGCCGCCCAGGATTCCTCCCACAGCCGATAGACCAGGCCCATGAATTCATCGGCCATGTCATAGCGGTCGTCATGCGCCATTTGCCGGTCGAGCCCCATCGCCCGCGCCGCGCTGTCGAGATAGCCCGTGACGATGTTCCACCCGATCCGCCCGCCGGTGAGGTGATCGAGCGTCGAGAAGCGCCGCGCCAGCAAGGCCGGCGGCTCCCAGGCCAGGTTCACCGTCACGCCGAAGCCGAGATGCTCGGTCGCCGCCGCCATGGCCGGCACCAGCAGCATCGGGTCGAGCAACGGGATCTGCACCCCATGGCGGATCGCCGCATCCTGCGACCCGCCATGCACATCGTAGACACCGAGCACATCGGCGAGGAACAGCCCGTCGAACAGCCCGCGCTCCAGCAGCCGGGCGAGGCCGGTCCAGTGATCGAGGCGCAGATACCCGGTCGAACGATCCCGGGGATGCGTCCACAGCCCCTGCTGGATATGCCCGACACAGGCCATGTCGAAGGCGTTGAGGCGAATCTCGCGCGGCGTCGTCATGGCGGCAGACTTCTCCAGACGCGGCGCCCCGACAATGGGACGCGCGGGCATTGTCCATGCCGGCTGCTCCGAACCCGTCGTGGCGCGGTCAGCGTCGTGGGTGACGACCGAAGCCAATGATCGTCGGTCCGGATCGGATCGTCGCCGAAGTCCGCGCGGCTGATCCGGAAGGCAGGACGGATCAACCCACGCGCTGGCGCGACAACGGGCTGGGAGCCACCCCCGGCGACGAGGTCGCGGCATCGCTTGCGGCAGGCACCTGCGCGGGGCGGCTCAGCCCCGGAGCAAGGGCGACACGAAGGGCATCGCACGCCCCGGCATCAGCCCTTCTGCGCCGCGCAGGGCCGATGCCGCGCGCTGGTCAGCGCAGCGGGAAGCCGAGCCCGATCAGGGCCTCCTTCAGCTTGTCCCGGCCGTGAAGCGCGCGGAGCGTGCCGAGCCGCGCGATGACGCGCTGCGTCCAGCTATCGGCCGCCATCTCGTTCCGGCGGGAAAATTCGGTCATGCGCGGATCATAGGCGGCGCGGTGACCGGCATCGTCCGCGTCGTAGGTGCCATGGTGCAGCACGGCTTCCTGCGGCAGGCGAGGCTTCACCTGCCCTTCCCGCCCCGGCGCGGCGTGGCCGACACACAGGCCGAAGACCGGTGCGACGCCCTTGGGCAGGCCGAGCAGCGCGGCGACCCGCGTCACGTCATTGCGCAGCGCGCCGATATAGACCGTGGAAAGGCCAAGGCTCTCGGCCGCCACCACCGCATTCTGCGCCGCCAGCGCCGCATCGATGGCGGCGACGAGGAAGGCCTCGAGATAGGGCAGGCCCGCCAACTCCGTTCCCTCGGCCTCGGCGAGGCGCGCATTGCGTGAGGTATCGGCGAGGAAGACGAGGAAAAGCGGGCAGACCTCGACATGCTTCTGGTTGCCGGCGATCGCCGCCATCTCCTGGCGCGCGGCGGGATCGGTCACGGCGACCACCGACCAGGTCTGCAGGTTCGAGGAGGTGGCGGCCGACTGCGCTGCGGCGACCAGTGCTTCGAGCGTGCCCTCGGGCAGCGCGTCGGGCAGGAAGCCACGCACCGAACGGTGCGACAGCAGCAGGGCGAGCGTGTCGTTCCACGGCCCGGCCTTGGGCTCGGCGCCGGCGCCATAGCGCAACGTCATCGCCGCCTGCGCGGCCGGCGTCTGGTGTCCATCCATGATGTTCGGGTCCCCCGGGGTGCTTCACCGAAGGTAGCGCGGCGCGGGGAGTGGGCAAGAGCGCCGCCGCAAGCCCGGGGTGCCGGGCGATCGCTGTCCCGGAGAGGGGCCCCTCTCCTTCCCTCGAGGTGGCCTCACCGCGAACGCCACCGCGTCATCAGGAAAGGCCTCTCGGCCAGCGCGTCCCCGGGATCTCAGGCGGCAACGCCCCCCCGGGATCCCGGATCGGGAAAACGTCCGGAGAGGGGCGGCGCCCCTCCCCGGCGCGCCCTCACCGCTCGAGGCACATGGCGACACCCATGCCGCCCCCGATGCACAGCGTCGCGAGCGCCTTCTTCGCGTTGCGCTTCTGCATCTCGAACAGCAGCGTGGTCAGCACGCGGGCACCCGAGGCACCGATCGGATGGCCCAGCGCGATCGCGCCGCCATTCACGTTCACCTTCGAGGTATCCCAGCCGAGGTCCTTGTTCACCGCGATCGCCTGGGCGGCGAAGGCTTCGTTGGCCTCGATCAGGTCGAGGTCGTCGACTGTCCAGCCGGCCTTCTTGAGCGCCTTGCGCGAGGCCGGGATCGGCCCGGTGCCCATGATCGCCGGATCGACGCCGGCGGTCGCCCAGGACACGATGCGCGCGAGCGGCGTGATGCCGCGCTTCGCCGCCTCGGCGGCCGACATCAGCACCACGGCGGCGGCACCGTCATTGATGCCCGAGGCATTGCCGGCGGTCACTGTGCCGTCCTTGGCGAAGGCCGCGCGCAGCTTGCCCAGCACTTCGAGCGTGGTGTCGGGCTTCGGATACTCGTCGTCGCTGACCACGACGTCGCCCTTGCGACCCTTGATGGTGATCGGGACGATCTCGTCCTTGAAGCGGCCGGCCTTCATCGCCTCGCCCGCCTTGCGCTGGGAGTTGACAGCGAACTCGTCCTGCTCGGCGCGGGTGATCTGGAACTTCTGGGCGACGTTCTCGGCGGTGTTGCCCATGTGGTAGCCGTTGAAGGCATCCCACAGCCCGTCCTTGAGCATGGTGTCGATGAGCTCGAGCGAGCCCATCTTCTGGCCCGCGCGCAGGTTCTGCGCGTGCGGGGCCTGGGTCATGCTCTCCTGGCCGCCGGCGATCATGATGCGGGCATCGCCGGTCGCGATCTGCTGCGCCGCCAGCGCGACCGAGCGCAGGCCGGAGCCGCAGAGCTGGTTGATGCCGAAGGCGGTGTGCTCGACCGGGATGCCCGCGCCGACCGAAGCCTGGCGGGCGGGGTTCTGCCCCTCACCGGCGGCGAGGATCTGGCCCAGGATGACCTCGTCCACCTCGCCGCCCTCGACCTTCGCACGCTCCATGGCGGCCTTGATCGCGGCGGTGCCGAGCACATGCGCCGGCAGGGAGGCGAAAGCCCCGTTGAAGGAGCCGACCGGCGTGCGGGCGGCAGAGGCGATGACGATGTCGGTCATGACTGGTTCTTCTCCCTGGTAGGGTTGCGGCGCAGCATGCGCCCGCACTGGGGGTGGCTACAAGCGTCCGAGCCATGACGCCAGCGGTTGCCAGAGCGCCGTTTCCGCCCCGGTCCCCGCGACCATGCCGATATGGCCCCCGGCCGCGAGATGCACATCCCCCTGGCGGAAGCGCGTCGCGGCGGCCATGGCGGAATCCGGTGGCACGATGCGGTCGCGCTCGGGCATGGCGGTGAAGGCGGGGCCATCCCAGGCGGCGGGATCGACGATCTGGCCGGCGATGCGCCAGGCGAGGCGCCCCGGCTCATTGCGGCCATACCAGCCGCCCAGGCATTGCCGGGCGATGGGCGCCGGCAGCGGCACGCCGTCGTTCAGCCAGTCCTCCAGCGCGACGAAGAGCCGCGCCCGCTCGCTGTCCTGCCGCAGCCGCGCGAAGGCGCGGAACTTCTGCGCCACGCCATAGGGATCGAGCATGGCGAAGAGCGACTGGATGCCATCGACCGGCAGGGCGCCGGTCGGCTCCATCAGCGCCTCGAGTCCCGGCAGCAGGGCGGCGGCGGTGCGCGCGCGCCGGTGGCCGTCCGGACCGGCATGGAAATCCCAAGGGGTGGCGAGCAGTGCCAGCGCCCGCACCCGGTCCGGCCGCCGCTGCGCCGCGGCGAGCGCCAGCAGCCCGCCCATGCAGTACCCGGCCAGAACCACCGGCCCCGGCACCGCCATCAGCGCCCGTTCCAGCCGCCCGGCGACGTAATCGGTCAGGGTGAAGTGCCGCTCCGCCTCCCCCGGCCAGCCCCAGTCGAGCAGCAGCGTGCGGAAGCCTTGCCCCGGCAACCAGCGCATCAGCGATCGTTCGGGCGTCAGGTCGAGCACATAGGCGCGGTTCACCAGGGAGGGGACGAACATCACCGGCGGCCCCTCCCCGCCGAAATCGAGCAGGCGGGACCCGCCCTCGGTCCAGATCGCCGGCGGGTCCGCCATGTCCCGTATCCAGGGGTGGCGGCGATAAGCCGCCATGCCGGCAATCAGCGCGCGGTCGGCACGCGCCAGGCGCATCAGGACCGCCTGGCCGAAGGCCTCAGGCCCGTGGCCGCTTGCCGCGAGGGCGGCGAGGATCCGCTCCCGTTCCGCCCGCCCCGCCTTCGAGATCGGCCAGGCGGCGTTCGAGTTCGGCCAGGCGTCGTGCCATGGCATCCCCGGCAGGCTGGTTGCGGCCGCCATGGCCCGCATCCCCGCCAGGCTGAGATGCAGTGGCAGCGGCCGGGGGCCCCGGCGGCGCAACGGGCGGGTCATGGGGCCAGGGCCGCCCGCGCGGCGCCATGGCCGAGGCCGCGCGCATCCACGCCGCGCCGAGCGCAGCCCAGGCGGCCCATTGCTCGGCCAGTTCCGGATCGGCGGCCAGTCCGGCGATCTCGCTTTGCCACAGCGCGATCCAGTCCTCCGCGAGGCTGTCGAGATCCTCAGGCGGTTCCATAGTGGTAGGGTTCCTCGCGCGGCGGACCATAGCGGCAGAGGCCGCATGAAGGAACTTACGGAATTTGCTGCTTTCGCCGCACCGCATTGACCGTTTAGGGTGCAGCCTTAACGAATCACAAGAGCGAGGCGTGATGTCGATGGCCGGCACTGCAGCGGCAAGCGGCGCGCAGGGGAGCGAAACAGCGGTCCCACCCGTCGTTGTCAAGAAATATGCGAATCGGCGACTCTACAACACCGAGGCTTCGAGCTACGTCACCCTTGACGATCTCGCGAAGATGGTGCGCGAAGGGCGTGACTTCGTCGTCTACGACGCGAAGTCAGGCGACGATATCACCCGCTCGGTGCTGACCCAGATCATTGTCGAGGAGGAAAGCAAGAGCGGCCAGAACCTGCTGCCCACTGCCTTCCTGCGACAGCTGATCGGTTATTACGGCGACAATCTTCAGGGTCTTGTGCCGCGTTACCTCGAATTCGCCATGGCGTCATTCGGGCGGCAGCAGGACCAGATGCGCCGGACCATGGAACACACCATCGGCGGTCTCCTGCCCTTCCCGAACCTCGAGGAAGTGGGAAAGCAGAACATGGCCATGATGGAACGCGCCATGAGCCTGTTCGCCCCCTTCGGCCGCCGCGAAGAGTCCCAGCCCGAGGTCGATGCGCTGAAGGCCGAAGTGGAATCCCTGCGCCGGGAACTCGCGAACTTGCGAGAAAACCGAAATAAGTCCTAGACTTCAGCCATCACGACTGCGCGATACGCGCATAAGTAGATATGTAAGTTGCTGGCACACCCTAACGGCGTTAGAGTAGGTTCGCCGCCATGATGATGAAGCCCGTCACACACCACAGCGACATCGAGTCCCACGAGGATGAAGGCGCCACGCAGCGCGCCAGCCTCGTCGATCACCACGTCGGTGCGCGGATCCGTGAGCGGCGGACCATGCTCGGCCTGTCGCAGCAGCAGCTCGCCAAGATGATAGGGGTCACCTATCAGCAGGCACACAAGTACGAGCGGGGGCTGAACCGCATCTCAGCCGGCCGCCTGTTTGAGATCGCACAGGTGCTGAGCGTGCCGGTCTCCTACTTCTTCGAAGGCCTGCAACCGGGCGCCGAAGCACAGCCGGTGTCGCCCCGCCAGCGCATGTTCCTCGAACTCGCGCGCAACTTCGCCCTGATCGACAACGACAAGCATCAGGAAGCGCTGAGCCAGATGGCCCGCGCGTTGGCGGCCCAATCGCAGCAGCAGCAACGCGACCGGGAAGAGTAACGGACCGGTCCGGCGGACCCGTCGACCAAGAGCCGCCTGGCACGCCAGGCGGCTTTTTTCATGCACGGCAGATGCCCGACTTCCGGGCGACTCACTAAAATATCGCCCATAAATTCGCCATTTGCCGTTTCTGCACGCATTGCTGCGCCAGCGCCGTCTATATCTGCCGCCTGCAACCCGATGCAGCGGAGAATTTGATGCATCCTTCGATCAGCCGCCGGCGCCTTCTCGGCGGCGGTGCGGCCCTTGGTGCGGCCGCGGTCCTGCCCTACGACCTCGCCCTCGCCCAGGGCACGCCGACCACGAATCTGCGGGTCGGCATGACCGCCTCCGCCGTGCCGCTGTCCAACGGCATGCCCGACCAGGGCGCCGAAGGGCACCGCTTCATGGGCGTCACGCTCTACGACCAGCTCGTGGAATGGGACCTGTCGATCAGCGACAAGCCTGCGCCGTTGCGCCCGGGCCTCGCCACCTCCTGGCGAATCGACCCGAACAACGACAAGCGCTGGATCTTCACCCTGCGCGAGGGCGTGAAATTCCACGACGGCAAGATCATGACCGCCGAGGACGTCGTCTTCTCCTACAATCGCGCCTTCAAGAACGACGCCCCGGAATTCGACCCGCGCGGCTCGGCGCAGGTGCGCGGGCGCATGCCGACGCTGGTCAACTGGTACGCTGACGGCCCCAACACCTTCATCGTCGAGACCCGCACGGTCGACAGCCTCGTCCCCTATGGCGCGACCTGGACCGGCATCACCCATCGCGGCGCCTGGGAAGCCGCCGGGCGTGACAATGACAAGTTCCTCCAGCAGGCCGTCGGCACCGGCCCGTTCAAGCTGGAAGCCTTCAGCATCCGCGAACGCGCCATTCTCGCGCGCAACCCGGATTACTGGGAGGAGCGGCGCATCCCCAAGGTCGGCCGCGTCACCCTGCTGCCCCTGCCCGAGGCCAATACCCGCGTCGCCGCCCTGCGTTCCAACCAGGTGGATTTCATCGAGGCGCCGCCGCCCGATGCCATCCCTTCCCTGCGCCAGGCGGGCTTCAACATCGTCACCAACCAGTATGGCCACAACTGGACCTGGCACTTCTCCCAGAAGGAAGGCTCGCCCTGGCGCGATGTGCGCGTCCGCCGCGCGGCGAACCTCGCCATCGACCGCACCGGCATGAAGGAGATGCTGGCCGGGACGATGCTCGAAGGCGGCGGGCTGGTCCCCGTCGGCGGTCCGTGGAACCCGGTGCGCAGCCCGCGCCTGAGCTACGACCCGGACGCGGCGAAGAAGCTGCTCGCCGAGGCCGGCATCACGCCGCGCACGCCGCTGCGCACCAAGGTCGCCATCTCCTCCTCCGGCTCCGGCCAGATGCAGGTGCTGCCGATGAATGAGGCGCTGCAGCAGATGCTGAAGGAAGTCGGCATCGAGATCACCTTCGAGGTGTTCGATTGGAACTCGCTGCTCGGCACCTGGCGCGAGGGTGCGGGGGCCGCCTCCGTGCGCGGCTGCGACGCGATCAACGTCTCCTACACCGCGCTCGATCCCTACACGGCGCTGGTGCGGCTGCTGAAGTCGGACCTGACGCCGCCGGTGGCCAACAATTGGGGCTTCCTGAACGATCCGTCCTACGACGCGATCATCAATCAGGTGTACCAGACCTTCGACGTGGCGCAGCAGGATGCATTGCTGAAGCAGCTCCATGACAAGGTGGTGGACGACGCGCTGTTCCTCTTCGTCGCCCACGACATGAACCCGCGCGCGATGAGCGCCCGCGTGAAGGGCTTCGTGCAGGCGCAGTCCTGGTTCCAGGACCTGACGCCGATCTCGCTCGGCTGATCCGTCCCGCCGGAAGGGGTCCCACCCCTTCCGGCGCCCGGCGCGTCAGTTCCAGCGCTGGCGCTGCTGCTGCTCGGCCGCGCGGCGCCATTGCTCCTCGGCCTGGCGCTGCTGCTGTTCCATGGCGCGCCGATGCTGCTCGTCGGCTTGCCGGCGTTGCTCCGCCATGCGGCGGTTCATCTCCTCGGCACGGCGGCGATCCTCGTCCCACTGGCGGCGGCGATCTTCGGCCTGGCGCCGCTGTTCCTCCACCCGGCGTCGATGATGCTCGGCGCGCCGTCGCTCATCCTCCGCCTGCCGGCGCTGCCGCTCGGCGCGCTGCTGCTCCTCATAGTGGCGCCGCTGCTCCATGGCGCGACGCTGCTGTTCCTCGACGCGCCGGCGCTGCTCGTCCTGGGTCTGTCGCTGGCGCTCCCAGGCCTCGCGCTGCCGTTCACGCGCTTCACGATCGCGCTCCGCGGCTTCCCGCTGCCATTCGGCGCGCAGACGCGCTTCCTCGGCAGCACGGCGCTGCGCCTCCTCGGCCCAGCGCTGGCTGTCCTGGGCGCGGGCCGGGCCCGCACCGGCAAGGGCGAGCAGGCCGACCCCAGCCGCTTGCAGGGCCCGGCGCCTCACGATGCGCATCGTCTGGTCTCCTTCGGGTCCCGGTGACCCGTCGACACCAGCAACGCAACCTTGGGGGGAAAGTTCAGGGCGATGAGGAGGCGATTTCGCGGCAGTGCCCCCGCGGCCGTCAGGCCGCGACGTTCAGCGGCCCGCCGATCAGGTGCCGGCGGATACGCCCCGAGATCCAGTCGATCGCGGCCACGGTGACGATCATCAGGATGATGATGAAGGCGACCTCGTCCCAGTGGCGGACGCGGATGCGCTCGGCGATCTGCAATCCGATGCCGCCCGCGCCGACCACGCCGAGAATGGCGGCGGAGCGGGTGTTGCTCTCGAAGAAATACAGCGCCTGGGCAAGCATCACCGGAGCCACCTGCGGCAGCACGCCGAAGCGGATCGAGGCGAGCCGGCCGCCGCCCGCCGCGACGATGCCCTCCGCCTGCTTCTTCTCGGCATTCTCGATCGCCTCGGCATAGAGCTTGGCGATCACCGCGACATCGGTGGTGAAGATGGCGAGCACGCCGGCCAGCGGCCCAAGCCCCACCGCGCGGACATAGGCGAGTGCCCAGATGAGCTGGTCCACACCACGAAAGCCGTCGAGCAGCCGCCGCAGCGAGAAGCGGAGCAGCACATTGGTCACGATGTTCCGCGCGCCCAGCAAGCCGAGCGGCACCGCGACCGTCGCGGCCATGACGGTGCCAAGGAATGCCATGGCGACACTCTCGGCCATGCCTTGCAGGATCTCGACCCAAAGCTCGCCCGGCGAGGGCGGGATCATCAGGCGAACGATGGTCGCGAGCCCCGACAGCCCGTTCCACAGCCGCTGCGGCGTGAAACCGAACCACCACAGCGCCCCGAACAGCCAGGTAAGGAACAGCGCCCAGCCCAGGGTACGCATCGCGCGCTGCGACGGCGACACGCCGAAGGCGGCGGGCATGCGTTCGCGCCACATCGCGACATTGGGCGGCATCATCATCGCGTCGCCTCCAGCCGCCCGATCGCAGCGTGGCGCAGGCGCTCGGAGACGAGATCGACGCAGGAGACGGTGAGGATGATGAGCAGCACGATGGCGCTGATCTCCTCGTAGTAGTTGAAGGAAATCACCTTGTAGAGTTCCTCGCCGATGCCGCCCGCGCCGACGAAGCCGATGACGCTCGCGGAGCGGATGTTCACCTCGAAGCGCAGCAACAGGTAGGAGAGGATGTTCGGCAGCACCTGCGGCACCACGGCGAAGCGGCAGGCATGGACCCAGGACCCGCCGGCGCTCTGCACGCCTTCCCAGGCCTTCAGCTCGGTATTCTCGATCGCCTCGGCGAACAGCTTGCCGTTGGCGCCCGCCGTGTGCAGCGCGATGGCGAGGATGCCGGCCAGCGGACCCACGCCGAAGGCCCATACGAAGATCAGCGCGTAGACGATCTCCGGCACGGTGCGCATCGCTTCGAGCGATCGCCGCGCCAGATGATAGACCAGCGGCGATGGCGTGATGTTCCGTGCCGCGGGAAAGCACAGCAGCAGCGCGACCGCGGAACCCATGAGCGTCGCGAGCGCGGCCATGTTCGCGGTCTCAAAGATCAGCCAGGACCATTCGGGAAGGCGATACAGCCAGAAGGCGATCGAGCCTTCCGTCTCGGCATTCGCGAAGAGCGCGTGCCAGCGGAGGTCGGGAAGGATCTTGGCGAAGTACTCGCCGATGCGCGGCAGCCCGGCCCAGAGCGTCGCGGGCCGTGCCTCGCTGACCCAGGCGGAGACCAGCAGGCAGGCAAGCAGGATCGCCGCGCCGAGCAGCGCCTGGCGGCGCTTCGCCCGGCGGGCGGCCTGGTAGGCTTCCTCCCCGCGGATGACCGCGGGGAGGCCGGTGGCGTAGGAGGCGCTCACGAACGCCGGCGACGGGCGGCGGCTTCCTCGCGCCGCAACTCGACGATCATGTCGAAGGTGGCGTGGGTCACCTCGCGATAGCCCATCCCGCCGCCACGCTCGATCTGCTGGTAGATGTCCGGATGTGTCTTCGGCAGGGCGATGTGGAAGCGCGTCATGTCTTCCTTGAACGCCGCCGGCAGCGCCGTGCGCACGGCAAGCGGGCCGTTCGGGATGGGGTCCGAGGTCCAGATGATGCGGAGGTCGGCCATGTTGAGCATGCCCTTGTCCACCATCGCGCGCAGGTTGCCGCGGCTGTAACCCTGGGCGACGTCGCCCTGGCCCGAGGCCCAGGTGACGGCACCGTCATACTGCTTCTGCAGCACGGCGACGACGCCCTGCTCATGCCCGCCGGCGAAGCCGGTGCGGGAGAAGTACTGGCCGCTCTCCACGCCGATGCCGGCACGGCGGAGCGCGAAGCGCGGGATCAGGTAGCCGGAGGTCGAGTTCGGATCGGCCCAGGCGAGCGACTTGCCGCGCATCTGCTCAAGGGTCGTGATGCCGGAATCGGCGCGCACCACCATCACGGAATGATAGGCGATGGAGCCGTCCTCCTCCTCGGCGACGACCAGCGGCTCGATGCCGCCATGGGTGTCGATCCAGGCGGAGGCGTAGCCGGCCGCGCCGAGGCTCGCCATCTCGACCTGGCGCGCCGAGAATGCCTGCAGCACGCCGGCATAGTCGGCCGCCGGGAACAGGCGGACCGGCACGCGGAAGGTCTCCTCCAGCAGGCGCTTGTAGCCGTCGTGGCGCGCGAGGCGGTCGGCCTCGTTCTCGCCGCCGATCAGGCCGATGCGGAGCTGCGGCACCTGCGCGCGCCAGGCGCGCTCGCCGGGGGCGGGCATGGCGACGCCGGCGTCCAGCGTGCGGCGCTGCGCGCGGGCCGCGATAGGGGCGAGCGTGGCGGCAGCGGCAAGGCTGCCGAGCGTGCGGCGGTTCAGCATCGGGGGGCTCCGGCGTTGTTGTCCGTGGCCGCGTCGGTAGCCGCGTGCGGTGACAGGAGGATGATCGCCGCATGACCGTTGCGTTGCGGCGTTGGCGCGGGCCGTCGCAGGACGAGATCGTCCGGCCGGCAATACGGCCCGTCCGGCGCGACATGGGCGCCGGCGATCAGCCAGCCGAGGTAGCGGCGGTTCAGCATGGGGGAGAGGTCCCGGATAGTGGCGGCGGCCGGGTAGCAGCGGCGCATGACAGCGCGGCGACGCCGACGTGACTCCAGCGTGTCGTTCGCGCCCCGCGCCGGGTTCCGCACGTGCCCCCGCGTGCTAGGCTGACGGCAAGCAGAGACCCGGGAGCCGACGCCATGAACCGCCGCGCGCTGATCGCGACGCCTGTCCTCCTCGCCGCGGCGCAGGCCGCGCGCGCGCAGGAGAGCTATCCCAGCCGCGCCATCACCGTCGTGACGGGCTATGCCCCCGGCGGGGTCACGGACGCGACGTCGCGCGTCGTTGCCCAGCGCATGGAACGCGAGCTCGGCCAGACGCTGGTGGTCGAGAACAAGCCGGGCGGTGCGACGGCGCTCGCCTCCACCCAGGTCGCGCAGGCGCGACCGGATGGCTACATGCTGCTGATGGGGACCTCCTCGCTCGCCATCAACCCGACGCTGCAACCGAACCTGACGCCGCGCGACCCAATGCGGGAACTGGCGCCGATCGGCATGGCCTTCACCACGCCCTTCGTGCTGCACATCCATCCCTCGGTCCCCGCGCGCGGCGTCGCTGAGTTCATCGCGTATTGCCGCGCCAATCCGGGGCGCGTGAACATGGGCAGCTCCGGCACCGGCGCGGTGAACCATCTGTGCCTCGAGATGTTCAAGCAGCAGGGGCGGCTCGATATCACCCACGTGCCCTATCGCGGCGGCGCGCCGGCGCTCATCGACCTGCAGGCCGGGCGCATCCAGGGCATGTTCTCGGCCGTGCTGGAGGCGCTGCCTTCCGTGCGCGACGGGCGCACGCGCGGCATCGGGATTTCCTCCACGTCGCGCATCGCCGTGCTGCCGGACCTGCCGCCGGTCGCCGATGCGCTGCCGGGCTTCGATGGCGTGTTCTGGCAGGGCCTGTTCGCACCGGCGGGCACGCCCGATGCGGTGCTCTCGCGCCTCACGCCCGCGCTCGCCGCCGCCACCGCCGACCCCCAGGTGATCGCGCGCATGGCCGAGCAGGGCGTGACGATGGTGACCGGCGGCCCGGACGTGCTGCGCCGCATGCTGGCCGAGGACAGCGAGCGCTGGGGCCGCGTCATCCGCGACGGCAACATCCGCCCGGAGTGATGTTGCCCCCTCCCCTGCGAAGCGGGGGAGGGCTGGGGTGGGGGCAGTTGTCAGCCTTGTCTGATGCGCCCAAGCTTTCGCGCGTCCGGCATCGCCAGGCACGGGGGTGGGCATGGATCTGGGTCTCGACGGTCAGGTCATCGCCGTCACGGGGGCGGGCAGCGGCTTCGGCCGCGCCATCGCCGCCTTCCTGGTTGCGCAGCGCGCCCAGGTGCATGTCGCGGACCGCGACCCCGCGGGCCTCGCGACGCTTGCCGCCGAACTGCCCGGCATTCGCACCAGCACGGTGGACCTGACGGACCGCAAGGCCGCCGCCGCCTGGATCACGACGGTCGAAGCCGAAGCCGGGCGTCCCGTCGCGACGCTGGTGAACAATGCCGGCGGCTCGCTCGGCCAGGTGCCGAAGGACATCACCGAGGTCACGGACGCCGAATGGGACGCGATCCGCGACGTGAACCTCGACGCCGTCTTTGTCCTTTGCCGCGCTGTCGTGCTGGGGATGCGGCGTGCGGGCGGCGGGCGGATCGTCAACATCGGCTCCCGCGCAGGCAGCCACGCCTCGCTCAACGGGATCCAGGCCTACACCTCGGCCAAGCACGGGCTGGCGGGGCTGACGCGGCAACTCGCCGCCGACCTGGGTCCATCCGGCATCACGGTGAACTACGTGGCTCCCGGCCTGGTGCGCACCAACCCGCACCGCGACAAGCAATGGGAACGCTACGGGGAAGCCGGGCAGCGCGCGCTGCTCTCCCGCGTCGGGCTGCGCCGACTCGGCACGCCCGAGGACATCGCGCATGTGGTGGGCTTCCTCGCCTCGGACCTCGCGAGTTTCGTCAACGGCGTCATCCTGCCCGTGGATGGCGGGATTTCCTGAGGGAGAAACGGCATGGCTGCATCGCTCACCCGCCGCGCGGCGCTCGCCGTCCCGCTGCTCGCGACACCCGCGCTGGCGCAGACGCGAAGGCCGATCCGGCTGATCGTGCCCTTCTCGGCAGGCGGCAACACGGATGCGGTGGCGCGGCTCGTTTCTCCCCGCGTGACGGACATGCTGGGCGTGCCCGTCGCGGTCGAGAATCGCCCGAGCGCCAGCACCATCGTCGGCGTCGAGGCAGTGGCCCGCGCGCAGCCGGACGGCACGACGCTCCTCATCTGCGACACGACGCTGGCCGTGCTGCCGACGCTGCATCCGACCCTGCCCTTCGACATCTTCCGCGACCTGGCGACGATCGGCGCCATTGCGGCTGCGCCGACGACACTGGTCGTCCGGCGGGAACTTCCCGCGCAGAGTTTGCAGGAGTTCATCGCGCTGGCCCGCTCGCGGCCTGGGCAGATCAGCTACGCCACGGGCAGCATCGGCGGCACGGCGCATCTGGCGGCGCTGCTGCTGCAGGAAAGCGCAGGCTGAACTTCATCCCCTATGCCGGCGCGGGGCAGGCGGCGAACGACCTCGTCGCCGGGCATCTCGATGTCAATTTCTCGGCGTTGAACGCCGTGCTCGGGCTGATGCAGGCGGGCAATATCCGCGCGCTCGCGACCAGCGGGGCGGAGCGTCAGTCGTTGGCACCGGAGGTGCCGACCTTCCGCGAACAGGGCCTGCCCGATGTCGTGGTTTCCGCCCATTGGGGCCTCTATGCGCCAACCGGCACGCCAGTCCCCGCCATCCAGACGCTGAGTGACGCGTTTCGACGCGCCGCGAACGAGGAGCCGGTGAAGGCAGAACTGGTGCGCCGCGGCTATACGGTGCTGAACGCCGATGCCGCGGAGCACGCGCGTATCCTGCGCGAGGAATTCGAGAAATGGGGCGGCGTGATGCGCCGCGCCGGCGCGGTGCCGCAGCGCTGAGCTAGCCGCGCGCGTAGCGGTTCGGCGGCACGGGCAGGCCCAGCGTGTCGCGCAGGGTCCTGCCCGGATAGTCCGTGCGGAACAGCCTGCGCCGCTGCAACTCCGGCACGACGAGATCGACCACGTCCTCGAGCGGCTTCGGATAGAACGGGAACATCAGCGTGAAGCCGTCGCAGGCGCCGGCCGCGACCCATTCCTGCATGGTGTCCGCGATGCGCGCGGGCGTGCCGACCAGCAGCTGGTGGCCGAGCGAGGTACCAAGATAACGCGCGACCTGGATGATACTGAGGTTTTCGCGGCGCGCCTTGCCCATCAGATGCTGCTGGCGCGCCTTGGCCGCGTTGGATGGCGGCAGTTCCGGCAGCGGCGCGTCGGGCGGGAACGAGAAGATATCGAGGTCGCCGCAGAGCCGCGCGAGCAGCCGCATCGCATCCACATCCGACAGCAGCCCTTGCAGCGTGCGATACTTCGCCTGCGCTTCCTCCTCGGTCCGGCCGATCACCGTCATCAGCCCGGGCATGACCTTGATATGCCGGGGGTCGCGCCCATGCCGTGCGGCGCGCGCCTTCAGGTCCCGCGTGAAGGCCAGCGCCTCGTCCAGTTCGCTCTGCGCCGTGAAGACCAGATCCGCCGTGCGGGCTGCGAGATCCATTCCCGCATCGGACGATCCGGCCTGGGACACGATCGGCCGCCCCTGCGGGCAGCGCGCGATGTTCAGCGGGCCGCGGACGGAAAAATGCGTCCCCTTGTGATCCAGCCAATGGACCTTGTCGGGATCGATGTATTGACCGCTCGCCTTGTCGCGCAGCAGCGCGCCATGTTCATAACTGTCCCAGAGGCCAGCACAAACGTCGAAAAATTCCTCGGCGCGTTCGTAGCGAGCGGCGTGCAGCATGTGGTGGTCGGCGCCGAAATTCCCCGCCTCGTCCTCGATCTGGGACGTGACCAGGTTCCACCCTGCGCGCCCACCGCTGATGTGATCGATGGACGCGAAGCGGCGGGCGATGTTGTAGGGCTCGTTGTACGTCGTCGTCGCCGTGGCGATCAGCCCGATGTGTTTCGTCGCGACGGCGAGCGCGGCAAGAAGGGACGTCGGCTCCAGATAGGCCTGCCGCGCGAGCGAGGGCCGGGCCCGTGCGCGGCCATCCAGCGACCCGCTGCCGTTCACCGCGACCGTGTCCTGGAAGAAGATGGTGTCGAGCTTCCCGCGCTCGGCGGTCTGCGCGATGTGGACGTAGTGCGCGAACTCCATGTCCGTCTCCGGCACGGCGTCCGGATGGCGCCAGCCCGCGGAATGGCTGCCGGGCGTGAAGAGGAAGGCGGCGAGATGCATCATCGGCGAAGGCTCCGCCGCCATCGTGGCCCGGCCGCGCGGCGATGCCAACCGCGCGGCCGGGGGAGTCTTTGCGTTGCGCGCGGCCGCCCCACCAGCCCCGCGCGCCAGGTCAGCCCAGGTGCCGGTCGAAGAAGGCGTAGGTCCGCTCATCCGCCAGATGCGCGGCGTCGGGCTTGAAGGAGCCCCGGTCCTCGCAGCCGAAGCCATGGCCCGCGCCGTCGTACACAAAAATCGCGACATCGGGCTGCGCGGCGCGGATCGCCTCCACGTCGCTCATGGGAATCGAGGCGTCGGTCGCGCCGAAATGCATCTCGACCGGGCAGCGCGCGACCTCGTTCTTCGCTGCCGCGATGCCGCCGCCATACCAGGCATTCGCCGCATCGAAGGCGCTGGTGCGGGTCGCGCCATGCCAGGCGACCGTGCCGCCCCAGCAATAGCCCACGATGCCGCGCTTGGCGCCGGCCGGCAGCGCCGCCGCGGCGGCCAGGATATCGAGCACGGTCTTGTGCTCGTTGACCATGCCCCGCAACTCGCGCCCGCGCGCCACGTCCGCGGCCTCATAGCCAAGCTCGATGCCCGGCTCCACGCGGTCGAACAGCGCGGGCATCACCACGGCGTAGCCGCGCTTGGCGAAATCGTCGGCGATACGGCGCATGTGCTTGTTGAGGCCGAAAATCTCCTGCACCACGACGATGCCCTTCTTCGCGTTCTTGGGGCCCACGGCATAGGCCTGCAGCTTTTGGCCGTCGGCGGCGGTCAGGTCGATCATCATGGCGGTCTCTCCCTTCGGGCGTTGGATGGGCCTATCCTGGCCGCATGGCAGACCCCGTCAACCTCAACCGGTTCAAGAAGCAGAAGGCGAAGGAGGAGGCCGCGCGGGAAGCCGCCGCCAACCGGGCGAAGCACGGCCGCAGCAAGACCGAGAAACAGAATGACCGCCGCGCCGAGCAACGCCGCCAGGCGCTGTTGGACGGCGTGAAGCGGGAGGAGTGATATGCCGAAACCGACGCGCCACATCATCCCTGGCTTCCCACCCACCGTCTCGCCCGCTTCGCACGCGGTGGAGGCCGATGGCTGGGTTTTTCTCACGGGCCAGCTGGGCCGTGACCTCAAGAACCCCGATGCGCCGCTGCCGGAGGACGTTGCCGCACAGACGCGGATCGCCATCGGCAACATGCGCGCGACGCTCGGCGCACTGGGTCTGGGGCTGGAACACGTCGTCTCGATGCGCGTCTTCCTCACGCAATTCGAGCGCGACTACGCCGCGATGAACGCGGCCTATGCGGCGGAATTTCCGGAAGGCGAGCGGCCCGTGCGCACCTGCGTCGGCGTCACGGCCTTGGCGCGCGGGGCGCTGGTCGAGCTGGACTGCATCGCGAAGCGGCCCTAGCCGGCCTCCATCCTGAGCCCCTCGCGCCGCACGATCGCGCCCCAGCGCTCGATCTCGGCGTTCACATGCTCGGCGAATTGCGCCGGCGTGCCCGGATGCGTCATGCCGCCCAGCTCCTCGAAGCGCTGCTGCGTCTCGGGCGCGTCCAGCAGCGTCGCGATCACGGCGTTCCAGCCCTGCACGGCCGCCTGCGGTGCACCCGTAGGCATGAACATGCCGAACCACATCGTCACGTCATAAGGGGCCAGTTCCGGCACGCCCTCGCGCATCGCCGGCACGTCGGGCAGGTTGCCGGCGCGGTCGGCGCTCGTCACCGCCAGTGCCTTCACGCGGCCTGCCTGCAAATGCGGCGTGGCGGAGGGCAGGTTCACCCAGGCCGCCTGGATGTTGCCCGCGATCAGGTCGAAGACCGCGGGCGTCGTGCCGCGGTAGGGCACATGCACGCCCGATGTCCCCGTCAGCTGCTGGAACCACACCAGCGAGAGATGCGCGGAGCTGCCATTGCCTGGGGTGCCGTGCGTGATCTGCTCGGGCCGCGCGCGCATCAGCCGCACGAGATCGGCGACCGAGTTTACGCCGAGCGAGGATTGCACGAGCAGGATATTGGGTGTGCGGATGACGCCGGAGACCGGGATCAGCTGATCGGGCCGGTAGGGCACGTCGGTGTAGAGCGAATAGGCGATCGCCTGCGACCCCGCGCTGCCGCAGAGCAGCGTCATGCCGTCATGCGGGGAGCGCAGCAGATCCATGGTCGCGATCACACCGCCCGATCCCGGCTTGTTGTCGGCGACCACGGGCTGGTTCCATGCGGCCTGCGCATGCCGCGCGACCATGCGCGTCACCAGGTCGCTGGTGCCGCCGGCGGTGGACGGCACGATCAGCCGGCTCGGCCCCGCGGGGCGCCAGGCCGGTTGCGCCGCGGCGAGCGCGGGGATGCAGGGAAGCGTGAGAGCGGCGCGGCGTGACAGCCTGGTCATGTCGGCATCCGAAGACAGGTCGCGCAGGATGTGCCGCAGATCGGGCTGCGGCGGAAGGGTTCAGCGCGGCCCGGGATCCGCGGGCGGCGCATGCTTCTCGATCCAGGCGGAGATCCAGCGCAGCGCGAAATGGGCGGCGAGGATCACGCCGGCCAGCGCCAGGGCCATCCGCAACTGCCCGGCGCCGACCGCCGTGCCCATGGCCGCCGCCGCCCAGAAGCTCGCGGCGGTGGAAAGCCCGCGGACCTGGCCGCCTTCGTGCAGGATCACGCCTGCGCCGAGGAAGCCGATCCCGGTCGCGAGCGCGCCGATGCCGGCCGCGATGTTGTTGCCGCCCACGGCGATGATGACATGCGCGAAGGTGCAGGCCGCGACCGTGACCAGGGCGAGCGAGCGCAGCCCGCCCGGATGGCGGCGGTATTCGCGCTCCGCACCGATGGCGGCACCGAGCAGGAAGGCGATGCCGAGCTTGAGCAGATCGTCCCAGGGCAGGATCGTCATGGCGGCGTCCAGTCAATCACGCATGCGGGCCGGATGGAATGCGCGCGGGCGGCGCCGTCAGCCGTCCAGCACGTCGTCTTCCGGCTTGCGCCGTGCGCGGTGCGCATCGACCCAGGCCGCGACCGGGCGCAGCATGCGGTTCACCGCTAGCACCAGCACGGCGACGATCAGCGCGGCGCCGAACTCCCGCGCGCCGATCAGCAGGCCGAGGATGGCGACGCACCAGATCGTCGCCGCATCGCCCAGGCCGGTGACGCTGCGCCCGGCCTTGATGATGGCGCCGGCGCCCAGGAAGCCCACGCCGGTCGCGACGGCACCGAAGGCGGCGCCCCAGCCGGATTCCGGCACCCGCGTCAGGATCATGCAGGCGAAGCCGGCGCTGGCCAGAGCAACCAGGGTGCAGGTGCGCAGGCCGACGGCGCTCGTGCTGATGCCGCGCTCGATGCCGATGCCGGCGCCGAGCACGAAGGCGAAGAACAGCACGAGGGCATTGCCCGCATCGGGCCCGAGCGCCGACAGCCAGGCGTTGAGCGCCGCGTTCATCACACGTTGAAGCGGAACAGCATCACATCGCCGTCGCGCACGACATAGTCCTTGCCTTCGACCTTCATCCTGCCGGCCTCCTTCGCACCCTGCTCGCCGCCGAGCGCGACATAGTCGTCATAGGCGATGGTCTCGGCGGCGATGAAGCCGCGTTCGAAATCGCCATGGATGACGCCCGCGGCCTGCGGTGCCCTGGTGCCCTTCACGATGGTCCAGGCGCGCGCCTCCTTGGGTCCGCAGGTGAAATAGGTGATGAGCCCGAGCAGCGCGTAGCCCGCGCGGATGATCCTGTCCAAGCCGCTGTCCTGGAGCCCCAGGCTTTCCAGGAACGCCGCGCGGTCCTCGGCGCCCATCTGGCTGATCTCGGCCTCGATCGCCGCCGAGACGACCACGGCCTGCGCCCCTTCCGCCTTCGCGCGTTCGAACACGCGTGCCGACTGTGCGTTGCCCGTGGCGGCGGACGCCTCCTCCACGTTGCACACGTAGAGCACGGGCTTGGTGGTCATGAGCTGGAGGCGCTTGGCGGCCTCCTCCTCGCCCCTGGGCACCGCGGTGCGGGCGGGGCGGCCCGCTTCGAGCGCGGCCTTCAGCGGCTCGATCAGCGCCATCTGCGCCTGCGCTTCCTTGTCGCCGCCGCGCGCGCGCTTGACCAGGCCCTGGGCGCGCTTTTCCAGGCTGTCGAGGTCGGCGAGCATGAGCTCGGTCTCGACCGTCTCGGCGTCGCGGATCGGGTCGATGCTGCCTTCGACATGGGTGATGTCGCCATCCTCGAAGCAGCGCAGCACGTGGACGATGGCGTCCACCTCCCGGATGTTCGCCAGGAACTGGTTGCCGAGGCCCTCGCCCTTGGACGCGCCGCGCACCAAGCCTGCGATGTCCACGAATTCCAGGCTCGTCGGCACGGTCTTCTGGGACCTGCCGATCTGGGTCAGCCTATCCAGGCGCGGGTCGGGGACCGCGACGCGCCCGACATTGGGCTCGATCGTGCAGAAGGGGTAGTTCGCCGCCTGCGCCGCGGCCGTCTGCGTCAGCGCGTTGAAGAGCGTGGACTTGCCGACATTCGGCAGCCCGACGATGCCGCAATT
>JAYRJZ010000076.1:0-2335 GCA_041906015.1 Roseomonas sp.
CCCTCCGGCTTCCGGCACAGCGGAACCAGCCAGGTAGCTCGAGAGAGGCAAGGCCCCTCTCGATCCTGTCGGCGTCACTCGGCAGGCTGCGCCACCGTTTCCTCCCGCCATTCGGGTGCTTCCGCCCAGCGTTCCGGTGTCAGTTCCTCGGCGCGGTCCGGGAAGGCCAGGGCGCAGGCCAGCGTGACCACCGCCACACCCGCCAGCACCATCATCGCGACGGCGAGCGAACCCGTCGCCTCGTGCAGGAAGCCTACCAGCGGCGACGCCAGGGCCGCCCCGAGGAAACCGATCGTGAAACGGATGGAATAGAGCTTCGCCCGTAGTTCCGGCGCGATGTACCGCGCCGTCATGGTCTCGTTCACGGTCACCTGGCCGAAGACGCAGGCGGCCACCAGCCCTGCCACCGGCAATACAAGCCAGCCATCGAGGAAAGACAGTGCCAACAAGGCCGGCACGACGGCGATGCCGAGTGGCAGGAACACGCTTTTCAGCGTCCGGCTGTCGATCATGCGTCCAACGGTGAACTGCGTTGCACCACCGCAGATGATGGCAACGAAGGCCAGCAGCCCGACGACCGGCAGCAGGTCGGGGCTGCTCGCCAGACGCTCCTGCATCAGTTTCGGAACCAGCAGGGTGAAGGCGTTGAAGACCAAGCCCGATGCCACCGCGATCGCGAGCAGCACCACCACGGCACGTCGTACGAGCACGGGCGGGATCGGCGTGAAAGGACGCCCGCCGCCACCGGCGCGCGTTGCGTCGAATTCCGGCTCCCGCAGGTAGAGCAGCCCCACGGCAAAGCAGGCTGCGCCGGGAATGATAAACGCCCAGCGCCAACCGAGCGTCGCGGCGATGAAGGCGGTGACAATTGGCGCCGTCGCAACGCCCATATTGCCGAAGACACCGTTGATGCCCATCGCCCGGCCGACGCGGTCGCCGGCGGCCTCTACGAGCATGGCGGTGCCAATCGGATGATAGACGGCAGCGAAAGCCCCCATCAGCCCCAATGCGATCCCGACCCCAAGTGGGCTGCTCATCAGGCCCGCCGCCGCCATGAACAGGCCGGTGCCGAGGAAGAACCCACTCATCATCGCCCGCCGCCCGAACCGTGCAGCGAGCCAACCCATGGGAAGGGCACCCAATCCATAGGTCACGAACATGGCCGTCCCGAGCGTCAGCACCGGCCCGAACTCGGTGCCGAAGATGGCCGGTTCCTGCTGGACCATCGCAAGGACCGCCGTCGCCAGGATCAGCAGGCAGTAATGGGTGAAGCTGTGGGCGGCGTTGATGAACACCACCTGGCGCTGCGCCGGTGTCATGGCTCTTCCTCTCGCCGGGGCATTCCCCTTGACGTGGCGCAAGCCTAGTCTCGGCCATATGGAAACGTCTGGCCAAAATATGTCGGGGAACGGCCAGGCAGCGGCCCCACGGCGAGACCTTGAACATGATCGGGTCGACCGGCCGCTCGCCGCCTTCGCCCGCGACTATCCGGAAGGCGATGCCGTGCCGCGGCACTGCCACGAGCGTGCGCAGCTCCTCTACGCCACTGAGGGCATCATGCGCGTCACGACGGATGCCGAGCGCTACACGCTTCCGCCTGCGCGCGCCCTCTGGCTGCCGGCGGCGTTGCCGCATGCCGTCGCGATGCCCCGCGGCCTCGCCATGCGGGCGCTCTTCCTCCGCGCCGATGCCGCGCGCGGGCTTCCAAACCAGCCAGCGGCGTTGTCAGTATCGCCGCTGTTGCGGGAACTCATCCTCGCCGCCTGCGCCGAACCCCTGGAATGGGACGAACGCGGCCGTGGCGGGCATCTCGCCGCGCTGATCCTTGACGAAATCCGCCGCGCGCCCCGCCTGCCCATCGCGCTGCCACAGCCACGGGACCCGCGCCTGCTACGCCTGACCGCTGCCCTCGCAGCAGATCCCGCGAGCCCTCTGACACTCGACGACTGGGCTCTGCACAGCGGCGCCAGCCCACGCACGCTTCGCCGACTGTTCCAGGCGGAAACCGGCATGGGCTTCGCACGCTGGCGCCAAGCGCTGCGCCTGACCGAAGCAGCAGCCTTGCTGGCGACAGGCGTTGCGCCGGCACGAGCCGCGGTAGCAGTGGGGTATGGGAGCGCGCCGGCCTTCGGCGCAGCGTTCCGGGCCGCGTTCGGGGTTACGCCAGGCGGGCGTGAAGGATGAGACCGTCTCTCGGAAAAGGGCTTTGTCCCTGCCCGGGCGCTTTCCGAGCAAAGGCCGACGAGTGATTTCCGTTGGAGAATTGGAGGGGCTTTGCCCCTCCAAACCACCCCAGCAAAGGCCGAAAGGCCTTTGCAAACCTCCACTTGGCGCT
>JAYRJZ010000076.1:2345-11954 GCA_041906015.1 Roseomonas sp.
CTTGGCGCTGTGCACCACCGGCAGAATGGTGCCGAAACTCGCTTTTGCGCACGGAGCGCGCTGCGAGGGCGCGCCGTCAGTCTCGCGCCCGGCATCAAGTCCCGGCGGTTCAGGCCACACTGTGGCCAGGGGACCCCATCGACGTTGCGAAGCAACGCCGATGGGAACCCGGCGGGGTGGTCCGGTGGGGCGCCGCCCCTCCAGTTTCTGTCCACCGCAATCAAGAAGGCCTTCGGTGGGGAATAGCCCGAAGAGGGACTCCCCGGCGCACCCGCTGGGCTATGTCATCAGCACCCGGTGCTGACGCAGGAATCCAAGCAGTGGCAGCAGGGGCATCCCCAGGATCGCCGCCTGCTCACCGTCGACCTTGCTGAAAAGCTGCGCCCCCGGCCCCTCCATCCGGTAGGCCCCGACCGAGCTCGTCACGTGATCACCTTCCAGCGCCAGATAGGCATCGAGGAAGCTCTCCGAAAAATCGCGCATGGTCAGGCGTGGCCGCGCGACATGGTGCCAGACGCGCTGCCCCTGCCGGTGGCAGACCACGGCCGTGACCAGTTCGTGCATCCGGCCGCGCAGAGCCAACAACTGATCACGCGCGCTCGCCGGGTTTGCCGGCTTGTCGAACCAGCGCCCCTCGCAGACGAGGAGCTGGTCGCAGCCGATCACCAGCGCTTCCGTGTCACGTCGCGCGATGCGTTCAGCCTTGGCGTCGGCGAGGATCACCGCCGCATCGGTGGGCGGGATCGCCTCGGCCTGCGCGGCCTCCTTGATCGCCGCTTCATCCACCGCGGCCGCGATGGCCTCGAAGCGCAGCCCGGCGCTTTCCAGCACGGCGCGGCGCGCCGAGGAGGCTGAGGCAAGAATGAGGCGCGGCAAGGCCGCCTGCAGGCCGATCACGCGCTTCTCGATCCGGTGCCAAGCACGGCAGCGGCAGGGTCTTCGGGTCCGGACATGGCCGCCGCATCTTTGCGGCGTGCATGCCAGGATTCCATCAGTTGCAGGATGGTCGCTGCGGTTTCCTCGATGCTGCGCCGGGTCACGTCGATCACGGGCCAACCGCGCGCGGTGCACAGGCGCCGCGCCGCCACGATCTCAGCCTTCACGGCCTCGGGGTCGATGTAGTCGGTCGCATCCTGCCGCACGCCACCCGCGCCGATGATCTTCAGCCGATGCCGGCGGATGTCGATCAGCGCATGCATGTCGATATGCAGTCCGATCACCGGACAGGGCGGGCTCTCCAGCGCCTCGGGGATCGGCGCACCCGGAACCAACGGCACGTTGGCTGCCTTGATGCCGCGGTTGGCGAGATAAAAGCAGGTCGGCGTCTTGGATGAGCGCGACACGCCCACCAGGACGACATCGGCATTCCGGATGCCTTGCGTGCCCTGCCCGTCATCATGCGACAGCACGTAGTGCATGGCATCGATGCGACGGAAATAATCCGCATCCATCACATGCTGGGCGGCACGCTTTTCCTTCGCCCGCGCGCCGATCGCCCCCTGCAGCAGTTCCATCACCGGATCGAGCGGCGAGAAATGGCTGACACCGAGCCGCCCGCAGGTCTCCTCCAGCGCCAGGCGCAGGCTGGCATCGACCAGGGTGTAGAGCACCGGGCCCGGCTCGTGCTCGATCCCTTCAAGCACCCGATCGAGCTGCAGCCGCGATCGCACGAGCGACCATCGGTGATGAATGACGTGATGATTCTCGAACCGCGCCAGCGTGGCACGGGCGATCGAGTTCAGCGTCTCGCCTGTCGAATCGGAAACGAGATGAAGGTTGATCTGGCGGCTGTGCATCGTCGAATGAATAGCGTGAATCACTGTGGATAACGGGAGCGGAATCCCGGTCCGGGACTCCCAGCGGGGACAACCCCGACTTTTCCGTCATCCTCGCGCATCATGGCATGGAATCCGTGACAGGGCTGTGCAGGGTGTGGGCATCGCGCTGGATGCCGCGAGATGCCTCAGGAAGCGTGGTGGACAGCGTGTGGACAATCCTGTCGATGCCAGCGGGATGGGTTGCGTCCCCGTCATCCACAGGCCCTATCACTGACCCAATCTATCTAAGATTCCTCTTTCTTTGTTTAAGAGAGGGGCATGGAACGCCCTGAACAGCCTGTCCCGGTCAAACCCCTTCTGCGCGCGCTCTCCGGCGAAGCGGTCTGGCCGCCGCCCGCCTGGCTGATGCGCCAGGCCGGCCGCTACCTCCCCGAGTACCGGGAGGTGCGCGCCCGCGCCGGCGACTTCATCACGCTCTGCACCACGCCCGAGCTCGCGGCCGAGGTCACGCTGCAACCCATCCGCCGCTTCGGCATGGAAGGCGCGATCCTGTTCTCCGACATCCTGATGGTGCCCTGGGCGCTCGGGCAGCCGCTGCGCTTCGCCGAGGGTGAAGGCCCGTTGCTCGACCCCCTGGCCAGCGCGGCGGCGATCGAAGCGCTCGATCCGTCGGTCCTGGTCGGGCGGGTGGCCCCGATCCTGGAAACCGTCGCGCGCGTCCGCGCCGGGCTGGCAGCAGAAGCGCCGCGCACCACGCTGATCGGCTTTGCCGGCGGCTGCTTCACCGTTGCCTGCTACATGCTCGAAGGCCGCGGATCGAAGGAGTTTCCGGCGGCGCGCGGCCTGGCCTATGGCAATCCGGCCCTGTTCGGGCGGCTGATCCGAACCTTGCAGGACGCCACGGTCGCGTATCTGGTGGCTCAGGTCGAAGCGGGCGCCGAAGCCCTGATGATCTTCGATTCCTGGGCCGGCATGCTCTCGCCGAGCCAGTTCCGTCGCTGGGTCATCGAACCCACGGCCTCCATCACGCGGGTCCTGCGTCGTCGCTGCCCTGGGGTGCCGCTGATCGGCTTCCCGCGCCTCGCGGGGCCGCTGCTGGTCGAATACGCCGCCAGGGCGGGGGTCGATGCGGTTGCGATGGATACCGCGATGGACCCCCGCTGGGCGGCCCAGGCCGTGCCGCCGACCATGCCGCTGCAGGGCAATCTCGACCCCCTGGCACTGGTCGCGGGCGGCGCGGCCCTGGAGGTCGAGGCACGCTCGCTTCTCGCGGCCATGCGTGGGCGGCCCTACATCTTCAACCTGGGGCATGGCATCGTGCCGCAGACGCCGCCGGAACACGTCGCGACACTGATGCGGCTGCTGCGATCGGCCTGATCGCAACGATGGTGAGGCGGGTTCCTGGCGGAGGCCTTCTCCGTCAGGCACGGCATCCCAGCGTTGTCAGCGCCGCCTGCGCCGCGCGCCCAGGAACCCCCCGATGGCGGCACCGGCAATGCCGCCCAGCGGCCCCAGCGCGAAGATGGCGCCCATGGCATAGGCCCCCTCGAACTGGCTCACATGGGCCAGCTCGCCATAGATCAGCGCGGCAGCGCTGGTGAGCACCCAGCCAAGCACGAAGCCGAGGACCACCCCGCCCAGGATCCACATCCGTCAGCTCTCCCTTCGGCAACGCCGCAAGGCCAGCATTGCGCCGATCCCCGCCCCTGTCAGCACGGCGAGCGGCCCCATGGCGAAGACAAGGGTCGTGGCCCCGTCCGTCCCGGTTCAGGCGACACCGAAACCCTTGGCAATCGCAAGGCTGCGGATCAGTCGCTCCCAGCCGGAACGAAGGGGGGCTTGAGCCACAATGCGTCCTTCACCTTGCCACGGATGAAGGCCTCATGGGCCGTGGCGCGGTCCTCGGCCACGGCGATCGGCCGTGGCGACCAGGCCACTGTTTCGACCGTGGTCAGGACGGGCCCACGGCCCGCCAGCGCCGCCGCCAGTTCGAAGCCCGGCTGCTTGCCGCCCATCAGCTCGAGATAGACATCCGCCAGCAGGCGGCAGTCGAGGATCGCGTTGTGCGAGGTCCGCATCGAATTGTCGACGTTGAGACGCCGGCACAGCGCGTCGAGGCTGTTCGGCATCCCCGGATAGCGTTCCTTCGCCAGCATCAGACTGTCGATCATGCGGCTTCGATCGAGTTTCGGCTTGCCGCAGCGAAGGAGTTCGGCGTCGAGGAAGCCGAAATCGAAGGGCGCGTTGTGCGCGATGATCGGGGCATCGGCCAGGAAGTCGAGCATCTCCTGGGCGATGTCCGCGAATCTGGGCTTGCCCGCGAGATCCGCGCTGGTGAAGCCGTGAACGCGCGTCGCCTCCGCGGGAATGTCGCGCTCCGGGTAGATGAGCCGGTGAAAGGTCGCGCCCGTGGGCAATAGGTTCATCAGTTCCACGGCCGCGACTTCGATGACGCGGTCGCCCTGGCCGGGTTCGAGGCCGGTGGTCTCGGTGTCGAGGACGATCTGACGCATAGCGGCAGCATAGTGTGGGAGGGCGGCTGAACGAAGGGGCTCGAGGCGCGGGGGGGGGGGGGGGCTTTGCCCCTCTCCGAACCTCTCCCCACCAGGGTGCCGTGCACCCTGGACGGCCGGGACTTGGTGCCTCGCACGCCGGCAGAATCACCATGGCGCTGGCCCGTGGCACACGGGTCCTCCTCCCGCCAGGATCGGCGCCGAGACCCGCTGTGGAGCATCAGGGACGCCACACGGGCATAAGCGATCTGCTGGGCCCTGCGCCGGAAGATGGTTTGCCGAATGGCATGGTCATTCGATGCGGAGAGGTCTCGAGAGGAACCCCGACCCTCTTCATCCGCCCGCGTTAGACCTCAGCCGAGCAGACGGCGAACCAGGCGATGAATCGCCGCCTGGGCGAAATGGCGGCTCAGGCCGGTCTCTACCACATGATGCGCCCGTCGGCGCTTCTCGGCATCGGGTGTCTGGCGAGCCCGGATGGCCGCCAGGCGTTCTTCAGTCATGCCGGGCCGGCGCAGCACGCGGACCCGTTGCACCGAGGCCGGTGCGGAAACGACGACGATACGGTCCACGCGCTTCTCGCCACCCGTCTCGAACAGCAGGGGCACGTCCAGCACGACCAGCCGCTTCCCCGCACGTCGCGCCCGGGCGAGGAAACGGCGTTCCTCATCCCGGACCAACGGGTGGACGATGCGTTCGAGCCGTTTCAGGGCCCCGGGATTGCCGAGCACGGCGCGGCGCAGCACCTCGCGGTCCAACCTGCCGTTCACGACACTGCCCGGAAAGGCCGCACCGATCGGGCGCAGGGCTCGCCCGCCAGGCGCCTGCAACCGATGCACCGCGGCGTCGGCGTCGAAGACCGGTATCCCCAGCCGGCGGAAGGTCGTCGTGGCGGTGGACTTCCCCATGCCGATGCTGCCGGTCAGGCCGAGGATGATCATCGCTGTGGAATGTCCTGGGCGACCACGTCGCGCAACGCCCCATCCACAACGGGTGCCACGCCGAACCAGGCCTCGAAGCCCGGCCGCGCCTGATGCAGCAGCATGCCAAGGCCATCGACGGCGCACAGCCCGCGCGCCCGCGCCGCGGCCAGCAGCGGTGTCTCGAGCGGCACATAGACGATATCCGCCACGACCGCGCTGCCGGGCAACGGATCAAGGTCGATGGACAGTGGCGGATGTCCCTGCATGCCGAGCGATGTCGTGTTCACCAGCAGGGCCGCATCGGCGAGAGGCGCCTGCTCCGCCACGGTAATCGGACCGCCAAGTTCCCGCGCGAGCTCCTCCGCCCTGTCCCGCGACCGGTTCACCAGCACCAGGGAGGGGCAACCCGCATCGAGCAGCGCCGCCGCGATGGCCCGCGCCGCGCCGCCGGCGCCGAGCAGCACCGCCGGCCCCGCCGCAGCATGCCAGCCCGGCACCGATGCACGGATACTCTCCAGGAAACCAAAACCGTCGGTATTGGACCCGAGGATCTGCCCGTCCCGGAAGACCAGCGTGTTCACCGCACCCGCGCGCCGCGCACTCGCATCCACCACGTCGCAGACGGCAAAGGCGGCCTGCTTGTGCGGGATGGTGACGTTCGCTCCCTGGAAGCCGAGGGCGACGAGACCTCTCACCCCCTCCTCAAAACGGTCCGGATGTACCGGCAGCGGCAGGTAGGCCCCGTCGATACCGTGGGTTTCCAGCCAATGCCCATGCAGCCGCGGCGAGCGTGAATGGGAAACGGGCCAGCCGAGGACGCCGGCGAGACGAGCGTGACCAGTGAGCAGTCGCATGCCGCCAGGAAGCCCGCTTGCCCTGCCTCTGGCAAGGGCGAGGGTCAGCTGAAACTCAGCGACGCCACGCCATCCTGCGGCCGGACCCAATAGGCATAGCGATAGGCCTCCCGCAGCCCGAGCGCGTCATTCAGGGCGAAGGAGGCAGCGTTGCTGACCGCCACCTGGCAGAAGAGCCAGCGCGCCCCCTGCGCCTGCCCCCAGGCGGCGGCGGCGCGCACGGCGCGTGCTGCGAGGCCCTTGCGCCGATGCTCAGGCCGCACCGCCAGGTCGAAATACCCCGCGACCTCTCCCGCCGCGACCACCGACGCGACCGCAGCGATGGCCCCATCGGAGCGCAGGGTGAGCCAGGCACCCGGAACGGTCAGCAATGGCGGCGTGCCTTCCTTCTCCTGACGGCGCTTGGGACTCTGGTGCTCGGCGGTGGCGGTGACGGCCATCCAGTCGGCGTCAGGCGCCGGCAGAGCCTGGGCTTCCGGGTCCGGCACCGCGAGGCCATCAATCGGCGCCAGCAGGACTCGGGTTTCGTCCTTCGGCACATAGCCGCGTGCCATCAGCGCGGCGACAAACCCCGGCGGATCGAGAGGCGTCGAGCGGAACCGCACCGGCAGGCCCAGCGCCGCATACCGCGCCGCAATGCGATCGATCCGCGCCTCGAGATCGGGGTCGGGCGCCGGATCCAGCGAGGACGCCGCATTGGCTCGCCCCGTACCGCCCGCGAAGGCGCGCACCACGAAGGGCCCGTCGAAGCCGGTGCGGGGAGCGGGCACGGTGGTCAGCGTGGCACGTTCGAGCGCCAGCAGATCGGGCATGGTCACGGCAGCAGGCCAAGCCGGCCGATCAGCATTTCCTCGGTCCTCGCGGATTCCGCGATGAAGGCGGCATAGGCGGGTCCGTCGCGGTAGTCCTCGGTCATGTCCTGGCGTTCAAGCAATTGGCGGAAGGGTTCGTCACGCATCGTGGCAAGCACCGCGTCATGGATGCCGGCGCGGTAGTCCGGTGGCAGGTTGGGCGGACCGACAATGCCGAAAGGTGCCGTCACCACCAGCCGGTAGCCGAGTTCCCGCAGCGTCGGCGCGTCGGGCCAGCGGCGGAGACGCTCGGCGCTCCAGACATTGAGCCAGCTGGCCTCGCCATTCGTGACGGCCTCGCCGATGCCGGCCGGTCCCGCCATGACGTCGATATCGCCGGCGATCAGCGCCTGGACACCATGCATCGCGCCACGGAACGGCACATGGACGGCCTGCACCCGCTCGCGCAGCAGCAGCCGGGCCATGGTCATGTGGCCCGTGCTGTTCACCCCCGCCGAGCCGTAGGACAGCACCCTGGGCTTCTCGCGTGCCTCACGGATGAAGCCGGCCCAGCCATCGGGGAAGCGGTCGACCTTGGCAATGCTGCCGAAGGCTCCGCCGGCGACGCTCAGGATCGGGGTCGTATCGGTCGCGGCATCGAAGGGGAGGTTGTCGAGCAACGCCATGCGGATGGCCGCGGCCGGCAACTGGGCCAGCAACAGCCCGTCCGGCGGGGCGTTGACCAGCCCGGCGATGGCCCGCACGCCGCGGCGGCCCGGCTTGTTCTGAACCTCGACCCCCTGGCCGAGATGCCGTGCCATGCCCTCGGCCAGGGCGCGCATCACTTCGTCATTCGTGCCCCCGGCCGCATAGGGAACAATGACCGTCACCTTCCCGGCCGGCACCCAGCGGGCCAGTCCAGGTCGCGCAATCAACGGCAGAGCCAGGGCGCCACCCAGAAGGGCGCGGCGCGCGATCCCCGACATGGCCGGCCATCTCCCTCGGCACGAACAAGCGTTCATTCTGCGATATCACAACTCGGTGCGCTAGCACCCCCAGGCCGGCCACCCTGGCCGGCACGGGCTGCCTTGCTTCCGCCCCAAGGCACGGGCAGAGGGGGCGCGATGCTGCGATCCGTCCTCACCGTCGGCGGCTGGACCATGGCGAGCCGGATTCTCGGCTTCGCGCGCGACATGCTGGTTGCCGCCCGCCTTGGCGCCGGCCCGGTGGCCGATGCCTTTTTCGTCGCGCTGAAGCTGCCGAACCTATTCCGCCGCCTGTTCGGGGAAGGCGCCTTCAACGCGGCCTTCATTCCGGCCTTCACCGGCGCCCTGGTGAAGGAAGGCCATGCCGCGGCGCAGGACCTGGCCGAGCGGATGGGCGCGCTGCTTGGGCTCTGGCTGGGGCTGCTGACCGTGCTGGGGCTGATCTTCATGCCGCAGGTATTGGTGGTGCTGGCCCCCGGGTTCCAGAGCGACCCGGCCAAGTTCGAGCTGGCGGTGGAACTGACCCGCATCACCATGGGCTATCTGCCGTTGATCTGCCTGACGGCGCTGATCTCGGGGGTGCTGAACGCACTCGACCGCTTCGCGGCGGCGGCGGCGGCTCCGGTCTTCTTCAACCTGTTCCTGATGGCGGCGTTGGTCGGCCTCGCACCACATGTCGCGACGCCGGGGCATGCGCTGGCCTGGGGCGTGCTGGCTTCCGGCTTCGTACAGCTCGGCATGGTCTGGGTGGCGGCGCGACAGGCCGGCATGGCGCTGAACCTGATCCGCCGCCCTGCCCTGACGCTCCCCGTGATGCAGGTGCTCCGGCGCATGGCGCCAGGCGTGCTTGGCGCAGGCGTTACGCAAATCAACCTGGCGGTCGATGTCATCATCGCCTCGCTGCTGCCGTCAGGGGCGGTGTCCTTCCTCTATTACGCGGATCGGGTGGCGCAGTTGCCGCTCGGCGTGGTGGGCGCGGCCATGGGCACCGCGCTGCTGCCGCTGCTGTCGCGCCAGCTGCGCGCCGGGCAGCGGCTTTCGGCGCATCGCACGCTGAACCGCGGCACCGAGCTCGCACTGCTGCTGACGCTGCCCTCGGCGGTAGGGCTGGCGGCGGCGGCCGGGCCGATCGTCGCTGCCCTGTTCCAGCGCGGTGCTTTCGGCGCCGCGGCTGCGGAAGCCAGTTCGTCCGCCCTGATGGCCTATGCCTTCGGCTTGCCGGCCTTCGTACTGGTGAAGGTCTTCGCCCCAGGTTTCTTCGCGCGCGGAGATACCGCCACCCCTGTGAAGGTGGGGCTGTTCGCCGTGGCGCTGAACCTGGCGCTGAACCTGCTGTTCATGAGTTGGCTGGCGCATGTCGGGGTGGCTCTCGCGACATCCTGCGCAGCCTGGGTGAATGCGGCATTGCTGGCATGGCTGCTGGCGCGGCGCGGCATCTTCATCGCGGACCGGCGGTCGCGGCGCGTGCTGCCGCGGATTCTCGTGGCCAGCGTCGTCATGGGCATCGCGGTGGTCGCGGTCGCGCAGATTCTGCCGGCACCAGGCGGGTCCGTGGCGCGGGCCGTGCAGGCGGCGGTGCTCATCGGCACCGGGGCGGCGGTCTATACGGTGGCCGGCACAGCGCTGCGGGCGTTCAGCCCGCGCGAAGTGCTGGGCATGTTGAAGCGGCGCAGGAAATAGCCAGCCGGCTGGGCGACAGGATGGCGAAGGTTGGCGGGGGGGGGGGGGGGGGGGGGGGGGGGGGGGGGGGGGGGGGGGGGGGGG
>JAYRJZ010000076.1:11964-26051 GCA_041906015.1 Roseomonas sp.
CAGCCCGCGCGAAGGGCTGGGCATGTTGAAGCGGCGCAGGAACGAGCCAGCCGGCTGGGCGACAGGAGGGCGACGGTGGGCGCCGGAGAGGGGCTTTGCCCCTCTCCGGACCTCTCCCCAGCAAAGGCCGAAAGGCCTTTGCAAACCGAGACCTGGTGTCGGGCGCGACCGTCGTTTCGAAGCGCCACGACCTGTTTCCTGCCCGGCGGCGCCGGAGCGATCTACGCCCGTTCCAGCAACCCCAGCTGCGCGAACCGTTTGCAGAACGCCAGCGCTTCCTCACCGAGTTCCGCCGGGGTTGCCTCTTCCTCCAGCATCATCAGCCAGCGCAGCTCCTCCGCGGTGAGCTTCTCGACGCCGCCGTACCAGCGCAGCGCCGCGCCACCCTGGGCGAAGGGCACGAGCGTATGGTGCATGCCCGACGACAGCCGCAGCCGATCGGACGGCCCCGGTGGCGGCGTATGCAGGGAGCGGCCGGGCAACGCCAGGCGGTCCCGTGTCACGCGGTCCAGCGCGGCCATGGTCAGCCGTTCCGCGGCCACGGCGCTATCGAGCGCCGCCAGCGCGGCCGAGAGCCTTTCCCGCACCCGCGCGATGCCGTCGGACTCGGCCAGGCGCCAGGTCGGCATGGCGGCGCGCAGCGCGGGTTCCTCGGTTTCAAGGTCGAGCAACAGCGCGCGCAGCATCTCTCCCATCCCGGGTTCGAGCAGCCCGATGGTGATGTGCAGCGAGGGATCCTGGCCCTGCTGGACCATCGCCTCATGCATCACCCCGCGCGGGAGGTAGAGCAGGTCGCCCGGGGCCATCACCAGCTCATGCGGCTCGCCGTCGGGGCTGATGTCGTTCGTCCACGGGGTATGGCGCGTGGGCATCGCATAGGGAATGCCGTCCCACACCCGCCATGCCTTGCGGCCCGAGACCTGCAGCACCAGCACGTCATGCGTGTCGAAATGCACGCGGAAGCCCTGTGCGCCCGGCGGGGTCAGGTAGATGTTGGCCTGGACGCCGTGCAGGAACGCCTTCTCCAACCCGCGGCAGAACCGAGCCAGCGGTGCGTGCAGCTCGTGGAACTGCGCGATGACAAGGCTTGCCCCGGCATCGTGCAGCGCGAAGAGACGCGGCAGATCCACCCGGTCGCCGCCTTCCTCGATGTAGTCGTCGATCGGCACGGCGGCACTGCCCCGGCGCGATCCATCGGCCATCGAGACGCGCGGCGTGCGCGCGGCATCAGTGCGCAGGAACGCGTCGAGATCGGCGATCGACAGAAGGGAAGCGAAGCGATCGGGGTCGTTCCCTGGCAGGAGCCGCCAGGCGGTGTCCTCGCGCATCGCAAGGCCGTCCTCCAACGACAGGGCCCCGAAGGCCAGGGTCCAGGCCTCTTCGGCGAGAGTGGTCGTCATGGTGATCCTTGTCCGCGACCGGCCATGCCGCGCGGGCCGCTGCCGTGACAGCGCGCTCGAAGGATGCGCGCCATCGCCGGGCGGGCGGCCAGGACGGCGATGCCTGTACAAACCCCGGCCGGCACGGCCTGGCTACCCCTTCAGCGCCAGCCGCGACCGCGGCCCGGAGCGTCGTTGGGATCGTTGTCCGTCACGTTGCGCGGGGCGCGATAGCCCCCGCGGCCATTGCCGGGCGAATCGTTGGGGTCATTGTCGGTGATGCCGGTGCCGCGCCGCTGCCGCCAGCCCGTGCCATAGCCCGAGGGATCGTTCGGATCGCCGTCATTGATCCCGGTATAGGGCCGGCCCTGCGGACGGGCGCGATAGCCGCGGCCATAGCCGGGACCATCGTTCGGATCATTGTCGGTGATGCCGGTACGCGGGCGACCGCCGCCGCGGCCATAGCCCGGGCCGTCACTCGGATCGTTGTCCGTGATGCCCGTGCGGTACTGCACCGGGGTGGGCTCCAGCGCCTCAGCCGCGGGAACCGCGGCAGTGGCCGCAGCCGTACCGAGCGCGGCGACCCGGAGCACGAGAAGACGGCGGCCAAGGCCCCCATGCGCGGCTTCCAGGGATGCATCCACATCCTCGACTGGCGGCGTGCCCGCCGTCGAATCCCGATCAGTCATGACAGCCAAAACTCCTTCCCCCGGACGCATCATCGGACCAGCCGGGCAGTCCCGGCAAGAACCGTAACGGAACGGTTGGTGCGCCGACGCACGCGCCGGCGATCCGTGGTCAGGATCGGATGCGGAGCCCGGCAGCCACACGGAACGAGCCCCGGGCGGCACCGCCATCCGGCGCAGTGCGCCGATCGCCCATCGGCAGGTCAGCGGCGATGGGCGTTCAGAAGGGAATCCGCATCCCCGGCATCCGGGTGCCGGACGGGGCGGCTGGCCGAAGCCGCCCCGTCCGCGCCGGTGCTGGCACTCCGTTGTTTCGGCCCGTAGCCGGCGTGGGCATGGGACGCCACGCTGGCCGAGGGCAGGTTGAGCAGCAGGAGCCGACGCTGCAGGCGGGAAGATGCGGAGGAAGGGTGCATCGCCGGTCCATTTGCGAATGCGTCGCAATATCGCCAAAACACGGGCGCCTTGCAACCCCCTTTGCGCGGCAGCCGCGCTCGGCGCATGCTTCGACACATCGAGGAAATGACCGGATCACCACCATGATCGACCGCCGTACGCTTCTCATCGCCTCCGCCGGCGCTGCCGTGCTCGGCCTTGCGCCTCGCCTCGCCTCGGCGCAGCAGCGCTTCGCCAGCATCTTCATGTTCGTGCCCGCCGGGCCGGGCGGCGGCTGGGATGGCCTCGGCCGCGCCATCGAGCAGGCCGCGCGCCAGTCCGGCCTGGTCGGCAGCTTCCAGTTCGAGAATGTCGGCGGCGCCGGCGGCACGGTCGGCCTGCCGCGCTTCCTTCAGCAGCGCCGCGGCCGCGCCGATGCGCTGATGGTCGGCGGCTCCGTCATGGTTGGCGCCGCGCTGACCAACAAGACGCCTGTCTCCCTGCAGAACACCGTGCCCATCGCCCGGATGACGGAGGAAGCCGGTGTCATCATCGTGCCGGCCAGCAGCCCCTATCAGAACATCCGCCAGCTCCTCGACGCGCTGAAGGAGAATCCCCGCGCCATCTCGGTCGCCGGCGGCAGCGCGGGCGGCACGGACCATATCATCCTCGGCCTGATGCTGCAGAAGCTCGGGCGCCAGCCGCGCGAGGCGTCCTTCGTCGCCTTCCCCGGCGGCGGGCCGGCCCAGGCGGCGATCCTCGGCGGGCAGGTCGCGGCCGGCATCTCCGGCTGGTCGGAATTCTCCGAACAGATCAAGGCCGGGCGCGTGCGCGCGCTGGCGACCACGGGCGAGCGCCGGCTCGACCCCAACGTGCCGACGCTGAAGGAAAGCGGCATGGATGTGGTCGCGACCAACTGGCGCGGCGTGTTCGGCGCCCCCGGCATCAACGCCACCCAGCGCCAGGCGCTGGTGGACCTGATGACTGCCATCCACGCCACCGAGGCCTGGCGCCGCATCCTCACCGACCGCGGCTGGGAGGACGCCTTCCTTACCGGAACCCCGTTCGACGAATTCCTGGTGCGCGACCGTGCCGATACGGAAAGCGTGCTCAAGGATCTCGGTCTCGCCTGAGCCGCCATGAAGCCAGGTGCCCTGCCTGACCTCGCGGTCGGCCTTGTCGTCACCGTGCTCGGCGTGCTCGTCGCCTGGCTGACCTGGGTCATTCCCCTCACCCCGGTCTATGCGGTGGTGGGGCCGAAGCTCGTGCCCGCGGTGATCGCCGCGGGGCTGTTCGTACTCGGGCTGCTGCTGACGGCGGCCGCGCTGCGCGGCGGCTGGAGCGCGGACATCCCGGAAGTGGCCGAGGCCGGGCCGCCCAATCTCCGCGCGCTGGCCTGGCTGCTGGGAGGCATGGCGCTGAACCTCGTGCTGATCGAACCGCTCGGCTTCTCGCTCGCCGCCGCGCTGCAATTCGTCTGCACGGCGCGCGCCTTCGGCTCCCGTTCGCCGCTGCGCGACGCGGTGATCGCGCTCGTCGTCTCGCTCGCGGCCTTCTTCATCTTTGTCGAGGCACTCGGCGTGAATATCGGCGCGGGCCTGCTGGAAGGGGCGATCCTGCGTGCGCTGGGGCAGGAGGTGCCGTGAGGGCCTATCGCTTCGTCACCGTCGATGTGTTCACCGATCGGCGCTTCGGCGGCAATCAGCTCGCCGTGTTTCCCGATGCGCGCGGGCTGAGCGACGCCGAGATGCAGTCCCTCGCCGCCGAGTTCAACCTGAGCGAGACGACCTTCGTCCTGCCCGCGCAGAATCCGCAGAACAGCGCACGCGTACGCATCTTCAACCGCGTGGCGGAGATGCCCTTCGCCGGGCATCCCAATGTCGGCACTGCCTATGTCCTCGGGCGAGAGGATGAGGAAAGCCCGCGCGTCTACCGCTTCGAGGAACCGGCGGGCCTGGTCGAGGTCGCGCTGCTGCGCGATGGCGCGGGCCGCGTCACGGGTGCGGAGGTCGCGGCACCGCAGCCACTGCGCGTCGGCGCGACGCTGCCGGTGGCGACGGCCGCGGCCTGCACCGGGCTTCCGGAAGCGGCGATCGTCACGGCCCGGCACCAGCCGACGCTCGCGTCGGATGGCGGCAACCAACGCCTGCTGACCGAGGTAACGCCCGAAGGCCTGTCGGCAGCCGCGCCCGACCTCGGGGCCTTCCGCCGCGCCGTGGCCGCGTTTCCGGAACAGACGCGCGGCTTTCTCTCGCTCTACATCTACTGCCGGGACGGCGCGGCGGTGCGGGCGCGGATGTTCTCGCCCCTGACCGGCACCTGGGAGGACGCGGCGACTGGCAGCGCGGCGACGCCGCTCGCCGGGTTCCTGCTGCACCTCAATGGTGAGGAAGAAGGCGCCTGGGACATCGCGCAGGGCGTGGAGATGGGCCGGCCCTCCCTGCTGCTGGCGCGCGCGCGACGGCGCGCGGAGGGCATCCGCGCGAGCGTCGGCGGACGGTGCGTGCCGGTGCTGCGGGGCGAGGCGGTGCTGTGACACGGCGGGCGATTGCAGGGGCGGCGCCCCATGAGCGCGACGATGAGGCGACGGTTGGCCGGGGATGGGCTTTGCCCCTCCCCGGACCCCACCCCAGCAAAGGCCGAAAGGCCTTTGCAAACCTCAACCTGGCGCTGGGCAAGAAGGGCATTTCGCACCCAGAAAACGCCCGCCATGCCCGACGCCCGGACACCGCGCCCGACGTGACCTTCACCATGGCGTTCCAGCAGTCGCGCCCTGCACCAGATCGAGGTTTCCAAAGGCCTTTCGGCCTTTGGTGGGGAGAGGTCCGGAGAGGGGCAAGGCCCCTTTCCGGTCGCCCCGCATCGGAAGGCTGACCCATGGACTCCCTCTCGGGCCTCGCCCTCGGCTTCGGCAATGCCTTCTCCCTCGTGAACCTCGCCTGGGCCTTGCTCGGCTGCTTCCTGGGCACGGCAGTCGGCGTGCTGCCCGGCATCGGCCCTGCGCTGACCATCGCGCTGCTGCTGCCCATCACCTTCTCCGTCAGCGCGACGGGTGCCTTCATCCTGTTCTGCGGTGTCTTCTACGGCGCGATGTATGGCGGTTCGACCACATCGATCCTGCTGAACACGCCGGGCGAGAGCGGGTCGATCATCACCGCGCTCGAAGGGGCGAAGATGGCGCGCAACGGGCGCGCGGGCCCGGCATTGGCGACCTCGGCGGTCGGGTCCTTCGTGGCGGGCACGGTGGGTACGCTCGGCATCGCCTTCCTCGGGCCGGTCATCGTGGAATGGGCGCTGGTGCTGGGGCCGGCGGAATATTTCGCGCTGATGGTGCTGTGCTTCGTCACCGTCTCGGCAGTGCTGGGCTCCTCGCCGCTGCGCGGGCTGACCTCGCTGTTCTTCGGGCTGATGCTGGGCCTGGTGGGCATAGACCTGCAAACGGGCCAGCCGCGCCTGACCTTCGGCGTACCGGAACTGCTGGATGGTGTGAATGTCGTGCTGGTGGCCGTCGCGCTCTTCGCCGTGGGCGAGGCGCTGTACATGGCCTGGCACTATCACGCCGGGAAGCAGGAGGTGCTCGAGGTCGGCCGCCTGATGCTGTCGAAGGAGGATGTGAAGCGTTCCTTCTGGCCGTGGATCCGCGGGGCGGGGCTGGGCTTTCCCTTCGGCGTGCTGCCCGCCGGCGGCACCGAGATGCCGACCATGTTGTCCTATTACGCCGAGCGGAAGCTGGTGGACCCCAAGTACCGCCACGAATTCGGCACCACCGGCGCGATCGAGGGCGTGGCCGGGCCGGAGGCGGCGAACAACGCGGCGGCCGCGGGCATCCTGGTGCCGATGCTTACCCTGGGCCTGCCGACCAGCGCCACGGCGGCGATCATGCTCTCCGCCTTCCAATCCTATGGCATCAATCCGGGGCCGTTGCTGTTCACCCAGCAGGCGGAGCTGGTCTGGACGCTGATTGCATCCCTGTTCATCGCCAATGTCATGCTGGTGGTGCTGAACCTGCCGCTGGTCGGGCTGTGGGTACGCATCCTCAAGGTCCCGGTGCCGCAGCTCTATGCCGGCATCCTGGTCTTCGCGACGATCGGGACCTACGGCATCTCGAACAGCGTGATCGACCTCGTGATCCTCTACGCGCTCGGCGTGGTGGCGATGTTCATGCGGCGCTTCGACTTCCCCGTCGCGCCGGTGATCATCGGCATGATCCTGGGGCCGATGGCCGAACAGAATCTGCGCCAGGCGCTGACCATCAGCCAGGGCGACTGGCTTGTCTTCGTGACGCGGCCGGGCAGCGCGCTGATCCTGGCACTCGCCGTGCTTGCCCTGCTCGGACCGCGTCTCTACGCCGCCATCGCACGGAGAGCCTGACACCTTGTTCTACGACCCCCGCAACGGCCACGGCCTGCCCTATGACCCCTTCAAGGCCATCGTCGCGCCGCGGCCGATCGGCTGGATCTCGACGCTCGACGCACAGGGGCGGGCGAACCTCGCGCCCTATTCCTTTTTCAACGCGGTGCTGTCCCGCCCGCACATGGTGATGTTCACCACCGAGACGATGAAGCACAGCGCCGCGAACGCTATCGCGACCGGCGAGTTCGTCTTCAACCTCTGCCCGCGGTCGTTGTTCGAGGCGATGAACATCTCCTCCGGCCTGCTGCCGGAAGGCGAAAGCGAATTCGAGGCCGCGGGGCTTGAGACGGCACCGTCGCAGAATGTGAAGGCGCCGCGCGTCGCCGGCACGCCGGCCGCGCTGGAATGCCGCGTGACGCAGTCCTTCCCCTTCGTCGATCTCGACGGCAAGCAACTGCAGGGATCGATGGTCATCGGCCAGGTGGTGGGCGTGTTCATCGACGACGCCTTCCTGCGCGACGGCCGCTTCGACACCGCCGCGGCCCAGCCCATCGCGCGCTGCGGCTATCGCGACTACACGGCGGTGACGGAGATGTTCTCGGCGCTGCGGCCGAGCGATGGCGGGGCGTATCAGCCGGGCCAGCGGGATCGCTGATCAGCGCCCCTTGCATGGAGTGATGATGGCCGCCGGGACCGGAATAGGCCTCGGCAGTTGGATCAGGGCGGGGCGCTGCCCCTCCCCGAACCCCGCTCCGGCAAAGGCCGAAGGGCCTTTGCAAACCTCCACTTGGCGCTGTGCACCGCTGGCAGAATGGTGCCGAAACCCGCTTTTGCGCACGAAAGGCGGTTCGAGGGCCGGTGCCATTGTCGTGCCCGGCACCAGGTGCCGGCGGTCCAGGCCTTACCCCCGCACCGGCCGCACGGTGGCGAGGATCGCCGCCCCCACCCCGATGAACACCAGCACCGTCGCCATCCCCGCGCGCTGGCTGTCGGTCGCCGCGGTCACCGCCGCCAGCACCGCCGGCCCGAGGAACCCGGTGACCCGCCCCGACAGCGCGAACAGCCCGAAATGCGCGCTGATCTCGCCTTCCGGCGCCATGCGCGCCATCAGCGTGCGGGATGCCGCCTGGGCCGGCCCCATGAAGATGCCGAGCACCATGGCCAGCCCCCAGAACACCGCCTTGCTGTCCGTCAGCAGCAGGGCGGCACCGATGATGGCCATCGCGACCAGCGCGACCATCACCGTGGGCTTCGAGCCCAGCCGGTCCTCGACCAGCCCGAAGCCGGCCGCGCCCAGCCCTGCCGTGACGTTCAGCGCGATGCCGAAGAGCAGGATCTCCTCGAACCCCATGCCGTGCACGCCGGCGGCGAAGATCGCGCCGAAGGCGAACAGCGTGTTCAGCCCATCCGTGTAGAACAGCCGCGCGACCAGGAAGCGCAGCATGTCCGGCCGCCCCGGCAGGCCGCGCAGCAGCCGCCGCGTCTCGCCCACGCAGGATGTCACGGCCTGGCCCATCGGCAGCCGCTCGCCCGGCGGGTCCGGTACCATCAGCAGCACCGGCCACCCGAAGACGATCGTCCAGGCCGCGACCAGCAGCGCGGTCGCGCGCACATGCTCCGAGGTCGATCGGTCGAGCCCGAACAGCGGCGGGTTGGGCTGCACGAAGAGCACCAGCGACAGGGCCAGACATGCGAGCCCGCCCGCATAGCCCAACCCCCAGGCGAGGCCCGAGACGCGGCCCATCTGTGCCGGTTCCGCAACCTCGGGCAGCATGGAATTGTAGAAGACCGTGCCGAGTTCGAAGGCCAGCGTTGCGATGCCGACGCAGACCAGCAGCCAGAGTGTCCAGGACGGGTTGGGCTGGGCGTACCAGACGAGGGCGGTGAAGACCGCCGTCACCAGCGTGCACAGACCGAGCAGCGTGCGCCGGTGCCCGCCGCGATCCGCGATCGCCCCCAGCAGCGGCGACAGCGCCGCGATGCCGAAGGCGGCGAGCGTCTGCATCCAGCCCCATTGCGCCTGGCCCACGGCCGGGTCGGGCGCGACGCCCTGGGCGAAATACGCGGCAATGACGAAGGTGGAAACCACCGTCGGGAAAGCGCTGTTCGCCCAGTCGAAGGACGCCCAGGCGAGGGCCTTGCGGGTCACTCGACGGTCGGTGCGGCGGGGCCGGGCATCGAGACGCGGGTGACCGCCCATTGGATCGAGGTCTCGCCCTCCTCGGCCATCAGCACGACCTGGGAGGCGCGGCGCGCCTCGCCGCCGAGATAGACGCTGTCCTCGAGCGCCACGCGCGCGCCCTTGGCGCGGATCTTCCAGCCGATGCCCGAGGGCAGGCGCAGCAGGGCCGCGCTCTCATCCTGCAACAGGGAGGCGGCCACGCCCGGATGCAGGTGGAAGCGCACCGAGAAGGCCGGGATGATGGCGTCGCCCGCGATTTCGACGACATCCTCCCCGCGCAGGTCGTCCCCGGATTCCGCCAGGTAGAGCCGCCGCCGATGCACCGCGCCGAAGCCTCGGCGCCAACCGTCATGGCTCGCTTCCAGCCATTGCGCGCCGGAAGCCTCGTGGCGGGCGGTCTCGACCTGCTCGGGGCGGCGACCGAGGCCTTCGGGGCGCAACTCGGACGAATTCGTGTCCGACAGCACCAGCGTCGAATGCGCCGCGGTCGAGCGCAGCGCATCGCGCCAGGCTTCCTCGGCGGCCGGGGCGGCGCCGCAATTCACAATCAGCCGGTCGCGCCCGACCGACATCTCGAAGGCAAGCGTGCCGGCATGGGCGAAGCGATCCGCACCGGCCGGCAGGCCGCCATCGGCACCGCCCGAAGCCCGCGGCGCCGGCGGGGCGCCCGTATCGGCGATGATCAGCGTGCGCCCGGCCTGAAGCCGCTGGAAGCCGGTCTCGGGCAGGTCGAAGGGCGCCCGGCCGCGCGCCTGGCCCTGGGTCAGCACCAGGTCGATCAGCGCGGAGCCTTCGTCCCGCGTGCCGTTGAACAGGGCGAGCCCGCCATCGCCGTGGCGGAACAGCCGCAGCGCCGGCGCGGCGCGGTCGAGCACCGCCGGCAGATGCGGCGGCGGCTCCATCCCCGCCCCATGGAGCAGGTTGCGGATCTCGATCAGGTCCTGAAGGGCCAGGAGCTGCTGCGCCGGGGAGCGCTCCACATGCCCGCCATCGGGGTGGAACTGCCGTTCGATCTCGGAGGGCAGGAAGCGGGCGGCGCGCTGGAGATAGGCATCCTCCTGCAGCGCGATCGCCGCCGCCATCGCGCCCTTCAGCGCGACGAGGGCGCCGCGGTGCTCGGCCTCCGCCGGCAGGGCGGCGGACAGGTCGCGCGCATCCTGGGCCATGCGGGTCATGATGGCGCGGCGGAAGGCGTCCTCGGCGGTGGCGGCGAAGAAATCCCAATGGCCGAGCCAGGCCGACAGCCGCGCGCCGATCACCTCCGGCGCATCGGCCACGGGCTCGTCGGCGCCGCGCACCAGCCAGTCGTCCGTCAGCGTGCGGGCGTGCAGCCGCGCCGCATCGGTGCCGAGTGCGCGCAGGTCGCGCATCCAGGCGAAGCCATGCGCCGCCGCGCGCCATGGCGCGGTGCCGGAGGTGATGTCCCAGCCCTCGGATCCCGGCAGGCCGATGCGCAGGGGGCGGGCGGTGCCCAGCGTTTCGAATTCGCCGCGCAGCAGGCGGGCGCCGCGCGCCGGGTCGCCTGGCCAGAGGTCGCGGAAGGAACGGGCCGGCGCCTCGGGCACGCGGACCGGCTTCAGCCGCGAGATCCTCTGTCGGAACCCGCGCACGAATTTGATCATGCGTGCGGCCCGCGGATCGCGGCGATGGCGGTGGCGTAGTCGGACTGGCCGAAGACGGCGGTGCCCGCAACCAGGCAATCCGCGCCCGCAGCGATGCAGGCGGGCGCCGTCTTCGGCGTGACGCCGCCATCCACCTGCAGGTGGATGGCCCGGCCGGAGGCGTCGATCATCCCTCGTAGCGTCGCGATCTTGGCGAGCTGGCTCTCGATGAAGGACTGCCCGCCGAAGCCGGGGTTCACCGACATCACCAGGATGAGGTCCGTGAGGTCCAGCACATGCGCGACGGCATCGACCGGCGTCGCCGGGTTCAGCACCACGCCGGCCTTCTTGCCCAGGGCGCGGATGGTCTGCAGCGAACGATGCAGATGCGGCCCCGCTTCGGGATGCAGGGAGATCAGGTCGGCCCCCGCCTCGGCGAAGGCGGCGAGGTAGGGGTCGGCCGGCGCGATCATCAGATGCACGTCGAAGGGAATGGGCGTGCGTTTGCGCAACGCCTTCACCACCACCGGCCCGAAGGAGATGTTGGGCACGAAATGCCCATCCATGATGTCGAGATGCAGCCAGTCCGCGCCAGCGGCGGTCACGGCCTCGACCTCCTCGCCCAGTCGGGCGAAGTCGGCGGCGAGCAAGGAAGGGGCGATCAGCGGCGACTCGAGCACGAAGCCGTTGTAGCCGCTTGCGTTCCGACGGGGCAACCGGGCGGGACGGGCCTTGTCCCGCCCGGGCTTTCCCCATGAAAGGCCGAAAGGCCTTTCGAAACCAATACTTGGCATGGGATGCGGGAGGCACGATGCAGGGCGCGGCGCCCGCGCCGGCGCAGCCGTCAGATCGGCAGGGCCGTGGTGCTCTTCACCCGTTCCATCGCGAAGCGGGAGGTGACCTTGCGCAGCGCGGGCACCTGCGCCGTCAACCGGCGATAGAAGGTGTCGAAGGCCTGCATGTCCGGCACCACGACGCGCAGCAGGTAGTCCACGTCGCCGCCGAGCCGCCAGCACTCCACGATCTCCGGCATCCTCGTCACGGTCGCGGCGAAGGTCTCGATCCAGGTCGCGGAGTGATCGCCGGTCTCGATCGCGACGAAGACCGAGACGCCGAGCCCGACCTTTTCCGGGTCGAGCAGGACGACACGGCCGGTGATGACCCCTTCCTGTTCCATCTTGCGGATGCGCTTCCAGCAGGGGGTCGGCGTCAGGCCGACTTCCTTCGCGATGTCGGCAAGGGAAAGCGCGGCATCCTTCTGGATCAGACGGAGGATGGCACGGTCGGTGGCATCCGGCTCGAAACTGCGGCTCACGGACAAGTCCTTGGCTGTCTGGCGATAGGGAGTAGTAGGAAAATCTTTTAGTTGCAAGATTTCACCGGGCTGAGAGAAACAATTTCTATCAACCTGCCGGATCAGTCCCGATGACGCGTCGCGACCTGCTTCACCGAACCATTCTGCTCGCAGGCATGGCCGCCCTGCCCGGCCTCGCCATCGCCCAGCCCGCGCCCTGGGCGCCGGACCGGCCCGTCCGCATCGTTGTGCCGGTGGCGCCGGGCGGCAGCCAGGACATCCTCGCCCGGCTGCTCGGGCGGCACCTTTCCCCGCGCATCGGGCAACCCGTGGTGGTCGAGAACCATCCCGGCGCCGGCAGCAACCTCGCCTTCGAACTGGTCGCCCGCAGCCGGCCGGATGGGCTGACGCTGATGGTCGGGTCCGACCCGCTCACCATCAACCCGGCGGTCTATCCCCGCGTGGGCTTCGACCCGGTGCGGGACTTCGCCCCGGTCATCGAAGCGGTGCGCGCGCCCCAGGTGCTGGTGGTCAATCCCGCCGCGCCCGCCCGGGACGTGGCGGGGTTCATCGCCTGGGCGAGGCAGTCGGACGGCAAGCTGACCGTGGCCTCCCAGGGGAATGGCTCGATCGGCCACCTGGCCGGCGCGCTCTTCGCCCATGAAACCGGCATCGGCTACGTCCACATCCCCTATCGTGGCGGCGGCCCCGCCGTGGTCGACCTGATCGGCGGCCATGTCGAGGCGCTCTTCGTGACCCTGCCGGCCGCGATCGAGCCCATCCGTGCCGGCCGGCTGCGCGCCCTCGCGGTGACCGGCGCCGAGCGATCCCCCACCCTGCCCGACGTCCCGACCCTCGCCGAGACGGCGCTGCCCGGCTTCGACGTCATCACCTGGCAGGGCATCCTGGCCCCGGCCGCGACCCCGCCCGAAGCGGTGTCGCGCTATGCGCGGGAACTCGCGGCCATCCTCGCCGAACCGGAGGTCGCCGAGGAACTCGCCCGCCAGGGCTTCATCGTCACGGGCCATGGCCCGGACCGCTTCGCCGCCCTGATCCGCGCCGAGGCGGAACGCTGGCCCGGGCTGGTGCACCGCGCCGCGGCCCGGTCGGAATAGCGGGACGCCCTGGACAGGGGAGAACCGCCGCGATGACCATGAGCCGTGTCGCCGCGCCGCTCCTTCCTCGCCGCCGGGTTGCTGGGGGCCTGCGCGGCCCCCGATCGGCCCTCGCCACCGCTGTCGGGGGAGACGGCGATCGTTGCCGCCGAGGCCTGGCACACGGATATCTGCCTGCCGGCCGGGGCGCTGCCGGGCGGGCCGCTCGCGGCCCTCGCCGCGCGGGCTCCGGGCGCGGCGGGCTTCGCGCTTGGCTTCGGGCTCGAATCCTGGATGCGGGCGGAACGGCCCGGCTCGGGGGAAGCACTCGCGGCGCTGTCGGGCGGGCCGGCCGTGGTCTCGGTCCGTGCCCTGCCCGGCACCGTGCCGCCCGGCACGGAGGATGCCGTCACGCTGCGCCTGCCGGCTGGCGGCCCTTCCGCCATTGCCCATTTCGTCGCTGGCCAGGTGACCGGTCCGCTGGACGTGCGCCCGGATGGCGGCTGGACGCTGCTGCCCTCCCGGCTGCGCTACAGCCTCGGCTTCACGTGCAACACCTGGGTGATGGAAGCGCTGTTCCGGGCCGGCCTGCCCGTGCCGGTGGCCGGCATGCGGTTTCGTACCGAAACCATGGCGGCGTTGTGGCGGGAAGCGGCACGGCAGGGCCGTTAGCGCGCAGGGGTGGGATGCAGGCTTTGCGGTGCCCTTTGGCCGCCCGGCCGTGTAGTGGAGCGCCCCCGCAACGATCGCCGGTGAGCAATGTCACGGAATCACCGCGATGAAGACCTTCATTTGCAACCGCTCGCCTGTTGAAGACGTTCGCGATCGGGACTCGCCCTTGGAATCTCAGTTGATGTCTATTCGCCGCGACCTGCTGATGCGCACCGCACTGCTCCGCATGCCGGAGGTGCTCGTGGCCGCACACGCCGCCACGACGAACACGCCGTCACCCCCCATGCCGGCGCCCGCCGGGCGGCCCACCGCCCTGGCGCCGAAGCAGCGGCGGCGGACGAAGCCGCGGGCGATGCCGACGCAAGGGGCGTAGGTAGGCCAGAGAGGGGCCTTGCCCCTCTCCGGACCTCACCCCACCAAAGGCCCACGGCCTTTGGAAACCGATACTTGG
>JAYRJZ010000077.1:0-25873 GCA_041906015.1 Roseomonas sp.
GGTCGACACCGATGATGCTTACGTCATTCATGGGATCACCTCTCTTCCGCTTGTGAGGTCAGCATCACAAGCTTGGCGCATTGCGACGCCGATCGGGAGAGAGCGGCATCCACCCCATCTCTGGTGTTCGTGAGACGCGTCTCGCCGGCTGGGTCACCGCGTCCCGTGTGTTGGATCCTCGCAGTGCCCGTGCCCGAAATCGGCCAACGTCTCGATGATCCGACACTCACCGACGACGCCGCCCTCGCAACTCGTGGCCATACGCTGAAGCTCCGCACGCAGCGCCGTGAGACGCCGTAGCCGCGCGTCGATCTCGCCAATCTGCGCGGTGGCCAGCGCATGCGCCTGTCCACAGTCTGCATCCGGCCTGTCCGCGAGGTCGAGTAAAGCGCGGATTGCCTCGCTCTCGAAGCCCAGTTCCCGGGCGTGGCGAATGAACCCGAGGCGCCGCAGGTGCGCAGCGCCGTAAGCTCGATGGCCGCCCTCGGTCCGACCTGGTGGGGGCAGCCACCCCTCCTGTTCGTACCACCGGATCGTGGTCGGCTTGACCCCCGTGGCACGCGCGAGATCGCCGATCGAGAATGTCGCGCTCACGTCCGGTCGCCCTCCTGCCTCGCGAGGAAGCGCGCGAAGGCGGCCAGGGCCTTGTCGCTGGCATGGTGCTCAAGCCCCTCGGCGTCGGCCTCCGCCGTCTCCGGGTCGAGCCCCACCGCCAGGAGGAACCGGACGACCAGTTCGTGTCGCGCCCGGGCCGCGGATGCCACCGCCTGGCCGGCGGGCGTCAGGAACAAGCCGCGATAAGGCTTGGTCTCCACCAGGCCATCGCGCTGCAGCCTCGCGACAGTCGCGGCGACCGTCGCCTGCGCAACTCCCATGCGTCGTGCGATATCCACAGCCCGCGCCTCGCCTTCCTCCTGAAGGAGGTCGGCGATCAGTTCGACGTAGTCCTCGGCGATCGCCGTGCGGTCGGCCTCGCGCTGCTGAGCGAAGCGGGCCGCATGGTCTTCCGGCGGGGGCAGCGGGCGTGGCGAAGCGCGAGACATACAGCACTATAGCGGCACCTCTTGACATCGGCGATAGCTGAGTCACTATGATTTAGCCGACGCTAAATTTTGGAGGGCCAGCGTGAATCCGCCATCCGAGGTTGCCGCGCCACCTGCACAGGCCGGCCTTCCAAGCCTGCCTGAGGTCCACCGCTCGGTGGCGGTGCCCAACGCCGGCGGGTTTCTCCGCAAGCTCTTTGCCTTCATGGGTCCGGGTTATCTGGTCGCGGTCGGCTACATGGACCCGGGCAACTGGGCGACCTCGCTCGCCGGCGGATCCGCCTTCGGCTACACGCTGCTCGCGGTCGCGCTCACCTCCTCGTTGATGGCGATTCTGCTGCAGGCGCTGTGCGTGCGCATCGGCGTCTCCACCGGACGCGACCTGGCCCAGTTGTGCCGGGAGCGGTTCCCCAAGGTCGTCGCCTATCCGCTGTGGCTGTTTGCCGAGATCGCGATCTGCGCCACCGACCTGGCCGAACTGATCGGCACCGCCATCGCGCTCGAGCTGCTGTTCGGCATCCCGCTGCTGTATGGCGTGTTCCTGACCGCCTTCGACGCCTTCCTGATCCTGTGGCTGCAGAACAAGGGCGTGCGCTGGCTCGAGGCGTTGATCTTCGGCTTCATCGTGCTGATCGTCGGCTGCTTCGGCATCCAGATCGTGCTGTCCGACCCGGATTGGGCCGCCGTGCTGAACGGCTACATCCCGGCGCAGTCGATCGTGACCAACCAGACGCAGCTCTACATCGCCATGGGCATCCTGGGTGCCACCGTGATGCCGCACAACCTGTACCTGCATACCGCCGTGGTACAGTCGCGGTCCTGGAACCTCGATGAGGCGGGAAAGAAGGAGGCGATCAAGTTCGCCACCATCGACAGCTCGCTGGCGCTGACGCTCGCGCTGCTGATCAATTCCGCCATCCTGATCACCGCCGCCGCCACGTTCCACGCCAGCGGCAATACCGAGGTCGCCGAGATCGGCGAGGCCTACCAGCTGCTGACGCCGCTGCTGGGCGCGGGCATCGCCGCGACCGCCTTCGGCGTGGCGCTCCTGCTCTGCGGACTGAACGCCACGGTCACCGCGACCCTGGCCGGACAGGTGGTGATGGAAGGCTTCCTGCGCTTCCGCCTACCGCCGGTGCTGCGGCGGCTGGTGACGCGGCTGATCGCGATCATCCCGGCGGTGATCGTCACCTGGATGTATGGCGCGTCCGGTACGGCGCAGCTGCTGATCCTCAGCCAGGTGATCCTGTCAATCCAACTGCCATTCGCCGTGATCCCGCTGATGCTGTTCGCGCAGGACCGCAAGCGGATGGGCGTCTTCACCGCGCCGGCCTGGCAGCTCGCGCTGGGCTGGGCGACCGCGGCGGTGATCGTCGGGCTGAACATGAAGCTGCTGTTCGACGCCGCCTTTGGAGACTGACGTCAACGCCTTCAGGGTGCATATTCGCCTGAACGGAGAACATCCATGGCATCACGCCGGTCCCTGCTCGCAGCCACCTCGCTTCTGGTCCTGTCCATTCCAGCTTTCGCCCAGCCGGCAGCGCGCGTCAGCGTCTGGCGCGACCCGAACTGCGGCTGCTGCACCGGCTGGGTCGCGCATCTGCGCGCCGAGGGCTTCACTGTGGTGGACCAGGTGGTGCCCTCGGTCGCCCCGGTACGGCGCCGCCTCGGGACGCCGGCCGACCTGCTGTCCTGCCATGCCGGCGAGGTCGAGGGCTTCGCGCTCGAAGGCCATGTGCCCGCCACCGCAATCCGCCGCCTGCTGGCCGAACGCCCTGCCGGGATCCGAGGCCTGGCCGTGCCGGCGATGCCGGTCGGCTCGCCCGGGATGGAAGTGCCCGGCGCGCCGGTCGACAGCTACGACGTGATCGCCTTCGGTAGCGGTCCACACCGCTCGTTCATGCGGTTCAACGGGTCGCATCCCGCCTGAGGCGACCGGAAAAGGGTCCGGCTCGCCATTCGGCGGCGTCCCGGCGCTGCCGTCAGGCGCCAGTCGCCGGCGTAAACAGGATGCCGTGTGGCGACCGCCCGACGCGCGACACCCGGGCTACGCCGCTGCGCGGGTCGATGGCGGCGACGCGCCCCGTCCATCGCAGCGTCGCCCAGATCGTGCCGTCCGCGTCGAAGGTCAGGCAATCCGGCCCGCCGCCGATCTCATGGACGCGCTTGATCTCCAGCGTCTGCGGGTCGAGCGCGGTGATCCGGCTGTCGACGCGCGACGTGACGTAGACCAGCCCGTCCTGCGGCCCCTCGAACAGCGCGTGGGCGCCGCGTCCGACGGTGACCTGCCGGTCCGCGCGCCGCGCCACCGCATCGATCACCGACACGTAGTCGCCGCCCATCACGCCGACCAGGATGCGCCCGCGATGCCACAGGATGCCGGCCGGGTCGCGCCCGACCTCGGCGCGCCAGGCCTCGGTGCGGGTGTCGAGGTCGATGGCGATCGCGGCGGCCTCGCCCTGCAAGGTCACGAAGGCGTAGCGTGAATCCGGCGAGAAGGTGACGTGGCTCGGCTTGCGCCCGGCCTGCTGTCGGCCCTCGAAGGCCAGGGCGGCGCCGTCCCAGCCGTAGATGTCCACCTGGTTGCGCCGCAGGCTGGTCACGACCAGCCGCCTGCCGTCCGGCGTGAAGCCGAGGTTGTAGGGATTGCTGATCGGCTCCCGCCGACGCACCTCGCCGCTGCGCGGGTCGAGCAGGAACATCTCGTTGGCGCCGGAATCGCCGACCAGGATTAGGTCCCGCGCGGGGGTCAGCACCAGGTGGTGCGGTTCGCGCAGCACGGGCACGCGGCGCAGGTCGCTGCTGCTGGCGGGGTCCAGCACCTGCACATTGGCGTCGAGGGAATTGAGCACGAAGAGCGAGCCGGCGGGCGCCGACGCAGGTGCCTCGGCCACTGGTTGTGCGCCGGCGGCGCGTCCGGCGGCGATGAACGGCGCAGCCAGCGCGGCGCGCACCACGAGCCGGCGACCGACGCGCAGATCCGGGGAACTGATCGACGGCATGGCAAGGCTCCTGGCGCGGGGTGTACCGATCTATCCCAAACATCGCTGTCCGCGCGCAAGCGGGGATAACGTCGCATCCGACACCGCCAGCGCGCCTGCGTCAGCGCGGGACGAAAATGGCACCGGCGGACGAATAGCCCCTTGAACCTCCAGCCGCTGGAGGTCTCATACGGTCGCGCATGACGATCAGGACAGATGCCATGGGTGAGTCCAGGAAGCTGACATGGCGGGTCGAGGGCATGGACTGCGCCTCGTGCGTCGCCAAGGTGACCAGGGCGGTGGAACGCCTGCCCGGTGTCTCGGAGGTCCAGGTGAACCTGATGGCCGAGCGGCTGACGGTCGCGCTCGCGCCGGACGCCACGCCGGCCGAGGGTGTGGCTCGCCAGGTCGAGATCCTGGGCTACAAGGTCATGCCGATGGCGCCCGTCGCCACGCCCGCCCCGGCCCATGTCCATGGTGCCGACTGCGGCCATCACCACGCCCATGGCGCTGACGATCACGGCCATGACGGCAAGCACGACCACGCAGGCCACGCGCATGGTGCCGAGCCAGGACCTGCCGCCGGCCCGGCGGCGCATGGCCACGACCACGACGACCCTGCCGATGCCGGCAAGCCCTGGTGGCGCAGCGGCAAGGCGATCCTCGTCTGGCTGCTGGGTGGCCTGGTGGTCGGTGCCTACGCGCTGTCCATCGTCTTGCCGGAGCGGCTGACCTACCCGCTGTTCCTCGCCGCCACCGCCGTCGCGCTGGTGCCCTTCGGCCGGCGCGCCTTCGCCCTGGCCCGCGCCGGCAGTCCGTTCAGCATCGAGACGCTGATGGTCACCGCCGCGATCGGCGCCTCCATCATCGGCGCCGCCGAGGAGGCCGCCGTCGTCGTGCTGCTCTTCGCGGTCGGCGAATTGCTGGAGAACGTTGCCGCCGGGCGCGCCCGCGCCGGCATCCGCGCGCTGGCCGACCTCATGCCGCGCACCGCGCTGCGGCTGCGGCCCGACGGCACGACCGAACAACTGCCGGCCGACCGGCTCGCGGTCGGCGACCTGGTGCTGATCCGCCCCGGCGACCGCGTGCCCTGCGACGGGCTGATCGAGGAAGGCTCCTCCGCCCTCGACGAAAGCCCGGTCACCGGGGAGAGCGTGCCCGTCTCGCGCGGCCCCGGCGAGGCCGTGGTCGCCGGCAGCATCAACGCCGAGGGCGCCATCCGCGTGCGCGTCACGCGTGCCGCGTCCGACAACACCATCGCGCGCATCATCCGCATGGTGGAGGAGGCCACCGCCTCCCGCGCGCCGACGCAGCGGTTCATCGAGCGCTTCTCGACCTGGTGGACGCCGGGCGCGATGATCGTGGCCCTTCTGATCATCCTGCTGCCGCCCTTCCTGCTCGACTGGGACTGGAGCACCAGCATCTACCGCGGCCTCGCGGTGCTGTTGATCGCCTGTCCCTGCGCGCTGGTGATCTCGGTGCCGGCGGCGATGGCCTCGGGCCTGTCGGCCGGCGCGCGACGCGGCCTGCTGATCAAGGGCGGCGCGGCGCTGGAGGCGATCGGCAGCGCGACGACCGTCGCCTTCGACAAGACCGGCACGCTCACCGAAGGCCGCCCGCGCGTCACCGACGTGCTGCCGGCCGAGGGGCGCATCGCCGATGAGGTCCTCGCGCTCGCCGCCGCGGTCGAACAGGGCTCCTCCCACCCGCTCGCCAAGGCGATCCTGGCGGAAGCGGCGGCGCGCGGGGTCGCGGTGCCGGCGGCCGAGGCGCAGTCGGCCATCCCTGGCCGCGCCGTGGCCGGCACGGTCGGCGGCGTGGCGGTCAGCATCGGCAGCCCGCGCCATGCGCGCGAGTCCGATGCCGCGCTCGGCCCGCTGGAAACCGAGCTGGAGCGGCTGCAGGGCGAGGGCAAGACGGTGTCCGTGGTGCTCGCCGACGGCGTCGTGGCCGCGCTGGTCGCGCTGCGCGACGAACCGCGCGCGGATGCCGCTTCCGGCATCGCGGCGATCACCGCGCTTGGCGTGCGCCCGGTGATGCTGACCGGCGACAACCGCCGCACCGGCGAGGCGATCGCCATCTCGCTCGGCCTCGACGCCAAGGCGGAACTGCTGCCCGATGACAAGCTGCGCGAGATCGGCAAGCTGCGCGAGCGCGGCACGGTGGTGATGGTCGGCGACGGCATCAACGACGCGCCGGCGCTGGCGGCGGCCAATGTCGGCGTGGCGATGGGCGGCGGCACCGACGTCGCGCTGGAAACCGCCGACGCCGCCGTGCTGAAGGACCGCGTGACGGGGGTGGCGGAGCTCGTCTCCCTGTCGCGCGCGACCATGGCGAACGTGAGGCAGAATGTCGCCGTCGCGATCGGGCTGAAGGCGGTGTTCCTGGTCACGACGATGCTCGGCATCACCGGCCTGTGGCCGGCCATCATGGCGGATACCGGCGCGACCGTGCTGGTGACGCTGAATGCGCTCAGGCTGCTGCGCTGGCAGCCGGGGATCGCGGAGCGCCGCTGATGGCGGTACCGGCGCAGCACGGCGCGGATGACGGCCACGCCCACGGCCCATCCGCGACCGCGGGCAGCGAGCGGCGCATCCGCTTGGTGCTCATCGGCACGGCGAGCTACGCGGCGGTGCAGGTAGCCGGCGGCCTGCTGTCGGGTTCGCTGGCGCTGATCGCCGATGCCGGCCACATGGTGTCGGACGCGGCGGCGCTGCTGCTGGCGCTGATCGCCTACCGCGTCGCGGCACGCGCCGCGGATGCCGCGCGGACCTACGGCTGGCATCGCGTCCGGGTGCTGGCCGCGCTCGCCAATGGCGCGACGCTGCTGCTGCTGGTCGCCTGGATCACCTTCGAGGCGGTCAGTCGGCTGCGCGAACCGGTCGAGGTGCTGGCCGGGCCGATGCTGGCCGTCGCGATCGTCGGCCTGCTGGTGAACGTGGCTGGGGCGCTGTACCTGCGCGGCGGCGACCAGGGCGATTCGAACCTGCGCGGCGCGCTGCTGCATGTGGTGGGCGACCTGCTCGGTTCGGTCGGCGCCATCGCCGCGTCCATCGGCATCATGCTGACCGGATGGATGCCGCTCGATCCCATCCTGTCCGTGCTGGTGGCCGGGCTGGTGATCCGCTCGGCCTGGGGGCTGATCACGGAATCGCTGCGCGTGCTTCTGCAGGCGACGCCGCGCGGCCTCGACGTGCCGGGCGTCACGACCGACCTCGCGAACGTGCCCGGCGTGGCGGAGGTCGGGCACCTGCATGCCTGGACGCTGACCGACCGGAGCGTCGTCGCGACCGTGCATGTCACGCCCGTCGCCGGCGCCGATCCGCTGGCCTTGCCGGCGCTGGTCGCCGCGCGTCTGCGCGACGGCCACGGCATCACGCACGCGACGGTGCAGGTCGATCCGCCGGGCGCGATCGCCGTCGCCGAACACTGAGGAGCTCTCGCATGTCCGTCCCCTTCGATTGCCCGCGCTGCGGTACCGTGCTGACGATGGCCGAACGTGCCGGCGTGGAGATCGACTACTGCCCGCAATGCCGCGGCGTCTGGCTCGACCGCGGCGAACTCGACAAGATCATCGAGCGAGGCGATGCGGCGGGCGTGCCCGCCCCGCCCTCCGCCGCGCCGCCGCCATCGGCCTGGACCGCGCCCGCACCGGTGCAACAGGGCTGGTCGGGCGGCGGATATGGCGGCGCCCACGGCGGCCACGGCGGCCACGGCAGCGGGCATCAAGGCAAGGGCCGCTATGGCGACCACGGGCGCCGGAAGTCGTGGCTCAGGGAGATCTTCGATTGACCGACCTTCTCCCTCCGGCACAGCGGCAATCCTCCGACGCCACGGCACGGCCGCACCGTCACGTCAGTGCCCCGGACCCGCCATTCGCGGCGAGCAAGGGTGGCGAAACCGGTATGCGGCGCGCCGGGCCATCGCATGGCCTCGGGCTTTCAGTGGCGGTGCTGGTCGCCTGGCGGGCGATCGCCCCTGTGGCGCATGCCGAATTCGCCGGCACGCCCGGCGCGGAGCGGGCCGGGCGATGACGGCCACAGCGACGGACGGCTCGGCCGGACGGCGCCAGGCGCTCGCGCGACAGCGCGCCCGATCGCGGGCGCTGCTGGTCGTGCTGCTCGGGCTCGCGGTGCTGTTCTACGCCGTGTCGATGGCGCGCGTGAGCGTCCGGATGGACACGGCGCCGGGCATGACGCGCGGCGCTGCGCCGTGACATCCCGTGCCGTGCCGCGCCCTGGCCGTGCGTGCTAACCAAGATGGGCACCGCGTCATCCGCCCTGCCGCGGGTCGCATCCCGGCCGCTGAGCGGCATCGCGCAGCGCCTGGCCTGGGGTGGCGCGTCCCTCGGCCTTGGTGCGCTCAGCGCGATCGCGCTGGCGCCGCTGCATGTCGCGCCGGCGGGCGTGGCGGCCTTCGGCGGCCTGTGGTTCCTGCTGGAGCGGACGGCATCGCTGCGCGGCGCCTTCCTGCTCGGCTGGCTGTTCGGCCTGGGATCGTTCCTGGTCGGCCTGTCCTGGATCACCGAGGCCTTCAGCGTGGATGCGGCCCGCTTCGGCGCGCTGGCGCTGCCGGCGCTGGCCGCGCTCAGCGCCGGGCTGGCGCTGTTCCCCGCGGTCTCGGTCGCCGCGGCGCGCCTGCTGGCCGGCCGTGCGGGCGGCGTCACGCTCGCCCTGGCGCTGGCCGCGTGCTGGGTCGCGGGCGAATGGCTGCGTGGCACCGTGCTGACCGGCTTTCCGTGGAACATCGCCGGCCATGCCTGGGGCGGCAGCGATGCCGGGCTGCAGGCGGCCGCCCTTGTCGGCATCCATGGCCTGGGGCTTCTGGCCGTGCTCGCGGCGGTGCTGGCGGCGGTGGCCGTGCGGCAGCGTCGAATCTGGCCCGCGGCGGTTGCGGTCGCGATCATCGCCCTGCCCTGGGCCTGGGGCGCGGCGCGCCTTGCCGATGCGACGCCCGCCGTGGTCCCGGACATCCGCCTGCGCCTGGTGCAGCCCAACATCGCGCAGGACCTGAAATGGGCCGAGGGCGAGCGCGAACGCATCCTCGGGCGGCTGCTGGCGCTCAGCGCCGCGCCGGCGCCGGATGGCGTGGCCCCCACCCATGTCATCTGGCCGGAAAGTGCCGTGCCCTACCTCCTCGCCGAGACGCCGGCGATCCGCGCGGCTGTCGCGCGCATCGTCCCGCCCGGCGGCGCGCTGCTGACCGGCGCCGTGCGGCGGACCCTCACGGCCGATGGCGGCCCGGCGCTGCTCAACAGCCTGGTCGCGCTCGACGACAGCGGGGCGATCACCGCGGCCTATGACAAGATCCGGCTGGTGCCCTTCGGCGAATACCAGCCGTTCCGCCGGCTGCTCGCGGACCTGCCGAAGCTCACCGTGGGCACGGTGGACTTCATCCCCGGCCCGCCGCGCCAGGCGATGGGCGTCGCCGGCCTGCCGGCGTTCTGGCCGCTGATCTGCTACGAGGCCATCTTCCCCACAGCGCTGCCGGCACACGGTCCGATGCCCGGCTGGATCCTGACAGTGACCAATGATGCCTGGTTCGGCACCTCCTGGGGCCCGTACCAGCATGCCCTGGCCGCCCGGCTGCGCGCCATCGAGCTCGGCCTGCCGCTGGTGCGCGTGGCCAACAGCGGCATCTCGCTGGTGACCGACGCGATGGGGCGCGAGCGCGCGCGGCTGCCGCTGGCGACCGAGGGCGTGCTGGACCTGCCGCTGCCGGCGGCGCTGGCCGGTGCTACGCCCTATGCGCGCTTCGGCGACTTGCCTTTCGCGATCGGCGTCGTGGCGCTGGCGGGGCTCGCGCTGGCCGGAGGGCGGCGCGCATGACGATCGACCTCACCTTGTTCGGCCTGGTGCTGGCCTTCGGCGGGGGGCTGGTCTCCTTCCTGTCGCCCTGCGTGCTGCCACTCGTGCCGGGCTATGTCGCCTGGGTGGCGGGGACGGACCTGGCGACGGCGCGGGCGGAGCGATGGCGGGCGCTACGCCTGTCGGCTTTCTTCGTGTTGGGCTTCGGGCTGGTCTTCGTGCTGCTGGGCCTGGGGGCGACCGCCATGGGCGGGCTGCTGCGGCGGTGGTCCTACGAGCTCACCATGGTCGCGGGCGGCCTGATCGCACTGATGGGTCTGGTGCAGATGGGTCTGCTGCGCGCGGCGCCGCTGATGCGCGACCTGCGCTTCCGCCCGCCTTCCGGGGGCGGCGGGCCAGTCTCGGCGACCCTGATCGGCATCGCCTTCGGCTTCGGCTGGACGCCTTGCATCGGGCCGGTGCTGGCCGGCGTGCTGGCCGCGGCGGCGCTGACGCCGGGCTCGGGCGCGGGGCTGCTCGCGGCCTATGCACTCGGGCTCGGCGTGCCCTTCCTGCTCGCGGCCTTCTACCTGCCCGCAGCCATGGCGCGGGCGCGTCGGCTCGGGCGGCTCGGCCGCGCGCTGCAGGTCGCGAACGGCGCCATCATGGTGGCCGCCGGCATTGCGATCGCCACCGGCGAGATGACGCGCCTTGCCGTCTGGATTCTGGAAGCCTTTCCGTGGCTTGCGTGGCTCGGCTGATGGCGGCGGCAAGGATCGGGCCGCATGCGCCGCGCGGCGCAAGACAGGGGATACGCGATGAGACGTTGGGGTGTTGGGGCAGCCATGGTTGCGGTGGCGATCGATCAGTTCAGCAAGGCCTGGGCAATGGGCGCGCTTTGGCCGCCCTACAGCGAGGGCATCACGTTGCTGCCGATGCTCAACCTGCGGCTTGGCTTCAACACAGGTGTGACCTTCGGGATCTTCGCGGAGAGCGCCGCCGGCGCGGTCTGGCTGCTCGTCCTGATCAAGCTCGGCGTCGTCGCCTTCCTCGGCCACTGGCTGTGGCGCAGCACGATGCGCGTCGAATGCGCGGCGCTCGGCCTGATCATCGGCGGTGCGCTCGGCAACATTTCGGACCGGCTGCGCCTGGGCGCCGTCGTGGACTTCATCGACGCGCACTACGCGGGCTGGCACTGGCCGACCTTCAACATGGCGGACGTCGCCATAGTCTGCGGCGTCGGCCTGCTGCTACTTTCCATGCTCGCGGCGCCAGCAAGGCAGCAGGAGACCTGATGCCGGCCGTTGCTGCCGAAGTACGGCGGGGGCACTCGCGCACCGCACTTGCGGCGTGGTGCGAGGCGTGGGAAGAGACCCGCCGTCGGTCTAGATTGCGTGATGTGATGGTACCGTGGAGAACGTGATGTTTCGTCGAAGAATGTTTCTGAACCTTGCCGTGCTTGCCGCGACGCCGGCTGCGGCTTGGGCCCAGGGAGGCCATGGCCATGCGCACGCGGCGCATGGCGGGCAGGTCCAGAAGATCGGCCAGTACGAGGTCGAGTTTCTGACGCGAGATGGACAGATTATGGTCTACGTCCTGGATGAGCAAGACCGTCCGGTTGACGCTTCTCAGTTCCGGGCGACGGCCGTCGTGCTGGCGCGCGGCAATGAGCAGCGCAGCGTGGAACTGAGCCCGTCCGGAGAAAATCGCCTTGCCGCACGGCTCGAGTTCCCGCTAGATGCGCGCGTGCGAGCGACGGTGACGCTGCGTGCCGCGGCTGGATCCGAGGTTGGTCGCGGGCGCTTCACATTTGATCAGCCGCGCTAAGTAAATCTGACAGCAATCGGTACCAATGGCCGTAGGATCGCGAATGAGTGACGGGCGACGGGGGTGGGCGCGGCGCGCCATCCTGTGCCTGCTGCTGCTCGCGGTCGTGCTGAGCGCGATCACGGTCACTCGGACCGCTTCGGCCGGGGCCGACCTGTACGGCGGTTTCTTCGTGGGCTGGACGACGGAGATTCCGGACGATGGCGATGACGTTCCGGGCGTCCGGCTGCATGATGGCTGTTGCACGCACCACACGCAGCTTCCGCCACCTGCCGTGCATCGCGTCGCTGCGCCCGTGAAATCCTCTGTTCTTCGTATGTGGCGCCCGCAAAGCGCCGACAGGTCGGCCCCGCCGTCGCCCCTGGCACGTCCACCGAGAGCCTGACCGCCACACAACCGCCTTGCGCAAGGGCGCCCCACCGGGGCGGCCCGCTTCGCAACCCGTTGCCGGCCTCAGGATCACATGCGCTTCATTCACAATGTCGTTCTGGCGACCGCAGTTGTTGCGGCCGCGATTCAGCCAGTAGCCGCGCACGACGCGCGGCAGCGGCGACCCGCAACCTCGCCCGCCTCCCTGGCGAGACCCGACGCGCCGCGCCCCGGTGGCCCCCTGCGCGCGCTGATAGAGCTGGCGCACGCACGTTCGCCAAACGTGCGTGCCGCCGAACTCCGCGTCGAGGCCGCTGGCGGCGAGGTCCGCCAGTCGCGCGCCTATCCAAATCCGGAGTTCATGGCCGAGGCCGAGAATTTCGGCGGCTCCGGTCAGTATCGCGGTGTGCGTTCGCTGGAGACCACGGTGAGCATCGCGCAACAGTTGGAGATCAACGGCGCCCGCACTGCGCGCCTCACCGGCGCCCAGGCCGCTTTGGCAGTCGCGGAACGCGACCTCGACATCGCCCGGCTGGATGCCGTGCGGGATGTCACGGTTGCCTACGCGACACTCGTCACGGCCGCACGCAACGCAAATGTGGAACGCGAGCGTGTGCGGCTGGCGGCCGAGGTCGTGCGCGCAACGCAGGACCGCATGATCGCGGGTCGCGATCCGTTGGTTGAACTGCGCCGAGCAGAGGTCGCCCAGGCCAATGCGCGCATCAGCGTCGATCGTGCGGAGCGCGAGATCGAGACAGCGCGCCGGGCACTCGCGACGGCAATGGGTCTGCCCGTCATAGACGCGGCTCTCGACGATGCCTGGTTCGAGGCGATCGGCGCGGCTCCGGTCGCCGCTTCCGGCGGTTCTGCGGCAACGGCGCCGGATATTGCCCGCCTGCAGGCGGAAGTGGACCGCAATCGCGCTGCGCTGGCGGCGGAACGCGCCAACGCCCTGCCCAATCCGACCGTGCGGGGTGGCATCCGCAACTTTCAGGACACGCGGGACAACGCGGTGGTGTTCAGCCTGTCCGTGCCTATCCCGATCCCCGGATCGAACCGCGGCGCCATTGAGCGCGCGGGTGCGGATCTCGCCCGATCGGAAGTGGAGATGCAGCAGGCAACCATTGCCCTGGCAGCGACGCTCGCCGACGCGCGCCGCCGGCTGGATCTCGCCTGGCGCGAGGCGGACACGATCCGCCGCGTCATCCTGCCGGCGGCGCGCGAGGCATACTCGCTCGCGAGAGAAGGATATTCGGCAGGGCGCTTCAGCCTCATCGAAACACTCGATGCGCAGCGGACGCTGACGGAAGCACAGCTGCAGCTCAACACAGCACTCAGCGAGTTCCATAACCGCCGCGCCGAGGCGGAGCGGTTGGAAGCCCGGGGCACGATCCAGACCCGGCGTCAGGGAGAAGTTCGATGAAGCGCATTCTGCTTGCCTCCGCATGCGCCGTGGGCGGCTTCGCGTTCGGTGTGCTGGCGCCGGAAGCGACGAACGCCGTTCGGGCCCTCGTCATGCCAGCGGCGGCGCAGGGACCTGCCGGCGCCCCTGGCGACGGTCATGGCCATGCCGCCGGAGCCGAGGGTCACGCGGAGGAGGGAGGCGGCATCGAGCTGGCGCAGGACCAGATCGATGCTGCCGGCATCGTGACCTTGGCCGTTGGCCCTGGGCCGATCGACCGACTGATCACCGTGCCCGCCACGCTCGCAGCGGACCAGGATCGGCTCGCTCGCGTGCCTGCCCGTGTTTCAGGGACTATTGCGGAGCTTCGGAGGCGGCTCGGGGATCAGGTCGCTGCCGGCGACCTTCTGGCGGTCATCGAAAGCCGCGAAATGGCGGAGGCGAAGGCTGACCTCCTCGCGGCCGCGCGGCAGGAGATACTGACCCAGACCACGCTGGAGCGCGAACGCCGGCTGTGGGACCGGCGCGTTTCCGCCGAACAGGACTTCCTGCGTGCACGCGCGGAGGCCGACGAAGCGAAGGTGCGGCTTGACTTGTCGCGCCAGCGTCTCGTGGCGCTCGGGTTGGGCGAGGCGGAGGTGGCGGCGCTTCTGCAGGCTGGCACGGGTGCGTCTTCGTCCCTGCGGCGGCATGAGGTCCGCGCGCCGATCTCCGGCCGGGTGATCGCGCGGCGCGCCGAGGCCGGTGCCGCCGTCGGTCCGGAGGCCGAGCTCTTCACGATCGCCGACCTGTCGCAGGTGTGGGTCGAGCTCTCCGTCCGCCCGGACGACCTCATCTACGTCCGCGAGGGGCAGGAGGTCAGCGTGACCGCACCGACCGGCGGTGACGCCACCGCTGACATCGGGCGCATCGCTTTCGTCAGCCCGGTCGTGGACCAGGAGACCGGCGCGGCGCGCGTCGTGGCGGCGCTGCCGAATGGCAATGGGCGCTGGCGGCCCGGCTCCTTCGCCGTGGCGGTCATCTCGGCCGCCGGCAGTGCAGCCGATGTCATCGTGCCGCGCGAGTCGATTCAAACCCTTGCCGGCGAGACCGTCGTCTTCGTCCGGACCGCGCATGGCTTCGATCGGCGTGAGGTGGTGCTCGGCCGCGGCAACGAACGGGTTGCCGAAGTGGTCTTCGGGCTCGACCCCGGCGATGTCGTGGCAACGACCAACTCCTTCGTCCTGAAGGCCCAACTCGCGCGCGGCGAAGCAGGCCACGCGCACTGAAGTTCCTGGCGCCACGCGCGACGGAGTTCCCATGATCGATCGCATACTGACCTTCTCGGTGCAGCACCGCTGGGTCGTCCTCCTGGTGACCGGCCTCATGATGGTGGTGGGCGGATTGGCGCTTGCCCGCCTCCCCATCGACGCCGTGCCGGACATCACCAACAACCAGGTGCAAATCAACACGGTTGCCCCGTCGCTCTCGCCAGTCGAGGTGGAGCGGCAGGTCACCTTCCCCGTGGAGAATGCCCTCGCGGGAATCGCCGGGCTTCGCTCGACACGATCGCTCTCGCGTAATGGCTTCAGCCAGGTGACGGCGGTGTTCGACGACGATGTCGACATCTACTTCGCGCGGCAGCAGGTGCTGGAGCGTCTGACGGCGGTGCGCGAGAGCTTGCCGCGCGGAGCCGAGCCGCGGATGGGAGCGATCTCCACCGGGCTCGGAGAGATCTACATGTGGTCGGTCGAGTTCGCGCCACAGGGCGACCCGGCGCACCCGGCACCGCGCGACGGGCAACCGGGCTGGCAGTCCGACGGCAGCTACCTCACGCCGGAAGGCGAAGTCCTCCGCGATGACCATCGTCGTGCCGCCTATCTGAGGACATTACAGGACTGGGTGGTGCGCCCGCAGCTGCGGACGGTGCGGGGCGTGGCCGGCGTCGACAGCATCGGCGGCTACGCGAAGCAGTATCACGTGCAACCCTCGACGGCACGGCTCGTGGCACTTGGCCTGACCTTCCAGGACATCGTTGCCGCGCTTGAGCGCAACAACGCCAGCATTGGCGCGGGCTACTTCGAGCGCGGCGGAGAAGCCTTTGCGGTACGCGCCGATGGTCGCGTCGGCAGCCTTCAGGAGATCGAGGCCATACCGGTCGCCTCGCGCGAAGGCGTGCCGATCCTCATTCGCGACGTCGCGACCGTCACGGCGGGGCGGGAACTGCGGACCGGTAGTGCCAGCATGAACGGGGAGGAGGTGGTCATCGGCACGGCGCTGATGCTGATCGGCGAGAACAGCCGCACCGTCGCCGCCGCCGTGGGAACGCGCATCGCGGAGGTGAACCGCGCCATGCCGCCGGGCGTACGGATCCGCACTGTGCTGGATCGCACCGTGCTGGTGGATGCGACGATCGGCACCGTGTCGAAGAACCTGGCCGAGGGCGCATTGCTGGTTGTTGCGGTGCTCTTTCTCCTTCTTGGCAACATCCGCGCCGCGCTGGTCACGGCGGCTGTCATCCCCATCACCATGCTGCTGACTGCCGCCGGAATGCTGCGCGGCCACATCAGCGCGAACCTGATGAGCCTTGGCGCGCTCGATTTCGGCCTGATCGTGGACGGCGCCGTGATCATCACCGAGAACGCGCTGCGCCGGCTCGCCGAACGCCAGCACGAGGAAGGTCGCGTGCTGCGGCTGCAGGAACGACTGGAAACCGTCGCCGACGCCGCGAAGCAGATGGTGAAGCCCAGCCTCTACGGCCAGGCGATCATCATCCTGGTCTATCTGCCGATGCTGACCTTCACAGGGGTCGAGGGCAAGATGTTCGCCCCCATGGCGCTGACCGTCATCATCGCGCTCGTCGGCGCTTTTGTCCTGTCGCTCACCTTCGTGCCCGCCGCGATCGCGATTTTCGTCGGCGGCCGGGTGACCGAGAAGGAGAACCGGGCGGTTCTTGCATTGAAGGCCGGTTACCGGCCGGCGCTACGCGCCGCGACCGCGGCCCCAATGCCCGTGATCCTGGCGGCGGCGCTCCTCTTCGGCGGATCGCTCGCCTTGTTTGCCCGCCTTGGCCAGGAATTCATCCCGACGCTCGACGAGAAGAACCTGGCCGTGCAGGCGCTGCGCGTGCCGAGCACCTCCCTCACGCAGTCGCAGGCCATGCAGTCTGTGGTCGAGCGGGCCATAAGCCGCTTTCCGGAGGTCGCCTTCGTCTTCAGCAAGACCGGCACGGCGGAGATCGCAACGGATCCGATGCCGCCGAACATCTCGGACACCTTCATCATGCTGCGGCCGCAGGAGGCATGGCCCAACCCCCGTATGACCAAGGCCGAGCTTGTGGCGCAGATCGAGGCCGTGCTGGCGCGCATACCGGGCAACGCCTACGAGTTCACGCAGCCGATCCAGATGCGCTTCAACGAATTGATCGCCGGTGTTCGCGGCGACATCGCCATCAAGATCTTCGGCGACGACTTCGGACCGATGCTGCAGGTCGCCGAGCAGATGGCGGCAGCACTGCGTGCCACCCCCGGCGCGACCGACGTCCGCGTTGAACAGGCGACCGGACTGCCCTTCCTCGACATCCGCATCAATCGTGCGACCGCGGCACGGTGGGGTCTTTCGATCGCCGATGTGCAGGAAGCGATTGCCATCGCCGTCGGCGGCCGGGAGGCCGGCTTGGTCTTCGAAGGCGATCGTCGCTTCGACATCATCGTGCGGCTTCCCGACGTGGAGCGGTCCGACCTGGATGCCCTGCGCAACCTCCCGGTGCCGCTGCCGAGCGGGACACGCGGGGTTCAGATGCTGCCTCTGCGGGAACTGGCAACCTTCCGGGTCATGGAGGGGCCAAACCAGGTCAGCCGAGAGAACGGCAAGCGTCGCATCGTGGTGCAGGCGAACGTTCGTGGCCGAGACATCGGCTCCGTTGTCGCCGACGCGCATGCCAGGATAGAGCGGGATGTGCGGCTGCCGCCCGGATACTGGACCGAATGGGGCGGGCAGTTCGAGAACCTCGTGGCCGCCCGGCAACGTCTGGCCGTGGTTGTCCCGGCCTGCTTTGCTCTGATCCTGCTGCTACTGTTCTCGGCATTGCGGTCGTGGCGCGACGCAGCGGTGGTGTTCACCGGTGTCCCGCTCGCGCTGACAGGGGGCATCCTGGCCCTGTGGGTCCGCGACATGCCGTTCTCGATCTCCGCTGCCGTGGGCTTCATCGCGCTGTCGGGCGTCGCCGTGCTCAACGGCCTCGTCATGGTCAGCTACATCCGACAGCTCTCGACGGAGGGGCGACCTTGGCGCGAGGCCATTGTCGAGGGGGCTCTCACGCGACTGCGTCCGGTCGTGATGACTGCGCTCGTCGCCGCGCTTGGATTTGTGCCGATGGCCCTGGCCACCGGCACGGGTGCCGAAGTGCAGCGCCCTCTGGCTACAGTTGTTATCGGTGGTCTGATCAGTGCGACCGTCCTGACGCTGGTGGTGCTGCCCGCGCTCCTCCTGCGCTTCGGCAAGTCGCTTGACGAGACGCCGGCGCCGCGCACACCAGAGGTGCGGATTGAGCCTCGATTGGAGACGCCAAAGATCGCGGCACCCGATCTTGTTGCGGGCGGCTAGGTCATGGCGATGATTGCGCCGAAACGTGCTGCCGTTCTCGCCTGCTTGATGCTGGGAGGGTGTGCGGGTTCGGACCTTAGTGCGCTGCAATCACTGAGGCAGAGGACACCTGTTGCAATGCTGGACGTTGGCGCCAGCCATGAAGCCGTCGAGGAGTGTTTGTCAAACGATCTGCGACGCCTCGGTTTTCGGACCGCATACAGAACATATCCCGGTGACCGACGCTCGACGATCACTGGCTATTCAGGATTGCGACAACAGCGTCGAACTCCGAGGCCTCGCCTGGACTATGAGGTGCTTCAGATTAAGGCCGAGACGTCGCGCATCGTCCTGCGCCGTGCCGAACGATCGGCCAGCCCCGAAGTGGCTTCTCCCGCTTTGCGATCGACGATTGCGGGTTGCGGGTTGGTCGCGCTGGGCGACGAAAGCAGCCTGCCCGATGTCGCAGCGATCGCCGGCCCATCCACTGAGTGACATAGGGAGAGAACATCATGGTGTCACCGCTCTGTGTTTTGCGCCGCCGTACCTTCTTTGGCCTCACGGCCCTGCCGGCGGTCGTGCCCAGAACTGCGCGCTCGCAACCTGCTCAGCGCTGGGACTTGACCGCACCCGGCCCCGACACGCCGCGCCCGCTGCCCGGCGAGCGTGCCATCGGGCGCGCCGATGCGCCGGTCACTGTCATCGAGTTCCACTCGCTGACCTGCGGCAATTGCGCGCGCTTCCACACCGAGATCTTCCCGCGCATCAAGGCGGCCTACATCGAGCCTGGCCTGGTGCGCTTCCTGCTGCGCGACTTCCCGCTAGACCGTGTCGCGCTCGATGCCGCGGCCATGGTCCATTGCGGCGGGCCGGACCGGCACGAGGCGCTGCTAGCGATGCTCTATTCCAACAAGGAATCCTGGGCGCACAGCCCCGACGCACGCGCCTGGCTGCGGCGCACCGGCACCCTCGCCGGCATTTCCGCGGAGCGCATCGATGCCTGCTGGAATGATCGCGGCTTCACCGATCCGATCGTCCTGTCGCGGCTCGAGGCAGCGCGGGACTTCAATGTCTCGGCGACGCCATCCTTCATCATCGGCGGGCGCCTCTATCCGGGAGTGCTCGCCTTCGAGCGGTTCGCGGAGCTGGTCCGGCCGCTGCTCCCGCCCGGCGCGGCACCCCGCGGATGAGGCGATCCGGGGTTGCCCACCTGGTCCGCTTGAGGCACAGCCCCTCGGTGATGGCCTTGAGACGCATCCCCCTCGTCGCGGCCCTGGTCGCGCTGCCCGGTGCCGTGATGGCGGCCCCCTGTCCGGTCGCGATGCCGGTGGCCGGCGAGTTCTCCTCCGGCTTCGGCCCGCGACATGGGAGCCCGCACCCCGGTGTCGACATCCGCGCGCCGGTCGGCACACCAGTAACCTCGGCCGGGCCCGGCGTGGTGGTCTTCGCCGGGCGGTACTTCGACTACGGCCTGATGGTCGAGATCGAGCACCCGGACGGCTCCCGCGCGCGCTACGCCCATCTCGCCCGCTTCGCGCCAGGAATCGGCGCGGGCGCGGCGGTCCGGGCGGCGCAGGACATCGGGGTCGTCGGGCGCACCGGGCGCACCACGGGGGCGAACCTGCATGTCGAACTGCGCCGCGACGGCCGGGCCGAGAACCCCTGGCCCTGGCTGACCCGCAGCGCCTGCGTGCCCTGGACCGAAGTGGCGGAGGCCCTGCCGGCGCGATGAGGTCGCTGGCGATCTACGTCGCGGCCGCCGTGGCCGAGATCGCCGGCTGCTACGCCATTTGGACCTGGTGGCGGCTCGGCGGGGCTATCGGCTGGGCGGCGGCCGGCCTGCTCTCGCTCGCCCTGTTCGGCTGGCTGCTGTCGCTGACAGATGTGGAAAGCGCCGGCCGGGCCTTCGCGGTCTATGGGGGCCTCTACATCGCGGCGTCGCTGGTTTGGCTGCGTGTGGTGGAAGGCGTGGCGCCGGATCGCTGGGACCTGATCGGCGGCGCCGTCTGCATCGCCGGCGCGCTGATCATCCTCTACGGGCCGCGACACGCATGAGGCGGGCCTGGGCAGAATTGCGCGCGCCGGTCTCGGCGCTCGTGCTGCTCGGGATCGTCGCGCGCATGCTGCTGCCGCTGCCGGCCTTCGCGGCGGTGGAGCGCGCGGCATTCGACGCGCTGCTGCGGTCATCGCTCTGCCTTGCCTTCGGCCAGCCCGGACCCGCGGAGGAAGAACAGGCTCCGCACGCGGCGCCGGCCGGGCATTGCCCACTGTGCCGTCTGCCGGATGGCGCGTGGACGCCACCGCCGGCCGCCTTCGTGCAGCAGCCGGTCCCGGCGATGCTCGAGCAGGATGCCCAGCCTGCGCGGCAATACGCCGTCGTCCCGCCATCGCGCGGCCCGCCGCCTGCCCGCGCGCCACCCACGCCTCCGAACATCGGCTGATCGTCTTCGCCGGCGTCCCGCGCCGGCTGCGTTCCATTTCGATTCGGAGTTGTCCTTACATGCGTCGCACCTTCCTGCGCGCGGCCCTCATGGTCGGCGCGAGCCTTGCCCCTTCCGCCCTTCCGTTTGGCTCCGCCACCGCGCACGACTTCCGCGCCGGCGACCTGCAGATCGGCCATCCCTGGACGCGCGCGGTCGCGGCGAGCGCCCCGACCGCAGCGGGCTACATGACCATCCGCAATGCCGGCGCCGCCGCCGATCGCCTTATCGGTTCCGAGGCACCGCAGGCGAGCAAGGTCGAGATGCACGAGATGAGCCTGACCGACGGGATCATGCGCATGCGCCCGATCCCCGGCGGGATCGCCATTCCGCCGGGGCAGGAGGTCCGCCTCGCGCCGGGCGGCCAACACCTGATGCTGATCGGCCCGCAGGGCGGTTTCACCCAGGGGGCGCGCGTGCCGCTCACGCTGGTGTTCGAGCGGGCCGGGCGCGTCGATGTCGAGCTCGCGGTCGAAGCGGCCGGCGCACGCGGCTCGGGCCATGATGGGCATTGAGGGCGTGCCATGAAGCTGCTGCGCCTGACGCGCTGGCTCGCCTGGGGTGCCGTCGCCGTCGTGGGTTTCGCGTTGGCGGCGACCACGGGCGGCTGGTTGGTGACCGATGGCCCGCTCGCACCCGAACGTGTCGCGACAGGCCCGTCGAGCCTTGCGATCGGCGGTCCGTTCCGACTGACCGACCACCGCGGCCGTGCCTTGACCGAGCAGGATTTCCGCGGCCGGCCGATGGCGATCTTCTTCGGTTTCACCCATTGCCCCGATGTCTGCCCGACCACGCTCAATGAAATGACGGGCTTCATCGAGGCCATGGGGGCCGACGCGGAGCGGATCCACTGGCTGTTCGTGAGCGTGGACAGCGAGCGCGACACGCCGCAGGCGATGGCCAGTTATCTTGAGGCTTTCGATCGCCGCATCACGGGCCTGTCGGGCACCGAGGCGCAGATCGCGGAGGTCGCGCGCAGCTTCCGCGTCTACTACCGGCGCGTTCCGCTGGAGGGCGGCGGCTACACGATGGACCACTCGGCGAGCATCTTCCTGCTGGACGCCGAGGGGCGGTTCGCCGGGACGGTCGACTACAAGGAGAGCGAGCGGGTCGCGCTGGAGAAGCTTCGGATGCTGATCGGGCGGGGTTAAGTCAGCAGATGTGGCCGGCGTGCGGCGGATCCATCACGTGGCTTCAGGGCACGCGCCGCTTCGTCACCTGCACCGCCAGCGTCGCCGCGCCCAGGTCGAACGTTGCAGGCGAGATGTTCCTCGCCATGACGCGCACGGTGTTGTTGGACCACGCCGCGGCGTCGAGCTCGATGAAGCGCGTCGACGAGGCGAGCGCCGCGTGGGCAAGGTCTCCCTGCCGCGCGCCGTTTACAGTGACGTCGAGCAGGCTGGTCGTCCCCGGTGCGAGGCTCGGCAGGTCCCAGGCCACCTCGGCGGCGAACTCCCGCTGCCCGACTGGCAGGGCCGGCGTGCCGCAGAGCAGCGCCGGTGCTGCCTCGGGCAGACCGTAGAGCCGCAGCGCCTCGATCTCGATCTGCCCGTCGAAGCCGACGATGCCGATCTGCGCGAAGGTCACCGCGGGTCCGAGCCGCACCGTCATCCGCTTGTTCAACGATGCATCGGCCATCGCGGCGCCACCGGTCCAGGCCTTCGACGGGACGTTCCATAGCAGCGTGGTGATCGAGGCCAGCGCATCGCCGGCGACGTTCTCGCGAACGGTCATCGCCGCATCGAAGCAGCGCACGAAGATCCGCCCGCCGTCCGCCCCGCCGACGAGCGAATGGACCAGGGCGAACTCCTTCGCCTGCCCGCACTCCACCACGAAGGCCAAGCCCCGCTGCGACGCGAGCAGCAGCCCGCGCGACGTCGGCGTGATGTCGTCCAACCCGTTGAAGGACAGCCCAAGCAGCGTCGTGGCGCTGGTGGTCGAGGTCGCGACCACCGCCAGCCCCTCGACGCCGATCTCGGCCGCGCTGTGGCGGAAGGCCTTGGCCCGGACATTCGGGACGGAGCCCAGCAGCCGCAGATGCCGCGAGGCGGGCGCGCGGTGGTGGTTGATCACCGCATTGCCGCAGCGCGTGGCGGTCGCAGTGTAGTCGATGCCGACCTGGTAGGTGTTGGACCAGGCGACCTCGTACTCGCAATCCTGCGCCGCGGCGGTGTGCCGGGCGACGATCGGCGAGCAGGCCTCCATGCGCAGCGCCCGGCCGATGATGGCCGAGCCGCTGGTCTCGTTGAGGAAGGGGATGGCGACGTTGGGGTCGAGCTGACGCAGCTCGAAGTTCGGCGCGTCGAAGACGTGCCGGTTGTGGTTGCTGTAGGCCCCCGCCGCGTTGGACAGCCGGATCCCGAAGCGGTCGATGGTGGGGTTGATCCCGGTCGCGATGGCGAAGTGCCCGCCATAGTAGCGGACAGACGTGTTCCAGGCGGTCGCGGTGGCGCAGCGGATATCGAGGCCGATGCGGTTGTTGAGGATGCGGCCGAGGTGGAAGGTGCTGTCCTCGACGCCGCGGCCGTCGCCGAGGGTGCGCATGCCGATGGTGAAGCCCGAGACCAGGCGCAGCTCGACCACCGAGGCGTCGATGTTGCGCACCAGGATGCCGATGTCGGCCTCGTCGAGCCAATCGGACTGGCTCTGCCGGGTGACCTGCAGCCCGGCATAGCGCTTCTCGCCGTTGCGGACGGTGCCGCCATCGCCGAGGGTCAGCACGGTCGCTGGAGCGGTGCCGGTGTAACGGATGATCCCTTGCATGATCAGCCCTCGGGCGCCGCCGCCGAGGGTGACACCGGCGGAGACGTTCCAGGTGCCGGGCGGGATGACGGCGAATTTCTGGTCCGCCGCGGCGCGATCGAAGGCCGCCTGGATGGCGGCGCGATCGTCGGCGACGCCATCGCCGAGGCCGCCGAAGTCGGAGGGCAGCACGGTCTCACGGTCGCGCAGGTACTTGGCGAGGTCGCTCTTGCTGACCGCGGTGTCGAGTACCAGCAGGTCGTCGATGCGGGCGGGCATGGGGATGGCTCCGGTTCAGAGCGCTGTGGCGGAGACCGGCCCGGCCAGGGCCGAGACGTTGCCCTCGGCCGAGACGGCGCGCAGCCAGTACCAGCGGGTCTCGCCGGTGGTCAGGCCACCGCGTTCCCAGAAGAGGCTGGTCGGCTCCTCCGCCAGCTTGAGCGCAGCGGCGAGGCTGTTGCTGCTGGCCTCGAACACCTGCAGCCGCACGGCATCGGGCGGGACGCCGCCGGAGAGGCGGATGCCGCCGGCGATCCCCGTCGCCGTGGGCGCCGCCACGGCCGCCGGGACCAGGGCCTGCCGCCAGCCCGACACCGCGCCGCTGCGCGCCACCGCGCGCACCCGGAAGCCGGTCGGCTCTGCGGTGGGGACCGCGGCCGCGGTGGCGCCCAATGACCCGCCATAGCCCTGCCAGGCCGCGACGGAGGCGGGCAGGAACTCGACCTGGTAGCCGGCGAGATGCGAGGAGCCGACCGCCGCCCAGGACAGGGAGAGCACGGCAAAGGCGGTCGTCTGCGGCGTCTCCACCGTGATGCTGGCGGGCGCGGCGATGACACCAGGGTTGGGCAGCACCACGGCGGGGTTCGACCCGGTGGCGCGCTCATCGACCGCCGGGTTCCAGTCCCACACCGCGGCATCCTCCTCCTCCAGGGTGAGGTCGACGCCGCCCTCGGCGGCGAGCGACCAGGCGGTGACCCGCGCCGGGAATGGCGTCATCCGGTCGAGAGCCACCGTCGCCGCCTCCCACGGCCGCAGCCGCAGGGCCGAGAGATTGGCGGGGAAGGCCACGGTGCGCTGGCGGCGGTTGCGTTCCAGCTCGACCTTCATCAGCCGCTGCACCGTGCTGACGGAGGTGGTGAGCGGGAATTCGAGGTCGCGGTAGATCATCTCGCCGCCATCCTGGGCGACGTAGTTGGAGGCCAGCAGCGGCGGCGCGTCAGTCGGCTGCCAGTTGGCCGCCGGCTCGACATAGACGGCCCGCACCCCGTTGAAGAGATCGCGCCGCGGCCGGGCGCCCTGGATGGTGACGTCGCCGCGGAGGTCTTCCGAGGTGAGCGTCGCCGCCGGCAGCGCCGGCGCCCCGGCATGGATGAAGAACCGACCGCCGGAGACCACGAGTGCCCCGGCCATGGCGGCAGCGAGCTTGCGGGTGATGGCGATCTTGCCTTCGGCCAGCGATAGCACGCCATTGGCGGTGTAGCGCCGCTCGTAGACCCCGGCCCTGGTGCCGACCAGCTCGTCGCAGATGTTGGCCGCGGCCATCAGGGCGGGGATGTCGATGTCGGACCAGGCGGCGCGCCAGCCGAAGGGGGCGGTGAGGTACCAGGCGAGCAGCAGGGCCGGGTTGTCCGACCAGCCCACCACGCCGGTGCGCGGGTCGAGGATGGTGTCGGCGCCCTCGACGATGGCGGCGACGTTCGGTGGGCCGGCGGGGAAGGCTTCGGCGGTGAGCTTGAGCCGGACGGCGACATAGGCACGGCCGCGGCCGCGATGCTCGCTGGTCCACTGGCCAGCGGTCTCGGCGATCAGGTTGGCATCGGCCGCCTGGTCGGGCTCGCCGAGATGGCGGTCGATGCGGACCAGCCCGGCGAGCGATCCATCACTCTCGATCTTCTCGCCGAGGTACACCTCGCCGATGGCACGGACGCGGTGTGCGGCCAGCACGACCACCGAGTAGAAGTAGCCATCCGCGCGGCCCTCATCGTCGGTCGCCGAGTGCAGAAAGACGATGGGCCCGGACACCTTGCAGCGACCGACGACAAGCTGGTGTTCGGTGATCGGCTGACGGAAGGCCTGCGTGCGGCCGGCACCGGGCTGGCCGGCGTCGAAGCCGGCGATCGCCGCCGCCTGCGGGCTGAGGCTGGCCTGCTTTTTCTGCTTTTGCGGAAAGACCGACTGGCCGATGGCGGAGACAATGAAGGCGGCGCCGGCGCCGACCACGGCGCCGATGATGCCGCCACCGACGGCGGCGGAGGCGACGCCGGCCGCGGCGACGGCAATGAGCGGCACCGCAGCCGGCATCAGGCGATCCTCCAGGCGATGGTGCAGGTGGTGAGCGGGGCGCGAACCAGTCCGCGCGGCCCGACGAAGGCGGCGCGGCCGCCATCGACCACCACGCCAAGGCGCGCTGGCTCGCCGGCGAGGACGACATCGCCGGCGCGCGCGAAGGCGGGCGGGATGCGCGGGAAGCCCACGCTGTCAGCCTTGGCCTCGAGCGAGGGCAGGATCCTGGGGCGCGGGCGCGCACCGGTCACCGCCTGCACCGTGGCGAGCGCAAACCGCCCGCAGTTCCAGCGATGGGCATCAAAGGGGCGCGTCTCCGCGGCGGCCAGCAACGCTGCCAGCCGCGCGTGCCAATCTGGCAGCCGCGCCATCAGCTGGCCGGCAGCCGGATCTCCGC
>JAYRJZ010000078.1:0-25568 GCA_041906015.1 Roseomonas sp.
GGCATCGTCCGCGCGGTGCCGGCGCCGGGCGCGGCCGACAAGCCGCGTGGCTTCTTCGACAAGCTGAACGAATGGGCGCGCGCGGAAGGCGCCGGCGGCCTCGGCTACATCCAGTTCGCCGCGGATGGGCCCAAGGGCCCGATTGCGAAGAACCTCGAGGCCGATCGCGTCGAGGCCATCCGCGTCGCCTGCAAGCTCAACCCCGGCGACGCCGTCTTCTTCGCCGCGGGCAAGAAGGATGAGGCGCCGAAGTTCAGCGGCAAGGTGCGTACGCGCCTTGGCGAGGAGCTCGGTCTCATCGCGAAGGACGAATTCCGCTTCTGCTGGATCGTCGACTTCCCGATGTACGAGCTGAACGAGGACACCAAGCAGATCGACTTCAGCCACAACCCCTTCAGCATGCCGCAGGGCGGGCTGGAGGCGCTGAACACGATGGACCCGCTGGATATCAAGGCCTTCCAGTACGACATCGTCTGCAACGGCGTGGAACTCTCCTCTGGCGCGATCCGCAACCACCGCCCCGACATCATGATCCGGGCCTTCGAGATCGCGGGCTACACCGCCCAGGATGTCGAGGACCGTTTCGGCGGCATGCTCAATGCCTTCCGCTACGGCGCTCCGCCGCATGGCGGCTCGGCGCCGGGCATCGACCGCATCGTGATGCTGCTCGCAGACGAGCCCAATATCCGCGAGGTCATCCTCTTCCCGCTGAACCAGCAGGGCGAGGACCTGATGATGCAGGCCCCGGCCCCGGTGCCCGCCGCGCGTCTGAAGGAACTTCACATCAAGTTGGACCTGCCCCCGGCAAAGGGTGCGGCGGCGCCGAAGACGGCCTAGATTAGCGGCCGGACCCCGTTTCAGGAGCCTTTGATGCGGCTGACGCTTTCCACTGCCCTCGTCCTCGGCACCCTTTGCGTCATGCCGCCGGCCGGGGCCCAGGCGCCGGCCGCGCCTGACAAGGGTTCCCCGGCGGCGCCGGCGCCCGCCGCGGCGACCGGGCCCGCCTGGACGCCCCTGCCGCAGGGACAGCCGATCGAGGCGCAGCACCTCGCGGCCCACCGCGCCGCCTATCGGCTGACCCTCGCCCCCCAGCGGGACCAGAGCAACATCGCCTCGGCCAATGGCGGCATGGTCTATGAGCTGATCGATGCCTGCGACGGCTGGGCCTCCCGCCAGCGCTTCACCCTGACGCTGACGGATCGCGACGGCACCGAGATCGAGACCGCCTCCGACTACTCGACCTTCGAGAGCAAGGATGGCCGCCGCCTGCGCTTCACCCTGACGCAGCTCACCCAGGGCGCCGTGACCCAGCGGATCGCCGGCGAGGCCGAACTGAACGCCGACGGCTCCGGCGTGGTCCGCTACACCGAACCCGAGGTGAAGGAAGAACGGCTCTCCCCCGGCACCATGCTGCCGAACCGTCACACCATCATCACGCTGAACGCCGCGCGCAGCGGTCAGCGCCTGGTGGTCGGGCCACTCTTCGACGGCACCTCGGATGACGGGCCGCAGGATACGACGACCGTGCTGTCGGCCTGGGACGCACCGCGGGACGTGCCGGACTTCCCCGCGCTTTCGCCGCTTGGCTCGGTGCGCATGCGCATCGCCTTCTTTGATCGCGAGGCCCAGCAACAGGGCGGCGGGGCAACCACGCCATCCTACGAAGTATCGCTGCGTTACTGGGAAAATGGCGTGGCTGACCAGATGCTGATGGATTTCCGGGAATTCGCCGTGGATGGGCGGATGGTGACGCTGGAGCCGGTGCCTAATCCGTGCTGAAGCCGCTGATGCGGCAATGGTGGGGTGGCGGCTTGCCCCTCCGGACATCTCCCCAAAGGCCGAGAGGCCATGGGAAACCAGTATCTGGTGCTGAGCGCAGCAGTGGATAGCCATAGATGATGGGTATGACGATCGGCACGGCTTACGGCCTTCTTGGTATCGCCATCGTTGCGGAGGTCATCGCCACCTCCGCGCTCAAGGCGTCCGATGGCTTTAGCCGGCTGTGGCCGAGCGTGGTCACGGTGATCGGCTACGGCATCGCCTTCTACTGCCTCGCCCTCACACTGCGCGTGATTCCGACCGGCGTCGCCTATGCCATCTGGTCAGGGGTCGGGATCGTACTGATCTCGGCCGTGGGCTGGGTGTGGTTCCGCCAGGCGCTCGATCTGCCGGCGCTGATCGGCATGGGGCTGATCATCGCCGGGGTCGCGGTGGTGAACATCTTCTCGAAGACCGCGGGGCATTAGATGTTTAGTCCCACAGTGTAGTGGTACACTGGCGCTTCGATCCTGGAGGGATGCGCAGTGGGGCAGGTTCTTCACGGCCGCGCCCCGACGACAGAGGCATTCCGTCGCGCGATCCAGGCTAGTCAAGAGAGCATAAGGGCGCTCGCCAGGCGTCACGGCATCAGCCCCACCACCGTCCAGGAGTGGCGTAGCCGCAGCTTCACCGCGGATGCCACCTGTGGCCGGGATCGGTAAGGCAGCTTCGGAAGGAATCGATCATGGCACTCAAGCGCATGGTGCTCGAAATCGGGATGGGGACCGATATTCGCGGCGCCGATTGCACCAAGGCTGCTGTTCGCGCGCTGCGCGATGCGCTCTGGCACAATTCCTTGTCGATCGGTGCCGTCGTCGACCAGCCCGTCGATGCCATGAAGGTCGAGGTCCTGATCGGGGTGCCAAAGCCAGATCAGGTCGACAAGGCCGAGGTCCTGTCGATCCTGCCGCATGGTACAGGCACGGTTACCGTCGTTGAAGGCGGACTTGAGATCCCCAACGATGAAGGCACCAGTACGACCGTCATCGCCAATTGCTGCGCCATCGTGCGCCTCGATATCTAGGGAGCGGCGGACCATGGCGCTGAAGCGCATCATCTTGGAGATGGGCACCGGTAACGACCTGCATGGTGGAGACTATACGAAGGCGGCACTGCGTGCCGTGCAGGACGCGCTGCATCATTCCTCGCTGGCGTTCATCCGTACCCTCGGTCTCGACATCAGGGCCATGCAGGTCGAGGTCACGATCGGTGTGCAGCAGCCCGACAAGGTCGATATCGAGACGGTTCGCAAGTCGCTGCCCTACGGGGTCGTCACGGCCAAGGCAGTCAAGGGCGGTCTCGATGTGCCGGAAGAAGGCCATCACGATCGTGCGGTGATCGCATCTGCGGCGATCGCCGTGCGCTTCGATCTACCCTGAACACTTCGCCGGAAATCCAGGATCGCTGGCATCCTCGCACCGGGATCCGCGTTTCACTTCCGCGGTACACCCTCACCCATCATCATCAGTTGCGACGGAGGCCGGAGCGCCCGCGGATGCCTGGCGTCGAATGGGTCATATCGGCCTATTGACCGAATACGGGTGGACGCCGAGTTGCCCACGGACGCGCGGTCTCCAATGCCGCGCCGAGCCGCAGGACGTCCCATTCAGATCCCCAGCGGCCGACAATCTGCAACCCCGTTGGCAGGCCGTCATCGCCGAAGCCCGAGGGCACAGATATCGCCGGATGGCCGGTGAGGTTGAAGGGGTACTGTGCCGAAGTCCAACCCTGCCGCGTGATTCCGCATGCCACGCCGTCGACCTCAACCTCATCGGTGATGGTATTGAAGTCGGCCGGCAGGGCGGTGCGCGAGATGGTCGGCATGACCAGCGCGTCATAGCGCGCGAGCAGCCCTTGAACCGCTCGGAACAGCCGCGTGCGCGCAAACTGCGCGTTGCGGAACTCGGCAAGGCTGAAGCCTGCGCCGGTCTCCATCACCGCGAGCGTCGCCGGGTCCATCACGTCGCGGAACTGCGCGAGATAGGGTTCCAGCAGCACGGCGAAATTCGCCTGGTAGAGGACGCGGCCTTCGTATTCGATCCAGTCGATGGTGTCGGTGATCTCCTCGATCTCGGCGCCCATCGCGGCATAGGCGTCGAGCGCGGCGCGCGCGTTCGCCGCTACATCCGCCGCGACGCGCGGATTGGCCAGACGAGGCAGATATCCTAACCGCACGCCTGACAGGTCGCCTCCGATCATCGTCGGCGCCAGCCCCGCCGAGGGCCCCGCACCGGCGGCCCAGGGGTCGGCTGGCGCGGGGCCGGCCATGACGGAGAACATCACCGCCGCATCCGTCACCGTGCGCGTCATCGGTCCGGCATAACCGTGATTGGCGAAGGCATCGCGCGCGGTCTCCAGCGGCACGACGCCGAGCGTCGCCTTCAGCCCGACGATGCCACAGCAGGCCGCCGGTCCGCGGACCGATCCCGCCCCGTCCGTGCCGAGTGCGAGTGGCGCCACCCCTGCTGCCACTGCCGCGGCGCTTCCTCCCGACGATCCGCCGGAAGTCCGTTCCAGGTTCCATGGATTGCGCGTGACGCCGAAGGCCGGCCCATCCGTCAATCCTTTGACACCGAACTCCGGCAGGGTGGTCTTGGCAAGGATGATCGCGCCCGCCGTGCGCAGCCGCGCGACCAGCACGTTGTCCGTCGCGGCCGGGGGCGCAGCGTCGAAGATCTTCGACCCGTTACCGGTGCGATGGCCGGCGATGTCCATCTGGTCCTTCACCATCACCGGCACGCCGTGCAGCGGACCGAGCGAGGCGCCGTCCATCACGGCCTGCTCGGCGCGGCGTGCCGCCTCGCGCGCCTCCTCAGCCATCACTTCGACGAAGCAGTTCAGCCTCGGCTGGACAGCCTCGGCGGCGGCGAGGCTGGCCTCCAGCAGCTCACGCGGTGAGAGGGCGCGGCGGCGTATCAGCGCCGCTGCGCGGGTGGCGGGCAGGAAGGCGAGTTCGGTCATGACGGCATCCAGGTCTGGGCGGCGCTACTGCGCCGCGAGGTCGATGTTCCACATCACGGTGACGGGCGCCTGCACCAAGTTCCGCACCGTGCTGCGGTGCAGGATCGGGCGCACATACTGGCCGAGCAGCGCGACCGGCATCAGCTTCGCGGCCTCCAACTGCATCTGCTGCACGAGTTGCCGTCGCTTGGCCGGGTCTGGCTCACGCAGCCAGGCCTGACGCGTGTCGAACAAGGCCTGATCGCAAGCCCAGCCGGCATAGCCCGTCCCGTCGCAGGCGGTGCCGAGCAGGAAGTTGGAGGCCGGGCTGTCCAGCTCGAAGGCGAAGGCAAGCATCGGGAATATGTTCCATCCGCCCTGGGACGGCACCTCCCGCCGGTTGCGCCGCGCCATCATCGAAGCGAAGTCGGAGAACTGGACGTCCACCACGAATCCTGCCTCGCGCATCTGCTCGGCGGTGACTGTGGAGATGATCCGCAGCGGCTCATTGTCGCCCGGCGCGATGAAGACGACGGGCGTGCCGTCATAGCCGATGGATTGCAGCAACCGCCGCGCTTCGGCGAGATCGGCACGGCGGATGGCCTCGGTCCCGCCCTCGCTCTCATTGGCACCGCCGCAGGCGAGGAAGGAGAAGCATTCGCGCAGCCCCCACGCCGCATCGGCCCCGACCGCCGCGACCACCTCGGCCTGCCGCACCGCGAGTTGCAACGCGCGCCGCGCCTCCGGCTTGTCGAAAGGCGGATGCAGGAAGTTCGGCCGCGCATAGGCGACCCATCCCTCCGGATTGGTGGTGGAAATGACAATGTCGCGGCGTCCGCGCAGCACGGGCAGAAGGTCGAGCGGCGGGGACGAGCAGATGTCGAGCTCGCCGCGTTGCAGGGCGGCAATGGCCGTGCCCTGGTCGGGCATCGCCATCCACTCCACGCGGTCGATGTTCACCTTCTTCCCACCCGAGAGATAGGACGACGGTTCTGCGCGCGGCCGATAATCGGCGTTGCGCGCATAGACCAGGCGATAGCCCTGGCGGTGCTCTTCCTTGACGAAGCGGAAAGGGCCGGAGCCGACGATCTCGGGCACGGCACGCGTCGGTTCGGTTCGTGCCTCACGCTCGCGCATGATGAACAGCGCGGAGGAGGTCGGCTTGGCCAGCGCCTCGAACAGGAAGGGCGTCGCGGTGTCGAGCGAGAGGCGGAAGCGGCGCGCATCCACCGCCTCGGTCCTGAGGCCCATGGCGACGAGCTGACGGCCCGCCGTGTCGCGCGCCGCCCAGCGTTCGATGGAGGCAATGACATCCGCCGATCGCACCGGCGATCCGTCATGAAAGGAGAGGCCGTCGCGCAGCGTCATCGTCCAGGTGGCGCGACCGGGTTCGGCTTCGACGCTGCCCACCATCTGCGGCTGCGGACGGAACTGCGCGTCTAGCGAGAACAGCGTATCATAGACGAGATACCCATGCTCCTGCGTCACCAGCAGCGGGCTGACGACGGGGTCGAGCGTGGTTGGCTCGGTCGATGCAGCGTAGCGCACCACCTTCGGTCCGCGTTGCTGCGCCATCGCGGGTGCGGCGGCGAGCGCGCCGAACCCCGCCAGCGTGGCGCGCCGCGTCAGGCGCGCAGCCTCGTCTCCTTGCATGGTCCGTCTCCTGTCATTGTTTTCGTTTATGGTGAGGGGATGAAATCCCGTCCCGTGGCGCGCAGTTCCGGCGCATCCGGGTCGCCGCTTCCCGCGGGATAGGGCACGGGCGTGGTTTCCGCCGGATCGGCATGCTTCGCCCAGTAGAGTTCGCGCAGCGCCATCGACACCGGCCCCGGTGCGCCATTGCCGAGGATACGGTCCTCGATGCGCGTGATCGGCATCACGCCACCCGCGGTGGTGCAGGACAGGATCTCGTCGGCGTCGAGCAGTTCCTCGCGCGAGATCGGCCTCACCTCTGCCGGGATGCCGCGCTCGGCGCAGATGTCGAGCAGGGTGCGTCGGGTGATGCCTTCCAGCGCGCCGGCATCGGGCGTGATGACGCGCCCGTCGCGCACGATGAAGAGGTTGAACCCCGGGCCTTCCGCGACCGACCCGTCTGGAGCGAGCAGGATCGCGGTGTCCGCGCCGCGGTCGTAGGCCTCGAACAGCGAGCGATCGAGGTCGAGCCAGTGGTAGTTCTTCACCGTCGGGTCGACGGAATCCGCGCCGATGCGCGGAATGGAACTGATGATCGCGCTGATGCCGCTGACCTGCTTCTCCGGTGAGACGACCCAGACGAAGGGCACCGCATAGACGAGGAGGTTGTTGCGGCACAGGCGCAGGTCGCGCGAACCCTGCGGCGGCCGGCCGCGCGTGCAGATCATGGCAACGAAGGAATCGCGCAGCCCGGAGCGTGCCACGCAATCTGTGACGATCTGGCGCAACTCGTCGCGATCGATCCGCGGATCCATGCGCAGCGCGGCCATGGACGCGAAGAAACGGTCGATGTGCTGGTCGAGCCTGAAGAACCGCCCATCCCACACATGCACGACGTCATAGGTCACGTCCGAGCGGGAGAAGCCATAGTCGAAGACCGAGATCTTCGCCTCCTCCGCCGGCACGAAGGCTCCATCGACGTAGGCGACGCCGCGATACGCGGTGCGTGTGGCTGATGGCTGATCCATGGGGCTCTCCCGCTTCGTAACCGCGGGGAGCCTAGGGCGGGCCGCAGTAGAAATACTTGACGTAATCGGCGGTCGATCTGACAGAATCGGCTGGCTCATGTTCCGCGCCACGCTGCTCGTCGTCCCGCCCGTGACCGACCTAGACGTCGCGATCTGCCATGGGCTGCTGCGCGTGGCCGGGCAATTCGCGCCGCGGCCGCCCGAGATCATCGTGTTGACGACGACCGGCGGGCCGGTTGCCTGCAGCAATGGCCGGCAGGTCACCCCCAGCCACGCAGAGGCGTCAGCTTCTGCCCTGCCGGACGTGCTGCTGATCCTGTCCAACCTGCGCGCGCCGCGTCAGTCCTGGCTGCGACTGCGGCCCTGGATCGCCAATGTCGCGCGGCATGGCGCGCTGATCGGCAGCGCGGATTACGGCGTGCAGATCATGGCGAGTTGCGGCCTGCTGGACGGCCATGTCGCCGCCACGCATTGGGACGTCGCCGAAGCCCTGCGTGAGGAATTCCCGCGCATACGCTTCGTCGAAACGCTCTACATGCGCGATCGCAACCGCATCACCTGTGCCGGCCATTTTGCCTGGACCGACCTGCTGCTGGACGTCATCCGCGACTTCTGCGGCGAGGAAGTCCGCCGCATGGTCGCCCTTGAGATGCTTGCTCCGCCGGTGCGCGACGCCGCGACGCCGCAGCGCGTGGGGTCAGCGAACGAGGTCCGTCCGGTGCGGGACCGCCGCTTCCTCGACGCCACGACGTTGATGCAGGCGCACATCGAGCATCCCCTGCCGGTTCCCGCCATTGCCACGCGGGTCGGCCTATCGGTGCGGCAGCTCCATGCCGTGTTCCTGGCCGAGGCGGGCCAAGCCCCGCGCGACTACTACATTGATCTGCGGCTGGATCGCGGGCGTACGCTGCTGCGTTTCTCGTCGCTCAGCATCGGCGAGGTGGCGATTGCCTGTGGCTTCAACTCGGCAACGGCATTCGCAAGAGCCTTTCGCACACGCGCTGGCATGCCGGCGCGCCAGTATCGTGCGACCTATGCGAACCGGCTGGCACCGGGATTTACCAAGACCTCCAAAACGTGACGTATCGGTTGGCTGTATCGATATCTCGCGCCTCAGATCGTGGAGATGACGGATCAGCGCCATCCCGGTTGCGCCTTGGGCCGGTCGCGTGCGGACACGGAGCATGCCGCGAAGCAAGGATGCGCAGCGCGGCAAGGCGGGCAAGCCAGCCAGCAAGCCCATTTTGCACCATACCAGTGGTGGTCGTCCGAGGAGGCCATGAAGGGAGCTTTAGTTCCGCCCCTTCGTCGTCCGCCCCGCCTGGCCCGTTCCCAACCCGATTTCCTTCGCCAGCGCCGAACGACGCTCCGCATAGGCGGGTGCGACCATCGGATAGTCCGCGGGAAGGCCCCATTTCTCCCGGTATTGCTCTGGCGTGAGATTGTAGGCAGTCGCAAGATGCCGCTTCAGCATCTTCAGCTTCTTCCCATCCTCCAGGCAGATCAGGTAGTCCCGATGTACCGACTTCTTGATGGGAACCGCGGGCTCCTGTCGCGCGACAGTCGGTGCCTCGGCAACGTGTCCGACCCCGTCTAGCGCTGCATAGACACCTGAGATGAGGCCTGGCAGATCCCCGGTCGGAACCGGGTTATTCGAGACGTGCGCGGCCACGATAGACGCCGTGAGCTGCAGAATCGGTGGCCTTTCGGCTCCTCCTGGCATCGGATCCTCCCGAATCGAATCTCCTGAGTGGAAGATATTGCACGTTTCGGAGATTTCGAGGGTGAGTATCGACGCTCACGAAGATAAACAATCCGAAATCGACTTGCCTTCGGCAACTTCGGGTGAACCGGTGGTTGCCGAAGCCGCAAAGCACTGCAGCTGGACTGCGCCAGACCACGACCGATGCTCAATGAAGAGCGGCACCGTGTTTTGCACGCACCTGCCGGGCGCATTTGCGAAGGACCGACGATTCGGTCCAGGCCGGCAGAAGCAGATCCGCGACGCCCACGGCGATCTTACCTCCGCGGATTTCGGCGCATGCTCTCCCTAGCAATTCTACTTAGTTCGACGATCCGCCTGCGATGACGTGTGCGAGAGCGGCGTCTTCCCGGTCCGCATCTCCCTTGCCATCCGCGCTAGAGAATTTTCTGTCTACTCGAACGCATATCCTGAGATGGCGAGGTAGTTTCGGCACTCGGGTTCGGTGAAGGTGTCGAGCAGGCAGCCGATGGTGGAGCAGAGCGCATCGCGTGTCCTGGTGCCGGCCCTTCGGAGCCCTGCCTTGAGTGTCGCGAAGGCCAGCTCGATCGGATGGAGGTCGGGCGAATAGGCGGGCAGGTGCATGAGGCTGGCCTTGGCAGCGCGGATTGCTTCGTGGACGCCGGCGACCTTGTGGGTGGCGAGATTGTCCATCACCACGACGTCGCCAGGTGCGAGGGCAGGAGCGAGGCACTGCTCGACATAGGCGCGAAAAGCCTCGCCCGGCATGGGCCCGTCGAGCGCGAGCGGAGCGACGAAGTCAGTGCTGCGCAGTCCGGCTACGAAGGTGGTGGTGCGCCAATGGCCATGCGGTGCTGCATCCACCAGGCGTTCGCCGCGCGGTCCCCAGCCGTAGCGACGCACCATGTTCGTGCTGGCGCCGGTCAGCGCCGCCTGGATCTCCGCCAGCGTGATGCCAGGCCGGGCTGTGGTCAGGTCGCGCAGGTGGCCGCCGATCTTCGCCGGCGCTGCCGGTCTCGCGCACCCGTCGCACCAGCTTGATCGCCGCCGAGGCACTCACCTCGAACCGCCGTGCCGCCTCACGCGCCGAACTACCTGCATCCACCGCACGAAGCAGCCGGCGACGCAGATCCCCCGACAACGGGGCCGTCATCATCACCTCGACGCTCCATCACCAGCGTCGAACCAGAACCCGCGAATCTGTGAAACCTCAAGATGATCTAGCCCCGCTTCAGGTTCCACACGAAGGGGTTCGGGCCCTGCAGCACGCCGGTCAGGTCCGACCGGAAGGCGGTGCGCAGGCGGAACAGCCCGGTGGGCGCGAAGGGCACGGCTTCCCAGGCAAGCTGTTGCAGTTTCTGCATGGCGGCGGCCTGGGCTTCGGCGTTCGGGGCCTCGATCCAGGCGGTCACCTGCTCCTCCACCCCCGCATCGCTCGGCCAGCCGAACCAGGCGCGTTCCCCGTTCATGCGGATGATGGGGGACAGCGCCGGATTGGCGATGCCGGCCGCCGGGAAGTTCGTGTTGTGCAGGTTCCACCCGCCATGGTCGGGCGCGTTCTTGTTGGCGCGGCGCGCGATGGTGGTCGCCCAGTCGGCCTCGACGAGCTGGATGTTCACGCCGAGGCGCCGCATCAGGTCGGCCGTCACCCGGCCCTGCATCGTCACCGCCGGGAAATCGGTCGGGTTCACGAGGACGATGGGTTCGCCTCTGTAGCCGGCGGCCCGTAGCGCGGCGCGGGCGCGGTCCATGGCGGCCTCGCCACGCGGGGCCGGGGTGAATTCCGTCACGCCCGGCAGGCCGCAGGGGAACATGGCGTGGCATTCGCGCCAATCGCCTTCCAGCGCGACGGCCGACATGAAATCGGGCTGCACCAGCACGTCACGGATGGCACGGCGGACCTTCACGTCGTCGAAGGGCGGATGCAGCGCGTTGAAGCGCAGGAAACCGAGGAAGCCGTTGGGGTCATAGATCTGCGTGGTGATGCCGCGCTCGCGCTGCATCACCGGCACCAGGTCGGGCAGGGGGTATTCGATCCAGTCGATCTCCCCGGTGCGCAGCGCGGCGACGGCGGTGCCGCCATCCGGGATCCACACCAGCTCCAGCCGGTCGAAATTCACCCGCTTGCCGCCCGAGGCCGCATCCGAGGGTTCGTTGCGGGAGACATAGGCCTCGTTGCGCAGATAGACCGCCTGGCTGCCGGCGGAGAACTCGCCGGCGACCCACTTCCACGGCCCGCTGCCGGTCATGTCCGTGATGGGACGGTCGGCCGGCGTCAGTGCCGTGCGCTCCGGCATCATGAAGCAGGGCGACGCGGCGGGCTTCGCCAGCGCGTCGAGCAGCGCCGGGAAGGGGCGCTTCAGGCGGAAGGTGATGGTGCGGTCGTCGGTGGCGACGACCTCATTCACCGCACCCATCATCACCTGGCCGAAGGCGTCGCGCGCCGCCCAGCGGTTGATGGAGGCCACGCAGTCCCGCGCGCGCACCGGCGCGCCGTCATGGAAGGCCAGGCCATCCCGCAGCCGGATGGTCCAGGTCAGCCCATCGGCCGCGGTCTCATGCCCCTGCGCCATCTGTGGGTGCGGCCGCAGCGCGCGGTCGGCGCCATAGAGCGTGTCGAAGACGCAATAGGCATGCGTCGAGACGATGGTGGTGGGGTTGAAGATCGGGTCGAGCACCGCAAGCGCCGCCTGCGGCATGAAGCGCAGGGTCTTCGCCCGGGTGGTCTGCCCGAAGGCGGGCCGGGCGAGGGGGGCGGCCAGGGAAGCGGCCAGCAGGTGGCGGCGATGCATCGTCTCGTTCCTCCATGCCGGCGCAGGGGAACGGCAACCAGGGCGCGCGACCGCGCGCCGCCCATCACGGGACCGAACGCGCGGACGAACGGGTGGCACCGTTCCCTTCGCCGGTCCGAACCGGATCAGGTTCCATGGGTCGCGGGTGAAGCCCGCCTCTCAGCCCCCGATGGGGCTCCCCAAGGTGTCCAGGGATCAAACTGCGCGTATTCGGGCGGTGAGGCAAGGGGCGGCATCTGGCCAGGCGCCGCGGGGCTTGGCATGATGCGCCCCGGCGCCCGCCGCGCCCAAGATCGCCCGTTACCGGCCTGCGCAGACTGTCTGGAGACCGCCATGAGCGCCGGCCTTGCCCCTGTTCCCGAGATGCTTGATCTGCGCCCGGTGGGCGCGACCTTCGGCGCCGAGTTGCACGGCTTCCGCCTGGATGGCGACCTGCCCGAGGCCGAGGTCGCCGGCTTCCGCAACGCGCTCCACCAGAACCGCTTCCTGCTGCTGCGGAACGTGCCGAACGACCCTGCGGCGCTGGTCGCCTTCAGCAAGCGGCTGGGCTCGCTGGAGCTGCATTCCGCCTCGGCCCACACGCATCCGGACCATCCGGAGATCTTCCTCGTCGGCAACTACACCGATGACCGGATGCGCGCGAATTTCGCGACGGGGGTCGAGCAATGGCACGCCGACAGCAGCTTCCGCGAGAAGCCCAGCCTCTGTTCCCTGTTCTACGGCGCGATCTGCCCGCCCGAAGGCGGCGAGACCTGTCTGCTCGACGCTGTCACGGCCTATGCCGAGTTGCCGGCGGCGCTGCGGGCGCGCATCACTTGGCTGAACGGGGTGCATGACCTCAACACCCTGTCCGAGTGGAACCGTCGCCACACGCCCGGCCGCGCGCCGCTGTCCGACGAGGCGCGGCGGCGCTTCCCGCCCGTGTCCCAGCCCCTGGTGCGGCGGCATCCGATCACGGGGCGCCCGTCGCTCTTCATCTGCCCCGCCGTGATCAGCCATGTCGAAGGCTTGCCGCCGGCCGAGGGCCACGCCCTGATCGCCGAGGTGATGGAGCACGCCACCCAGGAACGCTACGTCTACCGCCACCAGTGGAAGGCGGGGGACCTGGTGGTGTGGGACAACCTCGCCACCCTGCACACCGCGGCGCTGTTCGACCACGCGCGGTATCAGCGGCTGATGTTCCGCACGACCGTGGCGGGCTGATCCGGGCGGCGTTAGGCTTGCTCTCCGAGCAGGGAGAGAAACGATGGACGCCACGACGCTGCCGCCCGTGATCCGTCTGCACCCCGAGGATGGGGTGGTCATCGCGCGCATCGTTCTGCAGCCGGGCACGCGGGTCGCGCCCGGCGTCACGGTCGGTGGCCGGCGCATCCCTGCCGGCCACAAGGTGGCGATCCGCCCAATCGCCAAGGGCGAGCCGATCCGCCGCTATGGCCAGATCATCGGCTTCGCGACGGACGCCATCGAGCCCGGCGCCTGGGTTCACACCCACAATTGCGAAATGGGCGATTTCGCGCGCGACTATGCCTGGGGCGTGGATGCGACGCCGACGGCCTATGTCGAGACGCCGGCGACCTTCATGGGCATCCGCCGCGCCGATGGCCGCGTCGCGACGCGCAACTACATCGGCATCGTCACCAGCGTGAACTGCTCGGCTCATGTGGCGGAGCTGATCGCGCGGCAATTCGAGCGCAACCCGATCACCGGCCATGATCCTCTGGCGGAGTGGGGCAACGTCGATGGCGTGGTGGCGCTGACGCACAAGACCGGCTGCGGCATGACGATGGACGAGCCGCTGCGCGTGCTGCGCCGGACGCTGGCGGGCTTCGCGCGCCACGCCAATTTCTCCCATGTTATCGCGATCGGGCTGGGCTGCGAGGTGAACCAGCTCGGCCCGATGCTCGAGGAGCAGAAGCTGACCGGTCGGCTGCGCAGCATGGACATCCAGGACAGCGGCGGATCCCGCGCCACGGTCATGAAGGGCATGGCCTTCGTGAAGGAGGTGCTGGGCGAGGCGAACGCCGTGACGCGCGAGCCCGTGCCGGCGTCCGAGCTGTGCGTCGCCCTGCAATGCGGTGGGTCGGACGGGTATTCGGGCATCACCGCGAACCCGGCGCTGGGTGCGGCGTCAGATCTGGTGGTGCGGCATGGCGGCACGGTGATCCTGAGCGAGAGCCCCGAGACCTATGGCGCCGAGCATCTGCTGACGCGCCGCGCCGTCTCTCAGGAGGTCGGGCAGAAGCTGGTCGACGTCATGCATTGGTGGGAGGACTACACGAAGCGCGAAGGGGCGGAGATGAACGCCAACCCATCGCCGGGCAACAAGGCGGGCGGGCTGACGACGATCCTCGAGAAGTCGCTGGGGGCCATGGCGAAGGCGGGGACGACGAACCTTGTCGATGTCTATCGCTATGCGGAACCTGTCACCGCCAAGGGCTTCGTCTTCATGGACACGCCGGGCTACGATCCGGTCGCGGCGACCGGGCAGGTGGCGGGCGGGGCGAACCTCGTCTGCTTCACCACCGGGCGCGGCAGCGTCTTCGGCATGAAGCCGGCGCCCTCGATCAAGCTTGCGACCAATTCCGCGATGTATGAACGCCTGGCGGAAGACATGGACATCAATTGCGGCACCATCGTCGCCGGCGAGGAGACGGTGGAGCAATGCGGCCAGCGCATCTTCGAGCTGATGCTGCGCACGGCCTCCGGCGAACCGACGAAGAGCGAGGCGATGGGCTTCGGCGCGCAGGAATTCGCGCCCTGGGTGCTGGGCGCGACGATGTGAGGGCGCTCCTGCTCACTCTGGGCGCAGGCGCGCTGCTGGCCATGACCGTCTTCGTGACGACGGCGCTGGCCGCCGGTGCCCGCGCGGTGCGGATCGGCGGCAGGCGGCTGCTGTTCAACGGCATGGCCTGGATCGTGCCGCCGGCCGATCTGCCGCCGGAGACGCGACCGCACCTGCATCGCGCCCTGACGCGCTGGCTGGGGGCGATGGGCTGCCTGTTCCTTGCCGGCATCGCCTTCGGCCTGGGCGGGGTCTTGTCATGACCGCCGAAGCCATCGTCGCCGCGGCCCGGCGGCTCGATGCCGCGGGCCTGATGCCGTCCAAGTCCGGCAATCTCTCGGTTCGCGATGGCAGGGGCTTCCTCATTACGCCCGCCGCGCTGCCTTATGCGCAGATGACGCCGGCCGACATCGTGGTCCTCGATGAGGATGGCGTCCCCGTCGAGGGTGCGGCGCATCGCCCCTCCTCGGAATGGCGGCTGCATGCCGCGATCTATGCGAAGCGGCCCGAGGTCGGCGCGGTGGTGCACACCCACAGCCCGCGCGCGACGGCCCTGTCCTGCGCGCGGCGCGGGATCCCGCCCTTCCACTACATGGTGCTGCTCGCCGGTGGGCCGGTGCGCTGCGCCGCGCATGCGACCTTCGGCACCGCCGCGCTGGCGCAGGCCTGCGTGACGGCGCTGGCGGACCGCCGCGCCGTGCTGCTGGCGAATCATGGGGCGGTCGCCGTCGGCGGGACGCTTGACGCCGCGCTCGCGCTGGCCCTGGAGGTCGAGAACCTGGCGGCGCAGTACCTCGACCTGCGCGCGGCAGGGCTCAAGCCGGTGCTGCTGACGAAGAAGGAACTCGCGGCTGCGGCCGCCCGCTTCGCCGCCTATGGGCGCTGAGCCGCGTCACGCCCGGCGCGGCGGCACCACATCCGCGAAGATCTCGAAGGACTTCCAGGCCGGTTCCACCCGTGCCTCCGCGCAGCGCGGGACATAGGGCGAGGCTTCCTGCAACGCATAGCGCGGGATGTTGCGCGGGCAGTTGGGGAAGATGTCCTCCGGCGTCACCCGCACCAGCGCCTGCGCGCCTTCGAATTCCGCCATCAGCGGATCGTCGAGCACCACCCGCGCGGCCCCGTTCACGCGCAGCCGGCGCGGCCGCTCCTCCATCGTGATGAAGAGCAGCCCGACATGCGGATTGACGGTGATATTGCCGAGGCTCTTGAACATCCCGTTGCCGTCATAGTCCGGGAAGACCAGCAGGTCCGGCGCGACGACCCGCGCGAAGCCCGGATCGCCGCCCTTGAAGGAGCAGTCCGGCCGCCCTTCGGCATCCGCGGTGGCCAGGAAGAAGAAAGGCACCGCGGCGATGAAGCCCGCATCCTCCTCGGTGAAGGTGGAGCGCCGCAGCCGCTCGACCAGCCGGTCCGCCAGGCGTCGGGAGCCGAAGGCGTCCTGCAGGTTCCGGTTGCCCTGGTGGTACATGACCATGGAAGGACCTCCCCGCCGGAGTGTGGGGAAGCCTACGGCAATCGCGCGGTGGCGTGGGCCGAAATCAGCCGATCGGCCCCCGCGTCAGGACGGAGAGCGGACCTTGGATCTCGCGGTAGGTCGCTTCGATACCGGTGATGCCCATCGCGGCGAGACGCGCGGCGTGCTTGCGGTGATACGCCTCCGCCCCGGCCCGGGAGCGGAAGAGGTAGATGCCGCCGGCGCGTTTCTCCTCGGCCGATCCGGTCCAGATCTTCCACAGCAGATCGGGCTCGGCCGCGATGTCCTCGGCGAGCGCGCGAAGGGCCGCTTCCTGCTCCGGCCCGCCGGATGGGCGGGCCGGGAAGTCGAAGACGATGATCGTCGGGGTGTCGCTCACCGCCGCTGCTGCTGCTGGCGCTGCGGCGGCGGGGGAGGCGGTGGCGGCTGCAGGAAGGCCTCGACCTCCAGCGTACGCGACAGGTCGAACTGCAGCAGGCAGGCAGCACGATCCGCCGCCGCGTCGGCGCCGCGTTCCGGGTTGGATCCGGCGAAGTCGCAGCGCAGGTCGCGATAGCGCGCCCAGGCCGCCTGGACTTCGGTCAGGCGCTCGCGCCGCGTCGGGTCGGGCTGGGTGGCCAGCAGGCGTTCCACGGCCGAGTCCAGGCGCGGCGCCACGACGGCGCGCTGCCCGTCCATGCAGCGCGTGACCAGCGCCATGTCCTGCGACGTGCCGATGCAGGTGCGGATGTTGCGTTCCACCTCGTCCGCCAGCGTGGCCTGGCGTTGCGCGGGCGGCTGCGCCGGGCGCTGCTGCGCCAGGGCTATGCCGGGGGCGAGCAGCGCGAGGGTGAGGATCGCGGCGCGCATCACGACGAAGCCACCAGCTTCTGGGTCTGCTCGCCGAGCCCCGCGATGCCGAGCGTCATCACCTGGCCAGGCTTGAGGAAGACCGGCGTCGGCTTCTTGCCGAGCCCGACCCCCGGCGGCGTGCCGGTGAAGATCACGTCGCCCGGGTTCAGGGTGATGCACTGGCTGACATAGGCGACGACCTGCTTCACGCCGAAGATCATGGTGCGCGTCGAGCCATCCTGCTGGCGCACGCCGTCCACGTCGCAGAACATCGCGAGGTTCTGCGGGTCCGGCACCTCATCCTTCGTGACCAGCCAGGGGCCGAGCGGGCCGAAGGTGTCGAAGCCCTTGCCCTTGTCCCAGGTGCCGCCGCGTTCGGCCTGCCATTCGCGTTCCGACACGTCGTTGCCCACCGCGTAGCCGGCGACGTGGTCGAGCGCATTCTCCTCCGACACATACTTCGCGCGGGTGCCGATGATGACCGCGAGCTCGACCTCCCAGTCCGTCTTCACGCTGCCGCGCGGGATGACGACGTCATCATTCGGCCCGTTCAGCGCGTTCAGCGACTTCAGGAAGACGATCGGCTCCTTGGGGATCGGCGAGCCGGTCTCTGCGGCGTGGTCGGCATAGTTCAGGCCGATGCAGACCAGGTTCTTCATCCCGGTCACCGGCGGACCAATCCGCGGCGTGCCGGCCACCTTGGGCAGGCTGGCCGGGTCGATGGCGGCGATCTTCGCGAGCGAGTCGGGCGAGAGCGCCGCCCCGGTGATGTCCGGGATCACCCCAGAGAGGTCGCGGATGGCGCCTTCCGCATCCAGGATGCCGGGCTTTTCCTGGCCGGACGGTCCGTAGCGCAGCAGCTTCATGGTGTGTCTTCCTGCTTCTCTGGGCGATGGCCGTGCGGGGCATAGACCCCTGTTCACTGATGTCCAACGCCGGGCCCCCATGCGTCAATGGCGCCGCTGGTGAGACCCCGTGCCAGAGGGCGCCGGGGACGTCGCCCGCCTTCCGGAAGGCTTCGGTCTCCGAGAGCGCCTTCTCGACAAAGGCGGGCGGATGACGTCGAGGCTGAGTGCCGCCGCCCGCATCCGGCGGGCGAGGGGAGGCTGGCCGGGGCCGTGGAGAGCAGCGTGCTGTGCGGGCGCTTTCTCAGGGCCCTTCCCAGGCTGCGCCGCGGAACTCGCCCACCTTCCCGAAATTGTCGCTCTGCGCCAGGATCTTCTCGAGAAAGGCGGGCTGGTAGCAGGTCTGTTCCAGGCTGAAGAGACCGCCCGCATCCTGGAGCGGGAAGGTCGCCTGCCCCATCGCCTGACTGCAGGCCATCTGATAGCACAGCACCACATGGCCGGAGCAGAAGAAGGCTTCGCCGCCGGCCAGCAGCGTGTCCAGCGTCTCGTTCGCGACATCGGCGTTGGGCAGCGCAGAGCTCTTGCTGATCGACAGGAAGGCATCCTTCAGGCTGTAGGTGACATCCGTTGCCCCGGCGCGGAAGGCCTCGAGCATCATCTCGCCCGCCGCCGCGGCGCCGGCCCCGATACCCGAGATTCCGCAGCGGTAGACGCGGTAACGGTATTGCGCATTCTCCCCCGTGAGATCGTGCAGCTGCAGCCCGTGGCCATCCATCTCGATGATGTGGGTGGAAGATGCGGCGAGGCCGGCATGGGTGAAGCTCGAATCACCGCGCCCGAAGAACTGGCCGAAGGTGATCAGGTTGTTGACGCCACTGCCGTCATTGTACTTGACCATGATGTCACCGGGCCTCAGCAGGCCCATGATCCGGTCCTGGACGTCAGACATCGTCGCATCTCCTCCGTGCCGATCGGGTGTCGGTCAGTTCGGATCGGATCGGCGATGCATCCTTGTCGAAAACAGTCGCTTTCCGCAATGAAATCGCAAGGCCCGCCGCGGCCTCTACAGCGTCCAGCCCCCGTCGATGACGATGGCCTGGCCGGTGACGAAGGTGCTCTCGGGCGCGGCGAGATAGACGACGAGGGCGGCGATCTCCTCGGCCGTGGCGAGGCGCCCCATCGCCTGGCGCGCGACGAAGGCGGCATGGGCGGCCTCGACCGAACCGGCCGCGGCGGCGTTCACCGTGATGCGCTCATGCAGCGAGGGCGTGTCCACCGTGCCCGGGCAGAGGCAATTGCAGCGGACGCCCTGCGTCACGTACTCGGTCGCGATGGACTTCGTCAGCCCGATCACCGCCGCCTTGGTGGTGCCGTAGACGAAGCGGTTCGGCGCCCCCTTCACTGAGGAACAGGCCGAGGACATGTTCACGATGGCCCCGCTGCGCCGTTCGACCATGCCCGGCAGCACGGCCCGCGCCATCTTCCACATCGCGCGGACATTCAGCGCGATGGCGAAGTCCCATTCCTCATCGGTGCAGGTGAGGATCGTGTTCTGGTGGACGAAGCCCGCGCAGTTGAACAGCACGTCGATCGGGCCGGATTCCTTCGCGACGCGCTCCACGGCGGCATCATCCAGCATGTCGAGCGGCACATGCGCGATGCCACGCGCGGCGAGCTCGCCGACCTTGCGGGCGTCGCGATCGGTGGCGATGACGCTCGCCCCCTCGGCGGCCATGGCGAGCGCCGCGGCGCGGCCGATCCCCTGACCCGCCGCCGTCACCAGCGCGCGCTTGCCTGCCAGCCTGCCGCCCATCGCGGTCCTCCCTGATCCGACGGCGAGATTGCGGAGCCGGACCGGGCGGCGTCAACAGAGGGCTGCGTCAGCGCAGGGCGACGCTCGCCGCCGCGCCGGCGACGACGGCCGCGCTGCCGCGGTTGACCAGCCGCTGGGCGCGCGGCGCCGTCAACAGCCGCCGCGCCCGCGACGCCACCAGCGCATAGCCGGAGAGCACGCCGGAAGCGAGCAGCGCCACCAGCCCCGCCAATTCGACGAAGCCGAGCGGCGGCAGGCTCGCCAGGTCCACCACGGTCGGCAGCAAGGCGAGGAAGAACAGGATCACCTTCGGATTGCCGAGATTGATGGCCAGCCCGAGCAGGAAGAGCTGCCCATGGCTGTCCGGCGCGCCGTCCTGCAGTTGCGCCGCCCGCGGCACCGCGCGCCAGAGCTTCCAGGCGAGCCACAGCAGATAGGCCGCGCCGGCATAGCGGATGGCGAGGAAGACCGGGGCGAGCAGCGCGGCGAGCAGGGCCATCCCGGTCGCGGCCAGCGTGAACCATGCCAGGGCACCGGCGACGAAGCCGGCGATGAAGGCCGGCACCCCCTGTGTTCCGCGCGCCAGCACGCGGGCGACGAGGGCGGTGACGCCCGGTCCGGGCATGATGAGCACGGCAAGATAGGCGCCGGCAAAGAGCAGAAGCGCGGAGGCGGTCACATCGTGTCCTTCCATGACGACGGGTCGATGCGACGGAAGGGGCGAAGCATCCGTCCAGGCGCACCGGCCCGCACCCGGGGCCGGGTGCAGGGGGTGCGTTGATTGACGTGAACGCTTACGGCGGCCGGTTCGCGGGCGCGCTGCACAGCCTAGGGCGATGGCGCGCCGCGCAGCAAGCCGGCCCGTTCAATGGTTGTGCCGGCTTTCGCCCCGCGTCTCCAGGATGTTGAGGAACAGCGTCGCCGGTTCCAGGCAGCCCCCGGTGCCGAGGCTGCCGACCATGGAGCGGTAGATCTCCTCCCACGGCGTCTTGTTGGGCAGGTCCGGCGGTTGCCATGCCGCTCGGCGGGCGGCCAGCTCGGCCTCGGGGATCAGCACATCCACCTTGCGGGTCTTGAGGTCGATGCGGATCGGGTCGCCATCCCTGAGCAGCGCGAGCCCGCCGCCGACCGCGGCTTCCGGCGAGACGTTGAGGATGGACGGCGAGCCGGACGTGCCCGATTGCCGCCCATCGCCCATGGTCGGCAGCGCGCCGATGCCGCGCCTGATGAGTGCCGCGGGCGGCTGCATGTTCACGACCTCGGCGGCGCCCGGATAGCCCACCGGACCGCAGTTGCGGATCACCAGCACGGTCTTCTCGTCGATGCCGAGGGCCGGGTCCTCGATGCGCGCGTGATAATCCTCGGGGCCTTCGAAGACGGCGACCTTGCCTTCGAAGACGTCCGGCGGATCGGAGAGGAAACGGTCGCGGAACGCCTTGTCGATGACCGAGATCTTCATCACGGCATTGTCGAACAGGTTGCCCGACAGCACGACGAAGCCGGCCCGTTCCTTCATCGGCTTCGCCAGCGGGCGGATCACCTCCGGATCGGGGGCGGGGATGCCGGCGAGGTTCTCCGCGACCGTCTTGCCGGTCACCGTCATCACGTCGCCATGCAGCAGCCCGGCATCGAGCAACTGTTTCATCACGGCCGGGATGCCGCCGGCGCGGTAGAAGGCCTCGCCGAGGAACCGCCCGGCCGGCTGGCAATCCACCAGCAGCGGGATGTCGGCGCCGACGCGCTGCCAGTCGTCGACCGTGTGATCGACGCCCATATGGCGCGCGATCGCGACCATGTGGATCGGGCAGTTCGAGGAAGCGCCGATCGCGGAGGCCACGGCGACCGCATTCTCGAAGGCCTTCTTCGTCATGATGTCGGAGGGGCGGAGATTCTTCTCCACCATCTCGACGATCCGTCGCCCGGTTTCATAGGCGATCTGCCCGCGCTGGCGATACGGGCCGGGGATGGCCGCGCAGCCGGTCAGCGACATGCCCACTGCCTCGGCCAGCGAGTTCATCGACAGCGCCGTGCCCATGGTCGAGCAGTGGCCGACCGATGTCGCGCTCGCCGCGACCATGTCGATGAAGGTGTCGTTGTCGATCTCCCCGGCGGCGAGCATCTTGCGCGCCTCCCACACGATCGTCCCCGATCCGGCGAGGCGCCCCTTCCACCAGCCATCGAGCATCGGCCCGCCGGACAGGCCGATCGCCGGGATGTTCACCGTCGCGGCCCCCATGAGCTGCGCGGGCGTGGTCTTGTCGCAGCCCATGGTCAGCACGACGCCATCCATCGGATAGCCGTGCAGGATCTCGACGAGCGAAAGGTATTGCAGGTTGCGGTCGAGTGCCGCGGTCGGGCGCTTCAGCGTCTCCTGCACCGGATGCACCGGGAATTCCAGCGGCACGCCGCCCGCGTCGCGGATGCCGGCCTTCACGCGCTCGGCCAGCGCGATGTGGTGGCGGTTGCAGGGGGCGATGTCGGATCCGGTCTGGGCGATGCCGATGATGGGGCGGCCGGATTGCAACTCGGCGCGCGTCATGCCGAAGTTCAGCATGCGCTCGACATAGAGCGAGGTCATGCCGGGATCGGTGGGATCGTCGAACCAGCGCTGGCTGCGCAGCCTGAATGCGCGCTTGGTCTGGTCAGCTTCGGCCATCGACGCTCCCCTCTGTCTTCCTTGCGGGGAGCCTGGGTCCGCGCCGCCGGGGCTGTCAATCGCCCCGGCGGCGGAAGCGCATCAGGGGAAGTTGATGTCGGTCAGCTCGCAGGTGTTGATCTGCCGGCGCTCGGTGGCGCGGCCGCCTTCGACGACGATGCGAATGTCATTCACGCACTGGCCGTTGGGCAGGCGGACGACGAAGGTCTGGCCGGGCGGCAGCACGTTCTGGCCGAGCAGATCCTGTCCCCAGTTGTTGTTCGAGGAGGCGGAGACATACAACTCCATGACCGTCTGGTTCGACCGGTTGTTGAGCCGGAAGGACGGATCGGTGGTCTGGGCCTGTGCGGCACCGGCCAGGCCGAAGGCGAAGGCCGCAGCGACGGCGGCGGAACCGAGGCCGAAAAGAGCACGACGGAGGGTCATGGAGGGCATCCGGGATGATGCCGCCGGATCGGCGGCGGCCGCATCCTGCGCCACCGATCCTTGCCCGCCGATGAAGCGCTTCAGGAGGCCGGCGCTTCCTCGAGGAAGCCCTGCACTGCCTGGAACATCACGCCGCGGTTGCGCTCCATCAGCATGTTGTGGGTGCCTTCGCCCAGCATGACCAGGCGCTTGCCCGGGCTGCCGGTGAGCAGCGGGAAGATCGCCGCGGCCATGGCGGGCGGTGTTTCGCGATCCCATTCCGCGACCACCAGCAGCGTCGGCACCGTCACCTTGGCCGGGTCCCAATAGGGCCGGCCGGCCTGGTCATAGTCGCGGTTGTCGGCGAGCGCCCCGTTCGGCACGCGCAGCACCTGCGGGTTCCGGCGCAGCCCGTCCGGATCGCCCGCCCAGGTCACGCCGGCCCAGTGTTCGAACCAGCCGGGCGGAATCAGCGCCCCGCGCTTCGCTTCCGGCGCGCCGGCGAGCCAAGCCTGCCGCGCCTGGGACTGCGTCACGAGCCGATAGGCGCCGAGCGGGTCCGTCGCCGCCGCGCCCTGCTGCAGCCAGGGCGGGGAGAGCAGCACGAGCCGGTCGACCAGCGTCGGGTTCTCCGCGGCGAAGCGGCCCATCAGCGTGCCGCCCCAGGACCAGCCCATCTGGACGAGGCGCGGGACGTTGCGATGGCTGCGGATGAAGGCTGCCGCCGTGCCGATATCGGCGAGCGCCACGTCGCCGCGCACCAGCGGCGGATTGGCCTCGGGCGGCTGCGCCATCTCCGCGGGGCGGGAGGCGCGGCCATAGCCGCGGATGTCGAGCGACCACACATCGAAGCCGCGCCCGGCCACGTAGTCCATCCAGGACAGCCCGCCGAGCGGGATGTCGAAGGTGGTGTTGGCCGGATAGGTCTCCCCATGGACGAAGAGCAGCGTGCGCGACGGGGTGTAGGCCGTCATCGTCTCCTGCCGCTTGTTGCGCAGGAAGATCTCGATGCCGGCGTCGCCGGTCGGGACCATGTATTCCTCGGTGATCAGGCTCGGCGTCTGGGCCTGGGCGGTGCGGAGCAGCATCGGCGCGAGCAGCGGCGCGGCGAGCAGGGCACGTCGGTTCATGGCGGCCTCGTTCACGGTTCGGTGCCTTGATAGACCCATTCTGTCGTCCCTCAAACGGCGGGCGTGAGGCTTGCCGGGGCACCCGCGCCGTTCCGGCCGACGGTGCGCGGCGGGCCGGTTTGGATTACACCGCCGCCATGGACGCCGGGATCACAACGATGCCCGCCAGCCGCGCGAGCGCGGGATGGCGCGCCGAAGCACGGGCCACGGTCGCGCTGGCCGGGCCGATCGTGCTGACCAACCTCTCCCAGATGGCGCTGGCCCTGACCGAGACGGCGCTGCTCGGCCGCGTCGGGACGCAGGAGCTGGCGGCGGGGATGCTCGCCGCCTCGCTCTATTTCGCCATGTTGGCGCCGGCACTGGGGTTGGCCCTCGCGGCGGCGCCGCTGCAGGCGCAGATCCGTGGCCATGGGCGGCTCGCCGGCGGCGCCGGGCGCGGCTGGGCGCGCGGCATGCGCCGGGCGACGCGCGCCTCCTTCTGGGCGGTGCTCGCCGCGATCCTGCCGGCCTGGCTGGTGCTGTGGGAATCGGGTGCGGTCCTGCGGGCGCTGGGGCAGCAGGCGGAACTCGCGGCGCTCGCGCAGCACTACACGCGCGGGGCGATGTTCGGCATCCCGGCCTTCTGTGGCTTCATCGTACTACGCGGCTTCCTCGCGGCTATGGAACGGCCGGCGGCGGCGATGTGGGTCTCGCTCGGCGCTGTGGCGGCGAACCTGCCGATCGCCTGGGCGCTGATCTTCCCGGTGGGCCTCGGCGTGGCGGGGGCGGGGCTGGCCATCACCCTCGCCAATGTGGGCATGGTCGCGGCGCTGCTCGCGCTGATCGCGCGGGATCGCGTGTTCCGGCGCTTACGCCTGCTGGGACGATTCTGGCGGCCCGATATCGCCCGCATCCGGGAGGTCTTTATCGTCGGCCTGCCCATTGCCGGGGCGATGCTGCTCGAAATCGGGGTCTTCTCCGCCGCCGCCTTGGCCATGGGCTGGTTCGGCGCCATCGCGGTCGGCGCGCATGCCATCGCGATCCAGACGGCGTCCACGACCTTCATGGTGCCGCTCGGCATCGGGCAGGCGGCGACGGCGCGGGTGGGCCTCGCCATCGGCGCCGGCGACGCGGCGGGGGCGGCGCGGGCCGGCTGGGTGGCGGTGACGCTCGGCGGCGGCTTCATGCTGGCCATGGCCGCGACGCTGCTGGTCGCGGCGCCTGGGATCGCCTGGCTGTTCCTCGACCCCGCCGTGCCGGGGGCGGCCGAGGTCGCGGCGCTTGGCGCGACGCTGCTGCGCATCGCGGGGCTGTTCCAACTCGGCGACGGGTTGCAGGTCGTCGCAGCGGGGGCGCTGCGCGGGCTGAAGGATACGCGGGTGCCGATGCTCTTCGCGGCGCTCGGCTATTGGGGGATCGGGCTGCCGGCAGGGCTGGCGCTGGCGCAGTTCGGCGGGCTTGGGCCCCAAGGCGTGTGGATGGGGCTCGGTATCGGGCTCGCCGTGGTGGCGGGGCTGATGCTGCTGCGCTGGCGGCGCCTGTCGGCGGTGTTGTAGCGGCGGGGGTCGGGGAGCGGCTCCGCTTTCTTCACATCCCACCCCGTCCGAGGCTTTTCCTATTGCTCCTCTGGTTCTGCTGGAAAAGAACCGGGGGGGGGCTGCCCCCCCGGCCCACCCCCCCCCGCCCCCGTGTGGCCTGGGCCCCCGGCCCCCGG
>JAYRJZ010000079.1:0-25222 GCA_041906015.1 Roseomonas sp.
GGGCCGTCAAGGCCGGTCGCAGGATCGATCAATCGGGCATTGGTGAGGAGGAGATCGCGCATCGGGGCCGAGTTATAGACCGGCCCGCGAGTCACGCCATGGCCTCGCCGGCAGGCGGTCGACGCCCGCGATGCGTGACGACCGGCACCGAGCCCCAGCCTGATCGCCCGGTGCGCATCGTGCCGCGCCTCGGATGCGACACAACCTCGGCCAGCCGGGAGCGATCGAGAGCCGCGCCGACGCCGGCGTGGCCGATCGGCTGGGGCGCCTGCTGCTGCGTGGCGTCGCGTTCCGGGCCCGCCGAGGAAGGCTCCACCGCGGCCTGTCCAGGACGCGGCATGGGTGCCGTGCACCAGGCGGTTGGCGCGACGGTTTCCCCGCCGTCGTCCCTTCGGTAGAAGCGCGCCCCATGGACAACAGCATGGCGACCAAGCCCTACAGCAAGCTGAAGGGCGATCCCTGGCGCGCGTATGAGGAACTGCCCGCCGAGGTGCGCCAGGCCTTGCAGGAGTCCCTGGTCGATTGGTGCCCGCTGCGTGCCCGCGAATGGCACCTCCACCTGCTGCGTGAGCGGCGGCTGCGGCCGGCGCAGGCCACGCACTTCCTTATCCAGACCATCCGCCGGCACGATCACGCCGAGGTCGCCGCCTTCGCCCGGACATGGCCGAAAGGCCCGAAAGTCTATCCGCACCTCGCGGCCGGCGCGACGCTGCAGCGCTATGTGGGGCGGGAGGGCATCCCTGCCGCCAAGCCGCTTCCACCGCTGCCCGCGGTCGAGCGGCGCGAAGGGCCGGCGAAGCATCCCAAGCCAACAGCGAAGCGGTCGAAGCCGGTGACGAAGCGGTCCAAGCCGGCGGCGAAGCGCCCCAAGACAACGACCAAGCGCAAGGCGGGCCGTCGTCGCTTGCGCTGAGAGACGCCACGCATCACGCCTGCCTCTCCAAGAAGACGCGCCCGCGGCCAGCAACGGCGGCGTTTCGAGCGGTCACTCCGTCCGGGGCGACAACAGACGCCAACGTTTGAAAAAGATCAGCGCCGTCAGAAATGCAACGAGGGCCGCCGTGCCAAAGACCGCGGCCATGATGAACGGCCAGTGCAGGTTGAGGGCCGCGATCGTCACCATTCGGTGCGGATCGGACGGGTTCATCGCGACCTGCACCATGTCGCCGACCCCGATCCGCGGATGCGGAACTTCCAGTCGCCAGACGAGCACGTGGGGCCGGAGCGCCCACGCCTCGATCGCCGCGCCATCGGGCCCGTGGGCAAGCAGCCGGACATCCATTTGCCGCCCGCCTTTGACGTGCATGATGCGCCCGATCTCCAGGACACGGGCGGTCGTATGATACCAATCGGCCGAGATCTGCCTGTCCCGCCAGCCCACTTGCATCACCATCGCGGCCGGGATGAGGAGCACCAGCCCGACAACGACGAAGAAGATCGGCTCGGCAAGATGCGGCCGCCGCCGATCCGGTCCGATCTCAGCCAGCGCGAGTCGGTGCAGCAATGGCGGGCGTGGCTGGTCCTGGGCAGGTCGCCTTTCCGGCCGCGGCGCCGGCGCGACCGCCTTCGCCATGAACACCCGTGCGAAGCCGTTCTGCTCCGCCCGATGCGTCTCGACGAAGCCCAGCCGCTCATACAGCGCGATGTTCCGCGTCATCTTCTCGTGGGTGTAGAGCCAGATCCGCCGCAGGCCGCGGCGCTGGGCCTCGGCCTCCGCGAAGGCCATGAGTGCGCGACCCAGGCCCGTGCCCTGGCATTCCGGCGCGACCGCAACATTGTCCACCAGCAGACCGGTGGGCGTAACTTCCAGCACGATCGCGCCGAGCAGGCGACCTTCAGCCGCCACCACCCAGGCCTGACCGGCTACGATGCGGGCGGCGTAGTCGTCGTTCATCGGGGCCGGCTCGCGCCCGATCACCGGCACCCAGGCAGCGTAGGAGGTGCGCACGAGGTCACGCAGCGCGGCGGCTTCCTCCGGCCGGGCGCGGCGCGGGGTCACCTGTTCCGCGGCAGCCGCCGTGCCAACACGTCCAGCACCGCCATGCGGCAGGCGACGCCCATTTCCACCTGTTCGCCGATCACCGAGCGCACCGGATCATCGGCGATGGCGCTGTCGATCTCGACGCCGCGATTCATCGGCCCCGGATGCATGACGATGGAATCCGGCTTGGCGAGAGCCAGCTTCTCCGCATCCAGCCCGTAGAAGCGGAAGAACTCGCGCGCGGAAGGGACCAGCCCGCCCGCCATGCGTTCCTTCTGCAGGCGCAGCATCATCACCACGTCCGCACCCGCGAGGCCCTTCTTCATGTCGTGGAAGACCTCGACACCGAGCCGGTCGGCATCGGCCGGGATCAGCGTCGGCGGGCCGATCAGGCGCACCCGGCTGCCCATCGTCGTCAGCAGGTGGATGTTCGATCGCGCGACCCGGGAATGGGTGATGTCGCCGCAGATGGCGACGACCAGACCCTCCAGTCGCCCCTTGTGGCGGCGGATGGTCAGGGCATCGAGCAGCGCCTGGGTCGGGTGCTCATGCGTCCCGTCGCCGGCATTGATCACGGCGGCGTCGACCTTCTGGGACAGCAGGGCCGGGGCGCCCGACTGCGCATGCCGGATTACCAGCAGGTCGCAATGCATCGCGTTCAGGGTGGAGGCGGTGTCGAGCAGCGTCTCCCCCTTGTTCACCGAGGAGGTGCTGACCGACATGTTGATCACATCGGCGCCGAGCCGCTTGCCGGCCAGCTCGAAGCTGGTGCGGGTGCGGGTGGAATCCTCGAAGAACAGGTTGATCAGCGTGCGGCCCTTGAGCAGGTCACGCTGCGTCTTTCCGCTGCGGTTGAGCAGCGCATAGGATTCGGCGAGGTCCAGCAGGTCGCCGATATGCGGCGGCTCGAGGCCCTCGATGGCGAGGAGGTGTTTGGACGGGTAGGACACGGCCGGAGATTAGGCCGGGCGGGTGGATTCGGCCAGGGGACGGCCGACCCGCCGGGCGCGGTCATGCAGCCGGGTGCCGACCCCCGATGCGCGGCGGGTCACGCCGGCAGGAAGATCCAGTTGAAGACGTAGTCGGCGGGCGCCGCGCCAGGGCCGTGCAGGCGGGGCAGGTCGTCCGCGCGCAGCTTCACCGGCCCGGCCGGGCCGGCGATGTGCGGCACGTAGCCGAGGGCGGCGACCTCGGCGATCGCATCGGCGATGGGGCGATGGAGGTGTTTCTCCTCCATCTCGATCACCAGGACCGGGCGGAAGCGGGCAATCAGCCCCGCCGCGCCGCGCAGCACGGCGGCTTCGTGGCCCTCCACGTCGATCTTGATCAGCCCGACATCGCCGATCTCGATCTCGTCCAGCCGCCGGGTCGGGACGCTCACAGCGCCATAGGCGCAGTCGCCCAGGCTGTCATGCGCAAGAGTCGCACCCTGGTTGGAATAGCCCTTCCGGCGCCGGGGCACGCGCAGCTCCGCCGCGCCCGAAGCATCCGACAGGGCGACGGGCAGGGCCGTGGCCCCGGGGCCGAGGCGGCGCGACAATTCGCGGAACAGCTTGGGATTGGGTTCGAAGGCGAGCACGGCGCGGGAATGCCGCCGCAGCATCTCGGTCCAGACGCCGCGATTGGCCCCGACATCGATCGAGACGCGCTTCGGATCGGCCAGCATCGGGACCAGGCGCAATTCGCGCTCCCCGCGCCGCAGGGCGCGAAAGACGTCCCAGCGCAGCGCGAGCCGCGGCGGGACGCAGGCACGGCGCAGGCGCTCCTCGAACGAGGAGGGCGGCACCCAGGCTGCTGCCGCAAGCGGCATCGAGGTGGCAACGTGGCCGGTCATGCGCCCTCGGGGTCGGTTGCTCGCGTCGCGTCCAGCGCGGCCTGGAGCATATACGCTGCTGCGGCGCGGTCCACGGCCTCCGCCCGCTTGGCACGGGTCAAATCCGCCTCCGAAATCAGCATGCGGTTCACCGCGGCGGAGCTGAGGCGTTCATCGAACAGGGCGCAGGGCAGGCCGGTGGCATCGGAGACCGCCCGGGCCCAATCCTTCGCTGCCTGCGCGGCCGGGCCCATGCTGCCATCCATCGACAGCGGCAGGCCGACCACCAGGCCGCCCGCGCCTTCCTTCTTCGCGATGGCGGCGATCTCCGCCGCGTTGGCGGCCAGTTTCCCCCGCTTCAGCGCGGCATAGGGGCTGGCCAGCATCAGCGTGACGTCGGACAGGGCAACACCGATGGTCTTCGTGCCGGGGTCGAGGCCGATCAACCGCACATGACGGGGCAGGGCGGCGCGCAGCGCATTGATGGACAGGATGGCCATGGGGCTGGTAGGCCCGCGCGGCCGGGTTGCCGTCAAGCCCGACCGTAAGGGAGCGCCCATGGACAGGGATGCCGCGATCGAGGCCCTGCCGCACTGGCTGCGCGGCGCCAGCGAGGCCTGGCCCGTCGCGGCCCTCTTCGCCTGGTCGTTCTCCGTCACGGACGGCACGCCGCTGCTGGTCCGCCTCAAGGCGCATCTCGATGGCCTGCCGACCGCGGCATGCCTTGAGGACCTGGCCTGTGCCGAGACGGATGTCATGTCGCATACCTGGACGGATGTGGAATTCAGGCTCGAAGTCGAACTCGTTCTCTGGGGCTTGCCGCCGAACGTGCTCGGGGACGGTGTTCTGGCCATCCGCGACCAGCAGCGCCCTGCGCCGCCGCAGGGGCCGCCCTTCCGGATCGACTGGGAACGCCAGTCGCGCTACTTGCCTCCCGGCCATCCGAAGCGCCGGCCCTGACGGGGCCGCCGCGGTCCGGGCCATCGGGAGTAACTGGAAGACATGTCACTCGATACCGCCACCGTGCGGCGCGTCGCCGCCCTTGCCCGCATCCGCCTGGAGGAGGAGGAGGTCGCTCGCGTCCAGGGCGAGCTCAACGGCATCCTCGGCTGGATCGAGCAATTGCAGGCGGTGGACACCGAAGGGGTGGAACCCATGGCGGGTGGCAATCCGGAAGGGATCGCCGCCATGCCCATGCGGGACGATGTGGTGACCGATGGCGGCCAGGCCGCGAAGGTCCTGGCCAATGCCCCCGATCGCGAGGGCGAATATTTCGGCGTGCCGAAGGTGGTTGAGTGATGCATCCGACGGATTTCACCATTGCCGGCGCTGTGGCCGCGCTGGAAGAGGGCGTGATCTCGGCCGAGGAGCTGACCCGCGCCCATGTCGAGGCGGTCGAGGCGCTGAACCCGAAGATCAACGCGCTGATCACGGTCACGGCCGAGCAGGCGATGGAGGCCGCGAAGGCGTCCGACGCGAAGCGCAAGCGGGGCGAGGCCGGGCCGCTGGAGGGGATTCCCCTCGCGATCAAGGACCTGTTCTGCACGGACGGGGTGCAGACCACGGCCGGGTCGAAGATCCTGGAAGGCTTCGTGCCGCCCTATGAGAGCACGGTCACGTCGCAGCTCAAGCGCGACGGGGCGGTGTTCCTGGGCAAGGCGAATCTCGATGAGTTCGCCATGGGGTCGTCGAACCTGACCAGCGCCTACGGGTCCGTGCTGAACCCGTGGAGCCGGCGGAATGATCCGGATGCGCGGCTGGTGCCGGGCGGGTCGTCGGGCGGGTCGGCGGCGGCGGTGGCCGCGCGGATGGTGCTCGGCGCGACGGGGACCGACACGGGCGGGTCGATCCGCCAGCCGGCGGCCTTCTGCGGCATCACGGGCATCAAGCCGACCTATGGGCGCTGCTCGCGCTTCGGGATCGTGGCCTATGCGTCCTCGCTCGATCAGGCGGGTCCGTTCGGGCGCACGGTCGAGGATTGCGCGATCCTGCTGCGGTCCATGGCCGGGCATGACCCGAAGGATTCGACCAGCGCCAACAGGCCCGTGCCGGATTTCGCCGCGGCCTGCGAAAGGTCGGTGAAGGGCCTGCGCATCGGCGTGCCGAAGGAATACCACATCGACGGCATGCCGGCCGAGATCGAGAAGCTGTGGCGGCAGGGGCTGGACTGGCTGCGCGACGCTGGGGCGGAGATCGTGGAGATCTCCCTGCCGCACGCCGAATACGCGCTGCCGACCTACTACATCGTGGCGCCGGCGGAGGCGTCCTCGAACCTCGCGCGCTATGACGGCGTGCGGTTCGGGCTGCGGGAGCACCCGCGCGGCCGGCTTCGGGCCGGAGGTGCGGCGGCGCATCATGATCGGGACCTATGTGCTGTCCGCCGGGTATTACGACGCGTACTACCTGAAGGCACAGAAGGTCCGCGCGCTGATCGCACGCGACTTCCGCGAGGCCTGGTCGAAGGTGGATGCGATCCTCGCGCCGGCGACGCCGTCCGCGGCCTTTGCGGAAGGCGAGGGGTCCGACGACCCCGTGCAGATGTACCTGAACGACGTGTTCACCGTGACGGCGAACCTCGCCGGGCTGCCGGGGCTGTCGGTGCCGGCGGGGCTCGATCCGCAGGGGCTGCCGCTCGGGTTGCAGGTGTTGGGGCGGCCCTTTGACGAGGAAACCGTCTTCGCCGTGGGCGCGGCCATCGAGCGCGCGGCCGGGTTCAAGGCGCTGCCGGCGATCCGCGCCGGCCTCGCCCCGTGACCGAGGCGGGGCTCGACCCCGCACGCTCCGTCGCGGCCATCCGCACCGCGGCGGCCGCACGCCGTTTCCTCAGCTATGGCGATGTGGCCGAGGCGAATGGCGTGTCCTGGAGCGCGGCGCGGCGCCGGATGGACCCGCATCTGCTCGGCATCTGCCGGGATGCGACCGCGCGGGGCTGGCCGCTGCTGTCCGCGGTCGTGGTGGATCGGAAGAATGTCGTTCATGGCGCGATGCGCGGCAGGCCGCTGATCGGCTTCGCGCGCTGCGCCGAGCGCTGCGGGCGCATCGTGGGCGGGGACGCGGCGGCGTTCCTGGCCGAGGAACAGGAACGCGTCTTCGCCTGGGCGCGCGAGGAGGTTGGCGATGTCGTACACCATTGAGGGCGAGACCGGCCCCTGGGAACTGGTCATCGGGCTGGAAGTCCACGCCCAGGTCGTGTCCAATGCGAAGCTGTTCTCCGGTGCCGCGACCGAATTCGGCGCGGAACCCAACAGCCAGGTCTCCTTCGTCGATGCCGGCTTCCCAGGCATGCTGCCGGTGATCAACCGCGAATGCGTGGCGCAGGCCGTGCGGACGGGGTTGGGGCTCAACGCGCAGGTCAATCTGTGGTCGCGCTTCGACCGCAAGAACTACTTCTACGCCGACCTGCCGCAGGGCTATCAGATTAGCCAGTTCGCGCATCCGATCATCGGTACCGGCGAGATCGAGATCGCGCTGGCGGACGGGTCCACCAAGACCATCGGCATCACGCGGCTGCATCTGGAACAGGATGCGGGCAAGTCGCTGCACGACCAGCATCCTTCGAAGTCCTTCATCGACCTGAACCGGTCGGGCGTCGCGCTGATGGAGATCGTGTCGGAACCCGACATGCGGTCGCCGGAGGAAGCGGGTGCCTATCTGACGAAGCTGCGGCAGATCCTGCGCTACCTCGGCACCTGCGACGGCAACATGGAGGAAGGGTCCATGCGCGCCGACGTGAACGTCTCCGTCCGCAAGGCGGGGGAGGGGTTCCGCACGCGCTGCGAGGTGAAGAACGTCAACTCCATCCGCTTCGTCATGCAGGCGGTCGAGGCCGAGGCGCGGCGCCAGATCGAGGTGTGGGAGTCGGGCGGCACGGTCGAGCAGGAAACCCGCCTGTTCGACACCGGCCGCGGCATCACGCGGTCGATGCGGTCGAAGGAGGATGCGCATGACTACCGCTACTTCCCCGATCCGGATCTGCCACCGCTGGTGATCGAGCAGTCCTGGGTGGACCAGCTCAAGGCCGCGCTGCCGGAACTGCCGGACCAGCGCCGCGCGCGCTACGTCGCCGACTACGGCGTCACGCCTTACGACGCGCATGTCCTGACGCTCGAGAAGGAGACGGCTGCCTACTACGAAGCCGTCGCCAAGGGGCGCGACGCGAAGCAGGCGGCGAACTGGGTGATGGGCGACCTGTTTGCCGCCATCAACCGCACCAAGACCTCCATCGCGGAACCGCCGGTGAGCGCGGCCGATCTTGGCGCGCTGCTGGATCTGATGGCGGACAACACCCTGTCGGGGAAGCTGGCCAAGGAAGTCTTCGAGGTAATGGTCGAGACCGGCCGTGCCCCGGGGCTGATCGTCGAGGAGCGGGGCCTGAAGCAGGTCACCGACACCGGCGCGATCGAGACCGTCATCGACGAGGTGCTGGCCAAGAACGCCGACAAGGTCGCCGAGTTCAAATCGGGCAAGGACAAGCTGTTCGGCTTCTTCGTGGGTCAGACGATGAAGGCGATGCAGGGCAAGGGGAACCCGGCCCTGGTCAACGAGGTCCTGAAGAAGAAGCTCTCCTGACGCTTGCGGCCGGCGCATCCCGCCGGCCGCGCCCTGATGCCGCGCGAGGCCGCGTCGCCGGCTTCGCGGCATCACGGCAATCAGCCTGGCCTGGGCGACCCGGCCAGGCTGCCTGGCCGCGCGGACAGGAACCGGCCGCGGCCGTCTCGGCACCCCATGGCGCTGGGTTCTTCCCTTGCTGCGTTCCGCCATGCTTGGCTCCGCGGCGACAGGACCGGGGGATGTCATGGCAACCGAGTCGGAAGATCAGTCATCCGAGCGGCATGCTCAGACGGTGCTGCTGGTCGAGCGCGTGGCGGTGCTGCTGCTGCTGGCCCTGCTGCTCTATGGCGTCGTGCAGGTCCTGCAGCCTTTCGCGCTCGCCATTGCCTTCGGGGGATTCATCGCCATCGGAACCTGGCCGGCGCGCGATGCGCTGGTGCGGCGGGGCGTGCGGCCGGCCGTAGCGGCGGGGGCGCTGCTCGTGGTGCTGATCCTGGCGGTGGCGCTGCCGGCGACGCTGATTGTGCCCGATCTCGGCGACCAGGTGGTTGCGGTGGTGGCGATGGCGCGGCAGTGGCTCGAGGAGCTGTCCCCTGATCCGCCGGGCTGGGTCACCGGGCTGCCCGTTATCGGCGAGCGCGCCGGCGCGCTGTGGAGCCAGGCGACCGGGATGCGGGGCAATCTGGCTGAGGTGGTGAAGCCCTATAGCGGGGCCATCGCCAGCATGCTCGTCAGCCTGGGCCAGGCGGCGGCGGCGAGCCTGCTGCAGATCCTGCTCTCCCTGCTGGTCGCGGCGATGGCCTGGACCAACGGGGACCGCATCGTGGCGCAGCTGCGGGAGATCGCAGGACGACTCGGCGGGCATCCGGCGGTGGAGGCCGTGGATGCGGCGGGTGGCGCGGTGCGCGGCGTGGCCTGGGGCGTGGTGGGAACCGGCTTGCTGCAGGCGGTGCTGATGGGTGTGGGGCTCGCCATCGCGGGTGTGCCGGGGGCGGTCGCACTGGGCTTCCTCACCATGATCTTCTCGATCAGCCAGGTGCTCGGGCCGCTTGTCGTGGTGACCTGGATCGGAGCGGCGGCCTGGCTCTATTCGCAGGGCGAGACGGGCTGGGCGATCTTCATGCTGGTCTGGGGTGCGCTGCCGATCTCGGGCAGCGACAACATCGTCCGCCCGCTGCTGATCCAGCGCGGCAGCACCATGTCGATCGGCGTCATCATCCTTGGGGTCTTCGGCGGGCTGATCGCCTTCGGCTTCCTCGGCCTCTTCATCGGGCCGGCGCTGTTGGCGGTGGCGCAAGGGCTGCTACAGGCTTGGCGCAAGGCTGGGGCGGTGGCACGCCCACCGGCCTGAGGCGGCATGGACGCCTCCGACGGGGCATGCGATTCCTCGAGGCTTGGAACGGACGAGGATGACGGCGCATGGCCATCGAGCTGTGGACATGGAACACGCCCAATGGGCGCAAGATCAGCGTGGCGCTGGAGGAGATGGGGCTGCCCTATACGGTTGTGCCCGTGAACATCTCCAAGGATGAGCAGTTCCGGCCGGAATTCCTGGCCTTCAGCCCGAACAACCGCATTCCGGCCATCAAGGATCCGGACGGGCCGGACGGCGCGCCGATCACGGTGTTCGAAAGCGGGGCGATCCTGCTCTACCTCGCCGAGAAGACAGGGCAATTCCTGCCGAAGGATCTGCGCGCGCGGGTGCCGGTCTATGAATGGCTGATGTGGCAGATGGGCGGCTTTGGCCCGATGCCCGGCCAGGTGCACCACTTCATGATGCGCCCGGATGGGCCGGCGAAGGAATACGGGCTGGAGCGCTATGGCAAGGAGACGCTGCGTCTGTACCGGGTGCTCGACAAGCAGTTGGAAGGCCGGGACTTCGTGGCGACGGAAGGCGAGCCCTCGATCGCCGACTTCGCGATCCTCGGCTGGGCCTGGCGGCATGAGCGGCATCTGCCGACCCAGGGCAAGGCGATCACGGATTATCCGAACGTGGCGCGCTGGTATGCGGGGATGATGGCGCGGCCGGCGACGAAGCGCGGATTCGATGTCGCGCTGTCCTAGGCGTCGCGAGATGGTTTGACGGGGCGGGGCGCGGCCGGTAGAAGCAGCGCCCTGCAACGCCGTGTGACTTTCCACTCCTGCGGAGGGGTGGCCGAGTGGCCGAAGGCGGCGGTTTGCTAAACCGTTATAGGATGTCAAGTCCTATCGTGGGTTCGAATCCCATCCCCTCCGCCAGTTCCTGAGATCTTCCATGGCTTTCCGGGCGATTTCACTCCCCTTTGCCCGCGCAGATGACGCGATGCGGTGAGACGGGGTGCGACCTCATCGGGGGATGAATCGGCGACCTCATCGCCGCGGCCCAGTGCTATGGTTCCGAAGTCCTACGGGCGTCGTTCTCGCGCCACGAGCCATTGTTCTGAGTGGCCTGCTGATCCGCGAAGTTCGTTGGAGATCCAACGACCCTCGCGGGCACGACACTAAGCGGCGACGCGTTCTGCATCGCGCCGGCCGCGCGCGGCGAGTACCGCCAGCAGCGCCTGGGACGCCGCTGCCTGGCAGGGCTCGATGACCGGCACGCCGCAGGCCTCCTCGGCGAAGGACCGATGCCCGGCCATGCCGGCGCAGCCGAGCACGATCGATTCCGCGCCCATCGCCACCAGCTCCCGCGCCGCTTCGGCCAGCCGCGCGCGCGGCGCGACCGGATCGGTCAGCACTTCCATGTCGAGGTTCAGCGAGACCGTGCCGGCATGCCGGTCCTCCACCCCCAGCGCCTGGAGCACGCGGCGGTGGCGGGGGCGGGACTTGTCGGTGAACCCCACGATCCCGAACCGTTCGCCGCGCATCATCGCCGCGGCGATGCCGCATCGGAGCGTGCCGAAGACCGGCCTGTCCGTGGCCGTGCGCACCGCCTCGATCCCCGGGTCGGAGACGCAGGCGATGACGTAGGCATCGGCCGGCTCGGCCTCGACCATGCGGCAGAGCGGTTCGGCCACGGAATACCAGTCCCGCCAGGTGACGATGGCTGGCGGCCCCTGTTCGAGCCGCACCACATCGAAGCGCGGCAGCTCCGGCGCAGCGAAGGGAGCTAGCGCGCCAGCGATTCCGTCGGTGCAGGACAGGCTGGAGTTCGGGTTGATCACCAGGATGCGTTCGGCCATGACCTATCCTCGCGCCGCCGGCCTGGATGCATCAAGCCCGCGCAGCATGCTTGAAGCGGGGGCAGCCGGCGTGCTTTATGTTGCGTCGCACAATGGCCGGCGGCGCAGCAGCCGTCGCCTGGCGCGCCAGCGCCCACCGAGGAGAGGCGCGCGAGCGCCCGCCGAAAGGAACGTCAATGCCCTGGGACACGGAGCCTCCGCGGCCCGCCGTCGAAACGGCTTCCCTGCCACTCCGCGAGGCTTTCCTCCGCGGTGCGAAGGGGCTGTGCCCGGTCTGCGGCCAGGGCAAGCTGTTCAACGGGTATCTGCGCCTGGTGGATGAGTGCTCGCATTGCCATACGGAACTCGGGCGCATCCGCGCCGACGATGCGCCGCCCTATTTCACCATCCTCGTCGTCGGCCATGTGCTGGTTCCCTTCGTCTTCATGGCCGAGCGCGCCTGGCATCCGCCCATGTGGGTGCACATGGCGATCTGGCCGCTGCTGTTCGGCGCGCTGAGCGCGCTGCTGCTCCGTCCGATCAAGGGCATGACCGTCGCCTGGATGCTGCGCCTGGGCCTGACGGGCACCGAGCACGGGGACCAGACCGCCGTGATGCCGCCGCGCCGGACGCCGCATGATGTCTGAACAACGCCTGATCCGGATCGAACTGCCTGAGGAACCGCCGGCCCCCTCGGCCTTCGCGGAGGCCGATCGCCGCCAGGCCATCGCCGACCTGCTCGCCAGTAACCGCTTCGACCCGCCCAACCTGCCGCCGGGGCCTTATGCGCTCGCGGTGATGATCCGGGAGGGGCGGCTGGTGCTCGACATCCGCGACGTGGACAACCGGCCGCTGCATGTGCTGGCGCTGGCCCTCGGCCCCTTCCGCCGGCTGATCAAGGATTACCACCTGGTGGTCGAGGCGCATGAGCGCGCGGTCGCCGAAAGCGGCCCGGAAAGCCGGGTGCAGGCGATCGACATGGGCCGGCGCGGGCTGCACAACGAAGGGGCCGAACTGCTGCTGCAGCGGCTCAAGGGCCGCATCGACGTGGATTTCGAGACGGCGCGGCGGCTGTTCACCCTGGTCTGCGCGCTGCATCAGCGGATCTGAGGGCGGCGCGGGCCAAAGCTCCCGCGCGGGGCATTCGCGCTCTGCCCGGCCGATGGTCCAGGATCGCCCTTCACCCGCGGCGTCCGCGCCTTTCCCAGACCTGCGCCACGATGAAGCAGCCGAGACCGAGCACGGCCGCCCCGGCCAGCACCGTCGCCCCGGCCACCGCCGGCGCCCGGCCGAGCCCCGCGAGCGAGGCGCAGACCGCGCCGACCCCCATCTGCGAAAACCCATAGAGCCCCGAGGCGGACCCGATGACCGCCGGGTTCACGCTGATTGCCTTGGTCAGCGCGAGCGGGCTGGTGACACCGACCCCCACCATGAAGAGAAACGGGCCGAGGATGATCGTGACGAGGCTGAGCTGCCCGCTCAGCACGGCGATGAGGAAGAGCAGGCTTCCCATCACCCCGAAGGCGCTGGCGCAGGGCAGCAGGATCGACAGTGAGACCCGCCGCACGAGCCGGCTCGCCACCGCATTGCCGATCGAGGTGCCGAGCACCATGGCGAGCGCGATGAGCCCGACCTCCCTGACCGGCCTGCCAAGCTGTTCCACCACCATGAAGGGCAGGGCGGTGAGGTAGGCAAACCAGCTCGTCGTCGCGCAGCCGCCGCCGATGGCATAGCCCAGGAAGGCGGGTGAACCGATGAGGTGACGGTAGTCCCGTGCCAGCGCAGCGACGCTGCGCCCGCGCCCGCCCGGATGCGTCTCGGGCAGGATGCGGAGCGCGAGCAGCGTGGTCGTGCCGCCCATGAAGGCCATGAACAGAAAGATGGCGCGCCAGTTCACCTGTTCGGCGAGGAAGCCGCCGATCAGCGGCGCCATGGCCGGCCCTGCCGAAACGGCGAGGTTCAGCAGGGCGAGGCGCGAGGCGGCCTCGCGCGGCGGCGCGACGTCGCGCACCATGGCGCGCCCAAGGGCGAGCCCCGCGCAGCCCCCCAGCGCCTGGAGCAGCCGGGCGGCGATGAGCGCATGGGCCTCGGGCGCAAGCGCTGCGACCAGCCCCGCCAGGCTGTACAGGCTGAGGCCGGCCAGCAGGACCGGCCGCCGCCCGAAGCGATCCGAGACCGGCCCGTAGAAGAGCTGCCCCAGCGCGAGGCCCAGCGCATAGAGGCTGATCGTCAACGACATCAGCGCGGCGGGGGCCTGCAACGCGACCCCGGCGGCCGGCAGTGCCGGCACGAAGACATGGATGCCGAAGGTGCCGGAGGTGGTGACCAGCACCAGCAGCCACAGTGGCAGACGAATGGCGGGCTGCGGCGAGGGGGCCGGCTGCGGCGTGTCGTTCGGCATCGGTACGGACGATCACTATTGCACCGCAGCATGCCCTTGGCGATGGCGCGGCGCCGGCTTTCGGCGGTTTCCGGACGCGATCTGCCTGAAGCTTGGGCAGCGCCGGGCGCCAGGTGATTTCGTCCGGGCGGGAAGTGCTCTAAGTCCCCTGCGCAGCCGGCCGCAGGGGATGAGAATGAAGATCGATGGCGTCGCCTATCGCAGCATCTGGGTGGATCCCGCGGATGGCTGGTCCGTGCGCATCCTCGATCAGACGAAGCTGCCCTGGGAGGTGGACTGGCTCCGCCTGACCGAGGAAGACCAGGTCGCCCACGCCATCCGGTCCATGCAGACGCGCGGCGCGCCGCTGATCGGGGCGGCGGCGGCCTATGGCGTGGCGCTCGCGATGCGACGCGACCCTTCGACGCTGGAGGCGGTCTGCACGCGGCTGGCCGCGACACGCCCGACCGCGATCAACCTGCGCTGGGCCATCGAGCGGATGCGTGCCGCGCTGCGCAACCTTCCGCCGGAAGGACGCGCCGCCGCTGCCTATGCCGAGGCCGCGTCCATCGCCGATGACGATGCCGAGACCTGCGCGGCGATCGGCCGCCACGGCCTGCCTCTGCTGCAGGAGATCGCGGCGCGGAAGCCGAACCAGCCGATCAACGTGCTGACCCATTGCAACGCCGGGTGGCTCGCCACGGTGGATTGGGGCACGGCGCTGGCGCCGATCTACATGGCTCATGATGCGGGCCTGCCCATCCATGTGTGGGTGGACGAGACGCGGCCACGCAACCAGGGCGCGGCGCTGACCGCCTTCGAGCTCGGCGCCCATGGCGTGCCGCACACCGTCATCGCCGACAATGCCGGCGGGCACCTGATGCAGCATGGCGAAGTGGACATCGTCATCGTCGGCACCGATCGCGTCACGCGCAACGGGGATGTGGCGAACAAGATCGGCACCTACCTGAAGGCGCTGGCGGCGCGGGACAATGGCGTGCCCTTCTGGGTGGCGCTGCCGCATTCGACGCTCGACATGCGCGTCGCCGACGGCGTGCGTGAGATCCCGATCGAGGAACGCAGCCAGACCGAGGTGACGGAGCTGACGGGCCGGACCGGCGATGGCCGGATCGAGACGATCCGCGTCGTCGCGCAGGGCAGCCCCGCCGCCAACCCGGCCTTCGACGTGACGCCCGCGCGGCTCGTGACCGGGCTGATCACCGAGCGCGGGCGCATCGCGGCGACGGCCGGGGCCATTGCGGGCCTCTACCCCGAGAAAGTCTGATACCATCGGTCTTTCTGACTACTGGCCTGATTGCGCTGGTGAAGGTCGAAGGAGGGCTCTGCCCTCCTCCGAGCCTCCTCCCGCCAGGATGCTGGGCATCCTGGACCGCAATCTTCTGGTGCGGGGCGCCGCAGCCGTTCTTTCGCCCTGCCGAACACGCTTCGTGCGCAAAGGCGGGTTTCGGCGCCATTCTGCCCGCGATGCCCGGCGCCAAGTTGAGGTTTGCAAAGGCCTTTCGGCCTTTGCTGGGGAGGTGTCGGAGGGGCAAAGCCCCTCTGACATCCACAGCGCAAGCATCCGGGTCGTCAGCTCAGCATCTGGAAATGACTGGTGCGATTGGCATGGGAGCGGCGGCGTCCTTCCCTGATTCAACCGCCGAGACGGATCTCCGCGCCTGTGGGGCGACGCCCTTGCCGGTTCCGGAATTCAGGAAAGGCGCCCTTGCATGACGGCCGGTCTGGAAACGCGCCATCCGGCACGGTTCCGCGTCCGATGCCGGCCGTGGATGCAGGAAACGGCTATCGAATATCTATGGCGGCTGACGGCTTCGTGACCGATCCTACTGTCAAAGCCTGACGCGGCGGAAGCCGGCCCGCTGCAAGGCACCCACACGGATCCGGATGTGCCATGCGCCTCTGCCGCTTCTTCCCCGCCGCCCTGCTGGCCGTCGCGACGGCTTTCGGGGCACCCGCCACGGCCCATGCCCAGGGGGCCGACGAGCGCAGCGGCTGGGGCTTCCAGGTCGGCTTCTATGGCTGGCTGCCCACCTTCGATGCGCGCCTCAACTACACGCTGCCGCGCGGCGTGCCCGGCACGGCGAATGTGAAGGCCGAATCCAACGACTACCTCAGCGACCTGAACGCCGCGGTGATGCTGAGCGCGGAAGCGCGCTACGACCGCATCTCGCTGGTCACCGATTTCATCTATGTCGGGCTCGGTTCCAGTTCGAGCCGCGTGCGCTCCGCCAACCCATCGCCGCTGGCGAACAACCCGGTGACGAGCGTCCAGACGCTGAGCGCCGACAGCGACCTCGACACCACGCTATGGACGCTGGCGATGGGCTATACGCTCGCGCGCGGCTCCTGGGGCAATTTCGATGTCATCGGCGGCTTCCGCTACCTCGGCATCGATGCGCACACCAATTACCGGCTGGCAGCGGATGTCACCGGGCCGGGCGGGAACGGGGTCGTGCTCGGCCGCAACGGCCGGCTGTCCGGCAACGACAACATCTGGAACGGCATCGCCGGCGTCCGCGGCCGCATCCTGGTTGGCGATACGGGGGTCTTCGTGCCCTACTACTTCGACCTCGGCGTCGGCAATTCGCGCCTGACCTGGCAGACCTTCCTGGGGGTTGGCTACCAGACCGGCTGGGCGGGAGTGCAACTCGGCTACCGCTACCTCTCCTACGACCAGGGCAACAGTGGCCTGGTCGAATCCCTGACGATGGGCGGCCCCTACCTCGCGGTGAATTTCAGCTTCTGACGGAAGCCGGAAGGGATCAGCCGATCCCTTCCATCCCTGCCAGAGCGAGGATGGCGGCGAGCGTGGTGCGCATGCCGCGCAGGCATTCCTCCGGTTCCACGTCCAGCCATTCCTCGAGCGAATGGGCGCGCCCGCCGCGCCCGCCCGCGCCGACCTTCAGCGCCGGGATGCCGAGGCTCATCGGCACATTCGCGTCGGTGGAGGAGAATTCGAAGCTCGGGCTGTAGCCTTCCGAGGCGACGGCGGCCGCGGCGATGTCGCGGATCGGGTTGCCCGCCGGGGTCTCGCCGGCGGGGCGGTCGCCGACGCGGGCGATCTCGGCCGTGATCACGCCGGACTTGGTCGAGCGCGCGGCATTCTCGGTCGCCACGGCCTTCTCGACGATGGCAAGGAAGGCCGCGTCCAGCTTCGCCAGCTCGGCCGCGGAAGCGGAACGCAGATCAACTTCGATCGTCACCGCATTGGCGATGGCGTTGATCGACGTCCCGCCGCTCACCACGCTCACGCAATGGGTGGTCGGCGGGTCGCGCGGCACCTCGACGGCGGCAAGGCCGCGCGCGGCCTCGGCCATCGCATACATCGGGTTCACCAGGCCGAAGGCGGCATAGGAATGCCCGCCCGGCCCGCGGAAGGTGACGCGGTAGCGCCGCGACCCGACGCCACCCGAGACGATGTGTTCGACCTGCGGGCTGTCCACCGTGAGAAAGCCGCGCACGCGGGGGCGATAGCGCGAATGCTCGAAGAAATGCCGCACGCCGCGCAGGTCGCCGAGGCCTTCCTCGCCCACGTCGCCGAGGAAGAGGATGTCCTGTCGCGTGCGGATGCCCGCCGCGTCCAGCGCGCGGATGAAGCCGAGATTGACCGCCAGCGACCAGGTGTCGTCCGATACGCCAGGGGCGAACAGCTTCGTGCCCTCGCGCCGCACGCGCACATCCGTGCCGGCGGGGAAGACGGTGTCGAGATGCGCGGCGACGACCAGCATCTCGCCGTTGCCGTAGCCGCGGCGGATGCCCATGACATTGCCGATCGCGTCCTGCTCGACCTCTTCCAGCCCATGCGCTTTCAGCATGTCGAGATAGGCGGCCGCACGCTGCTCCTCGCCGAAGGGCGGGGCCGGGATCTCGGTCAGCGTGATCACGTCCTGCACGATGCGGTCGTGATCGGCGGCGAGCTGGGCAGCAGCCTTGGCGAAGCGGGTGTCGGCCCGGATGGCGGCGATCGTCTGGGGAGCATTCATGCTGCGGCGTCCATCTCCTTGCGGAGGGCGTCATACTCCGCGACGAAGGTGGCGGCGAGCCCGCGCTGCTCCGCCTCGGGGATGAAGGCGCCGAGGATGCCGTTCAGCATGAACAGCCGCAGGTCATCGAGGCTGAAGCCGAAATCCTCGACCATCATCGCCCAGCAGCGTTCCGGATCGACCCGGTGCAGCGGCGGGTCGTCGGTGTTGGGATGGATCAGCAGCCCGGCTTCGGGCATGCGGCGGATCGGATGGTCGAACGCCCAGCGATCCGGTTCCAGCGTGCGCAGGTAATAGGAATTGGTCGGTACCACGGTGAAGACGATGCCGCGTTCGGCGCAGCGGCGCGCGAGCGCCGGGTTGTCCAGCACGGTGTAGCCATGGTCGATGCGCTCGACCTCCAGCAGGTCGATCGCGGTTTCGATGTTGCGCCAGTGGCAGCCGAATTCGCCGGCATGGGCGGTCAGGCGGAAGCCGGCGCGCTTCGCCGCCCGATACGCCTTCCAGAAGGCTTCCGGCGGGCCGTCATTCTCGCGGTAGTCGATGCCGAGGCCGATGATCCGGTCACGCCGATGCCCAGTCATCCAGTCGACCATCTCGGCGGCTTCCTCGGGCGTGCCTTCGCGGTCGATGGACGGGATCAGCAGCGCCGAGATGCCGTGGTCATGCTTCGCGTCGTCGAAGGCGGCGAGGATCGCATCCGCCCCGGCGGCATAGGGAATGCCCGTGTCGCGCGCGGCACCGGTGGGATTCCAGAAGATCTCGGCATGGCGCACGCCTTGGGATGCCGCATCTTCCAGATATTCGTAGGCGATGCGGTGCAGGTCCTCGGGCCCGCGCATGATGCGCCGTTCCAGCGCGCGCAGGATGTGCAGCACACCCTTGGGCTTGGCGTCGCGCCGGGCCAGCTCGGCCACTTCCTCGGCCGTGTAGCCGGCACCCTGGCGCGCGGCCATCTCGGCCAGCGTGTCGAGCCGGATGGCGCCGAGCAGATGCACATGCAGCTCGACCTTCGGCAGGCGGCGGCAGAAGTCGCGCAGCTCCATCAGGCGATCCCCGCCGCATAGCCGTCCCGCTGTGGGTCGGCCGCCCCTTCCAGCACGCCATCCCACATCGCGATGCCGTGCACGCCGGCGAAGGCATAGGTCGTCGGGACCCGCTTCACCTTGTAGCCATCGGCGGCGAGCGCGGCTTCCGTCGCCCGGGGGATGCGCAGGGAGAGGTCCAGCGCCTCGCTGGTCGCGCTGACGCGCGGGGCGAGCACCGCTTCCTGGATGCCCATCCCGAAATCGAGCAGGTTCACCAGCACCTGCGCTAGCGCGATGCCGATCCAGGCCCCGCCCGGCGCGCCGAGCGTCGCGACGGGCGTCTCGCCTTCCATCACGATCAGCGGCGACATGGAGGAGAAGCGCCGCTTGCCCGGCGCGATGGAGGTCGGCCTGCCCGGGCGCGGATCGTACCAGTTCATCGCCCCGTTCAGCATGAAGCCGAGCCCTGGGGGTATGACGCCCGAGGGCATGCCGAGCGTATGCGTCACACTGACCACGAGCCCATCGGCATCGACGCAGGAGATCGTCGTCGTCCCCTTCGGCTCCGCGCCGAGGCGGGCCAGCGACGCGCGTTCCCCGGCCCTGATCCGCGCCGCGCACTCATGCGCATACCCATCCGACAGCAGCCGATGCAGCGGGATGGCGACGAAGTCCGGATCGCCCACATGGCGGTCCTTGTCGATCCCGGCGATCTTCATCGCCTCGGCCAGCACGGCGATCATCGCGGGGCTGTTGTGCCCCATCCCCGGCAGGTCGAAGTGCTGGAGGATGCGCAGCACCTCCGCGATGAAGATTCCGCCCGCGGGGGGCGGCGGCAGCACCAGCGTGCGGCCGTGATAAGGCACGCGCAGCGGTTCCACGCGCCGCGCGCGTACGGCGGCGAGGTCCGCCTCGGTGATCAGACCGCCATGCGCGGCCATGTCGGCGGCGATGCGGCGCGCGATCTCGCCTGTATAGAAGGTGTCGGCACCATCGCGCGCGACGGTTTCGAGCGTCGCGGCGAGGTCCGGATTCAGCACGCGCTCGCCCGGCTTCTTCGGCGTGCCGTCGGCGCGCAGATAAAGCCGTGCGCTGTCCGGTGTATGCGCGAGCTTCTGCGCGATGCCGATGCGGCCATACACGCTTTCATCCGCCACCATCATGGTGTGGACATGCGGGCGGACCATCCAGCCATCCCGCGCGCAGGCGATCGCGCCGTCGAACAGCGCGGCCCAGGACAGGCGGCCGAACTGGGCATGCGCCTCGGCGAAGGTGCGGAGAATGGAAGGCACCGTCACCGCCCCGCGCCCGACCTCGTTCGGCGCGCCCTTCAGCACGAAGCCGTAGCCGTCCGTGCATTCGCGTTCGAACAGCGCCTCCCACATCGTCTCATGCGCCGCGGCGGGGCAGGGGGACAGGCCATCGAAGACGATCTGCGTGCCGGTCTTCGGGTCATGGACGGTCAGCACGCCGAGGCCGCCCAGCCCGCACATCATCGGATCCACCACGCCTTGGGTGAAGGCGCAGGCGAGCGCGGCGTCGATCGCGTTGCCGCCCGCGGCGAGCACCGCCGCGCCGGCCTCCACCGCCTCGGGCTGCGGGGCGACGATCATGGCGCGGGCGGGCGGGACCCGGCGGGCCGGTCGCGACATGGCTATTTCCTTCCCCACAGCACGACGCCATCCGCACCGGGCAGGCGTTCGATCCGCCCATGTTCCTCCAGCCGGCGGAGATGCGCGAGGGTCTCGCCCAGCCCGAAGCCCAGCGAGCGGTCGTCGAGCGGCCGGCGGAACAGTGCCGGCAGCAGGGCGTGCGCCGTCTGGGGTTCGCGGCAGGCTTCCTCCAGCGCCGCGAGGCGTTCGTCATGGTGGTCCATGATGGCGGTCAGCCGGGCATGGAGCCCGCTGAAGGGGTCGCCATGCGAGGGCAGCACCAGCGTCTTCTCCGGCAGGGCGTGGAAGCGCCGCAGCGTGGCGAGGAAGGCGCCGAGCGGATCGCCCATCGGTTCCCCCGCATGCAGCCCGACATAGGGGGTGATGCGCGGCAGCACCTGGTCGGCGGCGATCAGGATGTCCTCCTCCGCGCAATGCAGGCAGGCCATGTCCGGCGCATGGCCCTGGCCGGTCAGCACGCGCCAGCGGCGGCCGCCGATCACCAGGGTCTCGCCGTCGGCGATGGCGCGGAAGGCGCGCGGCAGCGCTGCGACGGCCTTGGCGTATAGCGCGCCGCGGCGCAGCAGATAGGCGCTGTAGGCCTCCGACGCGCCGGCGATGCGGGCGAACTCCGCCTGCTGCTGCAGCATGTCCGTGCCCGTGTCGTACCAGACGGCGCGCGCCTGCAGCCATTCGATGCGCGTCATCAGCGGCGTCACGCCATGGGCCTCGGCCAGCCAGCCCATCAGCCCGGCGTGATCGGGGTGGAAATGGGTGATCAACAGGCGGCGCAGCTTCTGCCCGCCGAAGGCCGCGCCGGTCAGCGCCGTCTGCCAATGGCCGCGTGTCGCCTCGTCATTGACGCCGGCATCGATGACGAGCCAGCCGTCGCCATCCTCCAGCAGCCAGACATTCACGTGATGGGGCGGGAAGGGCAGCGGGAAGCGCATCCACCGCAGGCCTGGAATGATGTCGCGCGCCTCGCCGGGCGGGGGGATCTCGGTCGTCATGCCGGGCCAGGGTGGCGCGGTCGGGCAGGGCGCTCAACCCCCGGCCCCGATGCGGAACCGTTCGGTATCCCCGGATTGCACCCGGGTCATGCGGCGGACGGCGCGGCTTCATGTGTCCCGGCGCCCAACACGGGCTTCTCGAGAACGAGAAAGAGCCGGCCCCGCCGGCAGGTCAGAGGAAATCCAGCTCGCTGTCCTGCTGGCTGACGATGTTGCCCTGCGCATCGGTGCGGATGATGGAAAAGCTGCCTGTCGGGTTCACCGTCAGCACCGGCCCCTGATAGGCGCGTCCTTCCAGCAGGTGTTCGTAGTCCCGTGGGCCGAGATCCTGCCGGATCACCGGGGCGGACACCCGCACGCCGAGCGTGCGCGCGAGGGCCTGGAGCAGCGCGAAGCCGGCGCCGCCGCGCACGCTGCCGGCCATCGACGGCGTCTCCCAGGGGGAGAACGCCGTTCCGCCGCCATGCGCATCCGCCGCAACGGCGGAGCCGACATTGCAGCCATAGATGCAGACGCTGCTCAGCAGCCCGCCATGCAGGCAGGGATGGACGGGTCCGAGATCCCCCGCCGTCGCCGTCGTCAGCCCGGCGCCGAGCCGCAGATGCCCGGCATCCCCGTGGGCCATCAGGAACAGCGTGCGGATGCGGCCATGGGTGGCGGGGTGCTGCCGGGCTGTCCGCACGATGGCCAGGGCGACCCGCAGCATGTCGTCGGCGCGGGCGACAGGCACGACCGGCAGGCCCCGCATGCCGAGCCAGGTCATCAGCGTTTCCGCATGGGGCGCGCCCTCATCGACGACATAGAGATTGGCCATGGTCCGATCCGCGATCCGTTGCCCACGGATCGCATGCGAGCATCGTTCAGGCCGGATTCGCAACGTACTGCTTCACAGAGGTTGCCTGCCCCGTCCATTGGGTGGAACCTGTCCGCCTGACGCCGGCGAACGGCGCGGAGGAAACGTGACCGCAACCGCCATCGATTGCGACCTGCATCCGGGCGTGCCCGGCGTGGCCGCGCTGCTGCCCTTCATGGACGACTACTGGCGCCACACGCTGGTCGAGCGCGGGATCGAAGTGCTGGAAAGCGCCTCCTACCCGCCCAATGCGCCGAGTTCGGTCCGTGCGGATTGGCGCGGCGCGAAGGGGCGCGCGCCATGCACCGTGGCCGAGTTGCAGGACCAGGCGCTGGATCGCTGGGGCGCGGGGATCGGCATCCTCAATCCGCTGTTTCCGGTGCAGCTTCCCTTCAGCCGCGACATGTCGGCAGCCATGGCGCGCGCGGTGAACGACTGGGTGCGCGCGGAATGGCTCGATCGCGACGACCGGCTGCGCGCGGCGATCCTGCTGCCCAACGGGCTCGATGAGGCGCTGGCCGAGATCGAGCGCCTCGCCCCCGATCGCCGCTTCGTCCAGGCCATGGTGCTGTGCATGGGCGAAAGCCCGATCGGGCGGCGGGAGCACTGGCCCCTGCACGCGGCGCTGGAACGGCACGGGCTGCCGCTCGCCATCCATGCCGGCAGTGCCTGGCGGCACCCGCCGACCTCGGTGGGCTGGCCGTCCTGGCATGTCGAGGAATACGCGTCGAATTCCTACGGCTTCCAGGCCACGCTGGCGTCCCTGGTGACGGAAGGCGTCTTCACGAAATTCCCGGGGCTGAAGGTCGTGCTGGTGGAATCCGGTGTCTCCTGGCTGCCGGCCTTCCTGTGGCGCCTGACCAAGTCCTGGAAGGGCGTGCGCTTCGAGATCCCGTGGATCGACCGGTCCCCGGCCGAGATCGTGCGCGACCATGTGCGCCTGACCGTGCGGCCCTTCGACGCGCCCGACGACGCGGATCAGGTGAAGCGGCTGCTGGACCATCTGCGCTCGGACGAGCTGCTGCTCTGGGCCACCGACTGGCCGCATGCGCATTTCGATGGCGACGACACCGTTCCGCCCGGCCTGCCGGAAGGGCTGCTGGCGAAGATCATGGTGGACAATCCACGCGCCACCTATGCGCGGATCACGGAGGGAGTGAGCGCATGAACCTCGTCCGTCCCATCGCGACCTACGGCAAGCCGGCGGCGGCCACGCTCGGCCTGGTCGATGTCGATATCCATCCGCGGGTGCGGGACCTGTCGGAGTTCCGGCCCTTCCTCTCCGACGCGGATTGGCACCGGCTGGCCACCTACGGCATCCATGCGCGGCACGGCTTCGCCAAGGGCTATCCCTTCCCGAAGGCGGCGCCGCTCGCCTGCCGGCGTGATGCCTGGCCGCCAGGTGGCGGGCCGCCGGCCTCGGATCTGCCGTTTCTCCAGGAACAGTTGCTGGACCGCTACGGGCTCGATGTCGGGGTGCTGAATCCGTTGCAGCCCTCGGGGCAGGGAGATGTGAATGACGGGCTGTCCGTCGCGCTCTCCCGCGCCGTGAACGAGTGGCAGGTTGAGCACTGGCTGCGGCATGAACCGCGGCTGCGCGGGTCGATCGTCGTGCCGTACGAGGATGGCGCCGCCTCGGCGGAGGAGATCCGCCGTTGGGCCGGCGACCCGCGCTTCTGCCAGGTGCTGCTGATGAGCCGCACCTGCGAGCCGCTGGGCCGCCAACGCTACTGGCCGATCTGGCAGGCCGCCGCCGAGGCCGGGCTGCCCGTCGGCATCCACGCCTTCGGCTATTCGGGCCATGCCATGACCAGCACCGGCTGGCCCTCCTTCTATGTCGAGGAGGTGCAGGAACACGCGACCTCGGCCCAGGCGCAGGTGGCCTCGATGGTGGTCGAGGGCATCTTCGACCGCTTCCCGGGCCTGCGCGTGGTCATGATCGAATGCGGCTTCGGCTGGATGCCCTCGCTCGCCTGGCGGCTGGACGGGGCCTGGAAGCGGCTGCGCGACGAGGTGCCGCACCTGACCCGCGCGCCGTCCGAGATCATGCGCGAGAGCGTCTTCGTCTCCACCCAGCCCATCGAGGAACCGGAACGGCCCGAGCATCTGCTCGACGTGATGGAATGGATCGGCTGGGATCGCGTGCTGTTCGCCTCGGACTACCCGCACTGGGATTTCGACGATCCGCGCCTCGCCATTCCCTCCTTCATCCCGGAGGAGAAGCGGGCGGCGATCTATGGCGGCAATGCGAACAGGGTCTATCGTTTCCGATGAGCAAGCATGTCGTCGCGCCGGTCAGCGAGATCCCGCCCGGCGGGCGCCGCGTGGTGGAAGCCGCCGGCAAGCGCATCGTCGTCTTCAACCTGGATGGCGCGTTCTTCGCGCTGCTCGACCGCTGCCCGCATCAGGGCAGCGCGCTGTCGGGCGGCATCCTCTGCGGCCTGACCCAGTCGGATGAGCCAGGGCAGTACCATTTCTCTCGCGCCGGGGAATTCGTGCGCTGCCCCTGGCATCAGTGGGAGTTCGACATCCGCACCGGCAAGTCGTGGTTCGATCCGCGTCGGACGAAGGTCAGGCCCTTTCCGGCCGAGGTCGCGGAAGGCACGACGCTGGTCGAAGGCCCCTATACCGCCGAGACCTTCCCGGTGCGGGTCGAGGAGGCCTATGTCGTCGTCGAGGCCTGAGACGTCTTGGGCTCTCGGCTTCCCCCTCCTGGCGTCTTTCGGGCGCAAATTCGGCCTGCGGCGTGAGGCGCCGGAAGGAGGTTTGCAAAGACTGCTCTGGTACTTTTGCTGAAGGATTGGGGGGGG
>JAYRJZ010000080.1:0-24608 GCA_041906015.1 Roseomonas sp.
CATGATGCAGGTCGGCATAGCCACCCGTCGCGAAGGCGCGCAGCAGGTTCATCGTCCCCGCCGACTGCATGTAGGCGAATTCCATGCGCGACGGGTCGGGGATGCGGGCCTCGGCCGTGAAGTCGGGGCCGTTCACGATGTCGCCGCGATAGGAGGGCAGCGTGATGCCGTCCTTCGTCTCGGTGTCGGACGACCGCGGCTTGGCGAACTGCCCGGCCATGCGGCCGAGCTTCACCACCGGCACCGACCCGCCGAAGGTCAGCACCACGGCCATCTGGAGCAGCACGCGGAAGCTGTCGCGGATCACGTTGGCGGTGAAGTCGCCGAAACTCTCGGCGCAATCCCCACCCTGCAGGACGAAGGCTTCACCGTCGCCGGCGCGTGCGAGCGCCGCCCGGAGGCGCCGGGCCTCGCCTGCAAAAACCAGCGGAGGAAATCGCGCGATCTTCCCTTCCATCGCGGCAAGCGCCGCCTGGTCCGGGTAGTCCGGCACCTGCCGGATCGGCATCGCCCGCCAGGAATCGGGGCTCCAGCCTCGCGCGGTCATTGTCTGGCACTCTCCTCCATGAAAGTCGGCCACCTTAACCTCCGGCCGTGGGCTGGGGGAAGCGGCCCGGCCGTGCGAGGCTGACAGGGCGGCCATGTCCGGCCAGATGGGGAGAGGCGCCAGTGAAGGGAAGTGGGGCGATCGCGCTGCGCATGCAGGGCGCGGTCCAGGCGGGGGACCTGCCGGGCCTGGTGGTGGCGGCGGCGGGCCGGGACGAAGCCGGCTTTGCCCAGGGCTTCGGCGTGCGACGCCTGGGCGGGACCGACCCGATGGCCCCGGACACGGTGGTCTGGATCGCTTCCATGACCAAGGCGGTCACGGCGGTCGCGGCCATGCGCCTGGTCGAGGCGAAACGCCTCTCCCTCGACGCCCCGGCGGCGGACATCCTGCCCGAGTTGGGCGCGATCCAGGTCCTGGACGGCTTCGACCCCGCCGGCCAGCCCATGCTGCGCGCCCCGAAGCGGGCCATGACCCTGCGCCACCTGCTGACCCATACCTCCGGCTTTTCCTACGAGATGTGGAGCCGCGAGACGATCGCCGCGCGCAAGGCGCTCGGCCTGCCGCCCATGCCGACCGGCAAGCTCGCCGCGATGCGGCTGCCTCTGTTGTTCGACCCGGGCGAGGCCTGGCACTACGGCATCGGCATCGACTGGGTCGGCCGCCTGGTCGAGGCCGCAACAGGGCAGACACTCGGCGAGCATTTCGCGCAGACGATCTTCGCGCCGCTCGGCATGCCCGACACCGCCTTCCGCCTCACCGACGCGATGCGCGCGCGCCTCGCGCCCGTCCATGCGCGAGGGGCGGATGGGTCGCTCTCCCCGATCGACATGATCGTCGAGCAGAACCCGGAATTCGAAAGCGGCGGCGGCGGGCTCTATTCCACCGCACGCGACTACCTGGTCTTCGCGCGCATGATCCTCAACGGCGGGCGGCATGGTTCCGAACGCCTGCTGAAGCCCGAGACCATCGCCATGATGGCCCAGGACCAGATCGCGCCGCTCGCGGTGCAGCCGATGATCTCGGCCATGCCGGCGGCGACGAATGACGCCGACTTCTTTCCCGGCCTACCCTGCGGCTGGGGGCTGTCCTTCCTGGTGAATCGCCGGCCGACGCCGCAGGGACGCTCGGCGGGCGGGCTCGCCTGGGCGGGGCTGGCGAATACCTATTACTGGATCGACCACGGGCGCGGGACGACCGGGATCTTCCTGTCGCAGGTGCTGCCCTTCTTCGATGCGAAGGCGGTGGCGCTGTTCCGGGAGTTCGAGGCGACGCTGAACGGAGACTGACAGGGATACGTCGCTGCCGACGTCAGAGGGGCTTTGCCCCTCCGACACCTCCCCAGCAAAGGCCGAAAGGCCTTTGCAAACCTCGACTTGGCGCCGTGCCCGACTGACAGGATCAGCGCCAAGGCGCGCTCCTGCGCCCGAAGCGCACTGGGAGGGACGGCAACGACCGCGCTGCCCAACGCCAGAATACTGCGGTCCAGGATGCCCAGCATCCGATCGTCCCCAACGAAGGGCCGGAGGGCACAGAGCCCCCGCTCCGCAGCGCTACTCCGCCGCCTGCGCCACGCCCGCGAAGAACCGGTTCTCCGGCCGCGGCAGGCCGAGATGCTCTCGCAGCGTCGTGCCTTCATACTCCGTGCGGAAGATCCCGCGCCGCTGCAGTTCCGGCACCACCTGGTCCACGAATTCGTCGAGCCCCGCGGGCACGAAGGGGAACATCACGTTGAAGCCGTCGCAGGCACGGGATTCCAGCCATTCCTGCATCTCATCCGCGATGGTCTGCGCCGTCCCGACGATCGCCGCACCGCCATAGCCGCCGAGCCGCTGCGCGAGTTGCCGCACGGTCAGGTTCTCTCGCCGCGCGATGGCGATGGCCCGCTCGCGGCCGCTCTTGCTGTGCTCAGTCTCGGGGATCTCGGGCAATGGCCCATCCGGGTCAAAGGCGCGCGCATCGACGCCCAGGGCGATCGACAGCGAGCCGATCGCGCTCTCGTAGTGCACCAGGCTGTCGAGCCGTGCGCGCTTCTCCTTCGCCGCTTCCACCGTGTCACCGACGACGACCAGTGCGCCGGGCAGGATCTTGATGTGGTCGGGGTTCCGCCCGACCGCCGCGGCGCGGGACTTTACATCGGCATAGAAAGCCTGCGCATCCGCGATCGGCCCGCCGGCGGCGAAGACCATCTCGGCGGTCTCGGCGGCGAGCTGCCGGCCGGCATCCGAGGCACCCGCCTGCACGATCACCGGCCAGCCCTGCACGGGGCGCGCGACGTTGAGTGGCCCACGCACGGACAGTTCCGGCCCGACATGGTTCAGCACATGCATCTTCGCGGGATCCCAGAAGATGCCGCTCTCGGCGTCGCGGATGAAGGCGTCGTCGGCGAAGCTGTCCCACAGCCCAGTGACGACATCGTAGAATTCGCGGGCGCGCTTGTAGCGTTCGCCATGGGCCATGTGCGCGTCATGGCCGAAATTCTGCGCAGCGTCGGGGTTGGCCGTGGTGACCACGTTCCAACCCGCACGGCCATTCGAGATGTGGTCGAGCGAGGCAAACTTCCGGGCGATATGATAGGCGTCATTGTAGGTGGTGGAGGCCGTCGCGATGAGCCCGATGCGCTCCGTCACCGCGGCGAGTGCCGGCAACAGCGTGAGCGGATCGAAGGAAGTGACGGTGTGGCTACGCCGCAGCGCCTCGATCGGCATGTTCAGCAGCGCGAGGTGGTCCGCCATGAAGAAGGCGTCGAACTTCCCGGCCTCGAGCTTCTGGATGAGCTGCTTCAGCTTGGGGAAGGAGAAGTTCGCATCCGGCCAGGCGCCCGGGTAGCGCCAGGCCCCGGTGTGGATGGAAACGGGGCGCATGAAGGCGCCGAGATGCAGGCGACGCTGGGTGGGCATGAGATGCTCCTGTGCGGGATGCGGCCGAGAAGGGCAGCGCACCAGTCTTGAGGAGCAAGATCGGCATGCCCGCGACGGCTGCAAGACGCGGCCGGCAGGTCTTCCGCGATGATCGTCGGTTCGGAAAAGCCAACCTCGGGAAGCATGGCATCATGAATGGCCATTCCCCGCCGACCGCGCTGCGGCGAAACACCGTCTCCACCGCTGCCGGCGCCCCGGCGGACACAGACTCGCTCGGACCGCGCCCTCCGCGCCCAACCTGTCCTGGCGGGGTGAGCGCGGGCGCGACGCAAAGCGCCTCTCTCAGGATCGCCTCAGGCCGCCGGCACCAGGCGCAACGTCGTTCCCCACGGATCGGCCGCCGCGATACCACCGCCCTCAAGTGGCCGCACCCGCGCCCCGGCGCGCTCCAGCCGCGCGGCCTGCGCGTCCAGCAGCGCCGGATCGGTGACCGTCAGCGAGAACCAGTCGAGCCCCGTCCGCTGCGGGTCGCGCGCACCCGCGCCCGCGCTCTGCCAGGTGTTGATCGCGACGTGATGGTGATACCCGCCCGAGGAGAGGAAGGCCGCCCCTGCCCGTTCCCGCGTCGGGTCGAGACCCACCGTCTCGCGGTAGAAGCCGCGCCCGCGCGGAATGTCGCCGACGCGCAGATGCACGTGGCCCACGCGCAGCCCGGCGGGGGCGCCCTGGTATCGTGCGCCATCGGCGCGAGCGAGCATCAGCAGCGCATCCACGTCGAGGCGATGGGTACCCATCGTCACCACACCGTTGGACCATTGCCATTGTTCGCGCGGACGGTCGCTGTAGACCTCGATGCCGTTGCCCTCGGGGTCATCGAGATAGATGGCCTCGCTGACCGAATGGTCCGAAGCGCCCGTCACCGGGATGCGCGCGGCGGCCACATGCATGACCCAGCGCGCGAGATCGCTGCGCGTCGGCATCAGGAAGGCGGTGTGGAACAACCCGGCCTGGTTGGGCGGCTCATAGGGCGCGCCAGGGCGGGCGTTCAGGTGCAGCAGCGCCACACCACCGGCGCCGAGCGCGATGCTCTCGCGCGTCCGGTCCAGCACATCGAGCCCCAGCAGCGCACGGTAGTAGTCGGCGACGCGATCGAGGTCGCGGACACGCAACGACACCGCGCCGCAATGCATCGGCGTCTGCAGCGCGAAAGGCAGATCAGGCCCAGCCTGTTGGGCCTGGGCAGCGGCTGGCAGAGCGGCCATGGCGGCAAGCCTCATGAGGCTGCGGCGCCCGGAGGCGCCCTGATGAACGGTCATGCTGACAGGATTCCCGGCCTTGTCGTGGTTCCAGAGACTATGGGCTGCGTCCGGAAACGCGCCAGTCGACGCGCTTCCGGCCTCCGCCGGTCAGATTTCCTTGCGCATCAGCGCGCGGTCCAGGGACAGCGGGCCTCCGCCGAAGGCGGCGAAGAATGCCGCTCCGCCGGTCCAGACGATGGACAGCAGCTCCGCCTTGCCCTGCACCTGATGCAGGAAGGCCCCGCCGCCATCGGCCAGGCGCCGCAGCGCGGCCGGGGTGAAGATCTCGGCCCCACGACTGCGCAACAGCTCGAGCCCCGCTTCGGTCAGGAAGGCGTCGCCATAGGGGCGGCTGTAGTGGAACCAGAAGGTCACGGCGAGCATCACCGCATTGGCGACGGCGACCGGCCGCGTGACCACGCCCAGCGCGAGCATGATGCCGCCGAAGAACTGCATCGCCGCGAGCAGCGGCGACCACAGCCAGCCGGGGTAGAAGCCCAGCATCTCCACGAAGCCGACCTGGGCGAAGGGTGACATGATCTTGGGCAGCCCCTCATAGACCAGCAGACCACCGACCAGGACGCGGAAGCCGACCCAGGCGAGCGGCTGCGCGAAGGCCTCGTAGAAGGGGGCGAGGAAGGGGAGGAGAAGCCGCTCGCGCGGCGTGCTCAGGTTCATTGTGTCGGTTCCCAGCAGGAGGGGTCGCGGGCACCGGGCTGATCCGTCGGACCCGGTGCCCGCCTTCGGGGATCAGGCGCCGAGGAGATAGACGCCGCTCACCCCGGTCGGGTTCGCGCCCTGGGCCGGGCCGATGATGTGTTCGAACTGGGTCTTCAGCCGCTCGACGCGGGCGCGGTCCTGCATGAAGCCGCGGAAGGCGAGCGGCGCGGTGTTGTAGGACCAGATCGGGTTGACCCCCTGCGGGCCCGCGACGTCGCGCCGCGCCGACCATTGCGCGGTGCGTGCGATGGTCGCGTCGCGCGATGCCATCCAGGAGAGGAACAGTCGCGCCGCTTCCTTGTGCGGCGCCTCGGCGAGGATGGCGGCGGTCTGCGGCCAGCTCAGGAAGGGTTCGCTACGCGGCAGTTGGAAGCGCAGCGGCGTGGCGGTGTTGTGCACCAGCGGGCCGGAGGAGGTGAAGCTCGCCGCCCGGTCGCCGCGCTGGACGGCGATGCGCGCGGGCACGGTGCCGCGAATCCACATCACATCCTGCGCCATCAGCCGGTCCATGTAGTCCCAGCCATGCAGGCCGACGATGCGGTCGAACTGGAACAGCACCGCGTCGTCATCGTGCGGGTAGGTGAGGACCAGCTTGCCCTTCAGCTTCGGGTCGAGGAAATCGAGCGCATCACGCGGCGCCCGGTCCATCGGGATCTGGCTGACATTGACGGTGTTGCTGAAGGCGAAGAAGCCGATGGAATGGAAGGCGCCTTCGGGGTCGCGCGTGTCGGGCCACAGCACGTCCCAGTCGAGCGGCTTGTAGGCCAGCAGCTTGCCCTCGCGCTTCCAGCGGTCGAAATCGTGCAGCGTCTGCAGCATGGCGACATCGGCTTCGAGCCGCCCGCGGGCAAGCTGCAGGTCGATGCGCGCGTCGTGATACTTCGACAGATCCGCGAAGATGCGGATCTGCATGCCGGCAAAGCGCGCCTTGAAGGCATTCTCCCAGCCCGCATAGGCGTTGGGGACGTCACCGCCGGCATAGACGGTGAGCTGGCCGCCCTCGGCCATGGCGGCGCGGTGCAGTTCATCGAGGCTACGGGTCTCGACCGCCGGGGCGGGGCGCTGGGGCGTCGCATCGGCCAGCGCGCGTCCGGCGGCAAGCACGGCCGGAGCCGCGGCCAGCAGACGCGTCAGGCCGCGGCGATGCAGGGGTGTGGAGGTGGCGTCGGCCATCGGTGCGATCCTGGTGATCCGGTGATGGGCCGCATATCGAACGCATCTCCGAGCACAACAATCGTGGCCAATGCTTACAGATAGTACCGGATATCGTTATAAACGGGCCATGGAGCGTCTCAACGGGCTGACCGCCTTCATCCGCACGGTCGAGCTGGGCAGCCAGGCCGCCGCCGCCGAGGATCTCGGCCTGTCGCGCATGGCCGTCAGCCGGCACATCCAGGGGCTGGAACGCCGGCTCGGCGTCCGGCTGCTCCAGCGCACCACGCGCAGCCAGACGCTGACCGAAGCCGGCACCGCCTTCTTCGAACGCGCGCGCCTGGCCCTCGAACAGTTGCAGGAGGCCGCCGACCATGCCGCCGAGTTCCGCACCGCGCTCCATGGCACGCTGAAGATCAGCGCGCCGGTCTCCTTCTCGACGCGCAGCCTGGCACCGGTGCTGGCGCGCTTCTCGGCCGAGTATCCGGAACTTCAGGTCGAGCTGATGCTCAATGACCGCCAGGTGGATCTGATCGAGGAAGGCTTCGACCTCGCCCTGCGCATCGGCGAGGTCACGGATGGCAGCCTGGCCCTGCGACGCCTGGCCCGCTTCCCGGTCATCCTCTGCGCCTCGCCGGATTATCTCGCGCGCCACGGCACGCCAGCCACGCCGGAGGATCTGCGGCAGCACAACTGCCTGCGCTACCTGCTGTCGGGCCAGAAGCATGGCTGGACGCTGCCCGACACCGACGGACAACGCCGGCTGATCCCGGTGCGGGGTAACCTCGCGACGAACAACGGCGATGCCTTGCTGGCGGCCGCGCTGGCCGGACAGGGGATCATCCTGCAACCGACCTTCATCGTGCAGGAGGCGCTGCGGGAAGGACGGCTCGTCACGATCATGAGCGATCGGGAGCCACGGCGGATCGACCTGCATGCTGTCTTCCCGGCGACACGGATGATGCCGGTCAAGCTCAGGCGACTGCTGGACTTCCTGGCCGAGGCGTATCGCGACGTGCGGTGACGCCAGGCTGGCGCGATCTGGTCCGGAACCCCTGGGCGAGGCGGCCGCTCCGATATCGGCGACTGCCCCATCTGCCCCACGCCAGCTATTGGTTTCCAAAGGCCCTTCCGCCTTTGGTGGGGTGGGGTCCAGGGAGAGGGGCAAAGCCCCCCTCCGGTGAACCGCCCACGCGACCCCCCGGGCCTTATTCGGCTGGCGCCACCTGGCGCGTCGGCGCGCCTTCCCGTGGCAGCAGCAGCGCGGCGCAGAGCATCGCCGCCGTCAGCCCGGCCAGGATGCCGAACAGCATGCCGGCCCCGCCCGCACCCTCGGCATAGGACCAGGCCACAAGGTTCACCCCGATCGGCGCCGCCGCGAAGCCCATGGCGAACTTCATCCCGAAGGCGAGGCCACGCCGCCGGCCCGAGGAATAGCGGGCGAGCAGCAGGTTCTCCACGGGTGCCGACATGTCGAAGGTGAAGCCGATCACCGCCGCGGCGAGCACCGCCGCCGGCCCGCCGATCGCGCCCGCCAGCAGCAAGGGCACGAATTTCAGCGCGAAGGTCCCGACATAGAGCCATTTGAACGGCAGCCGGTCGGCCAGCCGTCCACCCACAAGCTGCCCGACACTGCCGGTCAGCAAGGTCGCCCCGACGACCAGCCCCAGTTGCGCGGACTCCCCTGCATCGAGAGCCAGGGTGTCGCTCAGCCATTTCGGCAGAGCGGTCGAGAAGGCGGCATAGACGATGGACCCCAGCGAGAAGGTCACCGCCAGCACCACCAGCACGCCGAAGGGCGCGCGGCTGTCGGCCTCGGCGAAGGCGGCGTGGCCCACCGCGCCTGCCTGCGCCGCCTCCCCCGCCACGCGGCCCGAGGCGATGGCGAGCAGCAGCAGCACCCCGCCCGCGATGGCGACCAGCCCCGGCACGATCAGCGCCGAACGCCAGCCGGCAAGTTCCGTGAGCCCGCCCGCGATCACCGCCGCCAGCGCCACGCCGATCGATCCGGCGATGCCGAGCCAGCCCATGACCCGGCCGCGGATCGCGATCGGCGCGGCCATCGACACCCAGGCCATGCCGACCGGGTGGTAGATCGCGCCGAACAGGCCGATGGCACCGAGCGCCACCGCCATGCCCGCCGGCCCGCTGACCAGCCCCGCCCCGACGGCCGAAGCCCCGATGCCGAGATAGAAGACCGCCATCATCCGCGCATGGCCGAAGCGGTCCGCGAGCCAGCCCGCCGCCGGCGCGCCGAGCCCGACCAGCATCGCGCCGCCGGTCCAGAGCGCGATGATCTCCGCATACGGGCGGTCCCAGACGCGGGCGAGGATCACCGCCAGGGTCAGGAAGACGCCGGTCAGCACGTGATGCAGGAAATGCCCCGCCGAAGCGAAGAGGACCGTCAGCCGTGCCGCCGGCGCCATCCTACTGCGCCGCTGCGGCGACGCCCGCGACCCGCGTGCGGGTCCGCAGCGTGACGAATTCCTCGGCCGCGGTGGGATGGATGCCGATGGTGCGGTCGAAATCCTGCTTGGTCGCGCCCATCACGATGGCGATGCCGATGCCCTGCATGATCTCCGCCGCATCCTCGCCCAGCATATGGGCGCCGAGGATCTTCTGCGTGTGCTGGCAGACCACCAGCTTCATCAGCGTCTTGCGTCCTTCGCGCTTGCTGATGGTGTGCCGCATCGGCGTGAAGCGCGCGACATAGACATCGACCGGGCCGCGCTCCGCGGCCTCGGCTTCCGTCAGGCCGACCGTCCCGATGGGCGGCGACATGAAGACCGCGGTCGGGACGTTCTCATAGGAGGCCTTGCGCGGGTTCTTGCCGAACAGCGTGTCGGCCAGCGCATGGCCGACCGCGGTCGCCATCGGCGTCAGGTTCACGCGGTCGATCACATCGCCGATGGCGTAGATATGCGGGACATTGGTGCGGTGTTCGTCATCGACCACCACGGCACCGCCGCGCGTGGTCTCGACCCCCGCCTTGTCGAGGCCGAGCCCCGCCGTGTTCGGCACACGGCCCGTGCAGAAGAAGACGGCATCGGCCTCCCGCAGGAACATGTCGCCCTGGGAGATGATGAGCGTCTCCCCCATCCGCGCGATGCGTGTCGGCGTCACATCGGAATTCAGCCGGATGCCCTGAGCGGCGAGCGCCTCGGCCGCCGCGGCCCGGACATCCTCGTCGAAGCCGCGCAACGGCAGGGGTGCGCGATAGACCAGGTCCACCTGCGACCCCAACCCCTGCAGGATGGTCGCGAATTCCACCGCGATGTAGCCCGAGCCGAGCACGACTGCGCGCTTCGGCAACTCCTTCAGGGTGAAGAGATCGTCGGAGACCAGGCCGAACTCGGCGCCGGGAATGTCGAGGCGATGCGGCTTGCCGCCGGTCGCGATGACGATGCGCTCGGCGGTCACGCGCTGGCCGCCGACATCAAGCGTATGCGCGTCGAGGAAGGTCGCCCGCGCATCGAAGGACGTCACTCCCGCCCCGCCCAGCAGCCTTCCATAGATGCCCGACAGCCGCGTGACCTCGGCATCCCGCGCGGCGGCAAGCTTGGCCCAGTCATGCCCATGGTTTTCCAGCGACCAGCCGAAGGCGGCGGCATCCTCCGCCCAGGCGCCATATTCCGCGGCATTGACCATGATCTTCTTGGGCACGCAGCCGACATTGACGCAGGTGCCACCCCAGAACCGCTCCTCGGCCACCGCGACGCGCGCGCCATGACCCGCCGCGATGCGGCCCATGCGCACGCCGCCCGAACCGCCGCCGATGACAAAGAGGTCGAAATCATAGCCGGCCATGTGCCGCAGTCTCCCGTGTCTCGCGCGCAGCATATCGGTCTGGCCGGCCATCCTGCCAACCGCACACTTAATTGCGAATGCATCTCAAACGCGCTATCGCACTGCCATGTTCCGCCGCCGTCCCGCTCGACCCGCGCGGCCACCTCGGCCGCAGGTCTCCTTCACCATGATCCGCCAGGCGAGCCCTGAGCAGCTCGCCGCTGCCTTCGCCGCCCCGCCCGAGGAGGCCGCCCCCTGGATCGAGGCCGCCGCCAAGCTCGGCATGGCGCGCGCCCAGGCGCTCTGGGGGCAGTATCTGCTGGATGCGATCGGTGGCGTGCGGCACGACCCGGTCGCCGCCGTCGAATGGTTCCGTGCCGCCGCGACCGCCGGCGATGCGCTCGGGATGAACATGCTCGGCCGTTGCCTGGAGAATGGCTGGGGCGCGCCCATGGACTATGTCGAAGCCGTGCGCTGGTTCCGGGCCGCCGCCGAGGCCGGGCTCGACTGGGGCCAGTACAATCTTGCCAACATGCTGCTGCGCGGAGACGGCGTCGCCGAGGACCGCGCCGAAGCCCTGCGCTGGTATCACGCCGCGGCGGCCCAGGGTCACGCCAAGTCGATCAACATGGTCGCCCGCTTCCACGAGGAAGGCTGGGTGATCCCGCGCGACCCGCAGCGCGCGGCGCAGCTCTACGCCGCTTCGGCCGAACGCGGCGACTTCCGCGGGCAGTTCAACCTCGGCGTGCTGCTGACCGCCGAGGGCCGGATTGAGGACGCTGTCCTTTGGTTCCGCGAAGCCGCGCGCATCGCGCATGACACCTTCCGCCGCGGCATGGCCGAGAAGCTGGCAGCGCGGGCGGAACCGGAACTCCAGGCCATCGCGGCGGAGATCAGGGAGGGCCTTGCCCTCCCCGAACCCCACCCACCAAAGGCCCGCGGCCTTTGGAAACCGTTACCTGGCGCTGGGCACCAAGGTCAGGACATGGGCGAGCAAAGTTCGACCAGCGCGCCGTTGATGTCACGGACATAGCCGACGATCTGGCCCCAGGGCTTCGCCTTGGGTGTCATCAGCGGCACCGCGCCCGCCGCCACCGCCTTCGCATAAGCGCCGCGCACATCCTCGGCGACCAAGGCGATCTCCATGCCGGGCGGCGTCTCGCCCGGGCGCGTGCGGCGGAAGGTCGCGCCCTGCTCATCGATCAGGGATTCTGCGGCGAAGGCGAGCGCCGTCGCGCCGGTCTCCATCTCGGCATAGGTGCCGCTGTCATGGACGAAGCGCGGCGCCAGGCCAAAGGCCGCCGTGTAGAAGGCGACCGTCGCCGCCACATCCGGCACGTAGTGGATCACATAGCCGAGCTTCATGGGGTGGGCCTCCGCGGCACGACGATACGCACGGTGAAGACCTGAACCTCTTCCCCGTTCTGGTTCAGGGTGCGGTTGCGCACCAGCGCCGAGCCGCGATCGGGCCGGGAGCGCGAGGGCGTCGCCTCCAGCACCTCGATCTCCAGCGAAAGCCTGTCGCCCGGCCGCACCGGTCGCGGCCATTGCAGATCCCCGCCCCCGCCGATGATGCCGCCGGCAATGTGTCCAACCGCCTCGACCACCATCGGCATGGTCAACGCGGCGGTGTGCCAGCCACTCGCCGCGAGCCCCTGGAACAGCGGATGCGCCGCCGCGGCCGCCGGGTCCGTATGGAAAGGCTGCGGGTCGTAGCGGGAAGCGAAGGCAATGATCTCCTCCTCGGTGACCGTCACCGGGCCGGCGGTGAAGCGCCGGCCCGGGGTCAGGTCCTCGAGGTAGAGCGCGTCGGTCACGTCCCGATGCCGCCAAGGGCGAGGTACTTCACTTCGAGATATTCCTCGATGCCGAGATGGCTGCCCTCGCGCCCCAGGCCGGATTGCTTGAAGCCGCCGAAGGGCACCTCGGCGGTCGAGATGATGCCTTCGTTGATGCCGACGATGCCGTACTCCAGCGCCTCGGCAACGCGGAAGATGCGGCCGACATCACGCGCGTAGAAATAGGAAGCGAGGCCGAACTCGGTATCGTTGGCGAGCTGGATGGCCTCTTCTTCCGTCTTGAAGCGGAACAGCGGCGCGACCGGGCCGAAGGTCTCCTCGCGGAAGATCAGCGCGTCATGCGCGACATTCGCGAGTACGGTCGGTTCGAAGAAATTGCCGGTATTGCCGAGCCGCTTGCCGCCGGTGACGACCTTCGCACCCTTGGCGAGCGCATCGGCGATGTGCTCCTCGACCTTCGTCACGGCTTCCGCATTGATCAGCGGGCCCTGCGTCACGCCCGGTTCCATGCCGTTGCCGACCTTCAGCCCTTCCACCGCTGCCTTGAGCTTGGCGGCGAAGGCGTCATAGACGCCGTCCTGCACCAGGATGCGGTTGGCGCAGACGCAGGTCTGTCCGGTGTTGCGATACTTCGACGCCATCGCGCCGAGCACCGCCTGATCCAGGTCCGCATCGTCGAAGACGATGAAGGGCGCGTTGCCGCCCAGTTCCATCGAGGTCTTCTTGATCGTCGCCGCACACTGCGCGAGCAGCACGCGCCCGACCTCGGTCGAGCCGGTGAAGGACAGCTTGCGCACGATCGGGTTGCCGGTGAGCTCCTTGCCGGTCTCGCCGGACGGCCCGGTGATGACATTGCACACGCCCGCCGGCATGCCCGCGCGTTCCGCGAGCACGGCGATGGCGAGCGCGCTGAACGGCGTCTGCGAGGCCGGACGGATCACGCCCGTGCAGCCCGCAGCCCAGCCGGGGCCGGCCTTGCGCGTGATCATCGCGGAGGGGAAGTTCCACGGCGTGATCGCCGCGAAGACGCCGATCGGCTCCTTCGTCACGATGATGCGGCGGCCCTTGGCGTTCTGCGGAATCGTCTCGCCATAGACGCGACGGCCTTCATCGGCGAACCATTCGATGAAGGACGCGGAATAGACCACCTCGCCCTTCGCTTCCGCGAGCGGCTTGCCCTGCTCGGCGGTCATGATGGCGGCAAGGTCGTCCGCATTCTCATGCATCAGCGCGGCAAGCTTGTGCAGGATGACGGCGCGGTCCTTCGCCAGCATCGCGCGCCAGGCCGGCCAGGCGGCGTTGGCGGCCTCGATGGCGCGGCGCGTCTCGGCGCCGGACATGGCAGGGACGGTGCCGATCACCTCGCCCGTCGCGGGGTTGCGCACGGACAGCGTCTTGCCGCTGTCGGCCTGCACCCACTTCCCGTCGATGTAGTTGGCCTGACGGAAGAGTTGAGGGTCCTTCAGCGGAACTTTGGCGACGGTGTCGAGCATGGCGATCCCTTTCCTCCGGGGTGTGGCCGGAAGATAGGACCGCATCGCCCCGCTGTCAGGATGCCGGGGCTTCTCCCAGCATCGCGAGCACCCGCGTCGCCGTCGTGCCGATATGGTCGCGCAGCGCCTGCAGCGCGGCCGCGTCCCGCGCCAGCACCTTGTCCGCCAGCGCCTGGTGGGAGGCCGCCATGCGCCCCCAATCCTCCGTCGCGCTCTTCATCAGCCGGCGGTAGCGCGTGGTCTGCATGTAGAGTTCGTCGCAGAAGGCGCGCAGCGAGATCAGCGGGCAGCCGGCGATCAGCGCCTCGTGGAAGCGGTGGTGCTTGGCTTCATAGATATCGAGCCAGGCCGGGTCCGCGCGGTGCCGCTCCGCCTCCCGCTTCAGCAGGGACAGGCTTGCGACGATCCCGTCCTCCCAGGCCGCATCGCCATGCTCCATGGCTAGGCGCAACGCCTCGGGCTCCACGATCTGGCGCGAGCGCGTGATGTCGAGCAGATGCGCCCGCGTTACCGGCGGGACCGAAAAGCCCTTCTGCCCTTCGAAGACCACGAAGCCCTCGGCGGCCAGGCGTGACAACGCCTCGCGCAGCGGCGTCGCGCCGTAGCCGAACCGCGCCGTGAGGTCGCGCAAGCGCAGCCGTGCCGCGGGCGGCAGGGCGCCGGCGACGATCTCCTCCCGCAGGCGATGGGTTGCGGCCTCGACGGCGGTCGCCGGTTCGTTATCCATATCGAAAATATATTTTGACTTGTCATCTCGATCAAGCTGCGCATCATCGACGCCATTCGGGAGCGAACGGAGCGTCCATTGGCTGATCGCGATGCCACCCATGACCCTGCGCGGAAGAGCTGGGTCGCCTCGGCGCATGCGCCGGGCACGGATTTCCCCATCCAGAACCTGCCCTTCGGCGTGTTCAGCACGGAGGGCACGGCGCCGCGTTGCGGCGTTGCGATCGGGGATGCGATCCTCGACCTCGGCGCTGCCTTCGCCGCCGGCTTCGTGACGAATCGCGCGGTGGCGGAATCCTCGCTCGCGACGTTGATGACCGAGGGGCGGGCCGCCTCTGCCGCGCTGCGGGCGGAAGTCTCCACGCTGCTGACCATGGGCTCACCCGCCCAGGCCCAGGCGGAGACGCTACTGGTTCCGATGACGGCCGCGCGCATGCATCTGCCGACCACGGTGCGGAACTTCTCCGACTTCATGGCGAGCTACGACCATTGCGCGCGGCTCGGCGTGCGGCGCGATCCGAAGAACCCGCTGCCGCAGGCCTTCCGCCAATTGCCGGTCGCCTATCACTCGCGCGCTTCCTCCGTGCGCGTCTCGGGCGAGGCCGTCACGCGCCCGCACGGCCAATGGCAGCGCCAGGACGGGACGATGCATGTCGGCCCGACCCAGGCGATGGACTACGAGCTTGAAATGGCGGTGTGGATCGCCGGCGACAATGCGCTCGGCGAGCCCGTGCCGATGTCCCGCGCGCCCGATCGCATCTTCGGCTACGGCCTGCTGAACGACTGGTCGGTGCGCGACGTGCAGCGCTGGGAAATGCCACCGCTCGGACCCTTCCTCGGCAAGTCGGTCTCGACCTCCGTCTCGCCCTGGATCGTCACGGCCGAGGCGCTGGCGCCCTTCGAAGTCCCGGCGCCGGTCCAGGACCCGCCTGCCCTGTCCTATCTCGACAGCGCGTGGAACCGATCGAACGGCGCGCTGTCGGTGCGCATGACCGCGGCGATCCTCACCCCGCGGATGCGCGCGGAAGGCGCGGAGCCGTTCATCCTCACCGACACGCAGTTCGCGGGGATGTACTGGACCGCGGCGACCATGGTCGCGCACCACGCCTCGAACGGCTGCAACCTGCTCGCCGGCGACCTGCTCGGCAGCGGCACCGTCTCGGGCCCCGAGGAGACCGCGCGCGCCTGCCTCGCCGAGATCGGCCTGACGGGACCCGTCACCCTGCCCAATGGCGAGACGCGCAAATGGATCCAGGACGGCGACGAGATCGTCTTCCGCGCGCGCGCCGAGGCGCCCGGCGCCGTCCCCATCGGCTTCGGCGAATGCCGTGGCGCATTGCTGCCGGCCATCGCCTGGCCCGACTGACTGACCGCTCCGGAGGAAACGCCCATGACACGCAAAATCGTCGACATCTCGGTCGCGCTGAAAGCGGGGATCGCCAGCGATCCGCCGCGCATGCTTCCCGAGATCGAGTATCACGACCACCACATGACCGCGCCCGCCATCGCGCAGGAATTCGGCATCGGCATCGACCAGCTGCCCGAAGGCGAATATGCGGCGGTCGAGCGCGTGCGCATCTCGACGCATAACGGCACGCATCTCGACGCGCCTTACCATTTCTTCTCGCGCATGAACGAGCGCGCGGTGCCGGGCGGCGAACCCTCCTGGCGCATCGACGAGGTGCCGCTCGACTGGTGCTTCCAGCCTGCGGTGAAGCTCGACTTCCGGCATTTCGACCATGGCTATGTCGCCACGCCGGCGGATGTGCAGGCGGAACTGAAGCGCATCGGCCACACGCTGAAGCCGCTCGAGATCGTGGTCGTGAACACCGCTGCCGCGGCGCGCTATGGGCAGGACGACTACATCCACTCCGGCTGCGGGATGGGCAAGGATGCGACGCTGTGGCTGCTCGAACAGGGCGTGCGCGTCACCGGCACGGATGGCTGGTCCTGGGACGCGCCCTTCTCGCTGACCAAGAAGAAGGTGCAGGAGACCGGGGATGCCTCGCTGATCTGGGAAGGCCATCGGGCGGGGCGCGAGATCGGCTACTGCCACCTCGAGAAGCTGTCGAACCTCGATCAGCTGCCACCGGACGGCTTCATGGTCGCCTGCTTCCCCGTGAAGGTGCATCGCGGTTCCGCCGGCTGGACGCGCGCCGTCGCGATCGTCGAGGAGTGAGTGCCATGAAGCGTCTCCTGCTCGCGCTCGGCCTGCTCGCGCCCCTCGCCACCCAAGCGCAGACCTTTCCGGACCGGCCGATCACCATCGTGCTTCCCTACGCGCCCGGCAGCGCGTCGGATTCCTATGGCCGGGCCCTCGGCGAGCACTTCACGCGCGTCATGGGCCAGCCCGTGGTACTGACCAACCGCGATGGCGGATCGGGCGTGGTCGGCATGCGCTTCGTCGCGCAATCCGCCCCGGATGGCTACACGCTTGGCCTGACGCCGGTCACGCCGATCGCCGTGCAGCCGCACATGGTGCGCAACCTCGGCATCGGCCCCGACAGTTTCCAGCCGGTCTGCGGGACGAATGAGAACATCATCGGCCTGCTGGTGCGCGCGGACAGCGACATCCGCGACCTGCCAGCCCTGGTCGCGGCGGGCCGGCAACGGCAGCTCACCTTCGGCAGCCCCGGGCCGAACTCGCTGCCGCAGCTCGCGGTGGTGCGCATCCAGAACGCGACCGGCGTGGAATTCAGCCACATCCCCTTCCGCGGCGACCCGCCGCATCTGAACGAGCTGATCGCCGGGCGGCTCGATTTCTCGTCCGCCGTGGTCGCTTCCGCGAGCGGGTTGATCGAAGGCGATCGCGTGCGGCTGATCGCGGTGTTCTCCGCGCGCCGCCACCCGGACTACCCCAACGTGCCGACCGCGCGCGAGCAGGGGATCGATGCGGAACAGCTCAGCCAGGTCGGCCTCTACGCGCCGCGCGGCACGCCGGAACCGGTGATGGCGAAGCTCGAGGAAGCCTGCCGCACCGGTGTGGAGGACGAAACATTCCGCCGCGTCGCGGCGACGCGGCGCGTGCCGGTGAACTACATGGCGCGCGCCGAGTTCACCGCCATGGTGCAGCGGGAATACGAAGCCTATGGGCGGATCCTGCGGGAACTGGGGGTCCAGCCTGAGTAGGGCGCATCGGAGAGGGGCTTTGCCCCTCTCCGAACCTCCCCCCACCAGAGGCCACAAGGCCTTTGGAAACCGTCACCTGGCATTGGGTGCGACCGTCGCGCCAGACCGCCAGCGCTACGAACAACAATAGAAGGGGGATTCGGGGGAATACTTTCCCCCGACCTGTTCATTCGACCGTGACGCTCTTCGCCAGGTTCCTCGGCTGGTCGACATCCGTCCCCTTCAGCACCGCGACGTAATAGGCGAGCAACTGCACCGGAATCGTGTGCAGGATCGGCGCCGAGAATGCCCCCACGCGCGGCAGCACCACGACGCGCTCGGCAAAGCCGCGCAGCTTCATCGCGCCGAGATCGTCGGTAAACGCCATGATCCGCCCGCCGCGCGCGGCTGCTTCCTGCAGGTTGGACGCCGTCTTCTCGAACATCGGCCCGGATGGGCACAGCGAGATCACCGGCACCGCGGAATCGATCAGCGCGATCGGCCCGTGCTTCATCTCGCCGGCGGCGTAGCCCTCGGCGTGGATGTAGCTGATCTCCTTGAGCTTCAGCGCGCCTTCCATGGCGATCGGGAACAGCGTGCCGCGACCGAGGAAGAGCACGTCACGCGCTTTCGCCACCTCCGCGGCCATGGCGCGGATCTCGGCATCCTGTTCCAGCACCTGGGCCGCATTGCCCGGCACTTCCAGCAGCGCGGCGGTGAGTTCCGCCTCCTGCTCCACGCTCAGCGTGCCGCGCGCACGGCCGAAGCCGATGGCAAGGCACGCCAGCACCGCGAGCTGCGCCGTGAAGGCCTTGGTGGACGCGACGCCGATCTCGGGGCCGGCCACGGTCAGCACGGCGCCGTCGCTTTCGCGCGCCATGCTGCTCTCGGGCACGTTGACCACGGACAGCACCTTCTGCCCTTGCTGCTTCAGCAGGCGCAGCGCGGCCATGGTGTCGGCCGTCTCACCCGACTGGCTGACCAGGATCGCCGCGCCGCCCTCGGGCAGCGGCGGCTCGCGATAGCGGAATTCGGAAGCCACGTCGGCATCGACCGGAATGCGCGCGAGCTGCTCGATCCAATAGCGCCCGACCTGGCCCGCGAGGAAAGCGGAACCGCAGGCGGTGATGGTCAGCCGCGGCACCGTCACCGGATCGAAGGGCAGCGCCGGCAGGCTGACGCTGCGCGACATCGGGTCGAGATACTGTGTCAGCGTGTCGCCGAGCACGACCGGATGCTCGTGCAGCTCCTTCTCCATGAAGTGGCGGTAGTTGCCCTTGCCACTCGCCGCGCCGGAGACCGAGGTCAGGCGGATGCTGCGCTCGACCGGGCGGTCATGCACATCGAAGAACTGCGCGCCTGCATCGTCGACCACCGCCCAGTCGCCTTCCTCGAGATAGGCGATGCGGCGGGTCAGCGGCGCAAGGGCGAGCGCGTCCGAGCCGACGAACATCTCCCCCTCGCCATAGCCGACGGCGAGCGGCGCACCCTGCCGCGCGCAGATCAGCGTGCGCGGATGGCCGGTGAAGATCATGGCGAGCGCATAGGCCCCATGGGCGCGCTTCAGCGCCGCGGCCGCCGCCTGCTCGGGCGACAGCCCCTCGATCAGATTCTGGTCCACCAGGCGGGCGAAGGTCTCGGTGTCCGTCTCGGTCTCGAAGGCCTGGCCCTTGGCTTCGAGTTCGGCGCGCAGTTCCGCGTGGTTCTCAATGATGCCGTTATGCACCACGCTCACCCGTGCCGTGCCGTGCGGATGCGCGTTGCGTTCGGTCGGCGCGCCATGCGTCGCCCAGCGCGTATGGCCAATGCCCGTGGTGCCGGCGAGTGGGTTCGCCTCCAGCACGGCGGCGAGGTTGGACAGCTTGCCCTCGGCGCGGCGCCGGTCGATCGACCCATTCACCAGGGTCGCGATGCCCGCGCTGTCATAGCCGCGATATTCCAGCCGCCGCAGGGCTTCCAGGATGCGCGGGGCGGCTGCCTCGCGCCCGACGACGCCGACGATACCGCACATCAGATCTTCTCCTTCGGAGAGCCCGGCCGATTCGGACCTGCGCGCCCCGTGGCGCTCCGGTCATCGGCCGGGGTCTTCCCCTTCTTGCCCCGGAAGCCGCGACCCTCGTAGACGGCCTGCCGACCGCGCGCGATCGCCAGCGCGTCGTCCGGCACATTGGTCGTGATGACGCTGCCCGCGCCGATCAGCGCCCGCGCGCCAACCTTCACCGGCGCGACGAGCGCGGTGTCGGACCCGATGAAGGCGCCCTCCCCGATCTCGGTGCGGTGCTTGTGCACGCCGTCGTAATTGCAGGTGATGGTCCCGGCGCCGATGTTCGCGCCCGCACCGATCGTCGCATCCCCCAGATAAGTCAGGTGGTTGGCCTTCGCACCCTCGCCCAGCGTCGTGGCCTTCAGTTCCACGAAATTGCCGACATGCGCGTGCGGTTCGACGACCGTCCCTGGTCGCAGGCGCGCATAGGGGCCGATGATGGCATTCCGCTTCACCGTCGCGCCTTCCAGGTGGCTGAAGGCGCGGATCACCGCGCCGGTCTCGACGCTGACGCCCGGCCCGAAGACGATGTTCGGTTCCAGCACCACATCGGGGCCCAGCACCGTGTCGTGGCAGAGATGCACCGTCTCCGGCGCCAGCATGGTCACGCCCGCCTCCATCGCGGCGGCACGCAGCGCGGCCTGGAGCTCCGCCTCGGCGATCGCGAGCTCGCCCTTGCTGTTGATGCCGCGCAGCTCGGCCTCCGCCGCCTCCACATAGGCGACGCGGCGTCCCTCCGCCCGCGCCAGAGCGACGACATCGCCGAGGTAGTACTCGCCCTTCGCATTGTCGTTGCGCACATCGGCCAGCCAGCGCGCGAGATCGCCGGAGGCCGCGCAGACCACCCCGGCATTACACAGCCCGATGGCGCGCTCGGCCTCATTCGCCTCGGCCCATTCGACGATGCGTTCCACCAGGCCGTCCGGGCCGGTGACGACGCGGCCATACTTGGCCGGATCCGCCGGCCGCATGGCCAGCAGCACCAGGTCCGCCCCCGACCGGGCGGCGAGCAGCCGCCCCATCGTTCCGGCCGTGATCAGCGGATTGTCGCCATAGAGCACCGCGACATCCCCGGCATAGCCGCCGAGGATCGGCATCGCCGCCAGCGCCGCATGCGCCGTGCCCAGCCGTTCCCGCTGCACCGCGACCTCATGCGGCGCGACGGCGGCCTCCAGTTCCGGCATGTCGGGGCCGACCACCACCACGACGCGATCGAAGCGCGCCTCCACCGCCGCGAGGAGGTGGCGGATCATCGGCCTGCCCCCCAGCGGATGCAGAACCTTGGGCCTGGTCGATCGCATGCGGGTCCCGAGACCCGCGGCAAGGATGATGGCGGCTGCGGACATGCTCTCCGGTAACAAGCCGCGCGGCGCCGCGTCCAGCACGGCGATGGTCAAGTCGCATTGCAGCATGTGTCGCAGTGCCCCGGCGCACAGGTCGGCCCCTTGCCGAGGCCGCCCAGGCTGCGTACGCGGGGGGCATGAACAGGATCGCCGTCTTCGACCTCGATGGCACGCTGGTGGACAGCGCCGCCGACATCCACGCCGCGCTGGATCGGCTGATGGCCGGGCTCGGCCTGCCCGGCTTCACCCGCCCCGAGGTGATCGCCATGATCGGCGACGGGGTCCGCGCCCTGGTCACCAAGGCCCTGACGGCGCGCCAACGGCCCTTCGACGAGACGGCGCTGGACCGCTTCACCGCCGACTACACCGCCGCCGCCTCCGAGCAGACGCGGCCTTTCGCCGGTATCCCCGAGGTGCTGGACAGCCTGGCCGCGGATGGCTGGCGCATGGCGGTCTGCACCAACAAGCCGGAGGAGGCGGCGCGCAAGCTGCTGGACGATCTCGGTCTCGCCGGCCATTTCGCCGCGCTCGGCGGAGGCGATTCCTTTCCCGTCCGCAAGCCCGACCCCGCGCATCTGCTCGCAACCCTCGCCGCGGCCGGCGGGGAAGCGGCGCGCGCGGTCATGATCGGCGACCACCGCAACGACGTGCAGGCGGCCGCCGGCGCCAGGGTGCCCTGCATCTTCGCGGGCTGGGGCTATGGGCCGGTCGAGATGGCGAATGGCGCGCCGATCGCGGCCCATCCGGGGGACCTGCCGAAAATCATGGCGGCGATCCTGGCGTAGGGCGGCAGCCGGGGGCGGCATCGCCGCAGAGGCGCAAAGACATGGCAAAGGTGGACCGGGGAAGGGCTTCGCTCCTCCCCGGTTCCAGCCGCGCCGAGTATCATCGCGCCGATGGGGCTGCACCCCCCTCCCGCTACGCCTGCCCCGGCTTCAGCAGCCCTGCCCCCACCAGCGCCGCGAGCCGCGCGGCCACCGCCACCTCCGCCGAGGCATCGAGCCCCAGCGCCGCGATGATGGCGCGCGCCAGCTCCGCCTCGGTCAATGGTCCGCGGCGCGCGAGCAGCGCCTCAGCCGTCGCCGCGATCTCGGCGGGCGGCACGGCGGCCGCGCGGCGCAGATGGGGCGCGGCGCCGCGGCGGTCACGGGGGGCGACCTTGCTGTCCGCCATGACGAGCAGCCCAGCCGTTTCGGTCACGCCGTGCTGCGCCCTGGCGATGCCGGTGGCCTGGCGGATCGCCTCCTTCTCCTTCGTCGTCAGCGAATCCCGACCGGCGCAGAGACGCAGGCGTTCGGCCAGGCTCTCCGCGGTGATCGGCGCTTCCACCCGCACCACGTCGGCGATCGCCGCGGCCAACGTCGCGGCCGTGAGGGCATCGAGCGGCCCCTGGGCAATCCCCGGCGCCGCCTCGCGATAGGGCTCGGCCAGGCCCGGTTCGGGCGGCGGCGCGGCGGGCGCGGCCGGTTCCGGCGCGGCGGCCGGGGTGGCGCCGAGCGCGCTCCGCACCTTGGCCGCCTCGGCCTCGGGGCGCGCATACCAGGCGAGCGACCAGGCGCGGGCGAGCTTCCAGCCCATCATCTCCAGCGCCGCGGGCCGGCCACGCTCGCGGTCGCGGGCGCAGCGCAGCGCGGCCCAATCCCCGGCATCGGCCTCGATGCCGAGCTCGTAGCCCTCCTCGCCCTTCGCTGCGACATCGAGGAACAGCCCGGCGAGGCCGACATGCGGCACGGGTTCCCGGCCCGCCTCGCGCACCGCCTCGGCGATGGCCTCGCCGATCGCGCTGCCGCCGCGGTCGGTGCCGCCGCGCGGCGCCGCGGCTGGCCCGGCGGCGAAGGCCAGGAAGGTCTTCAGCGCCGCCACGCCGCGCCCCGAAGCACGCTCCAGGTCGATGTCGTCCGCCCCGATGCCGGAGAAGACGATGCAGCGCTTCTTCGCCCGGGTGATCAGCACGTTCAGCCGGCGCTCGCCGCCCTCGGCCGAGAGCGGCCCGAAGCGCATGGCGACCTTCCCGTCCTTGCCTCGCCCGTAGCCGACCGAGATCATGATCGCGTCGCGCTCATCCCCCTGCACGTTCTCGAGGTTCTTCACGAAGAACGGTTCGTCCTCATGCCCGGCGAAGAAGGCCTCGGCGGAGGGATCGGCACGCCGAGCCGCTTCGATCGCATCCATGATCGCGTCGCGCTGACGGATGGAGAAGGCCGCGACGCCGAGCGTATCGCCCGGCGTCTCCTTCGCGTGCGTCATCACGGCTTCGGCGACGGCGGCGGCCTCGGCGCGGTTCACGCCCTCCCCGGTCTCCCAGGCGCCGTCCACGTGCCGCAGCGACAGGCCGAGCAGGGCCGTCCTCGGTCGCGGCGAGGGCAGCACCAGCAGACGGTTGTCGTAGAACTCGGCATTGCTGGTCGCGATCAGGCTCTCATGCCGCGACCGGTAGTGCCACCGCAGCATGGCGGAGGGCACGCCGCGCGCGTTGCACAGGCCGAGGATGGATTCCACATCGCGCGCGGCCACCGCCTCGGGCGCGTCCTCCGGCACGGTGTCGTCCTCCTCGCCGGTCATGCGCTGGAAGAAGCGGGTCGGCGGCATCTGCCGGTCATCGCCCACCACCACCACCTGGCGGCAGCGCGCGATGGCCCCGAGCGCATCGACGGGTTCGACCTGCGATGCCTCGTCCATCACCATCAGGTCGAAGGTCAGGCCCGGGCGCAGACCGTGCGGGGGGCTGAGGAACTGCGCGACCGAGAGCGGGGACATCATGAAGATGGGCTTGGCGGCCTGGAGCGCCGGCGCTGCCCGCAGCAGCAATTCGCGCACGGGCAGATGGCCGCGCTTCTTCTCCATCTCGCCGCGGATCACGGTCATGCCGGGCATGCCATCGCGCACCTGCTTCACGCGATCGGCATGGGCGCGCGCGGCATCGGCACGGGTCAGCGCGATGCGGGCGCGATCGGCCTCGCGGAACTCCGCGACCAGGCGGTCGTAGCCGGCGGCATCGAAGGCCGCGAGATCGGGATGCTGTGACGTCGCCGTCCGCAGCAATGATTCATGCAGGGCATAGGCGAAGGCGTCCTCGGCCTGCTCCGACGAGAGCCGGCCATCCTGCAGCCGCTCCACCACCGCCCCGAGGCCCTGCGCCTGCGCCAGCGCGCGCCGCCACCCCTGCCAGAGCGGCAGCGCCTCGGGCCGCCCGGCCCAGTCGCCGAGCCGTTCGGCCAGGGCCGCGAAGGATGGGTCCGCGGTACCGAACGCCGCGACGGGATCGAGGCCAGTCGCCTGCCGCACCTCGGCCCAGGCCGACGCGGCGGCTTCCAGCACCACGGCGTCGCCCGCCGGCGCCTCGGCGGCGAGGGCCGCCGCCGCCTCCGGCCCATGCTTCTGGCGCCACAGGATCAATGCGGACATGGTGGAGGGATCGGTGTCCTCGCCGCGCCACAGGCCGCCGAAGGCGGCCGCGCCCAGCGCATTGCCGCTGCGCACCCGGGCCTGCGCCGCCTGCCCGGCGATGGCGGCGTCGAGCGCGGCGAGCGGGTCCACGCCCTCTCGCGCCACGCGCGCCGCGACCTCCTGCGCCGCGCGGCGCGACGCATTCAGGAAGCCGAAGAAGCCGCCGGAAGACGCGAGTGTGCCGCGCGCCTCGGCAAGCCCCGGCACCTCCAGCGCGCCGGGCCGCAGCCGCGCGTCGCGCTTCGCGATGGCGAGCCGCGCCACCGCCTCGGTCAACGCGACGAGCG
>JAYRJZ010000081.1:0-24501 GCA_041906015.1 Roseomonas sp.
CTGGCGCGCTGGGGCGATGCAGCGGCACGGCATGCGAACCTTGCAGCGCTGCGCGCGCTCGCCGCGGACTACGAGGAGGAATGCCGCCGCGAACGCCTGCCGGGCAGCGCCGCCGGCCTCGCGGCCTGGATCGCGGCGCAGGACAAGGTGCAGCAACCCGCCAGCCCGGATCCCGAGGCGGTGCAGGTGATGACCGTGCATCGCGCCAAGGGGCTGGAATGGCCGCTGGTGGTGCTCGCCGATCTCGACGATGACGACGAGCCGCGGCTGTTCAATGCCGCCGTGCCGATGGCCGCCGATGGCGGCATCGATCCGTCGGCCCCGCTCGAGGGACGCTGGCTGCGGCTGTGGCCCTGGCCCTACGGCGCACAGAAGAAGGATGTGCGTCTCGACCAGGAGGCGCTGGCGACGCCGGTGGGCCTGACGGCGCGGCAGGCGCTGCGCGCGGAGAAGGCGCGGCTGCTCTATGTCGCGCTGACCCGCGCGCGGGACTACCTGGTGCTGGCGCCGCGCATGACCGTCTCTGCGAAGGGCGAGCGCAAACTCAGGACCGGCTGGCTCGATCTGTTCCCAGGGGCAATCTCGCTGCCCGTCGATGATGGCGCCGTGACGGCAGGCGGCGTGCCGGTTGCCGCGCGGATCGAGGATGTGGCGGGCGCGCAGGAACCGGCGGATCCGGCCCGGTCCATGGCTCCGCTGCTGCCACCGGAGCCGCCACCTGATTTCGCGCCCCGGCGCATGCGACCCAGCGCAGCCACGGTGAGTGGGGCGCCCGGCTTCGCCGTGATGCGCCTCGGCCCAAGGCTGCCCCTCGCCGGCCACGCCGACATGCGGCTGGTGGGCGAGGCGGTGCACGGCTTCATGGCGGCTGACCGGCCATCGGCCTCGGGCACCTGGCGCGAGGCGCTTGCGCGCCGCCTGCTGGCCGCCTGGGAGGTGAGCGCGCTCGATCCTGGCGATCTGCTGCACGCAGCGGACCGCTTCTGGGCGCATCTGGCGCGCGAGTATCCGGATGGCATCCATCGACGGGAATGGCCGCTCGCGCGGTTCGCTGACGGCCAGCTGACACACGGGCGCGCTGACCTGGTGGTGGAACATGCGGGAGGTCTTGCGCTCTACGACCACAAGACCTTTCCCGCCGGCGAGGATCGCTGGACGGGCGAACTGCAATCCTATGCCCCGCAGCTCGATGCCTATGCCGGCCTCCTGCGCCAGGCGACAGGGCAGCGCGTCACCCGGCAGGCGGTGCATCTTGCGATTGCGGGCGTGGTGCTGCTGCCCGAGGGGACCGCTGGGTGATGGCCCACCAGTCATCGGGAAGGATCGAGAAACCCATGTACCAGCATAGTGCGGCTGTCGCCTGCCGCGCCGCATACGACGAAGCGGCCGCATTCTTCGCCGAGATACGCCACGAACTCGGGGACAAGGCTGCGCGACGCGGACACGCAATCCTCTACGGCCCGCCGCCCGTCGAGCCGCCACCGATCCTCTTCATCGGCCTGCAGCCGGGTGGTGGCGAAGAGGACAACCAACCCTCTACTGGCGCCGACCCGTGGCCAATGAAGAACGAATACGCACACGGCGACTGGCCCCTCGCGCGATCGCTGAGGGCGGTGTTCCCGAACGACCTCTACCCGGGTGTCCTGGACAGGTCGCTCGGCCTCAACGCGATCTTCCTCCGCGCACCGAGCAAAACGGTCTACGAGCGGGATATCAGGCACGACCTGCGCGCGCGAATCGAAGCGTTCTGCATTGATCAGGTTCGCCGCTTGATTCCGGTCCTTCGCCCCCGGCGCATCATCGTCATCGGCCTCGGAACGCTCGACCTCTTTCTCGCTACGCCTGGACAGGACGAGCAAGTCACCAAAGCAGAAGTCGTCGAGGAAAACGCGCGCAAGCGCTGGCTCGTCAGCAAGGGCATGATCGCCGGGCAGCCAGCAAGTGCCACGCTTCACCTGAGCGGCGCACGGATCGCGAGCGACGATCGTGATCGCATCACGCGGTCGCTGCGGAGCTTCATAACAGGGGAAAGTTGAGGGCGACGACTTTGCCGTGGCCCCGCACCTTTCGATCATTCGAGGGACTCGTCCCATGATGGATCACGACAATGCCGTCGAGCTGACGGCGGGCTACGCGGTGCATCACGCCACCGTCGCGATGGAGCACCTGGTGCGGTTACTGCGCCTCGACCCGACGCATCCCGGCCTGCGCGAAGCGCTGGCCCCCTTCGCGACTGTGTGGGCAGCGATGATTACTGCCGCCGCTGAGATGCACGGAGGTCTCGCGTACGCTGAAATCCCCGCTCGTGATAACGGGGAATCCGGCGGTGAGGGTCAATCCACGTCGTCCATTCAAGTGAAGCAGGCGTCCGTGAGGCGCGCATAGCCCAATTGCCGCCGATCGCCCCGGCGTTGCGGCGGCTTCGCGGGTGACGCGGGCCAGCCGGAGCACGGTACGCGGAGACGCTATCGTGAAACGCGGCGAAGATTAGGCGCTGTCCGGACAATCTGAAGTGCCGGCAGAGCAAGCACGGCGTCAGGACGCACGCAACCACGAATTTCGAACCGAGGTCACGGCTCGCATCAGGTCTGCACGACGCATTCCGCTATTCCAGCGCAGGCTCCACGAACGCCGAAAGATCGATGCAGAGATCGTTGAGACCCGCGGATGATTCGTTTTCTCGACCAGCGATCAGCGATACGAGATCGCCTTGATCTGGCATCCCGAGAGCGACGCGATAGAACGCGCGTTCCTTCGATAAATCCAGCATGCGCTCCTCGAGCTCGCTGCCGGGCAAGCTAAGCAGCAGCCGCTGGATGCTCGCATCAGGTGCGATCCACCACGGCGACAGCCCCATCTGATCTGCCCATTCCGTCTCGGCGAGGCGGGCGAGCGTTGCCCACGGGCTATCGCGGCTCCACCTGCGGCCCTTGCCAAGCTGCGCGCCAATAGCCCGCCGCACCGCGAGGCCGGCATGCCGTGACACCCGACCCTCCCGTTGCTCCAGCGCGACGGGTCCAGGTGGGAGGTCCCAGTGCGCAACGGCCCGGCACCACGGATGAAAATCGAGCCCTTCCTGCCCTATGGATGTGGTGGCGAGCACGTGAGGCCAGAACGGCGTGTTGAAGGCATGCCGCACTTCTTCGGGGCGGATGTGCTCTGCCTCGTCCACGCCAGCGGTGCGGGCTGCCTGGCGCGTCTCGGTGAGCGCTGCTGCAACGTGGCACCGCAGCCGGAAACTCTGCCGCGGCCCTTCATGCAAAGTCGTGTTGCCGGTACGAAGACGAAGGGCACTGGCGAATTCGGCGAGACGCTCCGGCCACGTCCCGACGCCCGTCTGTGCCAGGTACCAGAAATGCTCGTCGAGCACGGCCTCAAGATTGCCCTGCCGGACGGCAATGCGAATCGCATCCGGATAATGTTCGCCGCGACTGCCGCCCAAGGTCGAGGCAAACCAAGGGTTGTCAAGATAGGAGCGCAGTCCACGCCAGCTCAGGCTCGCCACCAGCGGAAGCGACGCCTTGAGTTCCTCGGACCAATGGCGCGCCGCCGCACGCGCCAGAGCCACTCCGGGGGCTTCGAGTGCCAACTGCGCTACTGCGCGCACTTCCTCCTCGTCGAGGACCGAGATGTCCGTCTCGGTACCGGCTTCGCTCCATCTGTCGAGGGTCTGCTCCAGCCGCTGTCCGGCCGTCACGTCGCCGCGTTCCGCGCGAAGCTCGCCAACAACCTGCTGCCAAGCAGTACGACTGGCCTGCCAATGGCCGGTGCGGTTCTCGAGCGCGGCGAGGGTCTGCCAAGCCGCTAGCGGACGTGCCCGCGGTCCCCGGGCGACCACGCTGATCCCGTGGCGGGACAGCACAGCGCTGAGCTGAGCCATCATGGATTGGCGTATGGCGAGATCGCCCGGCCGCCTTGCCTGCAGAGGATCAAGACCTGTCAGCAGCGGCGACGGATGGAACAGGGCGAACAGGTTCGGACGCGCGGGATCTGCCGGGAGCAGCGAGCGTTCCGTCGAAGCCTCCCAACCACTCCCTCCGCGGACGCGACGTCTCCGTCCCGCCGTTTCAACGGCATAGCTCAACAGGCCTGCGACCGCCGCCGGCGTCGCCCGATAGCGACTGAAGATCAGCAGCTTCCCGTCAACCCTGGAGTTTGTATTCGCCCATCCGCCCTCGAGGGGCCACCACGGCGCAGACGGCGCCACCCAGGGGAGCGTGAGTTGTCGCGGTGGGAGCGCCTTCAGCAGCGCCCTGAGCCGTGGGCTCGGGATAGGTTCGAGCGGGGCAAGATCATCGCGCTGCTGCTGACGCAAGGCGATCGCGGGCGCGGCACCATCCCACCTGGCCTGTGCCCAGGCTTGGTAGCGTGCGCCCAGGGTCTGAAGGGGCAGCGGCACCGAGGACCAGAGCGGAACCGCCCAGTCGCGGTGCGATGGATCCAGGCAGGCCGCGAAGCTCGCAAACGCCCTCATATCCGCGGGGTGCAGTTCGGTGCTCTCGACCCGGATCGGGTCTCCACCGTTGAGGTACCGTACCCTTTCAGTGCGGCACATCAGCGGCCGCAGCGCTTGCTCGAGCGAGCGACGAAGCTGTTGCGCACGCGCAGGATCAGGCACTCCCTTGCGCAGCTCCTCTCCAAGCAGGGTGAAGTCACGTTCGACGCGCGCGCTGACGTCCAGCCCGCGCTCGCCGGCAAGAAAGGCAACGAGATTGTAGAAGTCGCTGGCAGAGTTGGCCCCGCCGCTCTCTTCCCGACCGCGATAGGGCACATAAGGTGTGGCCGACAGCAGGAGCAGCCCCGGCCCACCGGCGCCGCCGCCGCGAATGGCCTGCAGCAGGCGAGCCGCCGCCTCGTCTGCCTCCTCTGCATCGGGGTCGAGAAGATCGCGGAAGCGCTGGAACTCATCGAGGATGACGAGGTCCGGCCGGACGGCTGCCAGCGCCGCCGACGCCAAGGCTGCACGCAACGCCTGCGCGAGCGATGGCGGATCCGCCATGGCGTCGATGACGCGAGGCGGCAGGTGCTGCCCCGGCTGAAGACCGTAGCCGCGCCTCAGCGCCTCGCGAAACGCAGTGAGGAAGTGCCCGCCGCCCAAGCCGCCGCGCTCGAACAGCGCGTCGTAGTGCCTGAACCAGCTATCAAACGTCTCCCGGCTCGCGTTGAGGCGCAGCTCGCGATGCAAGCCCCGCGGACGCTCAGGGAGGATCCGGTCGAGCATAACGGCGCCGAGGGCGCGCTCCTCGACGCGCCCCCCCTGGCTGCCGCGCCGACCGGAGGGTAGCGCCGTTGCGGGCGACAGGGAGAAGAGTCGCAGCCGCGCATGGGCCGGGGGTGAGCGGGTTGGCATCAGGCTGGGCCGATCCACAGTCGCGATCGCGGCCATTCGCTCATCCGGCGGCAGGAAGCCGGCGAGACGCTCGAGATTCTGCCGCGCCAGGGCCAGGTTCGAGCAGACGTAGAACACGGAGAGTGGACCTTGCCGGCGTGCGGCCAGGCCCTCGACGACACCACGGGCGACAACGGTCTTGCCCAGCCCGACCTCGTCCGCCACGAGAAAGCGACGTGGACCGCCTTGCTTCTCGAAGGCGCGCAACGCAGCCGCTATGGCAGCCTGCTGGAATGGCTTCGGCTCAAGCCGCATCGGTTGGAATCCTGAGGCCGGATCGGATCACCTTCCAGGACCGCCGGAAGGCAATCAGCTTCTGCCAAGCCTCCTGTTCAGCAGGGTCGCTTGACGCGGACGCGGGCGGCGTTGCCAGACGCATCATGCGGTCCACAAGCGCGAGACGGCGCGGCTCCGCAATCCACGCGCGGAGCGCCTGCTCGACGGTAGGCAGAACCACCTCTCTGGCTGGCCGTCCCCGGCGCGAACTGGCGGCCATATCGGCGTCCCACGCACCTCCGCCGTCGCCGTCCAGATGGCCCGTCAGGAGGTCCCGCACGGCCGCCAGCAAACCCCGGGCGCCAAGCCAGGATGCAAGGCACGCCGCGTCGCGATCGTCGCGTCGAGACCCCAGCGGTGGATCGAACGCCGCAACCTGGAGCCAAGACAGTTTCTGATCGTCCAACATGACCGAAAAGACGAGTAGTTCACTGATCTCGCTCTCCGGCACCGGCGGCAAACGTGCCGACGTCGCATTGGCTGCCCAAGCGACCGCTGCCCCGGTGAGCCGGGCGACGGAGAGATGGATGTCGGGGGCGCCCGGATGGGGTGGCCTCGGACTCACGACAAGCGTTCCACCGTCGGGCTGAACATGCTGACGCGCGTCGAGTTGCGCGGCGATGGTCCGTCGGGCCACCTCCAGACGCTCCATCACCTCATCCGGCTCGGGCACCGCAGGCAGGTCGGCCAGACGTATCGTGACGCACTGGTCGCGGAACGCCCGGATGCCCTCGATGAGCGACACGGCAGCCCGAGCGTTGCCGCGCCGCTCGACAGCTACCTCGGCAACGACCTCCGCATTCCGGGTCCAGCCACGTCGCGTGAGATTGGCGCTGCCCAGCCACAACGTCGCACCGACCGCGTGCTCGGCCCAGACGAACTTCGCATGGAGGCCGCGCCCTTCCATGTCTTCCTCGACACTTTCCTCGGCGGTCACCTGATCCAGTTCGAACGTCGCGGCCGGAAGAGCCAGCAGGTCAGCGAAGCGGGCCAAGGGCTGCGCCTGCTGCCCTGCGAGACGTCCGAACTCGTCGTTCGTCGACAATAGAATTCTCTGGGTGCGCCCATCGCCCCAGTCGCCAAAATGATTCACGGTCGTGCCATCAAGGAAGGGTGACACCGCGAAGAGTTCCGACACGCCGGCTGGCTGCCGGGGGTAGGTCCGTCCCTCGTCCCCCGGCAGGTGCAGCGCGACCCGCTCGATGCGCAGCCCCCTCGGTACGTCCCAGCGCAGCGAGGCCGCTTCCGGCAGATGGCGACCCCATTCCTGGTTCTCTCCGGCGGCACTTGCCAACCGCTCGACGACTTCGGGAAAGCCGGGAAGGAGTTGACCCGGACCCTCGGTCTGGCCTTCGATGGTAAGGCCGACATCCCATGAGGTGTCACGCGTGAGATTGCGGCTGCCCAGCCAAAGCCTCCAGCGGGCATTACCGCCAGTCTCTGGGACAAAGCGAAGCACCGCCATCTTCGGATGCCAGGATCTGCCTTGATCGTCATCCTCGCGTCCCTCGTTCCAAGGGACCTCACGAACGAAGCGGTCCAGCATGCCGAGGACCAGGCCGCCTCGATGTGGCGCAGCAATACGACCACGTTGCAGGATGAAGGCCACGCGACCGCGCAGTTCCAGGAGCGCGCGGGCCAGGCCAGGGCGGGTGCCTGATCCGCCGTCATCGTCCCGCGCGGCAAGCGCGAGCAGCGCCGCGGCAATGACCGCTGGGTCGGCGGAATAGGAAGATAATAGAGCTCGATCGATCTTCCAGCCGGCCGGCGGCCTCAATACGTCGAGTAGCGACTGGCCTGGCAAGTGCGCATTGGTCACGACGCGATGTCCGCCAGCAGCCGCGTCACGTTCGGCCATCGAAAATTCAGGGGAACTGCCTCCGGGTGTCGATCGGGCGCCCATTCCGCTCGCCGGCGCCGCGCACCGAGCGTTGGCGGCAATCGCGCGCGATCTCCTTTGCGCGCACGCTCGGCCTCACCATAGAGCGGGCGCAGCGTGTGAGGGTCCGATCCGCCGGATCGCAGCCACTCCTGCGTCGCGGCGAGGATCCGGACGAGATCGGCCGGTAGCTGCGGAAATCGGTGTGCCAGCGCGTCGACATCCAGGCGAAGCGCAACGCTTTCGTAGATTTCGCGCGCTGTCTCCAAGACCTTGGCGTGCTTCGTCGAGTTCGATTGTCGATCTTCATTCCATGCCGCCTCTGTCAGTGCGGCATAGGCAGCCCGTCCGATCGCGGCGAGGGCGGCAGAAGCCTCGGCGAGGCTCAGGACCGCTCGATCGGCTGCGTCGGAATGCCGGGCGACACTTTCCGTCCACGGTGCCGGCGTGTTGACAGGGATCCCGGTCGCAGCGAGCCGAGCCAGATAACTCTGGGCACCATCCTCGCGCAGCACGCCGATCAGTTGGCGGCGCAGGAAGGTCTTCTCCGCGGGTGTGAGGACGAGATCCAGAGGAGCGGACGGATTTCCGAACTCATCCGGGGCATTCGGCATCCCGATGAACGGAGAGGTCACTGCATCATCGGGCCCAGGATCATCTTCACCCCGAGACCGCATGTGCCGCAGGCGGGCCAGTCTCTGGATGACTTCACCCCGAGTCGGAGCAGCGCCGCCAGGTTCCTTCAGCAAAATCCCCCACGCCGAAAGCGCGGTCCAATAGGAGAATGACGCCGGCTGCGCCGAGGGGCGGCGCGCTCTCAGCCAGATCCTGCCGCCGATGGCGCCACGGGCATCGAGACCGATGCTATCGCCGTGGACTAATTGCGCCGTCAGCACGCCTTCGGCTTGGAGCAGCCGCCGTTCGGCGTCGCGCGCGCCGTCCACCGCAACGCGCCGCATCATCCAGGGGACCATCAGCGCATATCGCGCCCGCGTGTGCAGCACCGAGGTTCCCGGAAAGAAGTGGTCCGCGATGGCTTGATGCAGTGCGAGGAATCCGATCTCGTCCCGCACCCCTTTGTCATCGCCCTCGAGCGCCTCTGCGGCTCGTGCGACGGCGCGTCGAGACAATAGAGCCCAGCCGATCATTTAGCCGAAGCCGCCAGATTCATGTGACTGTGATGACCGTATGCCGGTTGGCGGTAGCAGGAGGATCAACGCAGGTTCCCGCAGTATAAATCGCAGCGGCAGGGTGGTCTCTCCAATGACGCATTGCGGCTCGTTCCAGGCGTTTTGCTGCATACTTCTATCAGAATGCAATTAGTCCAGACCCGACCGCAAGTAGAGCGAGGTACGTCGGTATCCACTGGCGCCAGAAGCCTGGGTGCGGATGTGCGTCGCCCGATACTCGTTCTCGATCTCGCGCCGTCGTTCAATGCGTGGTGGCTGCATCATGCGTGCTCGACCCGCTCATCGATCGAAGCCGAGCATTTCGTCAGACGGAGATTGCCCGTGCTGCCCGCCGCCCGAAGCCGCCCTGCCAATGCTGCTTCAAGCAAAGCCCGATGTCCCCTCCACCGTGGGCTCGAGGCCTCCTCGCGGCCGTAACCGAAGACCGCTAGACCGACCGCTGAACCAGGATCCAGGTCGAGCGTGGCGCCGGCAGCCACGCGCGCGACGAGATTGGACACGGACCGACGGCCGCGGCTCATGGCCGCAATCGTGGAGAGATTCTGCGCGACGCGGCGGTAGCTTTGCAGGACTGCATCCCGATGCTGCTGCAGCAAGTGCGCATAGGTGGCGATCTGCCCCAGCACGGGCGTCGTACCCGCCCGATCGGGCCACAGTTCCTGGTTGGTGAACGGCTTCGCCTCCCAGAACGACAGACGGATCCGCGTCCCGGCCTCCTCGAACATCGCGATATCCGCACGTGCTACCGGCGTCCGCTCGCCAGGAACCTTCGGCGCCGCGAGGCCGACCTCGATGTCCACCGCATCCGGGTGTGCCAGCATGATGTCGTGGACACCGCGCTTCTCGCCCGGCGCGAAGCGGTCAGCGTTCCGCTTCAGGATGCCAAGCGTCGCCGGTCCTTCGTAGTGCGACAGGAAGCCGCCACCCTGCGCGAGCGTGCCGAGATCGAAGCTCGCGCCGCTCAGCAGGACCTCGCCGCCGAGGGCAGGATCGATCAGGTACTTCGGGTGAATCGCGGCACGGATCCCTCCGCTCGTCGGATCCTGCGTGACGCGGAACAGCGCCTGGCCGTGCCAATAGACATTCAGGCGCTCGTCACGGACAGCGATGACCAGGGTGGTGTCGGCGAGGACGTCGGCCCACCAGCCCGGCGCCTCCGCGAGGCGCGCGAGCGCGGCGACGAACCGATCGCTGAGGCCGCGCCGGAAGACCGTCTCCGTCACCGCACCACCTCGACCCGGCCTCGCCCTGGAGAGACGCGGCCGCAAGGTAGCGTCCGCATCAGCATCCAGAATTCGACGCCCTCGGTCGGCAGCGGCCGCTCCCACGCCGAGGCAGGCATCACCTCTCGCGTGTGCTCGGCAAGCAGCTGCCGCCAGTGGGCGTCGTCGCGGATCATGTTCTGCGGTTCGCCCATGCCGGTATCGCCCGTGAAGCCCAGATAGACCAGCACCGTCGGGATGCCCCACGACGCCAACCGCCAGGCGAAGGCGACCCGGTTGGAGAACTGGTAGCAGCGGTCGCGGCTGATCCCGATGCCGGCAGCATCGCCGCCGAGCGCGCGGCGCGCCTCCTCGATCGCCGCCCCGATGCGGGCATGGTTCTCCGGATTGGATGCGCCGTTCAGCCGCTTGCCGATGGTCTCGCCGGCAAGTTCCGCGACGTGCGCCTTGGCCTCGAACAGCACGAGGCCGCGTCGGTCGCCGGGAAAGCTCGCCGCTGCCGCGAGATCCCAGTTCGGGTCGTTGGCGGTCGGCCGGTCCACCGCCAGCCACGAGGCACGCAGGCGCCGGCTGAGGCTGGCGGGCAGGAGGGGCTCGCAGGGGCGGCTGAGCCGCGCCTCGGTCGGGTCGGCATGGCTGACCGGCATCCAGGTGCGATCGGCGGCGAGAACCGCCCTGGTCGGCGCGATCAGCGCATTGAGGGACGCGACGAAGTCACGCCCGCCGCGCCCCTCGACCCAGTCGAGGATGTGCAGGCGGCTTCCGGCGTGGGTTCTCGGCATATCCGTGCTGCTCCGGCCTGTGACGGTATCGGGTGCGGGGCCGGTGACGCGAGAGGATGAGGGGGATCGGTCGGGGTGCTGCATGAGGCCTTCATAGAATCGGGGCACGTCAGTTTCGGACGGATCGTTTGCCGTGACGTGCTGCTTGCGCGGTTATCGACATGTCGCTTTACTTAACATGTCGTGATGATGCAGTCACAAGGAGCCATGATCACAACGGAACTCACCCTGGCCGAACTGGCCGCAGCATCGGGCCTGCTGCCGCGCACACTGCGCTCCTGGGTGACGCAGGGGCTCCTGCCGGGGCCGCTCTCGCGCGGCCCCTTCGCCCGCTACCCGGCCGATACCCTCGAGAGGGTGCTCGCCATCCGCGCCATGCGCGACCTGCTGGGCATGCCGCTCGCCGCCATCCGGCAGGAGCTGCTCGTCGCCACGCCCGAGCAGATCCGCGCCCATGCCGCCAAGGCGACCGGGCTGGCGCCGGAACCGACTGAGCCGGCGGCACCGCCCTCCGCCGCGAACTCCGGTTCGGCGCTCTCCTATCTGCAGGCGCTGCGCGCCGGTCAGGCCGCGCCGAAACCGCCGCCCCCGGCGCCGGTGATGCGCATGGCCGCGCCACCGCCCCACGTCGACGCGGCTCCGCCGGCCCTCGCACCCGCGGCCTACGAGCCGCCTCCGCCCAGCGGCTTCGAGGCGCTGGAGCGGCGCCTGGCCGAGAGCCGCACCGGCAAGCCCCCTGCCCGCAAGGCGCGTGCGGAGGAATGGCTCCGCATTCCCGTCACCCCGGACGTCGAACTGGCCATCCGCGGACCGCTCGATGCCGAACAGCGCGCACGCCTGGAACGCTGCGCCGACCTCGTCCGCGACATCCTGCTCGGGAGAGACCGATGACCAGCACCGCCCCCACCGCCGCCGCCCCGACCCTCTCCCTGACGCTCGGCCTTGACCGCACGCTGGCCTGGGCCGAGGGCGGTTCGGTCCGCTACGCCATCGCCAATCTCGCCGCCACCGGCGCTCCCGCGGCACGGGCCGAGGCCCCGGCGCTCAACCTCGCCCTCGTGGTCGACGTCTCCGGTTCCATGGCCGGCGACAAGATCGCCGCCGCCCGCGATACCGCCGCGGCCGTGACTCAGGCGCTGACCGCGCGCGATCGCTTGACCCTCGTCGCCTTCGACAGCACGGCAGAACTGCTGCTCGACGCCCGCCCGATGGACGAGGCAGGGCGCCGGGCCGCGCTGGCGGCCATCCGCCGCCTGGAGCCGCGCGGCGGCACCAACCTCTGGGAGGGCTGGCTGCTCGGCAACGAGCGGGTCGCGGTGGCAATGGATGCCGACCCGAAGGCCTCGCACCGGGTGCTGCTGCTCTCGGACGGCCAGGCCAATGAGGGCGTCACCGCACGGAGCGAACTGGCCCATCACGCCGGCGAGTTGCAGGCGCGGGGGATCATCACCTCCGCAGTCGGCATCGGCGACGGCTATGACGAGGCGCTGCTGGGCGCCATGGCCGAGGCCGGCGGCGGGCGGCTGCATGATGCCGAGATCCCGCGCGAGATCGGCGAGGTGGTACTTGGCGAGTTGCTCGAGGGCCGCGCCGCGCTGCTTGAGCGCACCACGCTGCGCATCGCCGTGCCGGCCAATCTGCGCGCCGAGGTTGTCGGCGCCTGGTCGCACACCGTGCTGCCGGGCGCGATCGATCTGCTCGTCGGCGCGCTGCTGCCCGACAGCCCGAGGCGCGTCGTCATCCGCCTGCATTGCCCGGCCGGCCCGCCGGGCTCGACAGTGCTGCTCGGCGCCTCGGCTGGCGGGGCGCTGCCAGACGGCTCGGGCCTGGTCGAGGCGGAGCCGGCCGAGGTCGAACTGCGGCTGGCGCAGGGCCACGACAACACCGCGCAGGACCGCGATATCGAGCGCAGCCTGGCCGCCGTCACGGCCTGGCAGGCCGAGGCAATGCGCCGGGCCGTCGGTCTGAACCGCGAGGGCGACCGGCGCGGCGCGAAGCACTTCCTCGAGCGCGAACTGCGCTGGCTGGAACGCTACGCCCGCGGCCTGCCCGGCACCGAGCCGCTGCTCACCGAACTGGTGCTGCTGCTGCGCCGGGCGGAAGAGGACCTCGATCCGCGGCTGCGCAAGGAACTCTACGCGGCGTCCATGATGCGAGCCCGCCACGAGAAGGACCTCCGCTCGGCACCGCGCGCGCCGCTGGCCGACATGCTGCGCCGGGAGCCGCGCCGTTGAGCGCTGCGCGCCGTCGCTACCTCGCCTACGGGTCCAACCTCTGCGCCGTGCAGATGGCGCAGCGGTGCCCGCAGGCCGTGGCCGGGGAGGTCGTCGCCCTTCCCGGCTGGCGTTTCGCCATCAACCGGCGCGGCGTCGCGACCCTGCTGCGCGATGAAGCCGCCACCGCCTACGGGCTGATCTGGCACCTGACCGAGGCGTGCGAACGGGCACTCGACCGCTATGAGGGGGTCGCCAAGGACATCTACCGCAAGGAGGTGATCGAGGCGGGCGGCGGGCCGGCGCTGGTCTATCTCGCGGCCGAGGAGAGTCCGGGGCAGCCGCGGCCCGGTTATATCGAAGGCATCCTGGCCGCGGCCGAACGACTTGGGCTGCCGGAGCCCTGCCGCGATAGCCTCGCCTCCTGGCGCCGCCCGGTGATGCCTTGGCTCGTCGAGGAGGTACTGTCGGATTACGCGCTCGACCTGCGTGGCATCCATGGGCCAGCGCACTGGCTGCGCGTGCGCGAGAACGGCCTGACGCTGGTGGCCATGACCGCGGGGGCCGATGCCGCGGTGGTGGAACTGTTCGCGCTGCTGCACGACTGCCGGCGGTGGGACGAGGGACACGACATCGGCCATGGCGAGCGGGCGTCAGCGCATGTCCGTCAACTGGCAGCGGACGGGGTGCTGCGCCTCGAACCCGCGCGGCTCGGCCTGCTGGCCGACGCCTGCGCCGGCCACGAGCATGGCCGCACCAGCGAAGACCCGACGATCGGCTGCTGCTGGGACGCGGATCGGCTGGAACTGTCGCGGCTCGGGCGCAGGCCGATCGCACGTTTCCTAAGCACGAAGGCCGCGCATGCCGCAGACGTCCAGCGCGCCGCGTGGCAGCGCGGTGCCTCGATGGAAGTTCTTGTTCGACCTGCCGGGGCATGGGGCCTGACGCGGTTGCCCGCGCCCGAGCGGCAACCGCGCCGGGCCTGACGCGAGGCTCAGCGAATCCGGCGGCAGCGGCACACTCGATCATGCCGCCGGATGCAAAGGGGTTGATGTTGGATGCGCGCCGGCAAATCATCTCGCATCAATCGCCGGGGCAACATGCCGTCATCTTCAAGAATGCGGAGTTTTGGTGAAGTGCTTCCGAGCCTTCGCGCGGCGCGCCGCGCGGGCAGACTCGTGCCATTCGTCGGTGCGGGGATCAGTCGCCCGGAATCTCGGGGATGGCCGGACTTCATTCAGGCGCTCTACCGGACGTTCGACGAAGCGCCCGGGAACGCCATCCGCGGCGACGATCCCGAAGGCTTGTACCGCGCCGCCGATCGCGTCGCGGCCTGGCTTCGCCTTCGCTCCCCGGCGGAACGCCGTGGCATCCTGCACCAGGCGCTGCACGACCGGACGCCGCCCGAGCCGCCGGCGCAGGCCCAGGCCCTCGCCACCGTCGCCTGGCCCCTCGTCCTGACGACCAACTACGACGAGGTGATGCCCCTGGCTTACCACAAGAATGCGATTGGAGCGGAGGAAGGTTCACTCCTACTGCTGGGCCGCTCGTCGGAGGACTGCGCGCAGGTTGTGCGGTCGCTCGATACGCTCGATGCGCCGATCGTTTGGTACCTGCAGGGCTATGTCGGTCGCGAAGCACCTCGTCGCTCGCTGCTCGACGAAGTCGTGATCGGGCACCAGCAGTACCAGGAAGCGATCAATGCAAGCGCGTCGTTCCGGCGCGCCTTCTCCGAGATCTATCGTCGCCGATCGCTGCTCTTCATCGGCAGCGGGCTTACGGAAAGCTACTTTGTCAACCTGATTTCAGAGTCACTGTTCTCCCTCGGACCGAGCACCCAGCCGCACTACGCGTTGTTTTGCGATGAGGACAACAACGGGCGCCTCGATCCCGACTTCATCGCCGTGCGCCTCGGAATCACGCCCGTCCGGTATGGCGCGACACACGGCGAGCTTCCCGAGGCGCTGCGGATGATAGCCGACGATGCCACGACGACGATTCATGGAGCGCACCTTCCCGGCATGACCTCGATCGCCTTTGCCGTCCCGCGCGGCTGCGCGCGCGAACCCTTGACGCTCGAGGTCGAAATCCTGAAACGCCCGCTGCCCTCACCGCCCGAGGGCGCCTGCGCCATCCTGAGCGTCGGGCGGGACCATTGGGGCGGCCGCTTCATTCCTGGCCTTGGCTGCCAAGCACGTAGCTTCCTCAATGAATGTCTCCTGGATGGGACTCGGCAAGGATACGATGTAGCTGACATCCCTGCCCTGCCGCAGGGCCGCATGTGGCGCGTGCTGATCGGCGGGCAGCCAGTGCCGATCTTCTTCCTGGCCGCGCGCGAGCTCGACGACCGAAAGGACGACGAGGCGCGCAGCCTCGCCGCCATCACCGAAGCAACGCGCGATGCGCTGCAGCACGTCGAAGCCCTTGGCTTCACCAAGGCCCTGCTGGGCCTCCTCGCGGCAGGACCAAGCCGGACGGACGAACCGCCCTACTGCCTCGTCGCGCAACTCTCCGGCATTCGCGCCTTCGCGTCGGACCCTCGGGTGGTGGATCCAGGACTACGTTCCATCGGTATCCACGTCATCGACGACCAGGCATGGTCAGCCCTGACGCAGGGACGCATCCCGGTGCTGGATCTGCTCACCTCGCAACTGGCACGTGTCCTGGTGCGCGTATCGGCGCCTGGCGGGTCCGTCGAGGAGTTCGCGCTGTCCGTGCCGCATGGCACGACGATTAGTGAGGTTCTGGCCATCTACCAGATCAAGGAGGAGGGCATCAGGATCGAAGCGCGCCCATGGCCCCTTCGGAGCATGGCCGAAAGCCTGTCGTTGCCTGTCTTTCCGGGGATGGTCATCGAGGTACGCGCTTGAAGTCGCACGCCACCAGGTCCTTGAAAGCCGACACTTGAAGCACGTCGCCCAGCGTTCACCACACAGATGCTGGGAATAATCATCACCCCAGACGATGTGTATCAACATTGTTGACACAGAGGCCTTACCAACCTACCTCCTGCCCATGAGCAGCAGTCCGAGGGTGTCATGCGCGTGGTCGTGAAGAAGTGGGGCAACAGCGCTTCCGTGCGGATCCCCGCGCCGGTGATGGCGGCCGCGCATCTCTCGCTCGACCAGTCAGTTGAGGTCCGCGAGGAGGAGGGGCGTATCATCATCGAGCCTATTCGTGAGGCTGCATACGACTTGACCGCTCTGGTGGACGCCATCACTGACGAGAACCGACACGACGCTGTCGACTTCGGTCGTGCCAAGGGCCGCGAGGTGTGGTGAAACGAGCATCCTACGCCCCTGAGGCCGGGGATATCGTCTGGCTGCAGTTCGACCCGCAGGCTGGCCACGAGCAGGCGGGCCATCGTCCGGCCCTCGTACTCAGCCCTGCTGCCTACAACAGCAAGACCGGCCTGATGGTCTGCTGCCCGCTGACCACACGCATCAAAGGTTACCCGTTCGAGGTGGCGATCGCCGGCAAGCCGGTGAGCGTGGTGCTGGCCGACCAGGTGAAGAACCTCGACTGGCGAGCACGGCGTGCGACCCAAAAGGGCCGCGTCTCCGCCGCCGAGCTGGAGGAAGTGCGCGCGAAGCTGCGCGCGCTGGTGGGATAGCGCCGCGGCAACGCCACCACCGCGCTTCGAGCAATATCGCGGCGAGGCTCAGTATGGGGAGGCGCCACCCCATCGCGCTATTGCCGACCGGCGCGGCCGTATTGCGGTGGCACTGTCGGAGCAGGACCGAAGCCCGCTGCTCGCGCGCAGCGAACTTCGAGCTCTTATTGCAGCGTTCAGGCCGTCACCTTGTAGATGGTGTAGGAACCCTTCGCGCCCGCCTTGTTCGGCCCCACCTGGCGCACGCGCTCCAGCACCTCGACGGTGGTGCCGTTCTTCTTCAATCCGGCGAAGAAGCCGCGGACCGTGTGCTGCGCCCAGCCGGTGGCATCGGCGATCTGCGCCACCGTCGCGCCCTCGGGGCGGCGAAGCATGGCGAGCACCGCCTCCTGCTTCGTCCCCTCGCGCGGCTTGCGCGGCGCGCCCGCCTCGCGGATTGACCGACCCGGCTTCGTGGCCAGGGAGATGCGCAGGGCGTCGATCGCGTTCGGCAGGTCGTAACGCTGGTTCTCCTCGTCGTCCCAGGCATCGAGGACGCGCTGCGCGACCTCCCGCAGCGTGACGTTGCGCGCCTGGCGCGGGGTGGCCAGTGCCTGGTCCAGCAGGGCCACGTCCGCCGGCAGGGCGGGGTATAGGGCGGCCTCGGGACTCGCCGCGGGCGTGTCCCGCGGTGGTGCGTCGTCCCCGCCCGTCGGCGTCGTGTCGCCAACCAAGGCGGGCTCAGCCGCCTCGTCGTCGCCGTCGACGAGGCGAGGATCGACCCCGTTGCGCTCGTCGCGCGGGCGGGTGTCCTCGGGCTCGTCCCCCGCGCCCTCCAGCGCGACGCCGATGGCCCGGAGCCCGGCCTCGGTGATGCGCATCAGCCGGGTCCGGCCGTCGATCTGCCAGGCGTCGCGCGCAGCGTAGCCGCTGGCTTGTTCGTCGCTGGCCAGCCCCTGCTTGATCAAAGACTTCGCCACCGTCTGCCGCGCTGCGGCGGGGAGGCGCTCGGGCGGGATGGCCAGCCGGTCGTCGCGCTGGCTCGCCTGGCTGAGGATGATGCGTTGCGTGTCGGACAGTTTCATCTCGGGGCTCTTGGTTCGGCACCCGAGGATCCGGGTGCTACCAGCCCGAGCCCCGCCGGGAGCCTTCCGGTCGGGGCGGCGCGCCCGGTGCTGCCCTGCACGCGACTGATGCTTCGCGCTGGCCCGCGCCCGAGCCAAGCGGATAGGTCACCCAGCCGCCGTCTGTTCGACATCGATCATCCCGAGACCAGCGTCTCCGGGCGACGGGTCGAGCCGGTCGGCGACCTGCGTCAACAGGGCGCCGACCTGCTCCTGCAGTACGGTCTGCACGAGATGCGGATCACTTCCGAGCTGGGCGGCGATCTGCCCGGCGATGCGGGCCGGCCAGTTCAGCAGGGCATCGCGCATGGCGCCTGCAATCTCGTCGATGCGCGCGTCTGCAATGGCAACGTCGATCAGCCGCCCCTTGCCGCGGTCGAGCGCCAGGCGCTGCGCCTCGACCCCGAGCGCGAGCCGGGCGATGGTCAGCCGGCCAAGCGCGGTCGTCTCCATCGGCAGCGCCATCGGCGAGCGGCCGGGCCGCGCGGTTTCCGCCATGTCGCGGCGGACCCGGTCGACGTCCCAACTGCCGTCCGGCTGACGGGCGATACGGCCGACCCGCTCGGCCTTCTGGATGGCGGTGTGGGAGAGGCCGAGCCGGCGCGCGAGTTCGCGCCCGGACGACGTGCGATCCGGCATGATCAACTCCATCGGTAGCCGAGAAGAGGACTGGCAATCGGTACGGGCGCGATGCCAGGCGGGTCGGCAACTGGCCGGACGCTGGCAACGCCCTGTTCGAGACAGGAACGTAATATATGCAATCGGTTACGGAGCGTTCTTGACGGCCTGGCATCCACCGGCAACCTGAAAAATATCCCTGACGCTAGCGAAGCCGCGCGCTGATGCTCCCCGCATACAGCAGGCCCAGGAAGGACCCTGCGGCTGGCGAGCCGCAGTGGCGGATGAGCCGCGCTGTGGCTGCCATGCGTCGACGCGGCAGGAGTCCATGCCGAGCGGAGGCCGCACTGCCCCCGGCGCCAACGGCATGCGGCGGTTGGCGGCGCGCGCGACGCCGCCAGCGCGATGCATCACGCCGCCTGACGTGGCTGTCGCGCCAAGCCGTAGTGCATCGCCAACACCGACAGGGCCGCCGTGAACATGCCCTGCGCCTGCGCTGGCGAGACGGGCCTGCCCTGCCAGCCTCGCTGCATGGCCCACTCCCGCATGGAACACTCCAGACCGAGCACGTGCCAGACGGACGAACCGCCCGGACTGTGCAAGCCGCCCAGCGTGTCGATGGCTGCGGCCACCTTCTGCCGGACGGAAATCTGTCGTTCGGTCAGCGTATCGCCGGTCCCACGCGGCATGCGGACCAGTTGCGTCGTCCGGACACCATCGAGCGCCGCCAATCGGAACTGCGTGCGAAACATTGAGCCCGCCTCGTGCATCTCTACCGTAATGGTCCCGTTCGCCAGCATGGCGCCAAGCGTGTCCACCGCCCGGCGCAGCGCGATCGGCGTGCCGGTTTCCGGATCGGCCTCGCGCACCGGATCGCCGAAGGTGCCGTGCTGCAATCGCCAAGTGGAGGGTTTAGACAGGTCCTCGCCCTCCTTCGCCAGGCGCCTTACCTTCCTTTTACCGGCCATGGGTGTGCCCCCCGTGCCGTTGCCCCCACCGGCGCACCGCCTCATTGGTGATGGCTTGGCGGAGCAGAGGATCCCAGATCTCATCGATGACCAGCGTGGCCACGCCGAAGTCGTGCCATGCGCGACGGCGCATTGCGTCGAGCTCGAGGCTGGTCGTCGGGCTTCGGCCGCGATCGAGACAACTGCGCGGCGGCTTGGGACCGCCGGGCAGCATCGGGCGAGAGACGGCGCCACCGTCACGCGCGGCCATCACGACGCCTTCCTGCGCGCGGCGGCAGCGGCCTTCAGCAAGGCATCCGGCAATGCCGGCGTGCCGCCCGATCGCGATCCCGGCGCACGTCCGGGCAGGCGCGGGACAGGAACGAGACCGCAATGCTGCAAAACGAGTTCAAAGCGGTTGGTCAACGCAACGGCCGCATGCGTCTGCAGGAAGGGCATGACGTGCTGGGTGCGAAAGGGCAGCCAGTCCTGCTCCTCCTGGATCCACACGCCTTCGACAATGTCATGGCCCGTGCAGAATTCGACGTAGTGGCCACCGTCGTCACGGATGACCCAGTAATAGACCTCCGCGCCATCCGCGAGCGCACGCTCCATGCCCTCGGAACCGCGGCTGGAGCGGAGGACCTCCGAGAGCGCCGCGTGCCAGTCGCACCAGCGCAATTCATTGGCGCGCACGAACCACTCGGGCTCCGGCAGTTCGACGAACTCACCGCGACGATACGTGGTGATGGTGTTCAATTTCACGATGCAGATCCCTGATGCTGACGGTGTCGGACGAAGCAGGCATCGTCGCCTGGTGGCCCTCGGGCACGGGGGATCACGGCGAGCGCATGTCCAGCCGCATGCGGCCGTGCCGGAGCGATGAGTCCGGCTGGGTCCAGGTCTGGGTCCGGGTTGGGTCCGGGTCGGCGGCACGAAAGAACCGCAGCAATCCGCCATGGGTCCGGGTGGTCCGGGTAGGTCCGGGTCGTTCCCCTACTCTTTCTATACCCCCCGATGCGCGCATCACGCGTGACATGCGCGACGTGCGTGATGCGGAGGGGGCCTGATACGAAAGAGAAAACGACAGACCCGGACCACCCGGACCCACCTGTACCCATCCAGGTATTCCGCGGCCCTCCGCCCCGCGACGCACCCGGACCTATACCCGGACCCAGGGCAGCAGACCCGGACCCCAGGAGATGCCCGGCGCTCATCGCGGCATCCCCGGAAGGGGCGTGCGACGATACCGGCGCTCCCGCTTCGCGTTTGGGCCGTGCCCGCCCTTGCGCGCGCGGCACAGCTTGAAGCCCATGCTGACCAGGCTGCGGACCACGCGGTTCTGGTCGAGTTGGGTCCAGCGTGCCTTTTCGATGCCGAGCGCCCGCTCCATCACCTCGGCGACAGAGACGTCATGTAGCGGCGCCGTGCGCGGACGGCGGAACGGATTGCGCTCGCCGAGTCCGTTCTCCAGCCATTCGATCTCGTTCTCGAGATACGCCTGGATCGGCTCGTCCCAGGCATCACCCTGGTAGCGTTCCGCCTGTTCCTCGGCCGCGAGCGCATCGAGTTCCTGCGTCTCCAGCCACCATGGCTCGCCGCGGCGAAAGCGATCGCGCGCCTCGGCCCAGAGCTGGTCGCGGTCGCGGCGCAGCGCTTCCAAGTCGATGGCGGTGCACACCACCGGCCAGAAGCGCCGCCCGCCGGTCGGGTCCTTCAGATAGCCGCCCTCCGGATTGACGCTGCCGGCGAAGACACATTGCCGCGGCAGGTCGACCAGCCGCTTGCCGTAGGGCGGCCGGAAGCGGTCCTGGGTGCGCGACATGAAGGCCTTGACCGTGCTGACCTCGGCGCGGCCCATGGTGTCGAGCTCGGCGATCTCGATGATCCAGACCCCGCGCGTCTCCATCGCCGCGTCCTTGCTGGACAGGTCTGACAGGCGGTCGGTGAACCAGGGCTCGGCCAACGCCATCAGTGCTGAGGATTTGCGGATGCCCTGCGGCCCTTCGAGGATCAGGGCGCAGTCCGCCTTGCAGCCGGGGATGTGGATCCGCGCGACGGCGGAGATCAGCCAGCGGGCTCCGACGGCGCGATGGTAGGAGGTGTCCTCCGCACCAAGGTAGCGCGGCAGCCAAGCATCGAGACGCGGCGCGCCGTCCCAGGCCAGGCTGTCGAGATACTCGCGGACGGGATGGAAGATGCGATCGCGCGCGACGACCTCGACGGCCTGGCCGGCGATCGACATCGGCGCCATGATGTCCTGGTGCTGCAGCCAATCGGCGACCAGGGCGTCATCGCGGTCGGCCCAGGGTGTATCCGGCCAGGATGTTGGCCGGCCAGCCCAGGGCGGCGGCTTGCGGGCCACGGTGGTGGTGGCAAAGGCGTCATGCCAGAGCGCGCCGTCCCATTCCGGCGCGCCGCGCAAGGCAGTGATGGCGTTCGCCAGCACCGGGCGTGGCTCGCCCTCGTCATTGAGGAGCAGGTCCTTCCGCCATTCCGTCGAGTAGGCGATCGCAGGACGGGGCGCGGCGATCAACATCCGCACCGCCTCGTCGCCGTCCGCCAGCAGGACATCATTGAAGTCCTGGCCGGGTGGCGGCTCGGCGACGGTCACCTCATGGCTTCGGGAGCGAAGGGCGGAGACGGCCTGCCGCAGTTGCCGATCAGCCTTGCTATTCGGCGCATCGCCGTCGCGCGCGATGATCACGGCCACGCCCTCGGCAAGCGGAGCGCGAGCGATGTTGCTGATGCCAAGGCAGGCCCAGCATTCCTGGCCGGTGGCCTGCCAGACCGACAATGCGGTCTCCACACCTTCGCAGAGCACGATCGGTGTGGCGCCAGGCAGTCGTACCGCGGCGACGTCGGCCCAGCCGTCATGCGCCTTGTTGGTGCGTTTCTGGATCTTCAGGGGGGCTTTGCGGCCATCCTCGGTGAGATAGATCTGCTGTAGGCCGTGCACCTCACCTGCGGCGTCCGTCGCGAGGGCCACCAGCGCGCCATAGTGGTTGTAGGCGTTCAGCAGGTACCGGATGGAGGGAGGCAGCGGCGTCGCGGTGATGCCGCGCCGGCGGAGGTAGGTCTCGACCCGACTTCCGGCGGGGTCCCCGCAGTCGGCAACGATCGCGGCGACCTTGACCGCGCGCTTGGCGTCCTCCGCGGCCTTCTTCGCATGACGCACGACCGGGGTGACTTGCCACGGGTCTTCACAGTCCGGCACGCCGCCCGGTGGGGGGTCAGCGCTGTCGTGCGGAGGGGCCACGTCGGGTGGTGGTTCCGACAGTGTCCCGTCATCCGATGGTTCGGGCGCCGGGACGGTGGCTGCGGCCTCCATCGTCGGGGCAGGCATCCGGCGGCGCACGGGCGCCGGCATGCCCAGCCATTGGCGCGACCAATCCAGCGCGGCGCCATTGCTGAGTCCGCGACGATGCCGGACCAATTCGATCGCAGCGCCACCGACGCCATGCTCATGGTCGTACCAGCGGCCGGCGTCCTCGCCCTCGAGCTCGACGGCGATGCTGCCATGCGTGCCGAAGCGCAGTTGCCGCGGCGTGGACAGCTCCCGGTTCGGCTCGCCCAACAACTCGCGTGCGAGGTCGCCGATACGCGCCGTCAATGCCGCGACGACGTCCTGCGCAGTCGGACCCCTCATGGGGCACCTTCGGCGTCTGGTCGGCGTGCTGGGCGAATCGACATCGGGCCTCCGTGACGTTGGGAGGCCGGCAAAAAGACACGCGAGATCCGCTCGCGCTGCGTTGGAGCGGGTCCGCCGCCGACGCGCGCCGAGGGGTCAACCGTTCAAGTCAGGAAACCGCGCGGTCACCAGCCTCGCTTGGCACCACCGCGCTGGGAGGATGGCAGACGGATCAGCGTCGCCATGGCATCCGCCAGGTTCTGGGACACCGGCTCACCCTCGATGATTTGCGCCCGGAACCAATCGGACAGGAGCTCCTTCTTGCCCTGATCGCGCGCATTGATGCGGTTCTCGGCGACCGCACGATCCAGGAGATCCATGTAGGGCGTCCGGTAACGCTCGCCGGATGCCAGATCGCCATCCGGCCCTGGCTGCCTTGCCTGAACGACGGGCCAGATCGCCAGCACCATGAAGCGCGGCACGCGGATGTCGATGAACTGCCCCTCGGCCATCGTCAGAGTGCCCTGCCGAATACCGGCACGACCTGCACGCCATTGCTCGGGCGTGATGGTGCTGTGATGGCCGGAATGCAGATCCCACCCGTCGAGGGACGTGTTCCAGGGCTGGCATCGCGTGGTGGAGAGCCGGCCCTTGGCGTGCAGATCGCCGTCTCGCAGCGCAATCTGGATCTCGCGCTCGGCCTGCTCTCGTGCCAGTTCCTCTGGGTCCTTTGGGCGGAGCCAGGGCGGACCGGCCGGATGCGCCGCCCCTACCGGCTCGAGGACGGGGTCGGTCGGAACGGGGCTTGTCAGCAGGATCTGGACGGCGATGTGCTGCAGAGCCTCGTTCAAGTGCCACTGCTTACGATCCAGCTTCTCGATCAGCATCCCGATTCCCTGCCTGCCACGCGCGGCCCATATCAAGAACAGGGCGCGGGTTGAAGGGTTCTACCCTTGGCGCAACGACCCGGCTTGACCGCCTCCGACGTCGCGGCTTCGAGCGCGGTGCGGTTTGTTGCGGGCATGCCCACTGCACCACCATCCCTGTTCCTGATCACCGGCAGGCCAGCCCGCAGTGATCTTCTGCCACCTGGCCTTCGCGAGGTCTGCGACCTGCTCGCCCGCGGCCTGCTGCGGCTCCGCAGCCGCGCTGCCGAGGAAGCCGCGCGCGACGCCGCGGACCGGGGAGAGCGGTTGCTACACTTCCCGGCCACCCAGCGCCTGCATGCGAACCGGACCACCCGGAGAGACGCATGACGCGCACCACGAAGCCCAAGCCCGACACCCCGCCGGCGTTCACCGCCCCGGCCATCCCGCCCGCCGACGTGCTCGGCCGGCTCGCCGCCCTGAAGACCGCCGCCACGCCGGCGCTGCGCGAGCAGTGGCGCGCGCTCTTCGGCACGGAACCGCCGCCCTACAATCGGCGCTTCCTGGAGAGCCGGCTCGCCTATCGGATCCAGGAACTGGCCTATGGTGGCCTAAAGCCCGAGACGCTGGCCCGCCTCGAGGCGCTCGGCGAGCAGCTTGATGGCGGGAAGGTCACCGTCCGCCGCATGCGCGGCGACGACAAGCCGATCGCCGGCACGCAGCTGATCCGCGAGTACCAGGGCGTCGAGCACGTGGTGACGGTCACGCGCG
>JAYRJZ010000082.1:0-24480 GCA_041906015.1 Roseomonas sp.
GGTGGCACGTAAAGGTCCGGCGCGCCCGGCCGTGCCGGGGGCGGGGCGACGAAGGGATCCGGTCCGGATGAAGGGGCCGGCGGCGGCACGACCGCTGGCGGGACCGCGAAGGGATCGGAACCACGCGCCGGGGGAGCCGCGAAGGGATCCGGCCCCGCCGGTGGCGCCGGCGGCGGCGCATAGGCCGCCGGGACGACTGGCGGCGCGGCCGGACGCGGCGACGGTCGCGCGGGCGCGGATGACAGGTCGATGTTCCAATCGTCCGGGATGCGATTCGCCCCGCCGCCCGGTGGCGCCGGCGGCGGCGCCGCGACCGGCGTCGAAGGGGTCGGGCCCAGATCCCAGTTGTCCGGGATGACCGAGACCTGCTGCATCGGCTTGGGCGGGGTGAAGGCGTCGGAGGTCGAGGGCCGGTGGTCCGGCATGGCCGGGCCTTCGTTGAACGGATCGAAATCCGCCGGCAGGCCCGACGCGCTCGGCAGGCCGGGCGTGCCCGCGGCGGGCGGCTTGGCGCCGAGATAGGGGTCGCCCGGCAGGCGCGGCTGCAGCGGCTCGTCGCGCTGCGGCTGGCCGCCCCAGGCGGGCTGCTCCGGCGCACCCCAGCCAGGCGCCGGCGCGACGGCCGGCCCCGTCGCCCATTCCGGTGTCTGAACCGTGTCCCAACCACCCGCCGCGGGGGCAGGCGGGGCCTGGTCCCAGTTCCCGCCGGCGGGCGGGCTTGCCGCCGTGTCCCAGCCGCCGCCCACGGTGTTGCCTCCGGGCAGGCCGCCGCCACTCCAGGCCGAACCGGCGGATTGCCCGCCGGCCATGGCCACGCGCACCTCGATCTCGTAGGCGCCGAGCCGCAGCCGGTCGCCGTCCTCGAGCATCTTCACCTGGTCGCGCCCGACCGGCGCATCGGCGTGGTTCACGAAGGTGCCGTTGGTGGACAGGTCACGCACCTGCCAGCCGCCGCCGCGGAATTCGACGACGCAGTGATGCTTCGACAGCAGCCGGTCCGGATCGGGCAGCACCCAGCTTGCATCCGCCCCACGCCCGATGACGTAGTCGCCACCGGGCACGCGGCGCTGTTCCGGCACCACGCTGTCGGGGCAGCGGATCATGGTCAGGATCAGTTCCATCGGCACGTCCCTCCCATCGCCATTACCGCGCGGGCCATGCTGGATCGAGCGGCGCCGGTCGTCACGGCGCTCTTGGCCGGGCAGGCGCCGACGGCGGCGCGGGCACGCGCGGTGGCGGCGATTCAGCTGGCTCGGGCGCTGGCGGCGGCGGTTCTTCCGGCTGCAGCCGGCCCGCACCCCCGCCGGCAATGTCGCGCGCGCTGACCACGAAGCGATCGAGCCGGGCGTTCAGCCGATCGGTGGTATGGCGTACCGCGGCAAGCATCACCGCCCCCGTCACTGCCGTCGCCGTCAGGTGGTCGGGCGGCGGCACCGCCATCTGGCCTTCGGGCGCCATGCTCCCGCCGCTCCAGAAAGCCCCCATGGCCGCCCAGGCTTCAGGCGTGGCGAACTTGGTCTTCTCGGCGGCGACGGCGGCAGCGCGGCGCGCGGGCTCGTCGGGCCGCCGCACCCAGGCCTCGGCCGCAGTGATGGCCTCGCCATCCGGGGGCGGCAGGGCAGCGTCGGGGACGGCGCGCGCGCACATGCACGCCCACCATACCGCCTCACGCTTCGGCAGCGCATGGGCGATCAGCTTCACCGCATCCTGCCGGCGATCGGCCGCGAGCAGCCGCTCGACACCGGCGCCGGCCGAATCAGCACCGGCGATGGCTGCCTGGCCATCACCGTCGAGTTCGAGCCGCGGCAGCAGGGGCGCAAGCGGCACGGCAAGCTTGGGGGGGATCTGGGTCATCAGTTGATGAGGACGATGCCCCCCTTCACGATGGTCACGGCACTGCCTTCGACCTGGTTCATCATCGCCTCGACCTTGCTCATCAGACCGGCCTTGGCCTCGAACATCATCTGCGCGTCGTTCTTGATCATCATCGACTTCAGCTCGATCTGGAAGGGCGACATCTTGATCGAGCTGCCACCGCAGATCAGCTCGATCGCCTGCGGCGCCTTCAGCGTGATCTTGCCCGCCTTCGCCTCGACCGTGATGTTGCCGGTCTTGGACGTCTGGGTGATGTTTCCGTTAACCGTGGACGTGGAATTGCCGGTGCCGACCGTGAGCGTCTGGTGGCCCTTCTGGACCTCGGTATCGAGGTTGCCCCCCTTCACCCAGACGCCAAGGTTGCCCTTGTCGACCACCGTGCCGTGGTCGCCCTTCTGGACGAAGACGTTGAAATTGCCGGTGCCGACGACGGTCTCGCGGTTCCCCGTGTCCACCCACTCGTCGTAGTTGCCCGTGTGGACGGTGACGTATTTGTGGCCGTTCTTCAGATAGTAGGTGTCGTCGCCGTCGAAGCTGCCGACATTGATCGTCTCCGTCCTGGCGTTCTTGATCAGGACGTTCATGTCCTTCTCGGCCTGGATGAAGAACTCCTCGGACGATTTGGTGTCGTCGAAGCGCAGGATGTTGGCGTTGGACGTGCCACCCTTCTTCGATGAGCGCGTCGAGAAGCCGCCCTGCTCCTTCTTCGACGGCATCGGGAAGGGCGGCGGGGCGTCGTCGCTGTAGAGCGAGCCGACGATCACCGGCTTGTCCGGATCGCCATCGACGAAGCCGACCAGCACCTCATCCCCGATGCGCGGCAGGAAGAAGGTGCCGCCCCATTTGCCGGCGAAGGGCTGGGCAACGCGTACCCAGATCTCGCAGGCCGTCTCGTCGGGCTTGGTGTGGCGGTCCCACAGGAAGCGGATCTTCACCCGCCCCAGCTTGTCCGTATAGATCTCCTCGCCCTTCGGCCCGACCACGATCGCCGATTGCAGGCCCGGGACATGCGGGCGCGCGCGCGGATGGCGCGGGCGATAGGGCCGGTCCGCGGGCATCATGCTGACCGCGCAGGAATAGCCCTGGCTGCCGCCGTCGACGATGTGCGTCTCGTCGAAGGCGCTGTGCACCACCTGGGTCAGCAGGAAGGGCTTTTCGTCCCCGCCATTCGGGTCGGTGACGACCTTGATCTGCGCCCCGGCGAGCATCGCGGGATCATAGGCCGTGGCGCGCGCGACATCGGCTTCCGCCTCATAGGTCTGCATCGCGAGCAGCGCAGGGTCGCTCTCGGTCTTGGTGTGCTGCCCGCCCGGCCATTGGAACATCTCGAAGGCCGAATCGTTGTACACGTCGGTCAGGTTGGTCGGCGTCGTGCCGTCCAACAGCACCGAATGCTTGTTCAGGTCGTGGTCGAGCCGGCGGACCGCCGAAGGCTGCAATCGCGTGCGCTGGTGGAAGCCGGTCAGCGAATCCCAGGCCGGCGCCCCCGAGGTCACCTTGTAGGGCCCTGCGGAGAGTGGCAGGTAGTCGGCCAGCGACGAGGCGACGAGCATGGTGTGCTCATTGTCGCTGTGCAGGAAGTAGTAGCCGCAGCCGCTCTCGTCCATCAGCCGCTGGCAGAAGTCGAAATCCGTCTCGTTGTACTGCAGGCAGTAGGGCCGCGGCGTCTCGGGCGCCGACATGAAGACCGGCGCAGCGGCCGCGCCTTCCTGGCACAGCTTCTTCACGATCGCCGGCACCGAGAGGTTCTGGAACACGCGCACATTCGACTTGCGCGTGAGGTTCCAGAAGGTCGGCACGATCTCAAGCCCGTAGGACGCGTATTTCGTCCCGAACACGCCGATCCGGCGGAAGGTCGAGATCATGCCGTGGAAGAGCCTCGGTTGCTCGCCCTCGCCACGCGTGATCGTCACCTGCGCCGACTGGCCGATCATGTCGGCCGCCGCGATCTCCTTGTCCTCGCTCAGAACCTCGACGCGCACCAGGAAGGGCCGTGAAATCGCTTCCACGGCTTCGACACGACGCAGGACCAGCTCCTTGCCGGTCGAGGTGGCGATCGCCAGCAGACGCGGCTCCTGGCTCAGCTCCTCGGACATCCAAACGGCTCCTTTGCCCCGGCGCGCACCATAGCCGCGTCTCTTCGCGTCACGAAACAGTCGCACCGGCCGCGGGCGAGCGCAGGATGAAGCGTTTCACCCGCCCTGTCGCGCCCCAAAGCCGAACTGCGTTCTTGACCGAGCGCAAGGCGTGCGACGGATCACATGGGGCACAAGGGGGCCATGCTCGCCCAGCCCGAACTACCGCCGCCCGACGATGCCGCGCTGCTGCGCCATGCCGCGACGCCGCTGCCGCGTTACACGAGCTATCCAACCGCCCCGCATTTCGGGCCGATCGCGCCGGAGGACGCCGCGCGCTGGCTTGCCGCCTGCACCGAGGCGGACGCGCTGTCGCTCTATGTCCATGTCCCCTTCTGCCACACGCTTTGCTGGTATTGCGGCTGCCACACGGCGGTCACGCGCTCTGCCGCGCGCATCGCGCGGTACGAGGCGGGGCTGGAGCGGGAGGCAGCGATGCTAGCCGACTTGCTGCCCCACCATGGCGGTGTCGCCGCGCTGCATCTGGGCGGCGGCACGCCGACGGCGCTGGGGGCGGACGGCCTGCGGCGCCTCGGCGCGGCGCTGCGGCGCTTCTTCCCCTTCCGCGACGCCGTGGAGATCGCCGCCGAGCTCGACCCCCGCAGCCTCGACGAATCGCAGATCGCAGCGCTGGCCGGGATCGGCCTGTCCCGCGCGAGCCTGGGTGTGCAGGACATCAGCCCCGCCGTGCAGGCACTGATCGGGCGCATCCAGCCGGTGGCGATGGTCGACGCCGCGGTGCGGGGCCTGCGCGCGGCCGGCATCCGCGGCATCAACATGGACCTGATCTACGGCCTGCCGGGACAGGGCGTGGCGGAGGTCGAGGCCTCGGCCCGATTCGCCGCCGACTGCGGCGCCGATCGCATCGCCGTCTTCGGCTATGCCCATGTGCCCTGGATGAAGGCCCACCAGAAGGCCATCCGCGTCGAGGACCTGCCGGACGCGGCGAGCCGCATGCGCCAGGCCGCGGCCGCCGCGCGCGTGCTGACCGGTGCGGGCTATGTCGCGATCGGGCTCGACCACTTCGCCCTGCCTTCGGATTCGATGGCCGAGGCCGCCGCCGCCGGCAGGCTGCGGCGCAACTTCCAGGGCTACACCACCGATGCGGCACCCTATCTCCTGGGTATCGGCGCCTCGGCGATCGGGCGCACACCACAGGGCTATGTGCAGAACGAAGCGGATGAGCGGCGCTGGCTCGCCGCCGTGGAAGCAGGCCGCCTGCCGGTGGCGCGCGGCCGGGCGCTGAGCGGCGAGGACCGGCTGCGCGGGGCGCTGATCGAACAGGTGATGTGCGAGGGCAGCCTGGCCGTCGACGCCGTGCCGCCGGCGGTGATGCAGGACGCCGCGCCGCGCCTGCAGGGGATGATCGCCGAGGGGCTGCTGCAGCGGCAGGGCGGGCGCTTCACCCTGACCGAGTTCGGCCGCCCCTTCCTGCGACACTTCGCGGCCTGCTTCGACGCCTATCTCGCGCCACAGGCCGGGCGGCACAGCGCGGCGGTGTGACGGGCGCCCGGCCCGGCTATCCCTGCCGGCCGCAGAGCCGCGCGAGCAAGGCGGTCAGGTCGGCCGGATCATAGGGCTTGGGCAGCACCGGCACGCCGCGGTGCGCAGCAGGCAGCCCGGCCGCGCCGTAGCCCGTTGCCACCACGAAGGGAATCCCCCGCGCCACCAGCGCGTCAGCCACCGCCACCGAGTTCTCGCCGGCCAGGTTGAGGTCCAGCACGGCCGCGTCCGGCACTTCGGCATCCAGCACCTCGAGCGCCTGAGCCACCGACCGCACCGGTCCGATCACGCCGAAGCCGGCGTCTTCCAGCGCATCCTCCACCAGCATGGCGACCAGAGCCTCGTCCTCGACGACGAGGATGCGGTGGACGGGAGACTCCGGCGGCATTCGGTGTGTCCTTGAATCGATCTGGGCGGGAACCCCGACACCAGGCTGGGATGCCGCAGACCCTGAGGGTCGATAACACATTCTGCTTCCCATGAGACAGACTACTGGGACGCAAAGCACATCAGCGCCGCGTGAGCGCCAGGACGGCGGCCAGACAGCCCAGCCCCATCGAAGCCGTGATCGCCACCGCCGGCCGCGCGCCAACAGAATCGGCCAGCACGCCGATCAGCAATACACCCAGCGGACCGGTGCCAATACAGGTCGTGATCAGTCCCAGTATTCGGGATCTTGCCTCGGCCGGCGCTTCCATCATCACGAGACTGGTCTGCAGGCTTGCGAAGACCGCGGTGCCAAGCCCGCCGATCGCGAGCAGCAGCACGGCCAGCGGCAGCGCCGGCGTCAACGCGACGAGCAGCAGGGCCAGCAGGAAACCCGCCGCCCCGCCGATCATCATCTGCCTTCCCGGCGAGCCGCTCCGCCGGAGCGCGAGGGCGAAGCCCGCCAGCAGCGCGCCGAAGGGCTCCGCGGCCGCCAATACCCCGACCTCGAAGGGCGTGGCGTGGAAGGCCAGGGCGCCGAAGGCCGGCAGGATGCCGCTGTAGGAAAAGGCGAAGATGTTCATCACAACCGTCACGCCGAGCACCATGCGCAGCGCCGCATTGGTCCAGGCGATGCGGGCGGCCTCGGCCACCTGCCGGGTGAGGCGGCCGAAGGCGAACGGCCGCGCCGCCTGGCTGTGCCGCACCCCGAAGACCAACAGGAAAGCGCCGACATAGAAGGCCGAGACGATCGCATAGGCCGCGGTGACGCCAACCGTCTGGTAGAACAGCCCGCCAGCGATCGGCCCGAGCATGCGCGTGGTCGAGGAGGTCATGGTGTCGAAGGCCACGGCCTGCACGATCAGCGCCGGACCCGCAGCCTCGGCCACCATGCGCCGGCGCGTGGCGAGTTCATTGGTCCAGACCAGCCCGCCGACCAGCCCGTTGACGAAAAGATGCCAGGGCTGAAGCGCCCCCATGGCGGCCAGGCTCGCGACCGTGAGCGCCGCGACGGCCTGGATCGCCTGCCCAGCCAGCAGAAGGTGCTTGCGGTTGAGGCTTTCGGCGACCGCCCCGGCCAGCGCACCCATCGCCAGCATCGGCAGCGCGCGCGACATCAGCACGAGCGAGATCGCCAAAGCCGACCCGGTCAGCGAGAAGACGAAGAGCCCGCTGACCAGCATGTCGAGCCAGCGCATCGCATTCGCGATCCCGCCCGTCGCCCAGAGGCGACGGAAATCCGGGTTGGCGAAAAGGACGCCGATGGGACTTCGACCGGGCGTGCTCAATACCCGGAATCGTCGAGCCGCAGCAGCGGGAAGGCGCTGTGGACATGGGGCAGGTTGGTCGGCAGAGCCGCGTGCACATAACCCGGCCCGAGCTGGGCGATCGAAGTGACGCCGAGCAGGCCGAGGCAGGAGCGGATCTCGTTCTCCAGGATCTCGAGCAGCCGCACCACGCCCGCCGAGCCATCCGCGGCGAGCGCATAGCAATAGAGCCGCCCGAGGCCGACGCATTCCGCGCCGAGGCACAGCGCCTTCACGATATCCGTCCCGCGCGAGAAGCCGCCATCCACCCACACCCTGGCGCGGCCGGCGACGGCCTGGACGACTTCCGGCAGCGCCTCGATCGAGCCGCGCCCGGCATCGAGCTGCCGCCCGCCGTGATTCGAGACATAGACCACATCGACACCGTGGTCGCAGGCGGTCAGCGCGTCCTCGGCGGTGGCGATGCCCTTGAGGATCAGCGTGAGGCCGGGATGCCGGTCCCTGATGCGCTTCACGTCGTTCCAGTTGAGCGCCGCCTGGTAGCGCTGCGCGTCACCGGTCGCGCTGGCGCGCCACGGCTTGGCGAAGCGGCGGACGATGTCGCGCTCGCGCCGCGAATAGATCGCGGTGTCCACCGTGAGGCAGAAGGCGTCATAGCCGGCGGCGATGGCGCGCTGGATACTGTCCTCGATCGAAGCCGCATCGCCGCGGACATAGAGTTGGTAGATCTTCGCCCCCGGGGTCGCGGCGGCCACCTCCTCGAGGCCCGGCTTCGACACGGAGGACAGCATCAGCGGCACGCCGAAGGCCGACGCCCCCTCGCCCGCCGTCACCGCGCCATTCGCGCCGACCGCCATGAATTCCAACCCGCCCACCGGGGCGAGCAGCACCGGCAGCCGCACCGCCTTGCCGAGCACGGTCGATGTGGTGTCGATCTCCGACACGTCGCGCAGCACCCGCGGGCGGAAGGCGAGCGCGTCGATTCCCATGCGGTTGCGGCGCATGGTGGTCTCGGTCTCGGTCGCGCCGACCAGGTAGTCCCAGAGATTGGCGTCGAGCCTGTTCTTCGCCGCCTTCACGAATTCATGCAGCACCAGATACTTCGACTGGAGTTCGGCGAGGGCGTCGGGATTGACGGGCATTGCGGTGTCGTCCGGCTTCAGAGGAATTCACGGGTCCAGGCGGCATAGTCGGCCTCGCGCGTCACGGCCTTCATCAGGGAGGCCGGCGCGATGCCTTGAAGCTCGGCGGGCGGCGTACCGTCGCGCAGCGCCTTCAGCGTGGCGTGGATGGCGGCGACCGCGGCGGCGAAGGGCTGGTGGCCCTGCAGCGCGACGCGCACGCCATGTGCGGCGAGCCGCGCCTTGTCCGCCATCGTCGCCGGCGTGCCGCCGAGGATGATGGGCAGGCCGTTCGCGACGGCCTGGATGGCGGCAAGCTGGTCCCAGTCGCTGACGCCCGTGTAGAACAGCGCATCCACACCCGTCGTGGCATAGGCCCTGGTGCGGCGGATCGCCTCATCGAGGTTCACCAGGTTGACCGCGCTGGTGCGGGCGACGACGACGAGGCCCTTCTCCTCCCGCGCCGCCACCGCCGCGCGCATCTTCCCCAGGCCAGCGTCGAGAGGCAGCAGGCCAGGCTCGGCCACGCCATGGCCACGCGGCAGGTCGGTGTCCTCGATCGTCAGGGCAGCGATGCCGGCGGTTTCCAGTTCCTCGACCGTGCGCATCACGTTCAGCGCGTTGCCGTAGCCATGGTCGGCATCGACCAGCAGCGGCGGCGCGCCGGCGCGGCAGATGCGCCGCGCCTGATCGGCGAATTCGCTCAATGTCAGCACGATGATGTCCGGGGCGCCCAGCACCGTGAGCGAGGCGACGGACCCGGCGAACATCGCGGCCTCGAAACCGAGATCGGCGGCGACGCGGCCCGCGATGGGGTCATGCACGGAAGCGGGGTGGATGCACTGCCCCCCCGCCAGAATCGCGCGAAAGGCCGCGCGGCGCTCGGCCGTGCTCGGTGGACGTCCCATCCCGGTTCCCTCGGTATTTGTCGGGCGCACTCTGCAACCGCACGGCCAGTCGGTCTAGGCTGCGCGGATGCAGTCGAGGAATGCGGCATGAGCGAAGCAGTCGCCGAGGCCCTGGTGGCCCGGAAGGACGAGATCCTGGAACGTCTGTTGGCGCTGCTGCGCCTGCCGAGCGTCAGCACCGACCCCGCCTATGCCGCGGGGATGAAGGCCACGCGGGAATTCCTGATGGCGCGTCTGACGGAGGGCGGGCTCGAGGATGTCCGGCTGCTCGACGGCGGCGGGCAGCCCGCGGTGACCGGCGCCTGGAACGGCGCGCCCGGCAAGCCCACGCTGATCATCTACGGCCACTACGACGTACAGCCGCCCGATCCGCTGAACCTGTGGAAGACGCCGCCCTTCGAGCCCACCATCCGTGACGGGCGCATCTATGCGCGCGGTGCCTCGGACGTGAAGGGGTCGACGCTGATCGCGGTCGAGACCGTGATCGAGTTCATCAAGGCCGGCGGCTGCCCGGTGAACATCCGCTTCTTCCTTGAAGGCGAGGAGGAGATCGGCAGCCCCTCCCTGCGCAACATCATCGACCGCCATCCGGATGCGCTGGTGGGCGATGCGATGATCTCGGCCGATGGCGGGCGGGCGAGCACGACGCTGCCCACCGTCAGCGTCGGATCGCGCGGGCTGACCAAGCTGCAATTCACCCTGCGCACGGCATCGAAGGACGGGCATTCCGGCCGCTTCGGCGGCGCCGTTCGCAATGCCAACCATGAGCTGGCACGGCTGATCGCGTCCCTGCACGACGATGAGGGCCGCATCGCCGTGCCGGGCTTCATGGACGACCTGGCGATCACGGAGCGCCAGAAGGAGGACGCCGGCGCCTTGCCGGTGGATGAGGCCGAGTTCTACGGCGCCATCAGTGCCGAACCTTACGGCGACCGACGCTACAGCGTGCGCGAGCGCATCACCCTGCTGCCCACCATCGAGGTGAACGGCATGTGGGGTGGCTACACGGGCGCAGGCTCCAAGACCGTGCTGCCCTGCGAGGCGCATGCCAAGCTCACCATGCGCCTCGGCCCCGGCATGGACCCCGCGCGCGCGCAGGCCTGCCTGCGCGACTTCCTGCTGGCCAGGGCACCAAAGGGTGTGGCGCTGAGCTTCGAGGAGATGGACGAAGGCACGCCCGCCTTCACGCTGGTCGAAGGGCACCCGCTGCTCGCCGCCGCCGAGACGGTGATCCGCCGCACCCGCAACCGCGCGCCGGTGCGCGCGCGGGCGGGCGGGACCATCCCGATCACGGCGATCTTCAAGGAACGTCTCGGCCTCGACACCATCACCTTCGGCTTCGCCATGCCGGATGAGGATGTGCATGCGCCGAACGAGTTCTTCCGCCTGTCCTCGCTGGAAGAAGGGCTGCGGTCCTGGCCGCTGCTGCTGACAGAGTTGGGGAAGGTGGCGCCGGAGGCACTGCGGAGCCGATGATGGGAGAGGGGCGCAAGCCCCTCCCCCGCACTACGCGGCCAACGCGTCCACGAACACGTTGCAGTACCGCGCCGCGGTCACCTCGAACACGGCCTTGCGCAGGGATGCGTGCCGCTCCTGGCGTTCTTCCAGCGCCATTTCCAGTGCCGTGTGCATCGCCTCGGCGATTTCATCGGGATCGTAGGGATTGACCAGCAGCGCGTCGGTCAACTCCTCCGCCGCGCCGGCGAAGCGCGACAGGATCAGCACGCCCGGGTCGGCCGGGTCCTGCGCCGCGACGAATTCCTTCGCCACCAGGTTCATCCCGTCACGCAGCGGCGTCACCAGGCCGATGCGCGCAATGCGGAACAGGCCAGCGAGCTTCGTTCGCGCCACGGTCTGCGTCATGTAGCGCAACGGCATCCAGTCGAACTGGGAGAAGCGGCCATTGATGTCGCCGGCCAGGCGGTCGAGTTCCCGCCGCAACTGCTGATACTCCGCGACGTCCTCGCGCGAGCGCGCGGCGATCTGCAGCAGCGAGACGTGGCGATGGTGCTGCGGAAAGCGCGCGAGGAGGCGCGCCAGGCCCTCGAACCGGTTGGGCAGGCCCTTGGAATAGTCGAGCCGCTCGGCGCTGATCGTCAGGGCGCGGCCGGACAGGCTCTCCTTCATGCGCTGGATATAGGCGGTGCCGGCCGCGCGTGCCGCAACGCGCGCGAAGCCCGGCGCGTCGATGCCGATCGGGTCCGCGATGGCGCGCACGCGGCGGCCTTCGGTCACGACCTCCTCGCCTTCCACCGTGAAGCCGCTGAAGCGGCGCGCACAATCGACGAAGTCCTGCAGATGCGTCTTCGTCTGGAAGCCGACCACGTCGTATTCGCACAGCGCGCGCATCAACGCCCGCGCCGGCGGCAGCGCATCCAGCACCGAGGGCGGCACGAAGGGGATGTGCAGGAAGAAGCCGATGCGCCCCGCGAAGCCGCGCGCCCGCAACGCGGCGGCGAAGGGGATCAGGTGGTAATCGTGCACCCAGACCATGTCATCGGGGCGCAGCATGGGCATCAGCGCCTCGGCGAAGGCGTCGTTGACCGCGAGGTAGCCCTCGAAATCCTCGCGCCGGTAGCGCATCAGGCCAAGGCGGAAATGCAGCAGCGGCCACAGCGAGGAATTGGCGAAGCCGACATAGAAGCGATCGTAATCCTCGCTACCGAGATCGATGGTGGCGTAGGTGACGCCCTCGCCGTCAACAAGCCTTGGTTCTTTCGCTGTTTGTTCCGAAACGCGGCCCGACCAACCGAACCACAGCGTGCCAGGCGAGACGAAGGATTGCAGCGCGACGGCGAGGCCGCCGGCGCTCGCGGCTCCTTTGGTGCGCGGTGCCGGTACGCGGTTGGAAACGATTACGAGGCGCGCCATAGGCCTTCCTCCCAGCTTCGGGACAGGCGCATGGCCGACAGGATAAGGCCCACCTGCGAATAGGTTTGCGGAAAATTGCCCCACAGAGCGCCGGTGGCCGGGTGCACATCCTCCGACAGCAGGCCGACATGGTTGCGCCAGGACAGGGCGCGTTCGAACAGGGCGCGGGCCTCGTCCTTGCGGCCGATGCGCGCGAGCGTGTCGATGTACCAGAAGGTACAGACCAGGAAGCCGACCTCGGGCGTGCCGAAATCATCCTCATGGTCGTAGCGCAGCACGATGCCGTCGCGGACCAGGCGCTTCTCCAGCACCGCGACGGTGCGCAGGAACAGCGGGTCCTTCGCGCTGATGAGCCCGAATTCCGGCAGCAGGAAGGTCGAGGCATCGGCGATGGGCGATCCGTCCAGCGCGCCGGAGAGCCAGCCCTCGCCCGGCACGGTGGCGGCGTCGAGGATGCGCAGCCGCAGGGCCTCGGCCCGCGCGTCCCAGTCGCGCGCCTCGGCCTCGAGGCCGAGATGCTGCGCGATGCCGCCCAGCCGGTCGAGCGCCGCCCAGCACATCGCCGCCGAATGCGTGTGCGGCACGGCACGGCCGCGATACTCCCACAGGCCCGCATCGGGCGCGAAGGCGGCACGCGCGGCCTGCTCGCCGAGCACCGCAAGCTGGCGATAGAGCGCGATGTTCCCGGTGCGCTCCAGGCGTTCGTCGTGAAACATCTGCGCCGCGGTCATGACGATGGCGCCATAGCCGTCGTTCTGGATCTGCGAGACCGCCGCATTGCCGATGCGCACCGGCCCGTCGCCACGGAAGCCCGGCAGGGCGGTCGCGACGCGCTCCTCGACCGGCGTGCCGGGGGCGATGGGAAACAGCGGCGGAATCGGCCCCGCCGCGCCATCGGGGACCGCATCCATGATGAAGCGCATGAAGCCTTCCATGGTGCGCGTCGCATTCAGCCGGTTCAGCGCGCCGACCGTGAAGAAGGAGTCGCGCAGCCAGGAGAAGCGGTAGTCCCAGCAGCGACCGCTGTGCGGGGCTTCGGGAATCGAGGTGGTCAGCGCGGCCACGATGCCGCCCGTATCCTCGAAGGAGCAGAGCTTCAGCGTGATGGCCGCGCGGATCACCGCTTCCTGCCAGTCGAAGGGCAGGTTCAGCCCGCGCACCCAGTCGCGCCAGTAGTTCTCGGTCTCGGACAGCGCGTTGCGCGCCACCGTGTCGGGTGCCTCCGGCAGGCTCTCATCCGTGCCGAAGATCAGGCTGACGGGGCGGTCGAGACCGAATTCCGCTTCCTCCGTCACGTAGGAGAGCGGCGCATCCGTGGTCAGGCGCAGCACGTTGCGCGCATCGAAATAGCGGATGTGGTTACTGCCGATGCTGGTGCGGCCGGGATCGGCGCCATGGTCGAAGGAGGGCCGGATTCGGATGCGGATGCGCGGTCGCCCCGAGACGGGTTCGAGCCGCCGCACCAGCATGGGCGGGCGATAGATACGCCCGAAGCGGCGGAACCGCGGCGCCAAGTCGACGACGCGCAGCGCCGCGCCGGATTCGTCGGTCAGCAGCGTTTCGACCACCGCGGTGTTGCGGCGGTACCGTTGCGTCACCTGCGACACGCCGCGCAGCACCACATCCATGAAGCCGCTCTGCGGATCCTCACCGCCGAGCAGGGCATTGAAGACCGGTTCGCCATCGAGGCGCGGAAAGCAGAACCAGTCGACGCGCGCGGCGTCCGACACCAGGGCCGCGACCGCGCAATTGCCGATCACGGCATAGTCGAGATTGGGCAAGGGGCGCCTCCTGTCAAAATCGATCGGCGGCGCGGGCAAGCCAGGCGCGCACCTCAGCGGGGCCGCCCATGAAGTCGCGACCCACATGCAGGCCGAAACCCCCGAGGCGGCGCGCGGTTTCCATCCCATCCTCATCCGTCACGTCGTCACCGACGAAAACAGGACGGCGGCCGAGAAAGGGCGGCGCGGCCATCAGGGCCGCGACGGGTCGCGCCTTGGTCGCCGCGCGGGGGCGGATCTCGAAGGCCATATGTGCGGGCAGCAGGGCGAAGTCCTGCGTCGCCGGTGCGACCAGCGCCTGCATCACGCCGCGTACGGCGGAGGCGAGCTCCGGCACGGCGCGGAAATGCAGCGCCAGGCCATGCGGCTTGCGCTCCAGGATCAGCCCGGGATGCGCCGCCGCGAAGGCTTCGAGCGCACCAGCCCACCCCGCCGGCAGCACGATATCCGAATCGATCAGGCGGCCGCCCGCATCGCGGAGCTCGGCCCCATGGCCAAAGCCGCCGGTGGGCTGGAAGGGGGTCAGCAGCCGGTCGGCGGTCTCGCGCGCGCGGCCGGTCACGATCGCGAGCGCACCGCCAAGCCCCGAGGCGGTCCGCGCCAGCAGCACGGGCAGACCCTCCGGCACGATGACGGCATCAGGCGTGGGCGCGAGGTCCAGGAGGGTGCCGTCGAGATCGAGAAAAAGCGCCCAATCGGACTCGATCTCGGGAACACCGAGCGTACTCACCTGTCCTAGTTAGGTCGCATCGGCCGAGATTGCACCCCTGTCATGCGTCGCAGTCCCGTGACATATGGGCGGCGCCGCTTCCTCAAGAGCGCGGCGCGGGGGGGATTCGACGGGAGAGGAGGCACGAAACCGCAGGAGCTTCCCCATGGACCAGGCCGCGGCGCGCGAGCGTCAGCAGGCGGGCAGCGCGCAGCCCGACCGCACCCTGCAGGGCGTACTGCTCGGCTTCCTCTCCTTCGCGGCGTTCTCCTTCAGCGATGCCAGCGTGAAGGCGATCGAGGGGGCGCTGCCGGCTTACGAATCGGCCTTCTTCGGCGCCCTCTTCGCGTTCCTCGCCATCCCTTTCCTGATGCGGCCGGGCGATCGCTGGACTGATATCCTCGCGACCCGCAGCCGGCCGCTCTGGCTGCTGCGCTTCTTCTCCTACCCGCTCGGCGTGATCGGCTCCGTCACCGCCTTCACGCATCTGCCGATGGCCGAGGCCTTCGTGCTGATCTTCCTTCAGCCTGCCTTCGTGACGCTGATGTCCATGGTCTTCCTGCACGAGCGGATCGGCGCCCGGCGCTGGGCGGCCGTGATCATCGGCTTCATCGGCGTGCTGATCGTGCTGCGCCCGGGGCTGCGGCCGCTCGAGATCGGCCATCTCGGCGCGCTGGTCGCCGGGCTGGGCGGGGCGGTGGTGGTGGTCACCTTCCGTGCCGCGGGGCCGGGGGAGAAGCGGGTCTCCCTGTTCGGCGCCGGCATCCTCGGCACGGTGCTGATCTGCGGGCTGCTGATGATCCCGGGCTTCCAGGCACCGACCGCGCTGGAATGGGGGTATCTGGCGGGTTACGGGCTGCTCGCCGCACTGGCCAATATCCTGTTGATGTACGCGGCCTTCCGGGCCTCGGCCACGGCGATCGGCCCGACCCAGTACAGCCAGATGCTCTGGGCGATCCTGCTGGGCTACCTGTTCTTCGGCGACGGGGTGGATCTGCCGATGGCGGCCGGCATCGTGCTCATCGTCGGGTCCGGGCTGCTGACCCTGGCGCGCGAGCGGACCCGCGGCACGCCCCTGCCGCCGCCCGTGGCAACGAGCCGGCCAGCATCTTCTGTGGCGCTGGCGCCCGAGGGGAACCGGGACGGCCATCATTGACCCCCCGTCCCCCGCCGCGGGTCGGGCTCCTCACGCGGTGAAGCGGCTGCGCTTCGGCATCGAATTGTGGAAGGCTGGGGCGCGACGCCCGCATGGGCCAGGGAGGCGGCATTGGCAGACAAGGTGGCGCAGCATTACGCCAGCGGCGGGGATCTGGCGGGTCTCATCGCCGAAGGCCTGCGCAAGGCCGGCAAGGACACGGGCAGGCTCACCACCGCCGATCTGCGAACGGTCGACGAATTCCACATCCGCGGTCACAAGGCCACGCTGGAATTGGCGGCTCAGCTCGCGCTCCAGGCGTCGTCCCGGGTGCTCGATATCGGCAGCGGCCTCGGCGGGCCGGCACGGGCGCTGGCCGAGACCTATGGCTGCCACGTGACCGGCGTCGACCTGACCCAGGCTTTCTGCGACGCCGCGACGGTGCTCAGCGGCTGGGTCGGCCTCGCCGACCGCGTCGATTTCCGCCAGGGCGACGCGACCAGCCTGCCCTTCGGCGATGCGACCTTCGACGCGGCCTTCACCATCCACGTCGCCATGAACATCGCCGCCAAGGGCAAGGTCTATGCCGAGGCGCGGCGCGTGCTGAAGCCGGGCGGCCGCTTCGCGATCTACGACATCCTGCAGGGCGAGGGCGGCGAGGTGGTGTTCCCGGTGCCCTGGGCGCGGGACCCGTCGATCAGTCACCTCGCCACACCCGACGCCATGCGCGCATTGCTGTCGGAGGCCGGCTTCCGGATCCTGGCGGAGCAGGATTCGACGGAGGAGAGCCTGGCCTGGTTCGAGGCCCTCGCCGCGCGCACGGCGCAGTCGCCGCCGGCCGTGAGCTTCCGCGTCTTCCTCGGCGAGGACTTCCCCGCCATGGCCCGCAACCAGGTGACGAATCTGCGCGACCGGCGGATCCGCACCGTCAGCTACGTGTGCGAGGCCTGAGGGGCGCGAACGCTACGCGGCCCGCGACAGCGCCACGGCGTCGGGCCCGGCCGGGAAGCGGAGCGTGCCGGCGCCGTCATGCACCGCCCGCCAGACGGCTTCCGCCACGTCGGCTTCCTTGGTGGTCAAGGCCGGCAGGGCGAAGGCCGCGAAGATGGGGGCAGCAAAGTCGGTATAGGCCTGCGGGATGAGGTCCTCGATCCGGACCGAGGTGTTCTGCGCGAAGTTCGTGGTCGGGGCATAGCCTGGCTCGACCAGCACGGCGCGGATGCCGAAATGGCCGAGTTCGTGGGCGAGCGAACCCGTGAAGCCTTCGATGGCCTGCTTGCTCGCAGTGTAGGCCGCGGCCAGCGGCATCGGTGCCAGGGTGACGCTGGATGTCACGTTGACGATGACGCCGGCGCGGCGCTCGCGCATCTGCGGAATGACGGCCTGGGTCATGGCCATCGTGCCGAAGGTGTTGGTGTCGAACACCTTCCGGATGTGGGGCATGGGCGTCGCCTCAAAGGCGCCGACCACGCCAATGCCCGCGTTGTTCACCAGGACATCGATGGGCCCGGCGGCTTCGATGGCCGCCGCGATGCTACCCTCATCCGTCACGTCCAGCGGCAGGACGCGCAGACTGGGCGCGGACGGCAGGATGCCGTCGCGCGGGGTGCGCATGGTCGCGATGACGTTCCACTGCCTCGCGAGGAAATGGCGGGCCGTCGCGAGCCCGTAGCCGGAAGAGCAGCCGGTGATCAGGATGGTCTGCATGGGAGGTCCCCGTCGGTTCGATGTCGATGGGGCCATGCTAATCGCGAGGATCAGGACGATATACGATTGATGGTCCGGGTTTTATTAGCCATCGTCCTGTTATGATCGATCCTCTCGCCGATGTCGTCGGGCTGCTCCGCCCCCGGGCCGTGTTCACGAAAGGCATCAGCGGCGCGGGACGGTGGGGGGTCCGCTATACGGATTTCGGCCATCCCAGCTTCGCCGTCGTGATCGACGGCGCGTGCCGCCTGGCGGTGGACGGGCAGGAGGAACTGGTCCTGGAAGCAGGCGATTTCGTCCTGCTGCCGACAACGCCCGGCTTCACGATATCGGGCTTCGAGCCCGTCAGCCCGATACCCGTCGATCCTCATGCGGCGGCAACCGCCAGCGCCGAGGTCCGCCACGGCCTGCAGGAGGGCCCAGCGAGCGTCCGCATCCTGGGCGGCTACTTCGTCTTCGACAGCGCGGACTCGAGCCTTCTCGTCTCGCTGCTGCCGAAACAGATCCATGTTCGCGGCGTGGCGCGATTGTCCACCCTGGTCGAACTGCTGATCGAGGAGGCCGCCCAGGAGCGTGCGGGGCGCGACCTGGTGCTTACGCGGCTTGTCGAGATCCTGCTGATCGAGGCACTGCGGCTGACGCAGGCGCCCGACGCGCCGGCGGGATTGCTCCGCGGCCTCGCCGATGTCCGCCTGGCGCAGGCGATCCGCCAGATGCATGGCGCCCCCGCGCGCCCATGGACGATGGCCCAACTCGCCAGGGAGGCGGCGCTCTCCCGCTCCGCCTTCTTCGAGCGCTTCACGCGCCATGTGGGCATGTCGCCGATGGAGTACCTGCTGGTGTGGCGCATGGCCCTGGCGAGGGATCTCCTGCGCCGACAGGATATCGACATCGCCGAGGTCGCCGAACGCGTGGGATACGGATCGGCCAGCACCTTCAGCACGGCCTTCAGCCGCCATGTGGGCCAACCACCGGGCCGATATGCGCGGGGTTCCACGGACAAGGCCTGGATGACGGCGCGGTCCTGATCCACGTCCGGATCGGCAATCGAGCGGGGCGGATGCACGGCGTCAGATGCCAGCCATTCCTGACTAACCGCTGCTGCGAACCTTCACTCCCGCGGTCCTTCGCCGAGGCGCGTCGAGTACTTCCACCCCATATGCCGAGCAATGCCGGCACGGCGCTTCAAACGGCGACAGCGCCGCTCCATGGGATAACGCTGACACTGTCACTGATTGCGGGAGCGGCAATTGAAGGGGCACCCTGGCCGCTACTGGCCGTCATCCTGCAGGGTTGTTCCCAAGGCGTGCATTTCCTAGATTGTCGATTAGGGATGGCGACATGGTTCGCTGCCCGGTCGATGGAGACTGGATGTCAGAGCTTGTGTGATCAGGCTCTCTGAATCTCAGAGAGCCACGTGACGTCAAAGCCGCCGGGTGCCTGCGCACTCGCGGTGTTTTTCGCGTACATCACACGAGACTTCCATGAACATCTCACGAAGTGAGCAACGTGCGCTGCACGTTCTGGCTCTTGGTGGCTGCATTCTGCATGAGCGCGACGACGGTCCCAACATCACGTCCGTGATCTGCGTCACGCGTGAAGGGATGATCCTTGCCGATTGCGACCTGGCTGTCTTCAAGCGATTGCGGCGGAAACGGCTGATCGAATCCCGGTCGGGCAGCCCGTATCGGATCGCGAAACGCGGCCGCGCCACCGTTCGCGCGCAACTCGACAATCGGGGGGCATGACATGCTGATCCGCCATGAAACTGCCTCTGACATCCCGGCAATCAGCCGGCTCGTCACGGAAGCCCTCCTGATGCTTCCGCAATCCACCGGAACCGAAGCCGGCATCGTCGAGAAGCTCCGCGCAGAGGGGGCACTCGCCCTCTCACTCGTGGCCGAGGACGAGGGTGAGGTGATCGGCTATCTGGCCGCCTCGGCGGCACGGATCGGGACGCAGGACGGCTGGGGCCTGATCGGCCCGCTCGTCGTCTTGCCGTCACGGCATCGGCAGGGAATCGGCACGGCCTTGATGGCAGAAGCCCTCCGCCGATTGCGGGAGACAAGCCGGGGCGCGGCGCTGGTGGGCGACCCCGCCTACTACGGCCGATTCGGCTTCCGAGCCTTCCCCGGTCTGAGCGTCGCTGGCTGCCCCCCCGAGGTGGTTCAGGCCTTGCCCTTCGACGGCGCTGAGCCTCGCGGAGAGCTGATTCATCATCCGGCATTCGCTCTGAAGCAGCAGGAATGACCGAAGGTCGGGCTGCATCCTCGAGCGGTGCAGCCCGACCGCTCATCGCGGCTGCGGACGAGCCGCAGGAAAGCGCCCTTCGCGCCGATCAATCCGACCAAGGCCGAAAGGGCGGATGGGTCAGGCATCTGACGGAAAAGCCGGAAATCTCCGGCACGCGATACAGGGGAACTGGCGCGCCCGGGAAGATTCGAACTCCCAACCCCCAGATCCGTAGTCTGGTGCTCTGTCCAGTTGAGCTACGGGCGCAGCCCGCATGGCGGTGAAGGGAGAATGGCGCGCCCGAAAGGATTCGAACCTCTGACCCCCAGATTCGTAGTCTGGTGCTCTATCCAGCTGAGCTACGGGCGCCCTTGCCGCTCACCGCGGCGAGGCCGGGGAGATAGCGGAGGCCGCGATGGGGCGCAACCCCTCCACCACGAGTTTGACGCAGCTTCTGCATCGGGCGGCCGGTCAGGCACCACCCGCCGTCGCGACAACCCCCAGCGCGGCCAACAGCAGCAGCCCGCCCAGAGGCGCGGCAAGCCGCCGTCCCCACCGGCTGTTCTTCTCAAGCGCCATGACCGCGCCGAGGGCGAGCATCCACCCCAGGCTGCCCGTGCCCACCACGAACATCAACAGCATGAGCAGCCAGCAGCAGCCGACGCAGAAGACGCCGTGCGCCACCCCGAGGGCGAAGCTCTCCCGCCCCGGCCTCACCCCGGTCCAGCGCGCCAGCATGAAGGCCAATGGCGAGCGGCACCCGTCCAGGCAGCGGTATTTCAGCGGCGAGAACTGGAACAGCCCGGCGGCGAACAGGATGCCCGCCCCAATGGCCCATCCGTTGAAGGCGAGCCACAGCGAGCGGCGCGCGAGGGCCAGCAGCACCGCTCCCAGCAGATGCGCCGCAATGCCGAAGGCGAACCACGCCGCGAGATAGCCCGCGAACAGCAGCGCCAGGAGCCAGGCGCGGTCGCCACGCCCCTGCGTCAGCCGCCGGAACACCATGACGAGCGGCAAGGTGGTCGGCAGCATCATCGCCGCCGTCATCAGCATCCATCCGCCCGCATAGAGCAGCGCCGGGCCGGCCCACTCCCCGGCCGGCAAGGCCGAGCAGAGGCCCGCAGCAATGCCGAGCTGCGTCCAGTCATGCCGGAGATAGGCGGCATAGGGCGACAGGTCCCATGCCCCCAGCGCCGCCCAGGCCAGGAGGATCGTGGCGCCGAAGAGCGGCACGAACCACCGGTCATGCGGTGTCAGCCCAACGGTCGCGGCACCCTGCGGCATGGCCAACACATGCTCAGCTTCGCAGGTCGAAATAGCCCTGGATGGCGTTGTGGCCCCGCAGATCGAGATCGATGCCGAGCTCAGGCTGCTTCAGATGGAACTCCGACGCCTTGCTGACGAAGGCAGGCGAGCCGGGGATGGTGGAGAAGATGCTCTCGACCAGGCGAGTCGGCTCGCCGGTCGGCCCGCGATAGGGCTCCATCACGGCATGGACGGCGTCGCCGATCTTCAGCGTCCCCTTCCCTTCCTTGACGTCGAAGGTGAAGGGCGCGCGCCGCGCATCGACCTCCTCCCCCACCAGGCCGGCGAGCTGCTCCATCGGGCCACCAGCCTGGCCGCGGAAGACCTTCAGCAGCGCTGCTTCCTGCGCCTTGCTGGCGCGATCGTCGACATAGCGGACCACGCGCCACTGGCCGGCGAGCACATTGCCCGGGATGAACACGGCCACACCGACATTGAGGCCGGAAACGTCCAGCCCATCGATCTCCCCCTTATCGATGCGATAGGCGAGGGAGGAACGACAGGTGCCGTTGTCCGGATCCTCACCGATCCAGCAGGGGCAGAGGGTGTTGCAGTCGCAGACCTCGAGCAGTTCACCCTTGAGATGATAGCCCATGGTGTTCCCTCCCTGTGTCGCGGCCACGCGGAGGCGTGGACCGAAGGCCATTCGATACGGAATGCCTGGCGCCGTGCGAGGCGGCGCCAACGGGATCGGAAGACTGCTTCGATGTCAGACTGATCCCGATGCGCTCCGCTGTCACGCGGAATCGCATCGGTCATGTTGCGGTGCGGCAGGGGCCGCGGCGCGACCCCGGCGCGCGATCAGGCCATGAGCTTGTCCAGTTCGCGGACGACAGCTTCGCCCATCACGGTGGTGCCGACGCGCGCCATGCCGGGCTGCATGATGTCCGCCGTGCGCAGGCCGCCGGCCAGCACCTTACCCACCGCGGATTCGAGCAGCTCGGCATCCTCATCCATGCCGAAGGACCAGCGCAGCAGCATGGCGAAGGAGAGGATCTGCGCGAGCGGATTGGCGATCCCCTTGCCCGCGATGTCGGGCGCGGAACCATGGATCGGCTCGTACAGCGCGTGGCGCTTGCCGGTCGTGGCATCCACAGCGCCGAGCGTCGCGGAAGGCAGCATGCCGAGCGAACCGGTCAGCGCCGCGGCGAGGTCGGACAGCACGTCGCCAAACAGGTTGGAACCGAGGATCACGTCGAACTGCTTCGGCCGGCTGCAAAGCTGCATGGCGCAGTTGTCGGCGTACATGTTCTCGAGCTCGACATCGGCGTATTCGGCCTTGTGGATCTCGCCGACCACGGCGCGCCACAGGCGGCCTGACTGCATGACGTTCGCCTTCTCGACCGACGTCACTTTCTTCCGGCGCTTGCGCGCCAGGTCGAAGGCGATGCGGGCGACGCGGGCGATCTCGTCTTCATGATAAACGTCGGTGTCGAAGCCGCGACGCTTGCCGTCGGGCAGCGTCTCGATGCCGCGGGGTTCGCCGAAATAGACGCCACCGGTCGATTCGCGCACCACCATGATGTCCACGCCGCGCACCACATCGGCCTTGAGCGAGGAGGCATCGACCAGCGGATCGAGCACCACCGCCGGGCGAAGGTTGGCGAACAGGCCGAGATCCTTGCGCAGCCGCAGGATGCCGAGTTCGGGGCGCTGCTCGAAGGGCAGGCTGTCCCACTTCGGTCCACCGACCGAACCGAAGAGCACCGCATCCGCCGCCTTGGCCTTCTCGACCGTCTCGTCCGAACAGGGCGTGCCCTGGGCGTCGATGGAGGCGCCACCGACCAGACCTTCGTCGATATCGAAGGAGACGGCGCGGCGACGTCCCAGCCAATCGATGATGCGACGCACCTCGCGCATCACCTCGGGGCCGATCCCGTCGCCGGGCAGGATGAGAAGCTTCTTGTTGGACGGCATCTGTCAGGGCGTCTCCAGGCTGGTCGGGAGACGCCCCCGGGGAGGACGCCGCCCGGGGGTAATCAGGTCAGGCGTAGAGCCAGGGCTGCGAGGCCTTCTGCTTCGCCTCGAAGCTGTCGATGGCGGGCGCGTGCTGCATGGTCTGGCCGATATCGTCGAGGCCGTTCAGCAACAGGTGTCGGCGCAGCGGGTCGATCTTGAACGGGATCTCCTCCCCGTTGGGGCGCACCACCACTTCGCGTTCCAGGTCCACGGTGATGCGGGCATTGGGCCCCATCTTCGCGTCTTCCATCAACTGCGCGCAGACTTCCTTGGGCAGCCGCACCGGCAGCACGCCGTTCTTGAAGCTGTTGTTGTGGAAAATGTCCGCGAAATCCGGCGCGATGATGCAGCGGATGCCGAAATCGAGCAGCGCCCAGGGCGCGTGCTCGCGCGAGGAGCCGCAGCCGAAATTCTCGAAGGCGACCAGGACCTCCGCCTTGCGGTAGGGTTCCTGGTTCAGCACGAAGTCCGGGTTCTCCGAGCCATCCTCCATGTAGCGGAAATTCGCGAACAGATGCTTGCCGAAGCCGCTGCGCGAGATCGACTTCAGGAAGCGCGCCGGGATGATCTGGTCGGTGTCGACATTCGCCTTGGGCAGCGGCGCGGCGATGCCGGTGAGCTTGGTGAAGGCCTGCATCACACACCCTCCTTCGGCTGATAGTCGCGCACATCGGCAAGCCGGCCTGCCACCGCCGCGGCCGCGGCCATGGCCGGGGAAAGCAGATGCGTCCGCCCACCCGGGCCCTGGCGCCCCTCGAAATTGCGGTTGGAGGTGCTCGCGCAGCGCTGGCCCGGCGTCAGCTTGTCCGGGTTCATGCCGAGGCACATGGAGCACCCGGCCTCACGCCACTCGAAGCCCGCTTCCCTGAGGATGCGGTCCAGGCCCTCGGCCTCAGCCTGCTTCTTCACCAGGCCCGAGCCGGGCACGACCATCGCGCGCACATGGTCGGCGACCTTGCGGCCCTTGGCGATGGCGGCGGCGGCGCGGATGTCCTCGATACGGCTGTTGGTGCAGGAGCCGATGAAGACGACATCCACCGCGAGATCCTGCAGCCGCTGCCCGGGCATCAGATCCATGTAGTGGATCATCCGCTCCATCTGCACGCGCTTTGCCTCATCCTCGACATCCGCCGGGTTCGGAACAATGCCGGTGATGGGCAGCACGGCCTCGGGGTTGGTTCCCCAGGTGACCTGCGGCGCGATGGCATGCGCATCCAGCTGCACGACCGTGTCGAAATGCGCGCCCGGATCGGTGGGCAGCGTCTTCCACCACTCGATCGCCCGCGCGAGCGCCGCGCCCTTCGGCCCGTTCGGCGTCGTCGCGACATAGTCGTAGGTGGTCTGGTCGGGGGCGACCATGCCGGCACGCGCCCCGCCCTCGATCGACATGTTGCACACGGTCATGCGCCCGGCCATGTCGAGCGCGCGGATCGCATCGCCCGCGAACTCGATGACATGCCCCGTGCCGCCCGCCGTGCCGATCTTGCCGATGATGGCGAGCACGATGTCCTTGCCCGAGCAGCCGAAGGCGAGGTTGCCGTCGAC
>JAYRJZ010000165.1:0-3351 GCA_041906015.1 Roseomonas sp.
CGATGACGGCAATCCGCGCCGAGACCGAGCAGGTCAGGCAGGATCTGCGACGGCAAGTGACCAGCAGCTTCGGTGGCAACGCGCGTGGCATCGCCAATGCCTGGCGCTCGCAGGTGTTTCCCCGCTCGGGGCAGTCGCTGCGTCCCGCTGGCCTGGTCTGGACCAAGGTGCCGAACGTGATCGATGCCTTCGAGCGTGGCGCGCTGATCCGGGCGAAAGGCGGGCGGAAGTTCCTCGCCATCCCGACCGGCTTCAACGCGGCGGGCGGACGGCGGGGCCGGGGCGAGAAAGGCATGCGCGTCACGCCAGCGCAGATGGTGGCGTCGGGGCAGGGCTTCCTGCGGCCGTTCCAGTCGGGGCGGGGCTTCGTGTGGTGCCTGCCGCTGCGCCAGGGCGAGCAGACCGGTCGGCGGCGCCGCACGCGCCTCGTCGCCGGCGGCGTCGCCGAGGTCGGCACCGGCAACCGCAAGGGCCGCGAGGCCTGGGCGCGCGGCATGCTCGCGCGCGGGATGGTGCCGATGTTCCTGCTGCTGCCGCAGGTGAAGCTCGCCAAGCGGCTGGACGTGAAGGGTGCCGCCGAGCGCGGCCTCCGTCGGCTGCCCGGGCGTTTCGTCGCGGCCTGGGAACGCGAGAGCGGGAGGGCGGCGCCATGAGCATGCGCGAGACTGCGATCGCGGCGCTGCACGGCCGGCTGGCGGCGGCGCTGGCGTCCAGGAATCCCGCACCCGTGGTGCTACGTGGCGAGACGGTGCCGCAGCGCCTGCCACCCGGCGGGCTGGTCGTCCTGCGCGACGGCGAGACGGTCGAGGAGACCGCGATCCTCTCGCCGCTCGCCTGGGCGATCGAGCACCGCGCCGAGGTCGAGGTCACCGTCGGCGGCACGACGCCCACACTCAGGCACGCGCTGCTTGACGCTTTGCTCGTCGACATCGCCTCCGCCATCACCGCCGACCGCACCCTCGGCGGCGCGGTGGAGTGGGCGCAGCCTGGCGCATCCGATTTTGAAGACGTCGAGTTCGAGGGCGCCGCGGCCGCCCGCGCCGCCTCGATCCCCGTCGCGCTGTTCTTCACCGTCGCCGGCTCGCCGCTGGCCTGACGCTTCCCCCTCCCGCTGATCCCGGAGACCTCCGATGCCCCGTGCCATCGGCGCCAATTGCCGTCTGCTCATGATCCCCGAGGCAACTTACGGCACCGCGCCCTCCGGCGACTGGCTGCGCATGCCCTTCCTCTCCTGCGACCTCGGCGCCGAGCAGCCCTTGCTCGATGCTGACGTGATCGGCGTTGGCAGCAGTCGCGACCCCGCCGCGCCCTTCCTCGACACCGTCACCGTGCAGGGGCAGGCGGTGGTGCCGGTGGACCTCAGCAACATCGGCCACTGGCTGCGCCTGCTGCTCGGTCCGCCCACCACCACCGGCACCAGCCCCAACTTCATCCACAGCTTCGGCTCGGGCGCCGCGGCGCTGCCGTCCAACAGCATCGAGATCGGCTACCCGGACGTGCCGAACTACGACCTCTGCGCCGGCGTGCGCGCCGACACGTTGGAGATCGACTTCTCGCCGACCGGTCCCGCCACGGCGACTTTCGGGTTGATGGGGCAGGGCTCGACGCGCGGCGCCTCGAGTGCGGGCGGCACGCCGACCAGTGCCGCCTACACCGCCTTCAACAAGGCGCAGGGCGCGATCAATCGGAACGGCACCGCGCTGGCACAGGTGACCGGCGCGCGGCTGACCTACGCCAACGGGATGGAGATGGTGCGCACCATCCGCGCCGACCGGAAGGTGGAGGGCGTGGATCCCGGCATCGCGCGCGCCACCGGCCAGATCACCGCGCGCTTCGCAGACACCACGCTGCTGACCCAGGCGCAAAACAACGCGCCGGCCGAGTTCGCCTTCAGCTACACCATCGATGCGAACCGCAGCCTCACCTTCACGCTGCACGAGGTCTACCTGGCGCTCGCCAAGACGCCCGTCGAAGGGCCGGGCGGCGTGGAGGCGAGCTTCGAGTTCCGTGCGGCCTACAACGCCACGGCTGCGCGCATGATGTCGGCGGTGCTGAAGAATCAGCAGGTAGGGACGGAGTATGCGTGAGGTGCGGTGCTAACTGGATATCCGGCGGCGATGACGAGCGGTGTCGCCTCTACCCTCGGATGGTGATCTCTACGGCAGTTTCGGGGACCCCGAATGATGCAGCCAGCAGGCGTTTTGCATCGGCGATCGTGAAGGGTCGCTTCTTCTCCGAAATCGGGCCTTCCTCGACGAAATCGAATAGCTCATCTGGCTCGGGAAGAGGTTCGAAGGCCAGCGTGGCAAGGTCAATCCCCAGGTCTTCAAGCGAGGTGTATCGGACAGGGTAGCGCCACCCTTGCCAAACCTCCGGTATGTTTACCCGAGCATATTCACTAATCTGGATGAGCCAGCGATCGGGTCTCGCCGGCTGGTCGGTAGACGGAACAACATCACAGATGCGGCCGACTATGAACGCACCCGCGTGCGGCTCCGTCGCGCCACCCCAATCTCCATTGTGCCGATTCTGAGCACAGACGAGAAATTCGCACTTCTTGGCCCGATCGGCGTCGAGCCGCCACGCCTGTGATCCACCCTCGCCAATGATGCGCTGCGGGCTTCGTGCGGTGAAGGTGAGGACTGCGGAGTGGGTCACCAAAACCTCCTGCAAGCTTGCCTGGAACAATAAAGCAAACCTACGGTAGGTTTGTCAAAATCTAAATTAGGTTCGGATCAGCGCTATGGAGTTCGCTGCCCGAACTCTGGGCAGTAGCCAATCCGATTTCCTGCCGCGTCGCTACGCCACCAGGCCACCCCACGAACCCAAGAGAGAACCCCATGCTCACCCTCGACCTTCCGGCCGAGCCGTACTGGCTCGACCTGCCGCGCGGCGTGCGCGTGGAGATCCGGCCGGTGACCACCGCCGTCATGGCCGCTGCGCAGGCCGCCGCCGCGCGCCGCCTCGCCGCGATCCGCATCGCAGACCCGGACATCGATCCCGACATGTCGCGCGGCCTGTCCTTCGCCTTCCTTGTGAAAGCGCTGGCCCGGCACGCGGTCACCGCGTGGGAGGGTATCGGCGACGCCGCCGGCCAGAAGCTGCCGCTCTCCCCCGAGGCGGTGGAGCGCCTCATGGACCTCGACGACATCGCGGCTGCGTTCTGGGATCGCGCCACCGCACCGGTCGCCGCGGTGGCCGCCGAGGGAAACGGCTGAGGGCCCGCGCCGCCTGGCACTTCGGCCGCGGGCCCGACTACTGCCGCGGCTGCGCTGCCCTCGGCCGCGACTGTGCCGATGCCTGCCCCTACGCCGCGCACGCCCCCACCAGCCTCGAAGGCCACGCCTGCTG
>JAYRJZ010000083.1:0-23886 GCA_041906015.1 Roseomonas sp.
GCACGACGGTCCGTCGCGGATGGACAGCAGCGTCTGCGCCCTGCGCCGTCAAAGATATCAAGGTGTCGGGGGGGGGGAGCGGTTTGGAGAGAGGCGAAGCCCCCCTCCCATTCCGTCCCTAACGACCGCTCACGCTTCCCACATCTCGCCGTCCCGTCGCGCCGCGCCCTCGCTTTCCAGCTTGATCAGATGCGCGAGCAGGCTGCGGGCCGCCGCCGGCACCAGCCGCGGATCGAGCGCCGGCCCATAGACCGGCGGCACCAGCGCCTGCGCCGTCGCATGGCGCGCGGCGCGCAGCGCGTCCAGCACCATCGCCTCCCGTTCGCGCCGATGCGCGGCGAGCGCAGCCATGAACGGCCCCGGGTTCGGCAGCGCGGGGCCGTGCCCGGGCAGGAACAGCCGGTCTTCTCGCTCGGCCAACCGCGCGAGGGAGCGCATATAGGCCGCCATGTCGCCATCCGGCGGGCTGACCACGCTGGTGGACCAGGACATCACATGGTCGGCGCTGAACAGGATGCCGGAGCCTTCCAGCGCGAAGCAGAGGTGGTTCGCGCAATGCCCCGGCGTGTGGATCGCGCGCAGCGACCAATCGCCGCCCGATACGGTGGCATCGTCGGCGATGGCCTCGTCGGGGCGGAAGGCGTGATCGCCGCCCTCCCCGCCCTGGTCGGGCGGCGTCATGTGCGGGCCGAAGCCGTGGCTCGCCGCCCCCGTCGCCGCCTGAAGCGCGGCGACACCCGGCGAATGGTCGCGATGGGTGTGGGAGACGAGGATGTGGCTGATCCGTTCCCCCCGCGTGGCGTTCAGGATGGCGGCAAGATGCGCCTCATCCACCGGGCCCGGATCCAGCACCGCGACAGAGCTACCCCCCCCGATCAGCCAGGTATTGGTGCCACGCCAGGTGAAGGGGCCCGGATTGCCGCACAGGATGCGGCGGATGCCGGGGGCGACCTGCTCGACCTCTCCGGGCGGCAGGGGGTCGTCCTTCAGGAAGGGGATGCTCACTGGTTCCTCCGCTCCGCCGCGCGCTTGAGTTCCCGGTGCAGGATGTAGAGGCCGGAGATGACGATGAGCGCGGCGCCCGCCAGGGTGCTCCAGGTCGGCTGATCGGCAAAGACCAGCCAGCCCAGCCCGACCGACCAGAGGATCGAGGTGTAGGAGTAGGGCCCGAGGGCCGAGACCTGCGCCGAGGCATAGGCTTCCGTCAGCAGGATCTGCGCGACGCCGCCGATCAGGCCGATCAGCACCAGCAGCAGCAATTCCCACAGCGTCGGTGTTGTCCAGACGAAGGGCAGCGCGACCAGGGTGAACAGCGTCATGAGGATCGACTGCCACAGCACGATGGTCGCCGAGGATTCCGTCGCCGAGAGGGACCGCACCAGCAGCGTGGTGATGGCCGACCAGGCGCCCTGGGTGACCGCGGCGATCATGCCGATGACAGCAATGGTATCGGGGCTGGTCCCGCCCTGGAAGGCGCCCTTGCCGAGTGCGATCACCAGGATGCCGGCGAAGCCGAGCAGCACGGCCGACCAGCGATGGACGCCGACCTTCTCCCCGAGGAACGGGATGGACAGGATGGTGACGAAGAGCGGTGTCGAATAGGACAGCGCCGTCTGGTCGGCCAGCGGCAGCACGGTGAGCGCGAAGAAGGAACAGCCCTGCGCCATGGTGCCGGTGGCGGCGCGGACGACGTGGCTCGGCAGCCGTCTCGTGCGCAGCATCGACCAGTCGTGCCGCCGCGCCGCCAGGCCGAGCGTGATCGGCAGGGCGAAGGCCGAGCGGAAGAACATCGTCTCGATGAAATGGATGTGGTCAGAGACGCCCTTGATCAGCACCGACATGATGGTGAAGAGGGCGGTCGCCGCCAGCATCAGCAGGGCGCCGCGGCGGATGTCGTGGCGGAGAGGCATCAGCCGGCTCGCTTCTCGGCGGCTCGCCGCACCCGTTCGCGATGCAGGTTGTACAGCCCGGCGACGATGACGACCACGGCGCCGGCGACGGTGGTCCATGCCGGCACCTCCGCCCAGATCAGGAAGCCGAGGAGGCCGCCGATCAGCAGTGGCGAGTATTCATAGGGCGCCAGCGCCGAGACCGGCGCCAGGGCAAAGGCACGCGCGAAAAGCATATGCGCGACGGCATTGGCGATGCCGAAGAACAGCAGGATGACCAGCGTGCCGGTGCCGGGGACTCCGGCCGGCGGCGGAAAGGCCGGCAGCAAGGCGAGCCCGACCGGGATGTGGGCGACCATCAGCCAGAAGGCGATGGCATCCGGGCTGTCGGTGGCGGACAGCACGCGGGTCCAGATGCGCGTGATGGCCATGACGACGACAGCAACGAGGAGCACCGGCGTCTCGAACCGCCAGAGATCACCACCGGGCTGCAGCATGATCATCACGCCGAGGAAGCCGAGCAGCGTCGAACTCCAGCGCCGCCACCCCACCTTCTCGCCCAGCATCGGGATGGCGAGCAGCGTCATCAGCAGGGGCGCAGCCGCGGCGATGGCATAGGAATCGACCAGCGCCATGCCATGCACCCAGGCCCAGTACCAGGTGGCCGAGACGCCGCAATGCAGGAGCCCCCGCAGGGTCAGCAGCCGCCGGTTCACTGGCCCCAGCCTGCGACCGCGCACCAGGATGAAGACGGCGATGCTACCCACCACGCCGCGCGCAATCATCGAGACCGCGACGCCGACCGTGGGCAGCACCCATTTCACGGCGGCATCGGCCGCGGTGATGACGACATAGGCGCACAGGATCAGCACGATGCCGCGAACGGCTTCAGCGCCTGTGGGTATGCTCAGACCGTTGGCGCGCAGCCTTTCGCCATCCGCCATCCTCGGACGCCGCGTCCCCCCTCAATCCTGCCGCAAGAAAAGACGATGTCCGTCAATCTCGCCGGCAGGCCGATACCGCATAAAAGCTTCCGCGAACAGCGGATGTCGCAGGAAATACTGCAACAGATCGAAACGCTCGCCACAGGCTGGCATATTGGCGTGCCGCGTCACAACAAGGGCGCGCGGCGGCGCCAGGGCGAATTCCTCGGCGGTGCGGTGGTAGAAGGCGAATTCCACTGCTCCCATCCGATGCGGCTCGCGATAAGGCTCCTCGCCGGGCGGACAGATTCGGTAGGCGCCCTGCACCGGCCAGATGCTCATCGCATGCAGGTGCTGGTGTGCCTCGGCATAGGTCAGGGCTGGCTGCAGCGGAAACAGGTCGGGGCTGAGCGCGAGCACATCCGCCCCGAAGGCGTTCTGCCGCAGCCAATCCGCGAGCCGGCCGGGCGTCTCGCCATGGAAGGCGGTCTGGCGCCAGGGCGTCTCGCCGCCGCGCAGCGCATAGCCCATGATGGCGAAGGCCGCGATCGCGGCGAGCATCGGTGCCGCCGCGCGCGCCCGGGTCGCCGGCAGGGCACGGTCCATCCAGCGCGCCGCGGTCACCGCCAGGGCGCCGCAACCGAGGATGCTCACGGGCATGACGTGATAGGTCCATCCCTTGTGCTGGATCCACGCGGCCAGGAAGGCGCCGAGCGCCGCGGCGGCGAGCGCCTGGCCGAGGGCCCCGGACTCCCGCCGCAGCGCCAGCGGCATCGCCAGCATCAGGAAGGCCGCCGCCCCCATCACGTCCGTGCCCAGCACGCCCCAGAAGCCGGGCCCGTGGATGCTGCCATAGATCTGCCAGGCGAAGGGAAGGACCTGCTCCCAATAGACCGGAAAGGCGGCCAGCACGACGAGCAGATAGGCCAGCCAGACCAGACCCATCACCCAGGGCACCGGGTCCCGCCGCCAGCGCGCAAGGCCGAGCCGGCGCGCGACCAGTGCCTCCACCAGCAGGGGTACGGCAAGGAAATAGGGCTTGAGCGCGAAGGCCAGCGCCGCGACGACCGTGACGGCGAGCGCCAGCCGCCAAGGCACCGCCGGCCCCTCGATCCGCCGGGCGGCGAGCAGGGCATAGGGGATGGCCGCCATGCCCATCATCACGTCGCGCTGGCCGAAATCGGAGCCCGCCATGACCAGGAGCAGCGGCAGAGTGGTGGTCAGCACCGCGGCCTCCACCATGCCCTCGGCCCGGCCGGCGCGCAGCGCGTCCGCCATCCACCACAGCAGCCCGGCATAGCCGAGCAGGCAGCCGAGCAGCGCCTCGACCGGCGTCAGCACCGTCCAGCGGGCGAGCGCGGCGGGGACGAGGTTCAGCAGGTAGATCAGCGGCGGATTGACGTCGAGCAGGTCGATATAGAGCCGCTCCCCGGCCAGCCACCGGCGGGAGAAGTCCAGCACCGCCGCCACGTCGTGGTTCAGCGGCGGCAGCAGGATGCAGATCAGGAAGAAGACGGCGGGGGCGAAGCCGACCCAACGCAGCAGACGCGCGCGAGGCCTGGCACCGGCGCGCAGCACGGCCGCCCTGCCCGGGGTATAGGGCGCGGCCGCCGGGCCGGACTCGGGTTGATTGGGAAAGGGGGTCATCGACGGCGCGCATCCTCCCGATGCGGCCCCCTGCATGCAACCGGAATGCGGCCGCGAATGGCGCATCCCTGCCTTGTTCCAGCCTCGCTGCGATGCGATGACGCCATGCTGTGGAACCTGCCGAATACGACCTGATGGATGCGGCGGAGGAGCGCATGTGGTGGTACCGCGCCCTCCATGCCCGCGTGATCGATGCGCTGCGCCGCCGTCCCGGGCCGGCGGGAGCGCTGCTCGATGCCGGCTGCGGCACCGGCGGGCTGCTACGGCGCCTGGTCGCGCTGCGGCGGCCGCTGGCGGGGCTCGACTACAACCCGGGTGCGGCGGCGCGGGCTGCGGGAAAGTCCGGCGCGCTGACCGTGGCGGGGGACGCGAATCGCCTGCCCTTCGCGGAGGGGGCGTTCACCGCCCTCACCTCCTGCGACGTGCTGTGCCACCGGGCGGTCGATCCCGCCACGGCGCTGGCCGAGTTCCGCCGCGTGCTCGCCCCGGGCGGGACGCTGGTGCTGAACCTGCCCGCCTATCAATGGCTGCACTCCGCCCATGACGCGCGGGTGCACAACGACCGGCGCTTCACCGCGGGCGGGGCGCGCGCGATGCTGGCCGAAGCCGGCTTTGCCGCCGTCGAGGCGCGCTATTGGAACGCCCTGTTGCTGCCGCTGATGATCCTGCAGCGGAAGGTCCTGCGATCCGATGCGGACCACGACAGCAGCGATGTCGCCCCCTTCCCGCCCTGGCTTGATGCCACGCTGCACGGCATGACGGCGGTCGAACGCGCCGCCGGCCGGCTCGGCCTGCGCTATCCTGCCGGCGGATCGATCCTTCTGGTCGCGACGCGACCCTGATGCTGGAGAACGGCTTCATGTCCATCACCGCGGCCGGGAAGACCTACCCGGTCGGCCTGTCCATCGTCGTGCCGGTCTATCGCGGCGCGGCCACTGTCGGCACGCTCGTCGCCGAATTGTCGAAGCTGCAGCCGGAGGGCGGCATCGAGATCGTCCTGGTGAACGACGGCAGCCCCGACAATTCCGGCGATGTCTGCCGGGAACTCGCCGCGGCCGCGACGGTGCCGCTCACCTATATCGAGCACGCACGCAACTTCGGCGAGCACAACGCGGTCATGACCGGCCTGCGCCATGCCCGCGGCGCCTATGTCATCACCATGGATGACGACCTGCAGAACCCGCCGGAGGAGGTCATCAAGCTCTATGACCATTGCCGGCTCGGCAGCTTCGACGTGGTCTACACCCGCTATGCGGTGAAGGAGCATGAGGGCTGGCGCAACCTGGGCTCGGCCTTCGCCAACTGGGTCGCGGACCAGCTCATGGACAAGCCGAAGGGGCTGTACCTGTCCTCCTTCCGCTGCATGTCGGCGCTGGCCGTCTCCGAGGTGGTCAAGTATCGCGGTCCCTACCCCTATGTGGATGGGCTGCTGATGCAGGTCACGCAGCGGCTCGATTCCATCGAGGTGAAGCATTTCGCCCGCATGGAAGGCCGGTCGAACTATACGATGCGGCGGCTGGTGCGGCTGTGGCTGAACCTCGCGACGAACTTCTCGGTGCTGCCGCTGCGCATGGCGATCTTCGCCGGTGTCGGGATGGGTGTGCTTGGCCTGATCGCCGCGCTCTGGACCATCATCGAGGCGATGCTCGGCGAAACCCCCTCCGGCTGGGCGTCGCTGATGACCGTCACGCTGCTGATCGCGGGGGTGCAGTTCCTCGTGCTCGGCGTGATGGGCGAATATGTCGGCCGCGCCTTCATGTCGGCCAATGGCAAGCCCCAGGGCGTGGTGCGCCAGGTGATCGCGGCGCGGGAGACGACGCCGTGATGCTGCACTGGATCGCCCTGGCCACGGCCATCTGCACCTCCATGGCCGGACAGGTGCTGCTGAAGGCGGGCGCCGCCCGCTCGGTCGCCTCCGCCGGCGGGTTCTTCGACCAGGTCTTCCGCATCCCGACCATGGTGGGCCTGGTGCTCTATGGCGGCGCGGCGCTGCTCTACATCATCGCGCTGCGCAAGATCCCGATGAGCGTCGCCCTGCCCTGCACCGCGGCGTCCTACGTCATCATCGCCATCATCGGCTGGGCGATGTTCGGGGAAGGCATGGGCCTGCACAAGATGGCCGCCATCGGCCTGATCGCGGCAGGCGTCGCGCTGCTGGCGACAACGGCTTGAGGGCGCTGGCCGCCGCGCTGCTGTTGTCGGCCTGCGCGGCGGGCGGCGAGACGGCCTGCCCCGCCGGCACGCAATCCGCGACGGTGGCCGAAGCCTATTTCGGCCGCAACGTGCGCGACCGCGATCCGGTCAGCGAGGCGGAATGGCGCGCCTTCCTCAGCGACACCGTGACGCCGGCCTTTCCCGACGGGCTCTCGGCGGTCGAGAGCCTGGGCCAGTGGCGCAACCGCGATGGGCGCATCATCCAGGAAGCGAGCAAGGTGCTGGTGGTCGTGTTGCCCGGGGCGGATGCGGCGACGGCCCAGGCCCGGCTGCGACCGGTCGAAGAGGCGTGGAAGGCGCGCTTCCGCCAGGAATCGGTGATGACGGTGTTCCGCCAGGCCTGCGTGGGGTTCTGAGGGCGCGGCGCGATTGGGGGGGCGCCGCCCCTCTCTGGCTCGCCCCTTCAATCCGCGTCCCCGATCCGGAAATAGACCCCGGCCGGGCTTCCCGCCGCGCCGCAGAACGGCGCGGGTGCGACCGGCAGCATGCTGACCTGCAGCGTGGTCCCGAGCCAGCGCAGTTCCATCTCCCCGTCATCCGTTTCCAGCCAGTCGATCCGCTCGGAGCGGCCTTCGCCCTCGTATTCGCAGGTCCAGGCGGCGTTGTTGATGTCGGCGGCGTTGATCTCGACGTCGAAGTGGTCCCGGTCGCGGCGCCGGATCACGACCTCTCCCCTGGCGCTCATCCAGCGGCCGCTGATCCCCGGCGCCGGCAGAGGATCGATCTGGATCAGCCGCATCAGCCAGTATTCGAGGGAACCGCGCAGCGCGGCGCGCGGATCGGGCTCGTCGAGGCTGCCGTCGGGATTGAAGAACAGGTTGCGCGACAGGCTGCGCCGCCAGGCGGCATCCTGGCGCGTCAGCTCCGCGGCCGCTTCGGGGCCGAGGGGCGTGAGGAGTTCCGCGAGGCGCATCGCCCGCGCACGGTCGAGGATCGACAGCCAGGGATCGGCGGCGATCGCCGCGTCCACCGCCCGCAGGGCACCGGCACAATCGACATGGCGCCGGCTGGGGCAATCCTCCTGCGCCGCGGCGGGCAGCGCGGCGAGAAGCGACAGGACAAGCACGAAACGCGCGATCATCGCCTCATCCTACGCCCTTCGCCGCCGTCCCGCGCCGAAGCGATTCAGCCGAAGGCGCCGACCTCATCGCTGATCACGGCCGAACATTCGCGGACCAGCGCGAAGATCGTCGCCATGGGGCCGAAGATGGTCGCGTGCTCGGCGGCGTAGGAAGCGCCTTCGCGCGGGCCCGCCGCCTCGCCGAAGTCGAGCCCGCTCGCCGGATCCGGCGCGGCGGGGAAGATCTGCCCCAGCAGGTCGAGCACCGGCGGCACGTCGAGTTGCAGCAGCCGGGCGATCAGGCTGTCGCGCGTCGCGCCGTGGCGCGGGCTGAATTCGGGCAGGGAGACCGCCAGCAGCCACAGGCGCTGGATCAGGCACAGCCGCACGGCATGCGCGAGCACCAGCCGGTCCGGCATGTCCGGCAGCTCGGTCCAGGCCGCGCGCAGCGCCTGGTGGTCGGCCTGCAGGCGCCGGAACATCCGCCGCGTCGCCGCCGAGAGGTCGAGCCGCTCCAGCGCCGTCGCGACCGCCGTCAGCGCCTCCCGCCGCCCCGGCCGCTTGGTGAAGCCGGCGCGGTCGAGCCAGGGGGACGGGTCGAGCATGTCCACCGCCGCGCGCAGCACGCCGAGATCCGAACAGGCGGAGGCGCGCCGCGCCATGGCCAGGGCACGCGCGAAGCGCGGGGATCGGGTGGCGAGGTCGGCGAAATTGTCCGGATGCGCCTCCGCCGCCGCGCCGAGCCCGTGCAGCGTGTTCGCCAGGAACCCCATCTGGTGCAGGATCGCGTTGTTCGGGATGGCGCGGAGCTGGGAGGGGTGCGTGATGCGCACCGGCCCGCCACCGCCATCCGATTGCCGCGCCGCCGGGCGCGACCCCGTCTTGTCGAGCAGGCCGGGACCGAAGGCGCCGAGCAGCGCGGCATAGCCCGGATCCTCGACCAGCGTCGCCATCTCGCGCCGGATGGTGGCGAAGAAATCCGTGCCCCAATCGGCCTCGGCATAGATCGGATCGCCGGCTTCGTCGGGCGGGGCGAAAGCATGCTCGGCGATCCGGGCAACGGTGGCGAGCGCGAGCCGCTCCGTCCCAAACAGCAGATACCCGTCGCCGCCCTGGAAGGCGCTCTCGTCGCGCCAGGGCAGACCCGCCGCCGCAAGCGCCGAGCGCGCCGCCGGCGGAGAGAGATAGGCGAAGCGGTCGGCGAGGCTGTCCGGATGCCCGCCACGGCCGATGCTCTCGCCATGGGTGTCGAACAGCACCAGCTCGATCCCCTCCAGGCCATGGCGGCGCATCTGCTCGGCGAGGCGGATCTTCAGCTTCTCGGCGAGGTAGGAGGCGGCGAGCTGCCCCACATAGCGCCCGGAATCCGAATAGCCGAACTGCAGGCACAGCCGCCCATGGCTGCGGATGTAGTCGCGGAAATGCGGGGAACGGAGCGCTTCCTCCAGCACCCGCTCGCCGCGCTCCAGCGCCTCGGCCGTCTCGAACAGGGGCGAGATCTCGACCCGGTCCGCGATGCCGAAGCGCTTGGCCAGCCACAACGCGGCGAGCAGCGTGTAGCCCGTCTCGGTCTCGGCGATCAGGAAGCGGATGGGTTGGCTGCCATCCACATGCTTGATGATCTGCGCACAGGTCATCACGAGACGCACGGCCGAGGCCTGTTCGGCAAGCAGCGCGCCGAAATCGAGGGGGATCGGCGCGACCTCGGCGAGGGCGGCATTGACCTGGCCGAGCAGCCCGCGCCGCGCGGCGCGGTCCTCCGGCGCGGCGGCGATGCCCAGGCGCTGGCGCAGCGCGTTGTGCACCTGGGTCGCGTTGAGCCGCACATGGGTGTGGGCCAGGGCGAGGCCATGCGCCGCTAGCCCCGCGCGCTGCACGGCGAGGGCGAGGCGCACCGCGGCATCCGGCGCGGCCTCGATCGCCGCCGGGAACAGGCCGAGCAGCGGGTCGAGATCGGTCATCGCCGCCTCCCGCCCCTCGATCAGGGACAGGGCGAAACTGCGGGTGGAGGCGGCGTCGGGCCTGGCGGGCGCGGCGGCTTCCTGGGCGGCGACGACGGCCTCCGCCTCCCGCGCGCGGGCGACGATCGGCGCGGCGCAGGGGCCGAGCGGCTCCAGCCGATCGGCGAGCCTGGCGAGTTGCAGCCGCTTCATGCGCAGCCGCAGCCGCAGCGTATCCTGCCAGCCAATATCGGTCCGCCCATCCGTGTCGTAGCCGACCCAGGAGGTGAGGATGACCGGGCGCGGGCGCAGTTGCAGCGCACGCTCGCCCCAGACGGCGCGCCCGGCCTCGAACAGCGCGGCGGACAGCGCATCGAGCGCATCCCGCCCCCGCGCGATCGCCGCGGCGGCCTGGGCGAACTCGTCCTCCAGCGTCACCGGCGCGGGGCGATGGGAAAGGCCCTCGGGCAGCGGAGCGCCGCCGGCGGCCTCGGCCAGCGCCGAGCCGGTGGGCAGCGGCAGGGAGAAGGTCGGATGCGCGGTGAAGACCGCGGCGAAGCGGATGCGTTCCACCGCCTCGCGGAAGGCGGCGAAGGGGATGGGGCTGTCCTCGGGGTCGGGGCGGACCAGCCGCGCGGCGATGGTGGCAAGAGCGGCCCCATCCTCCCCCATGCCGGTATAGGCGGCGAGGCGCCCCGCGCGATCCTGCGCCGCCTCCCGCGCCATGCGCGCGATCAGGCCGGTCAGCGCATCCAGGGTGACGCGGCCCTCGTCCAGCGCGCGGCTGAGGTCGAGGGCGACGAGCAGCACCGGGTCGCCGAAGGGATCGGCCGCGGCGGCCTCCCGCGCGGCGCGCAGGCGGGCGAGCAGGTCGGCGAGCAGATCGGGGGCCATGGCGTCCATCCGAACATGCTGCACCCGCACAGTCGGCGAAGGCGAGTCCGAAACGCCGCGGCATGGCCGGCCGCGCCGCGCGATACCAGCCTTCGCCAACAACCGTGCAAGACGCGGATGGGAGAAGACGGCCGGCGCGCCGCGGCGCCGCGCGATCCTGGGGCCATGTCCCTTGCCGTGCCCGCTATCGCCTCCACCCCGGGCGGCTGGCCCAATTGGCCGGTACGGATGGTCGTGCCCAATGGCGCGGGTAACCCCGCCGACCATGTCGCCCGCGTGCTGGCCCGGTCACTGCCGCCGCGCTGGGGCCAGCGCGTCGTCGCCGACAATCAGCTCGGCGCGGGGCCGGTCAACCGGCCCGTCAACCAGCTTCGCGATCCCTGCATCCTGGAGGATGGCGGGCGGATCCTGCTGTTCTACGCCGTGCAGAGGGAAGCCGGCATCGCGATGGCTGAACTGACGGAGGCATGAGCGTTGCGAGCCCGCAGGCCGGCGGGCATGGTCGCGGTCCCCTGCTGCCAGGAGGCCCGGATGCGCCGTCGCCACATGCCGATCCTGCTCGCCGCCGCACCCATGTCGGCGGCCCTCGCCCAGCCGGCCGACGATGCCATGGTGGCCGAGGCGGTGCGCGCCGTCGCCGCCCTGCCCGGCGAGACCGCCCTGCTGGTCGAGGCCGTCGGTCCCAAGGGCCGCCTCCGCGCCGCGCATCGGGAGACCGCGCCGATCTTCGTCGGGAGTTGCCTCAAGACCTTCATCCTCGGCGCCTGGCTGCAGGAGGTGGAGGCCGGCCAGCAGTCGCTCGACGAACCCCTCGCGGTCGATGACGCGCTGCGCTCCCTGGTCAGCCCCGTGCTGGGCGGGCTGAGCGGCACCGCCCCGGCCCGCACGGTGCTCGAGGCGATGATCGCCCACAGCGACAACACCGCGACGGACATCGCGATGCACCGCATCGGCGCACCCCGCGTGCGCCGGCTCATCGCGGAGATGGGCCTCACGGCAACCCGCCTGCCGGACTCCACGCGCATCATGTTCTCCACCCTGGTCGGCGCGCCACCCGGGACCGATCTCGGCTGGGCGGGCGTGCGCGCTGCGCTCGCGAGCACCCCCAAGGATCGGCTGCGGCCGCCCATCAACCCGTATCAGACCATGGTCAGCACCGCGGCCGAGCTCTGCACCTGGTACGGGCGCGCGCTCGGCGGTGGGGTCTTCGCGCAGCCCGCCTCCCTCCCGGAGTTCAAGCGGATCAGCGCCATGGCCAATGCCATGCCCCTGATCACGCCACCGGACGTCATGGCCTATGGCAAGGGCGGCAGCATCGACTGGAACGGCACCCAGGCGGTTGCGGTGGCCGGGCAGATGGTCGCGGGCCCGGTGCGCGCGACCTTCTTCTGGGGCGCGAACTGGCCCGGCGAGGCCGACAGCGTGCCGCCGGTGCTCGACAGGCTGGCCGACAGCAGCCGGGCGGTGCTCGGCCGGGCCATCGCCACCCTCGCCTGACCGATCGGTTGGGAGGGCCCTCGACAAGCGGCCCCGATCCCGGCAAGGCTGGCGGCCAAGCGATACTGAGGAACCGTCATGACCCTGCTCGAGAGTCTCAAGGGCCGCCTGCGGCTGCCGCTGATCGGCTCGCCGCTGTTCATCATCTCGGTGCCGGATCTGGTGGTGGCGCAATGCACCTCCGGCGTGATTGGGTCCATGCCGTCGCTGAACGCACGGCCGGTGGAACAGCTCGACGAATGGCTGGCCGAGATCAAGGAGCGCCTCGCCGCCCATGACGCGGCGCATCCGGACCGCCCCGCCGCGCCCTTCGCCATCAACCTCATCGTCCATCGCTCGAACGACCGGCTGGAGCAGGACCTCGCGCTCTGCGTGAAGCATAAGGTGCCGCTGATCATCACCAGCCTCGGCGCGCGGCCGGAGGTGAACCAGGCGATCCATGGCTATGGCGGCTTCGTCGTCCATGACGTGATCAACCAGACCTTCGCCCACAAGGCGGTCGAAAAGGGCGCGGACGGGCTGGTGCTGGTCGCCGCCGGCGCGGGCGGGCATGCCGGCGCGCAATCCCCCTTCGCCATGCTGCAGGAAACCCGCGCCTGGTTCGACGGGCCGGTCGCGCTGTCCGGCGCGATGGCCCATGGCCGCTCCATCCTCGCCGCCGAGGCGATGGGGGCGGATTTCGCCTATATGGGCACCGCCTTCATCGCGACGCAGGAAGCGCGCGCGGTGGAGGACTACAAAGCCATGATCGTCGGCGCGGGGGCCGAGGACATCATCTACACCAACCTGATCACCGGCGTTCACGGCAACTACCTCAAGCCGTCGCTGCGCTCGGCGGGGCTCGATCCGGACAACCTCGCGGGCGTCGAGGGCTCGACGATGAATTTCGGCACCGACCGCAAGCGCAAGTGGAAGGACATCTGGGGTGCGGGGCAGTCGGTGAGCGGGCTGAAGGAGGTCGTCCCGGCCGCCGCGCTGATCGACCGGCTGGCGGCGGAGTATGCGGCGGCGCGGGCGCGCATCAATGCGGGCTCGCCGCTGGTCAATCCGGCCTGGGGACGTCGCGCGGCCGCCTGAGGCGCCGGTCCCGGCCGTCGCGCAACGGTCCTTGCGCGACGGCATCGCGGCGCTGGGGAAGCAGCCGCGCGCCGCGGCGCATCCGTCCCGCTGCGGTCGGTGTGAACCGCTTCACACGGCCGATCGCCGGTCGTGGCACGCGCCAGGCCGCGGTATTCCGCCACCGTACAGATGCCGTTGCTTCCGCACACCACGCGCCGGCCGCGAGCAGCCATTCCGGCTGTGACCTTCGTCGCTATTCCGGAATCAATGCCTGCCCTACTGCCGCGGGCACGGCAAAGCCGGAAGAAAGGCGACGATGTACGACATACTGAACATGGCCCGCATCGCGGCCGATGTGTACGAAGACGCTTCTGACTCGAGCATGCTGCGTGACTGGCACACCAGCCTCGTTCAGGACCTCTACGAGAACGACAACTTCCGCGCCCGGGTCTACTGGAAGGGCTCGGGCCACAAGATCGCCTGCGTCTGCTTCCGCGGCACGGCGAACCTGAAGGATGCGGTGGCGGCGGATCTCGGCGGCATCGGCCTCGGGCTCAATGCGCTCGCAATGAAGCTGAACGACGCGCTGGAATTCACATCCGGCGTCTCGCACCAGGCGGAGGTCACCTGGCTGACCGGTCATTCGCTCGGTGGCGCCTTCGTGCAGATGGTCGGCGCGATCCTGGGCCTGCCGGGCATCACCTGGAACGCGCCGGGAGCGCTCGCGCTGGTGAACCAGCTCTCCTCCAACCCGATCCGCGCCGCGGTGGGTGGGGCCGGTTCGGCCGGCGTCGGCTTCCTGGCGAGCCTCGGCACGCTCGGGCTCGGCGGTCGGCTGGTGACGGCGCTGAACCAGGTCGTTGCCGCGAGCGGCGATGAAGCCTTCGCACCCATCGCCAATTTCCGTGGCAACTGGGACCCGGTGAGCAAGTTCGGCAGCCATGTCGGCATGCCGCTGCAAACCATCGACTGCCCGACACAGTCCCCGCACCCGCACAGCATGGTGCCCATCATCCGGGCGCTGGAACAGCGCTGACCGGCCGCCACCGGAGGCTGCGACAGCCCCCGCGCGACGTGATAGGTCACTGAGCCGTTGGAGGGGCGCCGCCCCTCCAAACCACCCCGCCAAAGGCCGAAAGGCCTTTGGAAACCTCAATCCGGTGTCGTGCGCCGCGGTACGGAAAAGAACCGCAGACGGCTTTACTGCACCGGATGTGCCGGCACGGCGCGGAACGATCGTTCTGCCCGGCGCCAACCACCTGCGGTCCAGGCGGGCCGGCCACCTCGTGTCTTACCCGCAAATTTCGTTGGATCGCGAACGAACGTCGCGGATCCGCAGGCTACCGAAAACGATGACTGGTGGCGCGAGAGCGAAGTCGCAGACTTCGGAACCCGGACACCAGCAGGGTGGCCAGGAGGGGCGGAGCCCCTCCGGTTCTCCCGCGCCAATCCACGGGGTTGATCAGGGCATCCCCTGCCGCGCCGGCCTCACAGCGAGCGCAGCGCCCCGCAGACCTGCTCCACCTGCGCATCCGTCAGTTCCGGATACATCGGCAGGCTCAGCACTTCCTCCGAGGCACGGGCGGTTTCGGCGCAGCCGGCCGGACCCAGCGGCGTGCGGTCCTTGTAGGCGGATTGCAGATGCACCGGCACCGGATAGTGGATGCCGGTCCCCACCCCCTGCGCCTTCAGCCTGGCCTGGACCTCGGCACGGTTCTCGGTGCGCAGCACATACTGGTGGAAGACATGCTCGACGCCCGGGCGGCGCACTGGCGGGGCGATCGGGCCATTGCCCAGCGCCGCGTCATAGGCCTCCGCGATGGCGCGGCGGCGCGCGTTGCCGGCATCGAGCGCGGTGAGCTTCACCCGCAGGATGGCCGCCTGCAGCTCATCCAGGCGCGAATTCACGCCGACCATCGAGCTGACATAGCGCTCGCGCCAGCCATACTGGCGGATGGCGGCGATGCGCTCGGCGAGTTCGGCATCGCGCGTGGCGAGCACCCCGCCATCGCCGAGCGCACCGAGATTCTTCGTCGGATACAGGCTGAAGGCGGCGGCGGTGCCGAGCGTGCCGATCATCCGCCCGTCCAGCGTCGCGCCGTGGGCCTGGGCGCAATCCTCGATCAGCGGGATGCCGGCCGCGTTGGTGGCCTCCAGCATCGGGTTCAGGTCGCAGGGCTGGCCGTAGATATGCACCGGGATCACCGCCTTGACCGGCGGCAGCCCTGGCGGCGGGTCCTCGAGCACCGAGACCAGCTCATCGGCATCCATGGTGTAGGTGTCGGGGTCGATGTCGAGCAGCAGCGGCGTCGCACCGACCATCTCGATCGCCGCGACGGTGGCAACCGCGGTGTGGGAGACGGTGGCGACCGCCATCCCGGGCCCGATGCCGAGGCCGCGCAGGATCAGCGCGATGGCATCCGTGCCGTTGGCGCAGCCGACGGCCTTCTGGTCGGGGCCGAGCCAAGCGGCGAATTCCTGCTCGAAGGCCGCACCCTCCTTGCCGAGGATGTACCAGCCGGACTCCAGCGCGCGCGCGACGGCGGCGTCGATCTCGGCCTTCTGGGCGCGGTAGCCGGCACCGGGGTCGGCCTGGGGGATCATGGTGACGGTGGGCGCGTTCATCGGGGCGATCCCTTAGAGGTAGTCGGCAAGGCGAGGACGATACCATGCGAGGGATCGGCGCAACCCCTCATCCAGGTCGACCTTTGGCGCCCAGCCCGAAGCGTTTCGGAAGGCGCGATCGTCGGCGGCGTAGGAGCCGATGTCGATCGGCGCGCGATCGGCGGGGAATTCCTTCGTGAGGTATTCACCCTTCCCGTCATTGGCCGCGATCAGCCGGCGGGCGAGGTCGACCAGCGAGGTCGGAGGACTTCCGCCCAAGTTGAAGACCTGCCCGGAAAGCGCTGGTTCTGAAGCTTTTTCTGCCGCGATCAGGAAGGCATCCGTGACATCTTCCACATAGGTGAGGTCGCGCAGCTGCTCCCCGCCCCATACCTCGAAGGGCTCGCCTTCCAGCACGCGGCGGATCCAGATGCCGAGGAAGGTCTGCCGCGCATCCCGGATGCGCAGCCGCGGCCCGTAGCAATTGGTCAGGCGCAACGACACGACCGGGCGATGATGCACGCGCTGTTCGAGCAGCCAATACTGCTCGCCCGCCCATTTCGACACGCCATTGGCGTCGGGCGGGTTGACCGGGTGCAGTTCATCGACCGGCAGGGCGCGGGGACGGCCATAGAACTGGCGGGTGGAGGCGTGCACGACGGTCGCCTTGGGCGCGACCTCCCGCATCACGCCGATCAGGCGCACCTGGGCGACGGCGTTGATGGCGATATCGGCGACCGGGTCCTTCTGGCCGCCCATGTGGGAGGTCTGGGCGGCCATGTTGAACAGCACATCCGAGCCCTCGCAGAGCGAGTGCAACTCGGTGTCGCGGATGTCCCCGCGCACCAGCAGCACCCCCGCCCCTTCGAGGTTGCGCGCCGAGGCCCCGCCATCGGGCATCATCGCGTCGAGCGCGGTGACGCGCGCGCCATGGGCGGCAAGCGCATGACACAGATTGGAGCCGAGGAAGCCCGCCCCGCCGGTGACCAGCACGCGCCGGCCGCGCCAGAATGCCGCATTGCTCATCAGTCAGCCTTCCAGGAGACGTCGGCGCATTCTGCGCCCGATTGCGGCGGAATGAGGCCGGGACGGCGGCAGCCCTGCGCTCGCCAGGTCTCCCGCTCAGGAACAGGCACGATCGACCGTCCGCACCTCGAATTGCCGCGGCCCGACCAGGCCGGGCGCGGAGGGCACCGTGACGATGGCGAGATCGATCCGGCAGCGCGTGCCGGAGACGCGGAACAGATCCTCCCGAATATACTCGATGCGCGTGACCGGTTCGCCCGCCATGGCAATGCCGATCTCGGGATGGTTGATCACGGCGCGGAACTCGACGAGGCGCTGCGCGGTCGGCGGCAGGGCGGCCGACGCCGGCAGGGCCAGGATCGCCGCGGTCAACAGCAGCGGCAGGGGACGCGGCAGTCTCATCGGATGCTCCTCGGATCGCGCCGGGCAGGGCCGGAAAGGGGCGGCATTAGGTCCAAGGCGGCCGCAACGCGCAAGCCGGGCCAATCACGCGACGGCGGCCGGTGACGTCCCGCCGGCGGTTCCTGTCGCGACGCCCCTCGCGCCGCCGTCCTCACTCCGGCGCCGGCTCGTCCGGCCGCACGCCGCGTTCCTCACCGAGCACGGGCCGCGTGCGCATGATCTCGGCGAAGCCGAACAGCAGCAACACCTGCCCCAGGATCACCTGCAGCGACGCGAGCAGCCGGATGCCGTCATCATGCGGGGTGACATCGCCGTATCCGACCGTGGCCTGGGTGACGAGGCTGAAATAGAGCGCATCGGGGAAGCGCAGCGGCACCGGCCCAGCCGGGCCATGGAACAGCGGATGGAGCGAGAGCCCCTCGGCGATGCGGTAGAGGCAGGCGAAGACGATCATCAGCATGGCGTACATGGCGAGGAAGGCCACCACCGGCACCAGCATGCGCGCGGCGCGGCCGGCCAGTTCCTCGGTGATGAGCGACATGTCCGTCAGCAGCAGCACCACCCCACGGACCGAGGCCGCCACCACGACCGAGATCACGGCCATGGCGGCGATCACCGCAACACCCTGTTCGAAGGCCGGCAGGCGGTTCACCGGCAAGGCGAGGGACAGCGCGCCGACCAGCCAGACCGGGATCAGCCAGCGCGCCATGCGGGGCAGATGGCCGAGGTCGAAGGGCCGCCGCGCCTCGGCCACCAGGCGCAGGCTCCGCCGGCGCCGCCAGACCGCGGCGAGGAAGGAGCCGACCGGCAGCAGGAAGGCCGCCGCCAGCGCGCCGGTCGGTGCCAGCGGAAAGGCCGCCCGGCTCATCACCGCGAAGAGGCAGGCATAGACCGCGAGCCCGGCGCTGGTGCCGAAGGCCACATGCAGCCCGTGCGGGAACAGCAGGTAAAGCGTGCCGACCCCGATCGCGGCAACGCCGATGACGAGGAAGGGGAACAGCGTCCCCTGATCGGCGACACCTCCGGCCACCACCAAGCCGAAGGCGAGGGTCATCAACACCGAGCGCAGCCAGCCGCCGGGCAGGCGACGGCGCTGCGGTGCCTGGGTCACGCCGGGGCCAGGGCCACGCCGGTGATCTCGACCTTCCAGGCAGGGTCGACCAGCGGCGCCTGGATGGTCATGCGCGCCGGCTTGTGGGCCGGGTCGAGCCAGGCATCCCAGGCGCGGTTCATCGCCGGCGCGTCCTTGATGTCGGCGAGCACGATCTGGATGCTGACCAAAGCGCGCTTGTCGGTGCCGGCCTCGGCCAGCAGGGCGTCGATCTGGCGCAGGATGTCCGCGGTCTGGCCCTCGGCGTCGAGGTTCGAATCATCCGCGACCTGGCCGGCCAGCCAGACCATGCCGCCGGCCACCACGGCGCCGGACAGGCGCTGCTCCTCTGCCAGTCTGCGGATCGCCATCGTATTGTTTCCCTCGCTCCGATGCGTCGGCCATAAGCCGGCCGACGGAGGTTCATCCCATGCGGCCGATTCTCACCAAATTCATTCTCGGCTGCCGCTGGCTGGCCGCGGTCTTCCTGCTGGGGCTGACGGTCGCTCTCGCGCTCTTCGCCGCGCGCTTCCTCGCCAAGCTCGCCAACTTCGCGGCCGGGGTCTTCACCTCGCAGGACGACCAGGCGCTGCTCGACCTGCTGCATCTGCTGGACTGGACGCTGGTCGCCTCGCTGGTGGTGATGATGATCCTGGCCTCCTGGGACAGCCTGGTCTCGCCGCTCGACCCCGAGAGCAAGAGCGGGGGCATGTCATGGATCCGCAAGCTCGACCCCGGGAACCTCAAGGTGAAGCTGGCCGGATCGATCGTGGCCATCTCCTCCATCCAGCTCCTGCAGATGTTCCTGCGGGTGGATGGCTACTCCGACCGGGCCCTTGCCTGGACGATGGGGTTGCACGCGCTGTTCCTGGTCGGTGCCGTCGCCCTGGCGCTGACCGACCGTATCACCGAGGGCACGAGGCTCCCGCCGAAAGGGTGAGAGGCGGATACAACCATTGATAGAAAATCAGGATTCCTTGGAGTCTGTTACTGACTCCACTTAAGATGGCACATGAAGATCGGGCGCGACATCGCGCCATTTGGGCGCGTCTTCTTTCCGTCAAAACGCAGGAATCTAACCAGGAAGTTGAATTTTCCGCTTGTTACTCGTTCATGGCGCGTTATTGATTCGCTCATAGGTTGATTAATGGGGCGAAAAATCCTGTCATGAGCGAAATTCGACCACTCCTGCATCGTCCCAAGCGGCTCGATAACGTGGTCCGCGACCGACTGAAGACTTGGCCGCAGCGGCCGCCGGGGACCGGCAGCCTGGGTACCACCGGCGCCTGGCTCCGCGGCCGGCCGTGCGACGGCGAACCCGTCGCCCAGCCCTATCTCAAGATCCCCGGCTCCGACCGGATGCGGACCATCCCCGACGGGCTGTGGCTGCATTTCGGCGGCACGCCAGAGGACCCCTATGCCGACATCCTCTGCATCGAGGCCTGCTCGACCTTCCAGAACCTGCTCGACAAGCGTTCGCGCTTCGCGCCCTCCACCGTGTCGCTGCTCGCCCATTGCCCGCTCGCCTGGTTGCTCGCGCCGCTACCGGCGAACGACCCGACGCCACGCTGGCGCATCATCCCTTTCCTCACCGCCGAGCCCGCGGCGGGCTTCAGCCTCCCGGTGCGGGACCTGCGCGTGCTCTACGGGCTCCAGCGCGACCATTACGACGGCTTCGCGCGCCACCAGGTCCCGCATCCGCATGAGTATTTCTGCCCGATGGAGGCGCTGACCGCGCATGAAGGCCACGCCAATCCGGCGCTGCGCTCCCTACTCTCGCGCGCCTGCGCCGCCTCGGCCTTCATGGTGCCGCCCTGAGGTCACCGCGCCTCCGTGGCCTGGGTCGGGCAGGGCCTCGGACCTTGGCTGTCCCACTCCCGAAGGACCCGTGCGGCACGGACGGCGCCGCGCCTCCCTCCGGGGCGCGCGCCATGCGCCCCCGTGACCCGTACGCCGTCAAAACAGGCAGTGTCGGCACAGTAAACGCGCAGCCCTGCCGATTGGCGCGGCGGATTCCGCACAGCGCCGCATGCTGGCGTCTTGCCGCCGCGCCATCCGATGCCGCACAGATCGGGCTTGCCGGCAACCGCCGACGAACAGGGAGACGCTGACATGGTCCATGGCTTCAACCGACGCGCCGCGCTGCTCGCGGCGGGCGGGCTGCTCGCCGCGCCGCGCCTGGTGCATGCCCAGGCGGCACGCGTGCGCCTGACGCTCGACTGGGCCTTCCAGGCGCCCAACGCCTTCGCCCTGGTGGCGCGGGAGAAGGGGTATTTCCGCGCCGCCGGCGTGGATGTGACGGTCGATCGTGGCCAGGGTTCGGGCGGCGTGCCGGTGGCGCTGGCCGGCGGCTCCTACGACATGGGCTATGCCGACCTGAACCCGGCCATTCGCTTCATGGCGGAGAATCCGGATCGCGGCATCGTCGCGGTGGCCGTGCTGCACGACCGCAGCCCGCTCTGCGCCATCGTGCGCGCCGATGGGCCGATCCGCACGCCCAAGGATCTGGAGGGCAAGAAGCTCGCCGCGCCGGAATTCGACGCCGGGCGCCAGCTCTTCCCCGCTTTCGCCAAGGCGGCAGGCATCGATGCCTCGAAGGTGACCTTCCTGTCCGTCACCCCTGCCCTGCGCGAGCCCATGCTGGTGCGGCGGGAGGCCGATGGCGTGACGGGGTTCGTGACGACCTCGGCCCTCGCGCTGAAGGGCATCGGGCTTGGGCTGAGCCAGCAACGGACCATGATGTACTACGACCATGGGCTGAACCTGTATGGCGGCGCGATCCTCACCACCCGGCGCTTCCTCGAAAGCAACCCGGACGCCGTGCGCGGCACCACGGCCGCGCTGATGAAGGCCTTCATCGAGACGGTGCGGAACGGGCAGGAGATGCTCGACATCCTCAAGCGCGTGGAGCCGCTGACCGACGTCGCCCTCGAACGCGAACGCCACGAGCTGAACGTCGAGAAGGTGATCATGAGCGACAATGTCCGGGCGAACGGCATCTCCGCGGTCGATCCGGCGCGGCTGCAGACCGGGATCCGGCAGGTCGAGGAGGCCTACAACCTCACGCCGAGGCTGCAGGGGCCGCAGATCTACACGGCGGATTTCCTGCCGCCGGCCGCCGACCGGAAACTGTGAGGGTGATTGGAGGGCTGCGCCCCTCCAAGCCTCCCCGCCAGGAACCAGGTCGAGGTTTCCAAAGGCCCTTCGGCCTTTGGTGGGGGTAGCTCGAAGGGGGCAAGGCCCCCTTCGAACGCGCCCCGGCACGCCACATGCCAGGACCGTCGCATGACCCCACCCTTCGTCCAGATCGACGACGTCTCCATGCGCTATGGCGGCGTCGAGGGCACGCTCGCCTTGCGCAACGCTTCCCTCGATGTCGGCGATGGCGAATTCGTCGCCGTCGTCGGCCCGTCGGGTTGCGGCAAGTCCACGCTGATGCGCCTGGTCACCGGCCTGTGGCCGCCGACCGAGGGCACGGTCATCGTGAACGGGCATGAAGTGGATGGTCCGCTCTCCATGGCCGGCATGGCCTTCCAGAACCCGACCTTGCTGCCCTGGCGCAACGTCCTGGACAACGTGATGCTGCCGCTGGAAGTCGTGCAGCCGCATCGCCGCCAGCTCCGAGCCCAGCGCGGCATGTATGAGCGCAAGGCGAAGGAGTTGCTGAAGCTCGTCGGCCTCGCGGGGTTCGAGGGCAAGTTTCCCTGGCAGCTCTCGGGGGGCATGCAGCAGCGGGCCTCGCTGTGCCGGGCGCTGGTGCACGACCCGCGACTGCTGATGCTCGACGAGCCCTTCGGCGCGCTCGACGTCTTCACGCGGGAGGATCTGTGGGACGTGATGCAGGCGGTCTGGCTCGCCAAGAGGCCGACCGTGATCCTCGTGACGCATGACCTGAAGGAAGCCGTCTACCTCGCCGACCGCGTGCTGATCATGTCCTCCCGCCCTGGCCGGATCATCGCGGAGCGGCACGTCCCCTACCCCCGCCCGCGCCGGCTCGAACAGACCTATGAGGCCGAGTTCCAGGCCATTGTCCATGAGCTGCGCGACCGCATCGCCGATGCCCGCCGCGGGGAGAACGCCGATGTCCGGTAATGCCGCCCGCTCCGCCGAGGCGCTGGCCGAGGCCGCGCGCCGCCGCCGGCGCCTCGAGAACGCCCTGCCCTGGATCGTCACGGTCGGGATGTTCGTGGTCTGGGAGCTGGTCGTCATCATCTTCGACGTGCCGGTCTTCATCCTCCCCGCCCCCAGCGCCATCGCCGAAAGCATGGTGAAGTGGTGGTACCCGCTGATGACCAATTCCTGGGCGACGCTGGTGACCACCGTGATCGGCTTCCTGCTCGCGGTGGGCTTCGGGCTCGGGCTCGGCGTCGCGATCGGGTCGTCGGTGCTGATCTATCGGGGGCTCTATCCGCTGCTGATCGCCTTCAACTCGGTCCCCAAGGTTGCGGTGGTGCCGATCCTGGTGATCTGGTTCGGGGCGGGATTCTGGCCGGCGGTGCTGACGGCCTTCCTGATCTCCTTCTTCCCCATCGTGGTGAATGTCGCGACCGGCATCGCGACGGTGGAGCCGGAGCTGCGCGACGTCCTGCGCGCCCTCGGCGCCCGGCCGATCGACATCATCACGAAGGTCGGGCTGCCGCGGGCGATGCCGTATTTCTTCGCTTCGCTGAAGGTCGCGATCACCGTCGCCTTCGTGGGGTCCATCATCAGCGAGACGGTGGCGGCGAATGAGGGTATCGGGCATCTGATGCTGGTCGCCTCCTCCCGCTTCGACGTGCCGCTGGTCTTCGCCGGGCTGATCGTGACCGGCGTGATGGGCGTGCTGATGTACTGGGTGGCCGTGACCATCGAGGAACGCACCACCGGCTGGGCCACGCGCGGACAGAACGACCCGCGCCTGGCGACGGGGGGATGATGGCGGACGCGGTCCGGCTGGGGATGCTGACGCCGTCCTCGAACACGGTGCTCGAACCGGCGACGGCGGCTCTGCTGGCGGATACGCCGCACGTCACCGCGCATTTCCAGCGGCTGCGCGTGCTGTCGATTACGCTCGAGGGCGGTTCGACCGGCCAGTTCGACGCCGGCCCCATGGTCGCCGCGGCCGAGATGCTCGCCGATGCCAAGGTGCATGCGTTGTGCTGGAACGGGACATCGGGCGCCTGGCTCGGGCTGGAAGCGGATCGCGCGGTCTGCGCGGCGGTAACGGCCGCCACGGGCATCCCCTGCACCACGGCGACGCTCGCGCTGCATGCGGCACTGCACGCGCTGGGCGCGCGGCGCGTGGGGCTGGTGACGCCCTATCTCGGGTCGGTGCAGGCGGCGATCCTCGCCAATCTCCGCGCCGAAGGCTTCGAGACCGTCGCCGAGCGGCATCTGGAAGACCCCGGCAACTACAGCTTCGCCGAGCACGCACCCGAACTGGTCACGCGGCTGGTGCGGGAGGTCGCGGCCGAAGGCCCCGAGGCCATCGCCATCCACTGCACGAATTTCCGCGGCCTCGCGGCGGCGGCGGCGATGCCTGGCGTGGCCGTGCTGGATTCCGTGGCGGTGGCGCTATGGGGCGCGCTGCGGGCGGCCGGCCTGCCCGGCAGCACGGTGCCCTCCCTGGGGGTGCTGGCGCGGCTGGCTTAGAGCGTCTTTT
>JAYRJZ010000001.1:0-165864 GCA_041906015.1 Roseomonas sp.
GGCGCGCCCCGGCCAAGCATGGCGGCGGGAGGACCCGACGCCATGCACTCGCTGATCCCACTCCTGCGCGAGGCGCGCCTCATTCCCGTGATCCGGACCAGCTCGGCCGCCCGCGCGGCGACCGCCGTCGCCTGGCTGCAGGAGGCCGGGCTGCGCATCTTCGAAATCACCATGACCGTCCCCGAGGCGCCGGCCCTGATCCGTGCGCTGTCGGCCGATCCTGCGCTGCTGGTGGGCGCCGGCACCGTGCCCGATGCGCGCACGGCCGAGGCCTGCCTCGACGCCGGCGCGAAGTTCATCGTCGCCCCTTGGGTGGATGCGGACCTCGCCACGCCGGTGCACGATGCCGGCGCCTGCCTCATGCTCGGCGCGCTGACGCCGACCGAGGTGCGCGCGGCGCTCGCCGCCGGGGCCGATGTGGTGAAGATCTTTCCCGCGAGTTCGGCGGGCGGGCCGGCACATGTGAAGGCGCTGCGCTCGGTCTTCCCCGATGTCGTGTTCTGCCCGACCGGCGGGGTCGATGCCCGCAACATGCCGGAATATCTGGAAGCGGGGGCGGCCTTCGTCGGTATCGGCGGCAAGCTGGTGGATGAGAAGGCGATCGCCGCCGGCAACCGCGCCGCGGTCACCCGCGCGGCCGAGGAAGCCCTCGGCATCGTCCGGACCTGACCATGCCCGATCTCCTCTGCATGGGCGAGCCGATGCTGGAGTTCAACCAGCAGGCGCCCGGCCCCGATGGGCGCCTGCTGTATCTCGAAGGGCATGGCGGCGACACCTCCAACGCCGCGATCGCCGCGGCGCGGTCGGGGGCCTCGGTCGGCTATGTCAGCGCCATCGGGCAGGATGGGCCGGGGGAGAGTTTCCTTGCCCTGTGGGCACGGGAAAGGGTGGATGCCAGCACGGTCATCCGCCGCGCCGATGCGCCGACCGGGATCTATTTCGTCACGCATGGCCCGCAGGGGCACGCTTTCACCTTCTACCGGACCGGCAGCGCCGCCGCGCTGTACCGGCCGCTGGAGGTGCCCGACGCCGCCATCCGCGCCGCACGCATCCTGCACGTCTCGGGCATCAGCCAGGCGATCTCGGCCAGCGCCTGCGACGCCGTGTTCCATGCCATCGCGGTGGCCCGCGCGGCAGGCGTGGCGGTCTCTTACGACACGAATCTGCGCCTGCGGCTATGGCCCGCCGCACGAGCGGCGGCCGTGATCCATGCGGCGATCGGCATGGCCGATATCGCCCTGCCCTCGCTCGATGACGCGACCGCGCTGACCGGGCTGTCGGACCCGGACGCCGTGACGGATTTCTATCTCCGGCTCTGCCCGCTGGTGGTGCTGAAATGCGGCGCGGCGGGCTGCATCGTCGCGACGCCGGAAGGCCGTGCCCGCATTCCGGGCCGCCGCGTCACGGCGGTGGATGCGACGGGCGCGGGGGACACCTTCGCCGGCAGTCTCCTCGCGCGCCTGCTGGCAGGGGATACGCCGCTCGCCGCGGCGACCTACGCCAATGCCGCCGCCGCGCTGTCCACCACCGGCTACGGCGCCGTCGCGCCCATCCCGCACGCCGAGGCCGTACGCCGCTTTCTCGAGGACGCATGATCGCCCGGCTGTTCGTCCCGCTGCTGCTGGTCCTGCCGGGCGCCGCGCTGGCGCAGCCGGCGGAGCGCATCACCCTGTATTGCGGCGGCGGGGTCACCGGCGGCGGCGGTGGCGTGGCGGCGGATGCGGATGGCCGGCTGCTGCGCCTGCGGCGCGCCCGCGCCGGCGCGCCGCTCGAGGAAACGCCACTCGAAGGCCGCACCGCCCCCGTCGCGCGCTGGTCCGCGATGCTGGATGCCGCGGGCTTCGACAGGCTGCCGCGTGGCGAGCCCGGCAACATGACCTGCGGCGTCACCCGCGGCGCCCATCGCGTCATCTGGCCCAGCACCGTGACCCCGTCCGGCCTGCCCGCGCCGCTGCGCGAACTGGTGAACGAGATGCAGGCCGCCGCCCGCGATTGATCAGGGCGAGAGGATCGGCCAGCGCGTCAGGCTGCCCTTGAGATGCCCGACATAGGTGAGGCTATGCGCCGCGATCCGCACCGCATCGGCTGGCGTGACGCATTGGGACGGCAGGCTGGACAACGGCGCGCCGGCCTGGACGAAGGCCTCGAACACCAGTTGCGAGCAGAAGAATCCGCCGGGCCGCGGCCCGGCGACGCGGCACATGATCTTGTCCGTCGACAGCAGCGCCCCCGCGACGGAATAGGCCGTGCCGACCTGGCGCAGCGCCCATTCGGCGGCCAGGCGCTTCTGCGTCGCGGTCAGGTTGGGCGCGCGGTAGACGACGGCCAGGGAATCGTCGTCCAGCGCCGTGGCGATGGCATGCGCGACGACGCCGTGGCCGAGCGCCTCGATCACCATGCCGTTGCCGTCATACAGCGCCGCATGGCTGACCGAGGATCCGGTTCCGACGCGGATCGCGCCCGAGACGCCGGCATCGGTGGTCGACACGATGATGTCGGCCATCTGCAGCGCGCCCTCATGAATCGAGCAGCCGCCGGCGCCGGGATCGAGAGGGACTTCAGGATCAAACAGGCCCATGTCGCGGTCCTTTCGCGGTGATGATCTCACCCCCGCCACGGACCATGCCGCGGATGCGGCCCCGGCGCTGTGAGGGGTTTCACCCCAGCCGCAGCGGCATGGCATGGGAGGCTTCGGGGTCGCCCGCGACCGGCACGAAGCCCAGCGCCTCCCAGAAGCGAGCGGCACCGGGCGGGCAGCGCAGACGGACCACGCCCACGCCCGCGTCGCGGCCATGGGCGAGCGCGGCCAGCGCCAGCGCACGCCCCGTGCCGGCACCGCGCGCCGCCGGCAGGACATAGAAACGGCGCATGCGCAATGCCGCCGCGTAGGGGTCGCGTGTGATGCCCCCGAGGCCGAGCAGCCCACCGCGCGCATCGCGCGCGGCGAACAGCGCTTCCCCTGGCGCGTCGAAGCGCAGGGTGCCTGCGGCCCAGTCGCGTGCCAGGACGTCGAGCATCCGAAAGCCTTCCGCCCGCGCGGCCTCGGCCAGCGCGGGCAGATCATCCGGCAGTGCCGTGATGCGGCTTACGCGGTGCGTCGGTTGTCTCCCGGCCGCAGACGCAGGCCCGGACGCAGATTGGTGAAGGGCAGCACGGCCGGGTCCGCCACCACGGGGCCTGGCGCGGTGACGACGATCACCTCCGAGGCGATGGGTTGGAAATGCGCGCGGAAATGCACGGAAGACTTCACTGCCACGATCTTCTGCTCGGCCGGCTCGATGCCGAGGAAGCGGAAGATCTCCTGGTCATGCGCCTGCATCTTGCGGCTGACGACGACGACGCGCACGCCAGGCGCCACGCGGATCAGCGCGGCGGGACCGAGATCGGCCGGGTTCCCCTTGCCCATCGGCCCACTGAGGATGAACTTGCCGTCCGAGAGCTTCTCCACCAGCGCGGTGACACGCAGCGGCGCGCCGTCGCTCTTGCCGCCCAGGTCAAGGGTGACTTCCGCCCCCTCCCCCGCCGCGTGGAAGGCGGCGGCGGCCTCGGCGTCGTTCATCGGCGCGAGTACCGCGCCCTGCGCATCCTGCCGGATGAGCTCCGCGAGCAGCCCTGTCGTGTCGCCATGCCCCCCGCCGCCGGGATTGTCCTGCGTGTCGGCGAGCACGATCGGGCCGGAAGCATCGCGCACGGCGATCGCCCGTGCCACGCCCTCGCCCGCAGGCATGACGCCGCTCGCGAAATCCGTCTCCTTGCTCATGATGAAGGCGGCCAGCGCCTCGGCCGCCGCATCGGCCTGCTGCTCGGTATCCGCATAAGCGGCGATCGCCATGCCGCAGCCGGGGAAATCGACATAGGGAAAGCCGAAGCAGAAGCCGAGCTCCCACAAGCCCTCGGACTTCTCGAGCCGCGCGCGCTCTGCGAAGACCTCGGCCATCGGCCCGACCATGGTGCATTGGCTGGGCAGCGGGGTCCAGAAATCGAGCTCGCGCAACACCTTCGCCGGGCGGCGGCCCTCACGGATCATGCGCAGCAGAAGCTGCGTCGCGAGCGCACCCGTCGCCTTCTGATCGATATGGGGATAGGTGCGATAGGGCACCAGCGCATCGGAATGCGTGACCATCGCCAGCGTCTTGTTCGCATGCGGGTCGAGGCTCGCGGTGACCGGGATGTCGGCCCCGACCACGGCGCGTACGCGGCGCAGCAGCTCGCCCTCGGCATCAAGGAAATCGTCCGAGGCGGCCGCGCCATGCAGTTCCAGATAGACGCCGTCGATCGGGCCCTCGTCCATCGCGTCGGACAGCGCACCCACGATCAGTGCGCTGATGCGTTCGAAGGCGTCGCGCGTCACCGGGCCGGCAGGATTGGCCATGGCCCAGGCGAGCGGCGCGATGGCCACGCCCTCGGCTTCGGCCACGGCGATGGCGCCGGCGGCCGGCAGCGAGGTCGGACGCAGCGCGTCGAGCATCGTCGCCGCATGCTGCAGGGCCGGGAAGCCCCCGGGCTGCTTGAACTGCGCCCAGCCTGCGGCGAGCGGAGCGAAGGAATGGCTTTCGTGCTGGAAGCCGCCAATGGCGATGCGGGTCATGCGTGTTCTCCGTTTGCGCAGCCGATTCAGACCTCCGCGCCCTACGGCGCTCCGGTCATCGGATGCGTCAGTCCTTGGCAATGCCTGCCGTGGCAAGAACGGCATCGGCCAGCACACGCATGCCGGCTTCCGCCCATTCGGGCGTGATGCTTTCGGCTTCGTTGTGGCTGAGCCCGCCGTGGCAGGGACAGAAGATCATGGTGGTGGGCAGGCGGCGCGCGACATAGACGGCGTCGTGGCCGATCGCCGTGGGCATGTCCATGTGGCTGTAGCCCAGGCGTTCCGCCGCATCGCGCACCCGGCCCACCAGCGCCGGATCGAAGGGCGTATGCGGCGAATACCAGAAATCGTCGACACGGATGGTCACGCCGCGCTGCGCGGCGATCGTCGCCGCGCGCGCCCGGATCTCGGCCGCCATCGCCGCGAGCAGATCGGGGTCGTGATGCCGCGTATCGACGGAGAACCAGATGCGCGAGGGCGCGATGTTGCGGCTGTCGGGATAGACGGTCAGCCGGCCCACCGTCGCGCGGCCGGGATTGCCGTCCGGTGTCACGGCCGCCAGGGCGATCTCCTCGATCGCGGCGATCAGCGGGGCCGCGGCCATCATCGCATCGTGCCGCCCGGCCATGGGGGAGCCGCCATGCGCCTCCTCGCCCTCGATGGTGACTTCCAGCCAGTTCTGCGCGAGCGCCTGCGTCACGACGCCGATGGTCTTGCCGGCATCCTCGAGCAGCTTGCCCTGCTCGATGTGCAGTTCGAGATAGGCGCCGAGGTCCCGCAGCGCAGCCGGATCGGCCTCGCCCTTCCAGCCGATGCGCGCCAGCTCCTCGCCGAAGACCTTCCCGTCGGAATCCTGCTTCGCGAGAATCTCCGCCTCGGTGAAGATTCCCATCGCGGCGCCGGAGCCCATCATCGGCGGAGCGAAGCGCGCCCCTTCCTCGTTGGTCCAGTTGATGAGCATGAGCGGCGCCTCGGTCTCGATGCCCGCCTCGTGCACGGCGCGCATCACCTCCAGACCAGCGAGAACGCCGAGCACGCCGTCGAACTTGCCCCCCGTCGGCTGGGTATCGAGATGGCTGCCGAAAGCGACCGGCTTGCGCGACGGATCGCGCCCGGGCCGCGTCAGCATCATGTTGCCGAGCCGATCCACGCTCGTGGTGCAACCGGCGGCCTCGGCCCAGCGCTGGAGCAGGTGGCGGCCTTCGGAATCCACATCGGTCAGCGTCTGGCGGTTGTTGCCGCCCTTCGCCGTGCCGCCGATCTTCGCCATCTCCATCAGGCTGTCCCACAGCCGCGGGCCGGAGAAGGGAATGTTCTTCATGCGAGGCCTCCTGCGGCTTCGATCACGGCCGGCCCCATCGCGGCCAGGCCCGCGGCGCACCAATCGCGCGAGATGCTCTCGGACGGGTGGTGGCTGACGCCGCCATGGCACGGAATGAACATCAGCGCGGACGGCACGACGATGCCGACATGCAGCGCATCCTGCGGGATCGGCCCCGGCATGTCGCGATGCTTGAGTTGCGCGCTGTCCGCCGCACGGCGCAGCGCATCGAGCAGCGCCGCCGCGAAAGGCACTCGCGGATAGCCCCCGACGCGGCTGATCTCGACCGTGACCTTGCGCCGCGCCGCGACCTCGTCGGCCGCAGCACGGAACGCGGCTTCCATGCGGGCATTCCCGTCGGGGTCCGGGTGGCGGATATTGGCCGCGACGCGCACCAGCGAGGGAATGTTGCCGCGGGCATCCGGCTGCAGGCCGAGCCGCGTCGCGGTGGCCATGCCGCCGGTCTCGATGGCAACGCGCTCCAGGGCCAGGATCAGTTCGGACGCCGCCGCCAACGCATCCTGCCGCCCTTCCATCGGATAGCCGACATGGCCGTCCTTGCCGGTGACGATCAGATCCCATTGCTCGACGCCGATGCAGTGGGTGACGATGCCGATGGGGATGCCCTCGCGTTCCAGGATCGGGCCCTGTTCGATATGCGCCTCGAAATAGGCGGCGAAGTCGCGGGCTTTCGCGGGATCTTCCGCGCCGGCCCAGCCGATGGCCTGCAAGGCGTCGCCATAGGTGAAGGCCGGGTCGAAATTGTCCGGCGCGGCAAGGACCGCCGCCTCCTCGATCACGCCCATCGCGCCGCCGCTCGCCGACATGGCGGGGCTGAAGCGTGAGCCTTCCTCATTCGTCCAGTTGACGACGGTGATCGGCGCGCGGGTGCGGCGCCCGGCCTCGTGCAGCGCGCGGACGATCTCGAGCCCGAGCAGCACGCCATAGGGCCCGTCATATTTCCCGCCCGTCGGCACGGAATCGAGGTGGCTGCCGACCGCGACCGGCGCCGCATCCGGATCGGCGCCGGGATAGGTGCAGTACATGCTGCCGAGCCGATCCACCGTGACGGCGCAGCCCGCCGCGATCGCCCAGTCGCGCAGAAGGGCTCGCGCCAGACGATCCTCATGCGACAGCGCCAGGCGCTTCACGCCGCCATCGGGCGTGGCGCCGATGCGCGCCATCTCCGCCAGGCTGTCCCAGAAGCGGTCGGCGTTGAGGGGGATGCTCACGCGGCCTTCTCCACACCGCACCACTCGGCCATGGTCAGCGCGATGGTGCGGGTGATGTCGTGCATGCTGTCGATCCCGACGCTCTCGTCGATGCCGTGGATCTCCTGTGCATCGGGTCCGAAGCAGGCGACCGGCGTGTCCTGGTACAGGGTGAAGAAGCGCCCATCGGTCAGCCCCGTCGCCGGATAGTCGCGCAGGAAGCCACCCGAGACATCGGCGAAGTTCCGCTTGGCCATCTGCACGATCGGCGCGGCCATGTCGAAGACACAGGGGTCGGCCATGAAGCCCTTGAACTCCAGCGTCACCGTCGCGCCCTTCAGGGCCGGATCGGTCGCGGCGTCGGCGACGATGCGCTCGATATCCGCCTTCGTCTGCGCGGCGCTGTATCCCATCATCACACCGACGCGCATGCCAATACGCGCGCGCGTCGGCACGGAGGAATTCCACTCCCCGCCCTCGATCGTGCCGAAATTCACGTTCACCGGATGGTTCACGCCGCGGAAGGAGGCGTGGATGCGCTCCGCCCGGTTCATCTCGGCCTGGTAATCCTCGAAGCGCGCGGCGATGGCGTTCGCGGCCTTGATCGCGTTGAGCCCCGCCTGCATGTCGCGCACATGGGCCGGGCGGCCGGAAACCGTCACCCAGGCCCAGACGACGCCGACCTCGGCCGAATACATCGCCGGCAGGCCGGGGCCGGGCTCGGGAATGATCACCGCATCGGTGCGCGGCAGCGCCAGCATCGCGGCGAGCGCGCCATTGCCGGTGCATTCCTCCTCGATTACCGACTGCATCTGCACCTCGGCGGCGGGTTGCAGCCCGGCGAGGCGCAGCGCCTTGAAGGCCGTAACATAGCTGACGATGCCGGCCTTCATGTCCCCCGCGCCACGGCCATACATCCGCCCGCCGCGGATGGCGGGCTCATAGGGCGGCGTCTCCCACATGTCGGCTGCGCCTTCGGGCACGACATCGACATGGCCCTGCAGCACCAGGCTGCGCCCCTTGCGTTCGCGCGGCACATGGACGGCGACGACATTGTCGCGACCCTCATAGGATATCAGCGGTGGCGAGAAGCCAGGATGCGCGGCCAGTGCCGCCGGATCGGTCGGCACGCGGCGCGGCGTCAGCCCCAGCCCTTCATAGATCCGCGCCATCTCGTTCAGCGCCGACTGCTCGTTGCCGAGTGTCGAAGGGCAGCGCACCAGCCTCTCCAACGTCACGACGGCGTCGTCGCGCAGCGCCTCCACCGCCGCGAGGATCGCGCCGCGCGCGCCGGGGTCCAGGGCTTCAGTCATGTGTCGTCCTCAGGCAGCGATGTCGGGCGGCGTCCAGGATCGTCCCGGGATGCTGTCCAGCAACTGGCGTGTATAGGCGTGCTGCGGGTTGCCGAACACCTCGGCGGTCGGTCCCTGTTCCACGATCGCGCCGCGCTGCATCACCGCGATGCGGTCGCAGACCTGGGCGGCGACGCGCAGGTCGTGGGTGATGAACAGCATGGTCAGACCGAGTCGCGCCCGGATATCCGCCAGCAGGTCCAGCACCTGGGCTTGCACGGACACGTCCAGCGCCGAGACCGGCTCATCCGCGATCAGCAGTTCCGGTTCCATCGCCAGCGCCCGCGCGATGCCGATGCGCTGCCGCTGCCCGCCCGAGAATTCATGCGGGTAGCGATCCATCGCCCCGGGGTCGAGTTGCACCAGCCGCAGCAATTCCCGTGCGCGGGCCAGCGCCTCGCCGCGTTCCACGCCATGAGTGATGGGACCTTCCGCGATGATGTCGCCCACCCTGCGACGCGGATTCAGCGAGGCGAAAGGGTCCTGGAAAACCATCTGGATCTTTTTGCGGAAGGGCTTCCAGGCACCGCGGGACAAGGGGCGAAGATCCTCGCCCTCGAAGATGATCTCGCCTTTCTCGGGTTCCACCAGCTTCACGACGCAGCGCGCGAGGGTGGACTTGCCCGATCCGGACTCGCCCACCAGCCCGAGCGTCTCCCCCTTGCGCAGGATGAAGTCCGCATCGTGCACCGCGCGCACCACAGGCTTCGGGCCGAACCACCCGCCGGGGCGGCGATAGGTCTTCTCCACACCCTTCGCCTCCAACACCAACGGCGCGAAGGATGGCGGCGCGGATGGCGGCGCGCCATGCGGCACGGCGGCGATCAGGCCCCGCGTATAGGGATGCTGCGGGCTGTTCAGCACATCGGCAGCCGGGCCCTGTTCGACGATGCGGCCCTTCTGCATGACGGCGACGCGGTCCGCGATCTCGGCCACCACGCCGAAATCATGGGTGATGAACAGCACGCCCATCCCGCGACGCGACTGGATCTCGCGGACCAGCCGCAGGATCTGCATCTGCGTCGTCACGTCGAGCGCCGTCGTGGGCTCATCCGCGATCAGCAGGGAGGGTTCGAGCGCGAGCGCCATGGCAATCATCACGCGCTGCCGCTGCCCACCCGACAGCCGGAAGGGGTAGGATCGCGCGGTCGCCGCCGGATCCGGCAGGTTCACCGCAGCGAGCAGTTCCGGCACCCGCTTCGCGGCATCGCCGCCGGCGCCATGCACCCGCATCGCTTCCGCGATCTGCTCGCCCACCCGCATGACGGGGTTCAGCGCCGTCATCGGTTCCTGGAAGATCATCGCGAGGCGCTGCCCGCGCAACCGCCGCATGGCCTCCGGCGACAGTGCCAGCAGATCCTGACCTTCGAACAGGATGCGCCCGGAGGTCACCGGAAGCCCCTTCGGCAACAGCCCCATCGTCGCATTGGCGGTGATGGACTTGCCCGAGCCGGATTCGCCGACGACGCAGACGATCTCGCCGGGGTTGACCGTGAGCGTGATGCCCTCGACCGCATTCGGGCGATCGCCGCCGGGCGGCAGGGCGATGGTGAGGTTCTCGACCGCCAGCAAGGTCATGCCGCCCCTCCGCGTTGGCGCGCAAGGCGCGGGTTCAGCGCGTCCGATAGCCCCTCCCCCACCAGGTTCAAGGCCAGCACGGTCACGAAGATCGCGAGGCCAGGGAACACCGACATCCACCACGCGATGCGGATCACCGACCGCCCCGCCCCGATCAAGAATCCCCAGGTCATCAGGTTCGGGTCCCCCAGGCCGAGGAACGACAGCGCGCTTTCCAGCAGGATCGCCGAGGCCACCATCAGCGAGGACAGCACCACGATGGGCGACAGCGCATTGGGCAGGATGTCCGTCACCACGATGGCGATGCGCGACTTGCCCAGCACCTCCGCCGCCTGGACGAATTCGCGTGAGCGCAGGGACAGGAACTCCGCCCGCACCACCCGCGCGACCGGCGGCCAGGACACCACGGCGATGGCAAAGACCACGGAATAGATCGTCGGCGTGAAGATCGCGACCAGCAGGATGGCGAAGACGAAGGAAGGGATGGTCTGGAAGAATTCGGTGAAACGCATCACCGCATCGTCCACCCAGCCGCCGAGGTAACCGGCAATGGCACCGAGCGTGACGCCGATCAGCAGCGAGACGACCGTGGACACCGCCCCCACCAGCAGCGAGATCCGCGCGCCATGTGCGATCCCAGCCGCCACGTCGCGCCCGAGGCTGTCGGAACCGAGCAGCATCCCGTCCTCGCCCGGCGGTGCAAAAGGCGCGGTCGCCATGTCCCAGGGGCTGCCCGGAAACAGCATGTCGGCGAAACCCGCCATGGCGAAAACCAGGATCAGGATCGCAAGGCCCACCACGGCGCCGCGGTTGCGCCGGAAGCGTCGCCAGAAGTCGCTCATCCCTCCACCTCCACCCGCGGATCGACGACGGCGTAGAGCAGGTCGGTGACCAGGTTGAACAGCACGACCATCACAGAGGTGCAGAAGAAGACGCCGAGCAGCACCGCATAGTCGCGCGCCAGCAGCGCATCGAAGGCGAGCCGCCCGATCCCCGGCCAGGCGAAGACGGTCTCGACGAGGATCGACCCGCCGATCAACTGCCCGGCCTGGATACCCGCGAAGGTGATGATCGGCAGCAGCGCGTTGCGCAGCACATGCCGCCGCACCACCTGCCCTTCCGGCACACCCTTGGCGCGCGCCGTCTTCACGAAATCCTGGTCGGCCACTTCCAGCATCGTCGCGCGCGTCAGCCGTGCATAGACCGCGAGGTAGAAGAGCCCGAGCGTCGAGGCCGGCAGGATCAGATGCTTCGCCATATCCAGCACCACATCGATGCCGTGCAGTTCCACGCCCACGCTCGCCATGCCGAAGCTCGGCAACCATTCCAGCCAGACCGAGAAGAACAGCACCAGCATCAGCCCGACCCAGAAGAGCGGCGTGGCGTAGAAGGTCAGCGCCACCACGGTGATGGCCGAATCCCACCAGGTCCCGACCCGCCGCGCCGCGAGCGTCCCGAGCGTCACCCCCGCACCGACGGCGAAGACGAAGGCCGCGCCGGTGAGAAGCAGGGTCGCCGGCAGGCGCTCGCTGATCAGCGTCCAGACCGGCTGCTGCTGCCGGTGGCTGAAGCCGAGATCGAGCGTCATCATGTCCCGCAGATAGATCCAGAGCTGGACGTAGAGCGGCTGGTCCAGCCCGAATTGCTGCCGCAGCTGCGCGAGGAAGCGTTCATCGGCCGCGCCCGACTGGCCGGCGATCACGCTCGCCGGATCCCCCGGCGCGGCGTGGATCAGGAAGAAGTTGCAGACGACGATCGCGATGATCACGATCGCCGCCTTGATCCCGCGCCGCAGCAGGAAGCCCGGCAGCCGCGACAGCTCCATGCCTCAGCCGGCGATGAAGACGTCGTCGAACGACTTGCTTGGCCCCAGGCCCGTCGTGATGACGTTGCGCAGCTTCTTGTCGTAGATCGTCGGGAAGGAGAGCTCCGTCAGCCAGATCTGCGGCACCTCCTCGACCAGGATCTTCTGCACCTCGTTGAAGTAGCGTGCGCGATCCGTGGCGGCGGCGGTGACACGGGCCTGCTCGAACAGCTCATCCACCCGCGGATTGGAATAGCCGCCGGTATTGGTGAAGGTCACCTTCTGGATGTTGCTGGTCAGGTAGGTGCGCGCGACGCCGAGCGTCGGATCGCCGAACTGGTACACGAAGTTGATCGTCGTTTCGTATTCCCAGTTGCCGACGCGCCGCGCCCAGGAGCCGGCATCGGTGCTCTCCAGCTCGAAGGCGACGCCGATCTGGCGCATCGCCTGGCGCAGATACTCCGACAGGCGGGTCCAGATCTCGCCATAGGGCAGCGGGATGTGCTTCAGCGTGAAACGCGTGCCGTCCGCCTTGCGCGGATAGCCCGCGGCATCCAGCAGCGCATTGGCCTCCCGCACGTTGAAGGCGGCGAGCTTCGCATTGGCGTCATAGAAGCGCGTGGTGGAAGCGACCGGCCCCGTCGCCGGCTTGCCGACGCCGAACCACAGGCGGTTGACGATGAAGTTGCGGTCGATCGCCATCGACATCGCGCGGCGCACCCGCGCATCGTCGAGCGGCTTCACGCGATGGTTCAGCTCCACCCAGGACAGCGGCGAGAAGTATTCCCAGCCCGCCGTGTTCACCTCGAGATTCGGACGCTGGCGAAGCTGCGGGATGTCGAAGGGCTCGATGTCGTTCGTCTGGCTCAGCAGCACCTGGCCGGATTCGAGGGCGAGGCGCCGGCTCTGGCTGTCGGGGATGATGCGGTAGATGATGGTGTCGAGATAAGGCTGCCCCGGCTTCCAGTACTCCTCGAAGCGGTCGAGGCGGATGAAGTTGCCGCGCTGCCATTCCGTGAACTTGAAGGGCCCGGTCCCGATCGGGTGCTGCACGGCCGGCGCGGTGCGGTAATCGCGCCCGTCGAACAGGTGCTTCGGCACGATCGCCGCGGCCGTCGCGTCGAACATCAGCATGAAGGGCTGGAAGGCCTGCTTCAGCACGATGCGGACGGTGAGCGGATCCTTCGCCTCGCAGGTCTCGATCATGGTGAAGATCGCGCGTGCGCGCGGCGAGAGTTCCGTATGGAACTTCATCAGCGAGAAGACGACGTCGTCGGCGCTGAACGCCTGGCCGTCATGCCACTTCACACCTTCCTGCAGGTTGAAGATGTACTCCTTGCCATCCGGGCTGATCGTCCAGGACTTCGCCAGCACCGGCAGAGGCTCGAGCGTCGGCGAGAAGGTGATCAGCCCCTGGAACATCTTGGGCGCGGCGACGAGCGTCGGACCCTGCTGGTTCACGCCGATCTGCAGAACCGGCGGTTCGGGCGTCAGCATCATCTGCAGCGTACCGCCCCGGCGCGGGGTCACGCCCTGGGCCATCGCCTCGGAAACGGTCATCAGCATGGGGCTGGCGGCGGCTGCGGCCATGAAACCGCGACGTGAGACGGCCATTGGATTAAGGCTCCCTGGATTTCTGTCCGGGAGGCTACCCGCGCGGCGTCGCCAGGGACAAGGTCCTCCGGTGCCGCCGCGTGGACAAGCGCGCCGCCGCTGCCTAGCCTCGCGCCACGATGAAGACCTTTGCGCATCCCGATCAGGCAGGGCACACGCCCACCTTCTTCCTTCAGCGTGGCCAGGTACGGCACAATTTCGAAGTGCCGGCTCGCGCCGCGGCGCTCGAGGCGGCGCTGCACCGGCTCGGCCTGCCGCCGGCGGCCCCGCCATCCCTGCCGCCTTCGGCGCTGGAGGTGGTGCACACGCGCGATTACCTCGACTTCCTCGCCAACGCCGCGGCCGATTGGGCAAAGCTGCCGGAACCCGGCCCGGAGGTCGTCGCCAATATCCATGCCGCGCCCGAGATGCTGGCCCAGGGCGGCCGCCCGGGGGCGAACATCATCGGCCGCACCGGCTGGTACACCGCCGATACGGCCTGCCCAATCGGCCCCGGCTCCTGGGCGGCGATCCAGGGGGCAGCGGCCTGTGCCCTTGCCGCCGCGACCGAGGCGGCCGCAGGGCGCACCGCCTATGCCCTGTGCCGCCCGCCCGGGCACCATGCCTATGCGGCGCGGGCCGGCGGGCATTGCTATGTGAACAACGCCGCGCTCGCCGCGCAGGCGCTGCTCGATGCCGGGGCGACGCGGGTCGCCACGCTCGACATCGACAGCCACCACGGCAATGGCACCCAGGGCATCTTCTGGGATCGCGGCGACGTGCTGACCATTTCCATCCATGGCGACCCGGACAATTACTACCCCTGGTTCGTCGGCCGCACGGCCGAACGCGGTGCCGGGGCGGGAGATGGGCGCAACATGAACATGCCGCTGGCCTTCGGGACGGGCGACGAGGGCTGGCTCGACGCGCTGCGCTATGCGCTGGCCGCCATCCGGGACTTCAAGCCTGATGCGCTGGTGGTGCCGCTTGGCTTCGATGCGTCGGAACACGAACCGCTCGGCGCACTGAAGGTGACGGAAGACGGTTTCGCCAAGGCGGGTGCGATGATCGGTGGGCTCAAGATCCCGACCGCCATCACCCAGGAAGGCGGCTACAACGTGGAGAAGATCGGCATGCTGCTCGAACGCTTCCTCAACGGCTGGGCCGCCGCATGACCGACACCGCCGCGATCCACGCCGCGATGCTGACGCTCGACACCCATATCGACATCCGCTGGCCGGAACCGCCGGACGCGACGACGGAGACCGACCGCCGCGTCGATTTCCCCAAGATGCAGCGTGGCGGGCTGAAGGCCGCAGTCTTCATCGCCTATACGCCGCAGGGCAAGCGGGATGCCGAAGGCCTGGCCGCGGCCGCGGCGCGCGCTGATGCCATGCTGCGCCATATCCGCACCCGCGCGAACGGCACGACGCGCCATTTCTGCACGACCGCGGCGCAGATGGAGGCCGCGCAGGCAGCCGGGGCGCTCTGCGTGCTCAGCGCGGTCGAGAACGGCAACGCCCTCGCCCGCGACCTGTCACGGCTCGCGCTGTGGCGCGATCTCGGCGCGATCTACCTCACCCTCACCCATGACGGGCACAACGACCTCGCCGATGCGGCGCGGCCCAAATCCGATCTCGGCGATGGCGTGGCCGAGCATGGCGGCCTGTCCGCCTTCGGGCGCGAGGTGGTGCAGGAGATGAACCGCATCGGCATGCTGGTCGATGTCTCGCACAGCGCGAAGACGACGATGATGCAGGCCGCCGAGCTCTCCCGCGTGCCCATCGTCGCCACGCACTCCTGCTGCAGGGCGCTGTGCGACCATCCCCGCAACCTGGATGACGAGCAGCTTGACATGCTGCGTGCCACGGGCGGGCTGGTGCAGATCACCGCGCTCGACGGCTTCATCCGTCCCACGCCGCCGGGCGGGAAGTCGCCCGCGACGGTGCAGGACATGATCGACCATGTGGACTACGCGGTGCGGCGCATCGGCATCGACCATGTCGGCCTGTCCTCGGATTTTGACGGCGGCGGCGGCATCCCGGGCTGGAAGGACGCGTCGGAGACGATGAACGTCACGGCGGAACTCGTCGCCCGCGGCTATGGCGCGCGGGAGATCGACCTGCTGTGGTCGGGCAATTTCCGCCGGCTGATGCGCATCGCCGCCAGCGCGGCGGCGGGCTGAGCCACGCGCCGGGTGCCGAACCGACGAGTGGAGATCGCCAGGCATTGAATTCTCGCATGGGTTGATTTTCAGGCACGGCCCCTTCACCCTGCGCGTATCGTGACCATCGCCCGCATCGCCACCTTCGCCTTCGCCGGCATCGACCCCGTGCCGGTCGAGGTGCAGGTGCAGATCGCGCCGGGCCTGCCGGCCTTCACCCTGGTCGGCCTGCCGGACAAGGCGGTGGCCGAGAGCCGCGAACGGGTGCGCGCGGCGCTGACGGGGCTTGGCCTCTCCCTGCCGCCCAAGCGGGTGCTGGTGAACCTCGCCCCGGCCGACATCCTCAAGGAAGGGTCCCATTTCGACCTGCCCATCGCCCTCGCCCTGCTCGCGGCGATGGACGTCGTGCCGAAGGAGGATGCGGCGGGCTATGCCGCGCTGGGGGAACTGTCGCTCGATGGCCGGATCAACCCGGTGGCCGGCGTATTGCCGGCCGCGCTCGGGGCCTCGGCGCGCGACCTCGGGCTGATCTGCCCCGCGGCGCAGGGCGGCGAGGCGGCCTGGGCGGGACAGATCGAGGTGCTCGCCGCGCCCGACATCCTCGCCCTGCTCAACCATTTCCGGGGCGTGCAGCTTCTCTCGCCGCCGCTGCCGCCGAAGCTCGACGGTGCGCCGCGCGCCGGCCCCTGCCTGTCCGAGGTGAAGGGGCAGGAAAGTGCCAAGCGCGCGCTGGAGATCGCCGCCGCGGGGTCGCACAACCTGCTGATGATCGGTCCGCCCGGCGCGGGGAAGTCGATGCTGGCCTCGCGCCTGCCGGGCCTGCTGCCCGACCTCTCCCCGGCGGAGGCGTTGGAGGTTTCCCTCGTCCATTCCATCGCCGGCATGCTGGAAGGCGGCCGCCTGGTGACGCGGCCGCCCTTCCGGGAGCCGCACCATTCGGCCTCGATGCCGGCGCTGATCGGCGGCGGCAACCGCGCGCGGCCGGGCGAGATCAGCCTGGCCCATCGCGGCGTGCTGTTCCTCGACGAATGGCCCGAATTCCCGCGCCATGCGCTCGAGGCGCTGCGCCAGCCGATGGAAACCGGGCGCACCACCATCAGCCGCGCCCAGGCGCATGTGACCTATCCGGCGCGCTTCCAGTGCATCGCGGCGATGAATCCGTGCCGCTGCGGCTATCTCGGCGAGGCCGGGCGTGAATGCGGCCGCGCCCCGCGCTGCGGCGAGGATTACCAGGGACGGCTGTCCGGCCCGCTGCTGGACCGCATGGACCTGACCATCGAGGTCACGCCCATTCCCCCGGCCGAGTTGAACCGCGCGCCGAGCGGCGAGGCCAGCGCCGTCATCGCCGCCCGCGTGCAGGCGGCCCGCGATGCGCAGCGCGCGCGCTGGGGCCGGGACGGCCCGCGCAACAATGCCGAAGCCGAGATCGGCGACCTGATGCCGCTGCTGGACACCGAGGCCGAAACGCTGGTCGAGACCGCGGCGACGCGGCTACGCCTGTCGTCGCGTGCGCATGTGCGGGCCTTGCGCGTCGCCTGCACCATCGCGGATCTGTCGGGCAGCGCGGTGATCCGCCGTGCGCATGTCGCGGAAGCGCTCGCCTTCCGGCATCGGATGCCGGGACGATCCGCCGCACCGGCCACCGCCGATGGCGCGGCGGCCAAGCTGCGCTGAACCCGGCCGGGGAGACTCATCGCGCCCTGGCGGCATGGTCGCGGCGCGCCAGCCATCGCAAGCTGGGCGCGACATTGACCGGACCGGAGGCCCACCAGCATGGAAACCGAGTTCGCGATCAGGTTCTTCGGGGCCCTGTTCGCGATCATGAACCCCTTCGTCGGCCTGCCGCTGTTCCTGGCCATGACCGAGGAGGAAGGCCCGGCGGCGCAACGCCGGATCGCCCTGCAGGTCGCGGGCTACATCGCGATGCTCGGCACCGCGACGGCGTTGCTGGGCGCGCAGGCGCTCGCCTTCTTCGGGATCAGCATTCACGACCTGCAGGTGGCCGGCGGGCTGGTGGTCCTCGGCATAGCCTTCAGCATGCTGAAGGGCAGCGAGGACAGCATGCATCACGGCAGCGAATCGGAGCAGTCACGCTACCCCGCCGCCGCCTCCATCGCCTTCTATCCCCTCGCCTTTCCGTTGATGATGGGGCCGGGGACGCTGACGACCATGATCCTCTTCGCCGGCGAGGCGAAGAGCCTGGCGGCCTGGACCGCCTATGGCGCGGCCTTCGCGGCGGTGGTGGTGGCCGTGGGCGTCGTCTTCGCGCTCGGCAGCCGTTTCGGCACCTATCTGTCCGGCAGCACGCGGGTGATCATGACACGCCTCATGGGCCTGATCCTGGCCGCGATCGCCGTGCAGATGATCGTCGGGGGCCTGCGGGTGCTGCTGCCCGGGCTGATGGGACCGGGCGCCTGAGGATCCGCGGCAGGCGCCGGGCGGGACCCGGAAGCAATCGTCCCGTGCGGCCCCGCGACGCCGGCTCAGCGCGCTGGCGACGCGCCAAAATGCTCCTGGAACAGCCGGGCATAGGTCCCATCGGCCTTGCGCCGCCGGATGACCTCGTTGATCGCTTCCTGGAGGTCCGCCTCGTTCTTGCGCAGCACCACGCCCTGATAGGCGGGCTCGACACCGGCACCGGCGATGCGAAGGCCGGAATCCGGCACTGTCTTGAGGTAGTGCGCCGCCGCCAGCCCACTGGTGACGATGGCATCGATCCGGTTGGAGCGGATATTGAGGATCAGGTCGGTGAATCCCGGCAGGCTGCGGACCTCCCGCACGCCCGGGATCGCCTTGGCGATCGCCTCCTGCTGCGAACCCGTGCCCGCGCCGACCACCAGGCCGCGCAGGTCGTTCATCTCCCGCACGCGCGTATTGTCCGCCCGCACCATCGCGACGGTGTCGTCATAGGCATAGGGTTCCGAGAAGGCGAAGGTCTGCAGGCGCTGCGGCGTGATGGTCACGCCCGACATCACCGCATCGTACTGCCCGGCGAGCAGCCCCGGCAGCATGCCGCGGAAATCGAGCTTGGCCCATTCCGGCCGCACGCCGAGATCCGCGCAGATCAGCTCGCCCCAGGCGATGTCGTAGCCGGCGAGGCGGTTGTTCTGGTCGGTATAGGTCCAGGGCACGCGCGTGCCGGTGGTGGCGATCTTCATCACCCCTGCGGCGCGCACCGACCTCAGGTCGGCACGCGCCACGCCCGGCGCGGCGAGGACGGCCATGGCGAAGAATCCGGAACGCCTCGTGAGGATCATGCGGTCGGCTCCATGCTCTTAGGGGCGGGCGTCGTCACTCCGCGGCGGGGACGACGGCGGGGATCGGGCGGCGCGGCTTCGCGAGGCCGAGATTCTCGCGCAGCGTCGCGCCGGCATACTCGTTCTGGAACAGGCCGCGGCGGCGCAGTTCCGGGATCACCAGCTCGACGATGTCCTGCAGGGCGCCGGGAAAGGGCGGCATGATGTTGAAGCCGTCCGCGCCGCCCTTGCGGAAGCGGTCTTCCATCTGATCGACGATCTGCTCCGGCGAGCCGACAAGCTCCCAGTGCCCACGCCCGCCGACGGTCGCCAGGTAGAGCTGCCGGATGGTCAGCCCCTCGCGCCGTGCGCGATCCACCAGCGCGTTCTGATGACCCTTGCCGGCATTGGTCTGCGGCAACTCGGGCAGCGGCCCGTCGATCGGATAGGCGGAAAGGTCGAAGCCCCCGATCAGCGTGGACAGCAGCGACAGCCCGACCTTCGGATGCACGAGGGATTGCAGTTCCTCGTACTTCTCCCGCGCCTCGCTCTCGGTGCGGCCGACCATGATGAAGCAGCCGGGCATGATGTGCATCTGGTCGGGCGTGCGGCCGAAGCGCGCCATGCGGCCCTTGAGGTCGGCATAGAAAGCCTGCGCCGCCGGCAGGGTCTGCTGGATGGTGAAGACCACCTCCGCGGTGCGTGCGGCGAGGTCGCGCCCGGCGTCGGAGGAGCCGGCCTGCACGATCACCGGTTGCCCCTGCGGCGAGGGCGGCACGTTGAGCGGCCCGCGCACCGAGAAATGCGGACCGACATGCTTCAGCACATGCAGCTTCGCGGGATCGAAGAACTGGCCGCTGTCCTGGTCGTGCAGGAAGGCGTCCTCGTCCCAGCTCGACCACAGGCCGCGCACGACGTCGACGAATTCCTCGGCCCGCGCATAACGATCCGCATGGGGCACCGGCGTGGGCAGGGAGAAATTCTGTGCCTCGGCCGCGAACATCGAGGTGACGAGGTTCCATCCCGCCCGCCCGTTGCTGAGCTGGTCGAGCGACGCGAAGGTCCGCGCGACATGGAAGGGCTGGGTATAGGTGGTCGAGGTGGTCGCGATCAGGCCGATCCGCTCGGTGGAGATGGCCAATGCCGGCAGTAGTTGCAGCGGGTCCATCACCGCGCCGCGGTCGCTGCGCGAAAAGAAGTCCATGTTCTCCCAGACATTGTTGGTGTCGGCGATGAACATGAAGTGCAGCTTGGCCGCTTCCGCGAGCTGCGCCAGGTCCCGGTAGTAGCCGAAATCGACGCCGGCGAGGCGCGTCGCGCCGGGATGCCGCCAGGCGGCGACGTGCCGGCCATACGGTTCGACGAAGAGGCCGAGGGTCATCTGTCGTTGCGGCATGGTGTCCTCAGCGCGGCATGCGGTAGCGGTCGAGCGCGGCAGGGTCGGGCCGCAGCCCCCAACCCGGCGCGTCAGGGACGGTGAACTGCCCGTCGTGTGCAAGCGGCGCGCCAGGAAACAGCACGGCCCAGTCGGCGAGCCCTTTCACCGGCCATTCCAGCATCCAGCCATTCGGCATCGCCGCGAGCGCATGGGCGTGCGCCACGACATTGAGCAGCGTGGTGAAGGAATGGCTGCACACCCGCGCGACCAGCGGCGCGGCGGCCATCGCGGCCAGCACGCCGCAGCGCGTGACGTCCGGTTGCAGCACATCGACCAGCGGCGCCACGCGGCGCAGGCCAGCGAGGGAGCACTCGCCCTCCCCCGCCGCGATCGGCACCGGGCTCGCCGCACGCAACCGCGCCTGGCCCGCCAGATCGTCGCGGTCGAGCGGCTCCTCGAGCCAGGCCAGCTCGAAGCGCTCGAAGGCCGCGACCCGGCCGAGCGCTGCCGCCTCGTCGAAGGCCTGCGCGGCATCGACCATCAACAGCGCCCTCGGCGCCGCGGAGCGGGCCGCCTCCAGAAAGGCGAGATCGCCTTCCAGTGCCGCGCCGAAGGGCGGCCAGCCGATCTTGTGCGCGGTGAAGCCGGCCGCTCGTTCCGCCGCGATGCGCGCGGCCGTGCCCTCGGGCGTTGGCGCGACCTTCGCACTGGCATAGCAGGGCAGGACGCCGCGCGGCGCATCGGACAGGAGCCGCGCCACCGGCAGGTCGGCCCGCTTCCCGGCAATGTCCCACAGCGCGAGCTCCGCCGCGGCGATGGCCTGCATCACCACGCCGTCACGGCCGATCCATTGCGTGCCCTTTTCCATGCGCCGACGCAGCGCGGCGACATCATCGACCGGCTGGCCGAGCAGGATATGGCGCAGGCCCTGGGCGGTGACATGGGTGACCGGTGCCTCGACCACCGCGCGGGCGAGCCAGGGGCTGCCATGGGCCTCGCCCCAGCCCTCGGTGCCGTCCTCGGTCACGATGCGCAGCAGGAAGCACTCCTCCTCCCGGCCGAGAGGGGTCGCCGCCGGTAGGCGCAGCGGGTGGGGTTCGACCGCAGCGATCCGGCTCACGCGTGCAGCACCTTGCCGAGAAAGGCGCGGCTGCGCGCTTCGCGCGGCGCGGCGAAGAAGGCATGCGGCTCGCCCTGTTCCACGACCTGCCCCTCCGCCATCAGCACGACCCGATGCGCGACTTCCCGGGCGAACCCCATCTCGTGGGTCACCACGATCATGGTCATGCCTTCGGCGGCGAGCTGGGTCATCACCGCCAGCACTTCGCCGACCAACTCGGGATCCAGCGCGCTGGTCGCCTCATCGAACAGCATCACGCGCGGCTGCATGGCCAGCGCACGGGCGATGGCCACGCGCTGCTGCTGCCCGCCCGAAAGCTGCGCCGGATACTTGCCGGCATGCGCCGAAAGGCCGACGCGTTCGAGCAGCGCGGCGGCACGCGCCTCGGCTTCCGCGCGCGGCAGCTTCAGGACCTGGCGCGGCCCCTCCATCACATTGCCGATCGCCGAGAGATGCGGCCAGAGATTGAAGGACTGAAACACCATGCCGACACGCTGGCGCAGCCGCGCGAGATCCCGTACGCGCTGTCCGGCACCGATCGGCTCGCCATCGATCAGGATGCGGCCGCTGTCGTGCTGCTCGAGCTGATTGACGCAGCGGAGCAGCGTGGACTTGCCGGCGCCAGATGGGCCGATGACGGCCACCACCTCGCCTTCCTCGATGTCGAGCGAGACGTCGCGCAGCACCTGATGATCGCCGAAGCGCTTGCCGACGCGCTGGAAGGACACGACGCTCATGCTACTTCACCGTGTAGTAGCCAAGGCGGCGTTCGAGCACCGACTGGGCAATCTGCAGCAGGCTGGTCATCGCCAGGTAGAGCAGGCCGGCCATCACCATCACTTCCACCACGCGGTAGGTGGAGGAGTAGATGCTCTGCGCCGTCAGCATCAGGTCCGGCACCGCGATCACCGAAACCAGCGAGGAGTTCTTCAGCAGCGTCGCCGCCTGGCCGATGTAGGGCGGCAGGGCGGGGCGCGCGGCCTGGGGCAGCACGATGCGCCACATCGCCTGGCGGGGCATCATGCCGATCGCCAGGGCGGCCTCCCGCTGGCCGGCGGGTACGGCCTGGATCGCGCCACGGAAGATCTCGGCGAAATAGGCCGAGGAGTTCAGTGACAGGGCGAGGATGCCGCCCTCCCACGGGCCGACGCGCAGGCCCGCCGCGGGCAGGGCGTAGTAGATGGCGAAGAGTTGCAGCAGCAGCGGTGTGCCGCGCACGATCCAGACATAGAACCAGGCGACGGCCGGCAGCAGGCGCCCCGGTCCGATGCGCATCATCGCGATCAGCAGCCCGATCACCGTGGACAAGACCAGCGATGCGGCGCTGACCACCAGGGTGACCCAGCAGGCCTCGACGAGGTGCGGCCCGTAGGTCGCGACGAAGGACCAGTCGATCATCGCCGGCCGTTCATCATGTAGAATGGCTCGCCGACATCGAGATGCGCGAGGATGGCGCGGTGCCAGTCGTGGAAATAGGGCCGCACCGCGTTGATGCCGTCGATCCTCGCCTGGGGCGGTGGCGCGGCCTCGTGACGTGCGACATAGCCGCGCACGTCGCGATACAACGCCTCGACATCCATCGTCTGGATGATGCGGTCGCGCATCACGACCTTGCCGTCGACGATCACGTCCGTCACGTCCTGCCCCTTGGCGCGCCACAGGATCAGGTCGGGTATGGACAGCCGTTCGGAGGTCCAGGGATCGCGCAGCATGGATTGCGTATCGAGCACTACGACATCAGCCGGCGCACCGGGCACCAACCGGCCATGATCCGGCGCGAAGCCCAGCGTACGCGCCGCGTTGACCGTGCCCATGGCGAGGATCTGCGATGCCGACAACACGGGCGTCGCGCCGAGGTCGAAGCCCGGCACGCGCGACAGCGTGGCGGCCAGGCGCAGTTCCATGAAGGGGTCGTCGTCGTCGTTCAGTGACTTGTCGTCGATGCCCATGGCGACGTTCACGCCCGCGCGCATCATGTACCAGATCGGCGAAATGCCGTTCCGCACATGCAGGTTGCACGACGCATGATGCGTGGTGCTGACGCCGCGTTCGGCCATCAGCGCGATGTCATCCTCCGACAGCCAGACGGCATGGCCAAGGGTGGTATTCGGCCCCAGTACGCCTTGCCGGTCGAGATGCGTGATCAGCGAGTGCCCATAGGTCTTGATGCTCCAGGCCCGCTGGTGCGGGGTCTGCTGCGTGTGGATATGGATGGGCAGGCCGCCATGGGCGGCCGCACTGTCGCGGATCCGGGCGAAGAACGCGTCCGTCGTGCCATGCGCCCAGGATGGCCCGTGGAAGATGCGCGACATGGGCCCGTCATTCGCCGCATGCAGCGCGTCGAACAGGGCCATGTACTGGTCCTGGATCTTCCCCGCGTCGTAGCGGGTCATCGGCTCGACGAAAGCGCGCTGCGCCGGGGGCAGCGTGTCCAGGAACCCCTGCTCGTCCACACAGAAGCGGTTGCGGTCACGCATGGCCGGGGAATAGGCGAGCCGGATGCCGGAGCGCCGATAGGCATCGATCGCCGCCTGGGCGTCTTCCAGGGCACGGGGACCTTCGTCGTTCCAGCCGGTGTGGTGGATGGCGGTCGCGCCCATGCGCAGATGCCGCACGGCAGACAAGGCGGCGCAAAGATCGTTCGGCAGGTAGACCATCGACGACCAGTCGAGAAAGGCGTTTTCCAGATAGTCGTAGGTCACGCCCTTCTGGATTGGTGACAGGCCGCGCCCGTGAGAATGGGCATCGATCAGCCCTGGCATCACCACGGCGTCGCCGGAGCCGATCACAGGCAGGTCCGGATATGCGGCGAGCAAGGGCGCGGCATCGCCGATTTCGGCCACTGCACCGTCCCGTACCAGCACAGCCGCATCGCGCAGTACGAGCCCTTCGGCCGGATCGGCGAGGACCCACCCACCTCTGATCAGCATCGACAACCTGCCAAGCGACTTCGGATCTTCGGCGTGCCCGCCGATATTGTTATACAATGTCGCTCAACATCAGGGCAGGCAAGCGGTTTTTGCGCCGCAGCACGGGCCGCGATCCTGGCCAGTCATCATGGGCTCGGCTAAGGAGACAGGAGCATTTTCATCCCGCTCGGGGGGCATCCGACATGTCATGCTGCGATCGGGGTTGGCCCGGCCAAGCCATGCCTCGGGATCATCGATGACGGTCTTCCGACGCAACCAGCCTTCCGGCAAGGCCGGCACGCAGCCATTGCCGGACATGATCGCCGATGCCGTCGCCGAGGCGATCGCCATGGGTCGTCTTCACGCCGGCGACCGGGTCGTGGAGACCACGGTCGCGGAGGAACTCGGTGTCAGCCGCGTCCCCACGCGCGAGGCACTGAAGGTGTTGCACACCCAGGGCATCGTGACCGGCGGCCGGCGCGGCTATCGTGTCGCCACCTTCGACGAGACGACCGTCGCGCGCATCTTCGAGCTGCGGCTCATGCTGGAGAGCCTCCTCCTGCGCGACGCGGTGGCGAACTGGCGCGCCGGCGTCGCCGATCTTTCGGAGATCGAGGCCGCCCTGGCCCAGCTCGAAACATCCGCGCGACGCGGTGAACGAGCGGCCTCGCTGCGCGCGGACATCGCCTTCCATCGTGCGATCGGGCGTGCGGCGCAGAACGGCATCGCCCTGACGCTGTGGGAGGCGATCGCACGCCATGCACTGATCATCTTCAGCCGGCCGGAATATCGGGATGACGACCTCTCGGCCGTGCTGCGCCACCATCAGGATCTGCTGCACGTCATCGAAGGCCAGATCGCAAAGGCCGGCACGCAGGAGGAACTGCACGACGCATTGGAAGCGCATCTGCGCCGGGTACAACGAAGCAGGCAGATCAGTGCCGGGAGGCAGGTGGCGGGACAGGGATTATCGCCCCCGGAATAGCCCCCCTAAGACCGTCCGATCGGGTCGTGCCCCATGATGTGGTGTAGGAGCGCCCTGGTCTTCTGAGCGGAGATGAGTCGCGGTCAGTTTGCCAGGGCGGGCAGGCCGACATCGGGAGCATCGCTGATGGGGGCCAGCGTCCCAAGGCTCATGTGGCGGCGCTGCACGGCCAAGCGTTGATGAGCGTGATCGCCTACGCCTTCCTCCAGACGTATCGACTCTCCGCCGCGAAGGGGGAAAGAGCTCGCCCGGACCGCCAAGCTTGCCTGCCGTCCGACGCGCCACCCAGCAGCATCTGTGCGGCGCATCCCAATGCCGATGTCCACACGGCGGCCAAGGCCTCCTCGACCCTTCTCAACCCGTTCTGCCTAAGTAGTGCTGGGCCCGAGGCCTTTGAAAACCGATACCCGGCGCCGTGCGCCATCGGCAGGATCAATGCCGGGCCGGGATGGTCATGGCAGCAAGGCGCGGCGCCGAAAGCTGGCCGTCGCCATGACACGGTCAATTGGCGGGTGGTTGGGGGGGCAGAGTCCCCCCAACGCCGACCTCACCGCGCGATCAGGACAGCGCGCGGCCGACCACCCGCTCAATCTCGACGCGAACCAGCCGCTCGACCAGCGCAGGCAGGTGCTGGTCCAGCCAATCCTTCAGCAGCGGGCGCAGTTCCTCGCGCACCACATCCTCGATGGTCGGCCCGCCGCGATGCACGGCAGCGCTGCGCTCCGTGCTGACCGCGCGCAGCAATTCTCCCACCGAAGCCGCGGCCGCGGCCGCAACAGCGGGCGCCAGCAAGGCGTTCGGCGACACGAGCGGCGCCGGCTCGGGGCTGGAGGGCGGTTCCGCCGTGGGCGCCGATTCCGGCTCGTCGGGCAGCGACACCATCATGTCCTCCGTCAGCAGCAGCGGCTCGGCTTCCACGGACGGCGGGACGCTTTCCGCCCCGGCACCCGGCTCCGGCATCGTCGCAGGCCCGGCCGATGGGGCCGACGCACTCTCATCCTCGTTCAGGATGCGGCGGATGGAGGCCAGGATGTCCTCCATCGACTGGTCCGAGGCCACCCCGGGCGGGGTCCCGCCGGCAGGCGTGTCCTGCCCGCTCATGGCGTGCGCCGCGCCGGTGGGTTGGGGTTGATCGGCACCAGCGGCTGCACCGAGATCGACCCGCCCTGCGGCTGCACCACCACGCCTTGCGGCACCACCGCGGCCTGCGGCACCGTCTCGTTGAAATCGCCGGTGCCCACCCAACGGTCGCGCACGGCGTTGTAGTAGTTGCGCGGGTCGTAGACCTGCACCGGCAGCGCCAGATCCTGCGCCGTCAGCCGGCCCAGCGAGGCGGTGAGTTCGTAGGACGAGGTAATCAGCGTCGCCAGCGCACGGACCAGACGCACACGGGCATTCAGCAGTTCCTGCTCGGCGTTCAGCACATCGAGCGTGGTGCGGCTGCCGACGACCGCCTCGCGCTGGACGCCGTCGAGAGCGATCTCCTGCGCCCGGATCTCGGCCTGGGAACTCTGCACCTGGGCCCGCGCCGTGCCCAGCGCTTCCCAGGTGCGGGTGGCATCCTGTTCGGCCACGCGCTTCGCGTCGGACAGCACCTGGCGCGCCTGCTGGGCCTGCTGGCGCGCCTGGCGCACGGCGGAATGCTCGGCGCCGCCCTGATACAGCGGCACCGACAGGTTCGCCGTGACGGAAGCGCCGGTCTGGCGCGACCCGCGGGTCTGGCTGTTGTCGATGCGGAAGGCCTGGGCCTGGGCGCTGACGGTGGGCAGCAGCGCACCGAACTGCAGGTCAATGTTGTCGCGCGCCGCCTGCTCGTCGAACTGCGCGGCGACCACCGCGGGGCTGTTGCCGGTGGCGAGGCGGATCGCCTCCTGCAGGTTGCGCACCGGCGGCTGCACCGGCGAGGGTGGGATGACATTCGCCGGTTCGAGCCCGATGACGCGCACGAAGGTCGCGCGGGAAGCCTGCAGGGTTCCCTGTGCCTGTTCAAGCTGGAAGCGCGCGGCGGCCAGACGCGCCTCGGCCTGGGCAACGTCGGTGCGGGTGATCTCGCCGACGCGGAAGCGTTCGTTGGTGGCCTGGAGCTGGCGCAGCAGCACCTGCACGTTGTTCTCGTTGAGCCGCACCTCCTCACGGCTCTGCACCACCGAGACATAGGCGCGCACGCCGTCCAGCAGCACGGTCTGTTCGGTCGTGAGGAGCCGGGCGCGCTGGCCATAGACCTGGTTTTCCGCCCGGCGCGTCGCCGCCGTGGTGCGTCCGCCGCGATAGAGCGGCTGGGTAACCGTGGCGGTCACGTTCGCGGTGTCGCGCGGCTGGTCGGAAAAGAGCGAATAGGGCGTGCCGGCCGTGTCGAGATTGACGACGTTGCCCGCACCGTCGCGCTGCACCGCAATGGTGGATTGCGACCGGTAGCGCGTATCGGTGTAGCCGCCCGCCGCGCCGAGCACGACCGTGGGTCGCCAGCCGGCGAGCGCCTGGGGCACGTTCTCGTCCACCGCACGGGTCTGGGCGCGCGCGGCAAGGAGCGTCGGGTTGTTGGCGTAGGCGGCTGCCAGCGCCTCCTGCATGGTCTGTGACCAGGAGGCGGCGGTCGGCAGCGCGGTCAATGCGGCGGAAAGAAACAGCACCCGTCGCAGGCTGGTCATCACGTCCGCAATCCCCCAACGATGGCGCGCGGCAGCGGACAGGCTTCCGCGCCGAGCTCAAAGCCTAAGGTGGGAAACCTAACGCAGCGCAACAGGGCCGCGCCAGCCCGCACCGGCAAAAGAAGTGTGACGGAATCGCCAAGCGGCAACACCGCTCCGCGCCGCGACGGCACCCGGGGCGTCGTCGCAACGCGAATCGCTCAGAAGGCGAAGGCCGGCGCCGCGACGAAGCCTGGCAGGGCGGGCGCATGAGCATCGAAACCCACCGTGGTGGTGAAGGTGCCCCCCACGCGGCGGACCAGCAGCGCCCGCCCCGGCGGACCGCCAGCGAGCCCCACCGCGACCAGGCGGCCGCCCTCGACGAGCTGTTCCTGCAGCGCCGGCGGCACGGCCTGCACGCCGCCCTCGATCAGGATCGCGTCATAGGGCGCGCCTTCGGCATGCCCCGCGTCCATCGGGCCCTGCACGACAGTGACGGTGCCGGCCGGCACCGTCGCGGCGAGAGCCGTCCGTGCGATGGCCAGCAGCACCGGGTCCGATTCCAGCGCCGTGACCGTGACACCCATGGTGGCCAGCAGCGCCGCGCCGAATCCGGTCGCGGCCCCGATCACCAGTGCGCGTTCGCCGCGTCGCACCCCGGCAAGCTGCACCAGCCGCGTGAGCACCAGCGGCTTCAGCAGCGAGCGCCCGCCCGGCAGCGGCACGTCTGCATCGGCATAGGCGCGTGCGGCGAGCACGGCCGGCACGAAGCGCTCTCGCGGCAGGTCGCGCATCGCGCCGACGATGCGCGGATCGTCCACCTGGTTGGGCCGAAGCTGGCCATCGACCATGAATTTGCGTGCCTCGGCGAAATCCATTCTCTGCCCGCCCTATCGTCCAGAAGCCGGCGTTATAGGTCCGCCCGCATCGAACCGCCAAGCAGGCGCTTGACCCGCAGCGGCGCGCAGAGGATATGGGGCGCCCGCCTCGCGGGGTCCGGTGGCCGAGTGGTCAGGCAAGGGTCTGCAAAACCCTCTACAGCGGTTCGATTCCGCTCCGGACCTCCACGAAGCGGGAGGGTTTACAGGGTGCCCACCCAAGACTATATGCGGCGCCCGGCTCCGTTCCCCGATAGCTCAGTTGGTAGAGCGCGGGACTGTTAATCCCTAGGTCGTAGGTTCGAGTCCTACTCGGGGAGCCAAGCCCACTTTCCGCATCGTTCCGGATAGCCCCTGAGGCCGCATCACAGCGGCCTTCGGCGGCTTCATGTTGTCCGCGCAGTTCCTGCCTGTTCAGGCATCATCCTGATGCATCGGCGGGTGGTCGATCCCGGACGATGCACGGCAACGAGCCCACGGCGGAGGGGCTACCCCCGCCCGATTCGGATGGCCTTGGCCCTACCTCCGGATCCCGCCCCCCAGGCCCGTGACCAAGCCAAGGCGACCAATACCGCAACCATCAGGGGCGAGAGCTTCGCGGCAGGTTGTCCCTGCCGATGATGCTGGCCGCGCGCCGGGGAGCATCAACCTGGCCTGAGGCGAGCCGGTTCCGCAGCGTCGGAACCGGTAGCCGCCAGCACGTTGCGCAACCACCATGATCGCCGCGCGGGCCAGGCAAGGATCCAGCCCGATTGTCTCGCGACGGCCAGCGGCAGCTTGACTCTCGCACTCTTGCTTCCCAATCCGCCCGAACTTCCGGAACACTACGCAACGATTCCGCAGCAGGACTGCGGCCTATCAAGGGTGCTCATGCATGTCGGACTGCCGACCGTACCGCTCGGTCATTGTGCTTGGCGATAGCCACGCTCGTTATATGAAAAGAGCAGCAGATCTCGGGCTGTTTGGGAATCGCACCGTACACGTTTCGGCAATATCAGGAGCAACCGCAGCCGGGCTGCGGAACCCGAACTCATTTACCGAAGCCTCAAAGTTTTTTCGCGCCACACTAAAAAACAAAGAAAAGAACGCCTTCGTCGTATTCCACCTCGGGGAGATTGATTGCGGACTCCTAATATGGATGCGAGCCAGAGATAAGGGCATAACGCTGGACTCCAGCATAGAACTATCAATCTCATCATATATGAACTTTGTTGATGAAATAAAGAATCTTGGATTTATGAATATCATCATTACAAGCGCAACATTACCTACCATAACAGACGACGATCAGCTGGGCGCCGTGGTCAATGAGCGTCGAAGCAAGATTGCAGCCACACAGGCCTGCAGAACCGCAGCCACACATAAGTTCAATGATATATTGAAAAAGGAGTCCTTAAAATACGGATTTCCTTTCGTCGAAATTACCGAGTACGCCATCAATCAGGAAACCGGCCTTGTTCACACATGGCTCCGAAACTCCGACCCATCAGACCATCATATGGAAATGTCGCTAGCCGCAGTGCCCTGGGCCATCGAGCTCACGGCGATATTTGAGAAATCCGATCCCGAGCCAACAACGTCGGAACGATTTATCGCCATTGTGGATACCGAACTACGAAGCTCGCCGCTCGACGAAAAAGCCTTCCCGTCCATCGAGGTGCAGCGAACGCCGAAGGGAACCGAAATTGTGGCCTCTCGGATCGAGCTTCCTGGGAAATTCTCAATCCTCCGCCAAGCAACGCTTGATGGAGTTCCGATCAGGAAGCCGCTGCATTATGTCGAAACAGACGCTTGGCAACCGGTGCTTCGCTAGGGTCCTGCCCGCGACCTTCGTTGGCGATCCAACGAAGGTCCCGGATCAGCAGGCCACTGAAGACGATGGCTGCTGGCGCGAGAACGGGAATCCGCAGGACTTCGGAATCGGCACACTGGAGCCGATCCCGGTCCACTGGAATCACCTGATCGGGTGAAGATGCCCGCAACAGCAAAAGGCCAGAGACATTGCCGCGACCCACGGCCAACGGGCGCATCACCAGGACGCTCGACCAAAGCGGATCTGTACACCCCTCGACGACGCCCACTGCGGAACATGGCGAGGCCGTTCGCCGTGAAATTCCCCCGGCACGGAATCTCCTCCCGGGCCGTGGCGGCATCGTCCTGCTCCATGGACGCGAGATCGGCGGGGACCGCGCTTCAACGCCGCGCTTCGCCAGATCAGCGCCGCAGAACTGAATGCCAGCAACGTGGCGGTGGACGCCGCGAGCGGCTTCGGCGTCGTGGCCGCGGTCGTCGAGTGGAAGGGATCGATGCCGGTGGGCCTTCGCGGCGCAAGCGCACCGTCAGCTTGTGATGGGCTGCGGACCGAGCAGCGTCGGCAGCAGCGTGTCGCAGACGGCCTGCCAGGAGAAGCGCTCATGGACCAGCGCGCTACCGACCGCGCCGCCCCTGCCCTGCGGATCAGCCATCGCCGCCTCGATGCAGGCGATCAGCGCGTCGAGATCGGGTTCGAGCGCCCGGCGAGGCCCGTCCTCGACCAGGCGGCTCTCGATCGCCTGGCCCAGGCGCGGGTCGAAATAGGTATCGGTCGACCCGCCACGCGTCACGATGATCGGCACACCGCAGGCGGCGGCCTCGAGCGGGGGCATGTTGAAGCCCTCGCAGCGATAGGGCGAGGCGTAGGCGTCGGCCGCCACATACAGCGCCTGCATCTGCCGGATGTTGAAGTTGCGCGAGATGAAGGCGATGTCGCGCAGCACCGATTCGGTGAAGGCGGCAGCGTGCTCGCCAGCCATCAGGTTCCGCAGGATGCCCTGGCCCTGCCAGCCATAGAGATCGGCCGAATCCTTCAACGCCAGGCGTAGCCGCGGATGCTTCGGCTTCAGCGCCGCATAGGCCCGCAGCAGGAGGTCGATGCCCTTGTTGCGCGACATGCTGCCAAGTGACAGCAGCACGAAGTCATCGGGGCGAAAGCGCAGCATGGCCCGCAGGCGCTGCCGGTCGGCGGGCGGCGCCGGGCGGAAGACAGACGGGTCGACGCCGTGCGGGATGACGGTCACCTCGCCCTCATCGAAGCCATAGGCGAGGAAGCCCTGCCGCGACCAGGCCGACGGCGTGATCACATGCACGCCATTCGCCCGTGCCTGCGCGATCCCGAGCCCGTCACGCACCATACCGTCCAGGCAGCCGTCCTCGGAGGTCCCGAAAACGAAAAGACGGCCCATGCGGGCCGCCGAGAAATCGTAGGGATAGGCAATGCGGAAGGTGGCGTCGATCGTCTCGTTTGAATCAGGTGCCCGGAGTTCTGAAATAACAAAGGACTGATCCGGGTCGAACCCCCCGGAATTGCTGCGACTGTTCCACTCCTGCCGAAAGAACGGCGTATCCTGGAATCGTATGGTTAATCCTCGTCGGAGCAGTTCAAGGACCTGCCACTGATTAACCATGGCATAGGAGTGACTGATCCCACGCCATCCCTCGATAAGAAGTTTCCGCCCAACCATCTTCCGCTATGTCCGCGACCCTTCCGGTTCATAGCATGGGCGCAACCTGCCGGGACGCCAGAGGGACAAGTTGTGTTGTACAATTTGTAACACCGCAACAACCCCCTTAGTCGCCCACACGCTACCGTTACGCCGCAGGGATCGACCGCAATCAATCCGTAATCAATTCGAAAACGCTCTAGTTTCACAACATTATGGTCTCTACCGTCCCTGTCGCAAGGACCTCCAAGAGATCTGGCGTGTCATGCCGAAAGCCCGCCGGCTGAGCAAACCGCAGCTTCCTGAGCACATCTTGGACAATTCTTGGCCGGCGATCCAATTTTCGGGCGTCGCCCCCTGCGCAAGCCTGGGCTGTAGTATTTACAGTCGCGCGTGGCTGTCAGGCCCGAATGAAAACGGAGGCTAACGGAATGGGCGAGGCGCTTCGGGACGCCTACGCGCTGGCATGCGTGGAACTCGACACGGCGTGCGATGCGCTGAGAGCGGCCCAGGCACGCGTGGAAGCGGCGCGTGAACAATGTGCCATCTTGGAAGCACGGCTCGGCATGACGACGCTCTCCGACGACTCGTTCCCGCAACTCCCCGACGAATCGGCCGAGTCCAGTTGCATGCCCGTTCCCGACAGGCTGAAGAGGCATCGGTAGCGAAGGGGCGCGACCGGCGGCCGCGCCTCCCCGCCTATGCCGCCACACCCCGCGTCACGGCACGGTCGGCGCCACGGTGTCCGGCACCAGCTTGAAGGCGTACTCGGGCGGGACGTAGCCCCCCGGCTTCTGCCGCTTCGGCAGCGCGATCTTCTCGCGCTTGGGTGCCTCATAGGGAATGTGGCGCAGCAGGTGGCGGATGATGTTGAGCCGCGCCCGCTTCTTGTCATCGGAAAAGGCAACAAACCAGGGCGCCCAGGCGGTGTCGCTCGCCAGGAACATCGCGTCCCGCGCGCGCGAATAATCATACCATCGGCTGTATGACTTCAGGTCCATGGGCGAGAGCTTCCACAGCTTCCTTCCGTCATCGATACGCGCTTCGAGCCGGCGGGTCTGCTCCTCGGGGCTCACCTCCAACCAGTACTTCAGCAGGATGATGCCGGAATCGACCACCGCCTTCTCGAAGGAGGGCACGATCTCGAGGAACTTCTCGACCGCCTTCTCGCTGGTGAAGCCCATCACGCGCTCGACGCCGGCGCGATTGTACCAGGAGCGATCGAAGATCACGATCTCGCCGCCCGACGGCAGGTGCTGGACATAGCGCTGCATGTACATCTGCGACTTCTCGCGCTCGGTCGGCGCGGGCAGCGCGACGACGCGGAAGACGCGCGGGCTCACGCGCTCGGTGATCGCCTTGATGGTGCCGCCCTTGCCTGCACCGTCGCGCCCCTCGAAGACGATGCAGATCTTGGCGCCGGTCCTCTGCACCCACATCTGCAGCTTGACCAGTTCGACATGCAGATCGCGCAGCGCAGCCTCATAAGCCTTGCGGGATAGCCGCCCATCGGAGCGCAAGCCGGTATCCGGCGCGGCGGCAGCGGGCGTCGCCGCGCGATCGTTCTTCCTGCCCTTGTCCTTGCCCTTCTTCGCCATCACCCGGGGTCTCCCGCCACATCGCCTGGTGGCGGGAATGCTAGGCCCGGCGAGGGAGCGCCGCCAGCGGTCAGCCGCGCAGGCGCAGCGAAGCGCCGGGCGCGATCCAGGCGAGCGCGCCGCCCGCGAAGACCGCGGCCGGAGCCCGTCGGTCGGGATCGACCAGCACGACATCGCCACGCCTGCCCGGCTCGAGCACGCCGCGATCCGCCAGCCCGCAGGCCTCGGCCGGATTGCGGCTGATCAGCGCCCAGGCGCGCGGCAGGTCGAGCACGCCGCGATCGACCATGACGAAGGCCGCTTGCAGCATGGTCGGCCAGACATAATCCGAGGCCAGCACCGTCACGAGGCCGCGTTCGGCGAGCGGGGCGGCGCTCGCCCAGCCGATGTGGCTGCCCCCGCGCACCACATTGGGCGCGCCCATCACCACCGGCTCGCCGGCGGCACGGGCATCGGCGGCGACGGCCTCTGCCATGGGGAACTCGCAGATGCGCGCGCCGAGGCCACGGAACAGCGCGCGGACCTCGATCGTCGTATCATCGTGGCTCAGCACGGGAATACCCGCCTGCGCGGCGGCGGCGGCCAGGCTTGCGCGCGCCGCGGGAACCTCGTCGCGCCGCGCGGCGATGCGCCGGGCCAACGCGCTGAATGCGGGGACGGACATGCCGGCCCGTCCGGCGAACTTCGCCGCCGATGCCGGATCGTCGAGCTTCTTCAGGATCCCCGGCGTGTGGTCGTTGAAGCCGAGCAGGTGCACCGAGCCATCGGCGATCCCCTCCAGCGCGTCGTCCAGCGCATCGAGATTGTCGGCCTCGAAGCGCAGATGCACGCGCAGGTCGGTGGCGCTTTCCGCGCGCGTCGCCGGCAGCACCGCCTTCAGCGCGCGCCATGCATCGAGCGACCGCAGCCCCGGCTCCCAGGACAGGGTGACGCCGAGGAACGCCGTGGTGATGCCGCAGGCGATGAGCTGTGCCGCGGAATCCCGCAGGGCGAGCGGCACCGGCAGGCCGATGCCCGGGCGCGGCTGCAACTGCCGTTCATGCGCATCGCCATGGATATCCACCAGCCCCGGCAGCACCAACAGCCCGGTCGCATCGAAGCGCATCGCCTGCGCGGGCGCCGCATCGGCCACCACACCGTCGGCCAGCGCCAACTCCCCATCCACCATCGCATCGCCGCGCAGCACGCGGCCGCCGTCAATCAGCCAATCCATCCGTCTCAGGGCTCCACGACCAGTTGCACACGTCCCGCGGCATAGACGGCGATGGTCCAATCCACCGGCTGGCCTGCGGGATCGACATTCAGCGACTCCGCCACCATCACGGGGCGGGACCGCGACTGCTGCAGCAGATCGGCCTCCTCCGGCGTCGGCAGCCGTGCCGTGATGCGGGAGGATTGACGCCGGTAGTCCCCCGCCCCGCAGGCCTGCAGCGCCGCAGTGATCGAGGGATTCGTGCCGAGCACCTCGGCGGCCGCCGCACAGCGCGGCAGCGGCATGTGGTGCGTGCCGAGCACCACGGGCCGCCCATTCGACAGCCCCAGCCGATCCACGCGCAGCACAAGCCGCCCACGCCGGACGCCGAGCGCCTCGGCAAGTTGCGTCTCGGCCGGGATCTCGCCGATGCGCAGGATGCGTCCGGCGGGCTCGCGGTTCTGGCCGCGCAGCACTTCCGAGAAGCGCGTGCGCGGGCCGAGGCGGTAATCGACCACATCCTCGGCCACGAAGGCACCGCGCCCCTGCTCCACGCGGATCAGCCCGCGCGCTTCGAGGTCCTCCAGCGCGCGCCGGACCGTGTGGCGGTTCACGCCGAACTGCGCGGTCAGCACCGCTTCGGTGGGCAGGCGATCGCCGGCGGCGCGCGTGCCGCGGGCGATCTCCGCTTCCATCGTGGCAGCGATCTGGCGCCACAACGCAACGCCCAGGCCGCGTTCGAGGGGGGCAGTCGTCATCGAAACTTCAATCATCCCTGGTCATGTCCGTGGGATATCCGTGTGGACTTTCTGGCGCGTCGATGTCTAGCTGTCTAGACAAATCCGATGACCCAGAACGCATCTCATCCTGACCCCGAGCGCCGCCATTGGATGGCCGTGCTCGCCCGTGCCGGCGCCACCGAAATCGCCGAGCTGCTGACCCCTCTGCCCGCCCTGCCGGCCTTCGAGCATCTGCGCTCACCCGAGACCGGGCTGGTGATGGTGCGCGGCCGCGCCGGTGGTGACGGTGCCCCCTTCAACCTCGGCGAGATGACGGTCACGCGCTGCGCGGTACGGCTGGGGCAGACGGTGGGCCACGCCTATGTCGCCGGGCGCGACAAGCGGCAGGCGGAACTCGCCGCGCTGCTCGACGCTGCGCTGCAGGACCCGGCCCGGCGACCGGCGCTGATGGACGCGGTGATCGCGCCGCTCGCCGCCCGCCAGCAGGCCGCGCGCGATGCCGAGGCACGGCGCGCCGCCGCAACGAAGGTGGATTTCCTCGCCATGCAGACGACCCGATGACCGCGCTGACCCCCGGCTTCGCCGATCCCGTGCTCGACGCGCAGGCCTGCTTCCGCGCGGTGCTGGAGGCGATGAGCCGTCCGGGCCGCGTGGTGGTGGCCGGCACCGCGCTCCGCCCGCCCGCACCGATGAACCGCGCGGCGGCGGCCGTGCTGCTGGCGCTCGCCGATGCCGATACGCCCCTGTCGCAGGATGCCGGCCCGGATGCGGAAGCCTGGCTGCGCTTCCATTGTGGCGCGCCGCTGGTCGCCCCCGGGCGCCGCGCCGGCGCTGGCATCCCTGCCGCAGGGGAGCGAGGAAGAGCCGCAGAACGGCGCGACCCTGGTGTTGCAGGTGGAGGCGCTGATCCCCGGCGAGGGCTGGCGCCTGACCGGCCCTGGGATCGAAAGCGCGCACCGCCTGCGTGTCGATGGCGCACCGGCAGGTTTTCTCGCCGCCTGGGCCGCGAACCGCGCGGGCTTTCCCTGCGGCGTCGATGTCGTGCTCTGCGCGGGGGATCGCCTCGCCGCACTGCCGCGCACCGTTTCCATCGCGGAGGGCTGAGCGATGTATGTAGCCGTGAAGGGTGGCGAGCGCGCGATCTCCGCCGCCCATGCCTGGCTTGACGAGACGCGGCGCGGGGATGCGTCCGTGCCCGAGCTGAGCGTCGCGCAGATCGAACAGCAGATGGGCCTCGCGGTCGATCGCGTCATGGCCGAAGGGTCCTGCCATGACCGCTTCCTCGCCGCGCTCGCGATCAAGCAGGCCAAAGGTGATCTGATCGAGGCCGCCTTCCTGCTGCGCGCCTATCGCACCACCCTGCCCCGCTTCGGCGCGAGCGAGCCGCTCGACACCGCGGCGATGCGTCTGCGCCGGCGCATCAGCGCGACCTACAAGGACCTGCCGGGCGGCCAGGTACTCGGCCCGACATTCGACTACACGCATCGCCTGCTGGACTTCGCCCTGGCGGCGGAGGGCGAGCGGGCCGCCGCGCCGGAAGCGTCCGCGCCGGTCGTCGCCGCGCCGCGCGTGACCGAGTTGCTGGCGCGCGAAGGACTGATGCAGCGCGAGGCCTCGGACGACGCCGAACCCGGCGACCTGACGCGCCAGCCCCTGACCTTCCCCGCCGAGCGCCCGGTGCGGTTGCAGAACCTCGCGCGCGGGGATGAGGGCTTCCTGCTCGCCCTCGGCTACTCGACGCAGCGCGGCTACGGCAATGCGCATCCCTTCGTCGGCGAGATCCGCGTCGGCCATGTCACGGTGGAATTCACCCCGCCGGAGCTCGGCTTCCCGATCGAGCTCGGCGAGATCGGCATCACCGAATGCCAGATGGTCAACCAGTTCAAGGGCAGCCGCAGCGAACCGCCGCAATTCACGCGCGGCTATGGCCTCGTCTTCGGCCATGGGGAACGCCGTGCGATGGCGATGTCGCTGGTCGATCGCGGATTGCGCGCCGCCGAACTGGGCGAGGACGTGACCGCCCCGGCGCAGGATGCGGAATTCGTGCTGTACCACTCCGACAACATCGAGGCGACGGGCTTCGTCGAGCATCTGAAGCTGCCGCACTACGTCGATTTCCAGTCGGAGCTGGAGAACCTGCGCACCATCCGGCGCAGCGCCGCGGATGCGGTTCAGGAGGCGGCGGAATGAGTGCGACTCTCGAAGGCTACAACTTCGCCTATCTGGACGAGGCGACGAAGCGGATGATCCGCCGCGCCATCCTCAAGGCGGTGGCGATCCCGGGACACCAGATCCCCTTCGGCGGGCGGGAGATGCCGCTGCCCTATGGCTGGGGCACCGGCGGCATCCAGGTGACGGCCTCGATCCTCGGGCCCGACGACACGCTGAAGGTGATCGACCAGGGGTCGGACGACACGACCAACGCGATCTCGATCCGCCGCTTCTTCACGCGCGTCGCCGGCGTCGCGACCACCGAGCACACGGCCGAGGCGAGCATCATCCAGACCCGCCACCGCATCCCCGAGCGCGTGCTGCGGGAGGACCAGATCATGGTCTACCAGGTCCCGCAGCCCGAGCCGCTGTTCAAGCTGGAGCCGCGCCGGGTCGAGACGAAGCGCCTGCACGCGCTCGCCGATTACGGGCTGATGCATGTGCGGCTCTACGAGGACATCGCGCGGCTGGGGCACATCGCCAAGGCCTATGACTATCCGGTCATGGTGAACCAGCGCTACCTGATGTCGCCCTCCCCCATCCCGGCCTTCGACAATCCGAAGATGCACCGCATGCCGGCGCTGCAATTGTTCGGCGCGGGGCGGGAGAAGCGCATCTACGCCATCCCGCCCTACACGGATGTGCGCTCGCTCGACTTCGAGGACCATCCCTTCCGTCCCATCCGCGCGCCGCATGCCTGCGCGCTGTGCGGCAGCCGCGATACCTATCTGGACGAGGTGATCACGGATGATCGCGGCGGGCGGCTCTTCGTCTGCTCCGACACCGATTTCTGCGCCGAGCGCCAGGCCGATGCGGCGAAGGAGGCCGCGGAATGACCACGCCCATTCTGACCGCCGAGGGGCTGAACCTGCGCTTCGGGTCGATCGCCGCGCTCAGCGACGTCGCGATCGACATCACCGAGGGCGAGGTCGTCGCCATCGTCGGTGAATCCGGCTCCGGCAAGACCACGCTGCTGCGCGTGCTGTCGGGCCTGATGGCCCCCGATGCCGGCACGGTCCGCTGGCTGGGCGAGGACGTCCACGCCATGGGCGAGGCTGCGCGCCGCCGCCTGATGCGTACCGACTGGGGCTTCGTCCATCAGAACCCGCGCGATGGGCTGCGGCTTGCCGTTTCCGCCGGCGGCAATGTCGGCGAAAGGCTGATGGCCGTGGGCGCGCGCCACTACGGCAATATCCGCAGCGAGGCGCTGTCCTGGCTGGCGAAGGTCGAGATAGACGCATCGCGCATCGACGACCTGCCGCGTACCTTTTCGGGCGGCATGCAGCAGCGGCTGCAGATCGCGCGCACGCTGGTCACGCGGCCGAAGCTAGTCTTCATGGACGAGCCGACCGGCGGGCTCGACGTGTCCGTCCAGGCGCGGCTGCTGGACCTGATCCGCTCCCTGTCGCGGGAACTCGGCCTCGCCGTGCTGATCGTCACCCATGACATCGCGGCCGCCAGGCTGCTCGCCGATCGCATCCTGGTGATGCGGCGCGGCGAGGTGGTGGAACAAGGCCTGACCGACCGCGTGCTGGACGATCCGCAGCATCCCTATACGCAACTCCTCGTCTCCTCGGTGCTTGCCGCATGACCCCCGCGATCCGGACCGAAGGGCTGTCCAAGGCCTTCACGCTGCATCTCCAGGGCGGGACGCGCATTCCCGTGCTCGGCGATGTCGACCTCGCCGTGCATCCGGGGGAATGCGTCGCGCTGTGGGGGCCGTCGGGGGCGGGCAAGTCCACGCTGATGCGCTGCCTCTACGGCAATTACGGCGCGGGTGCGGGACGCATCCTGCTGCGGCATGCGGGAGCGGATCTCGACCTCGTCTCCGCCGATCCGCGCGACGTGATCGCGGCGCGGCGGGAGACGCTCGGCTATGTGTCCCAGTTCCTGCGCGTCATTCCGCGCGTGGCGACGCGCGACATCGTCGCCGAACCCATGATCGCCCGCGGCGTGCCGCGCGAGGAGGCCCTCGCCCGCGCCACCGCCCTGTTGCGCCGCCTGAACCTGCCGGACCGGCTGCATGGCCTGCCGCCCGCCACCTTCTCGGGTGGCGAACAACAACGCGTGAACCTTGCCCGCGGCTTCGCGCCGGGCTACCCGGTTCTGCTGCTGGACGAACCCACGGCCAGCCTGGACGCTGCCAACCGAGCCATCGTCATCGAGCTGATGCGCGAGGCCAAGGCGGCCGGCACGGCCATCATCGGCATCTTCCACGACGCCGAGGTCCGCGAGGCCGTGGCCGACCGACTTTTTGAAGTGCTCCCCCACCAGGACGCCGCATGACCGCCGAGACCATCCTCACCAACGCCATCCTTGTCCTGCCGACCGAGACGATCCACGGCACGCTGCTGATCCGCGACGGCCGCATCGCGGACATCCAGACCGGCCGCAGCCATGCGGCCTCGGCGCGCGACCTGGAAGGCGACCACCTGATCCCCGGCGTGGTGGACGTCCACACCGACAATCTCGAACGCCAGGTGCAGCCGCGCCAGAATGCGCGCTGGCCGTCGCGTTCGGCGATGATCGCGCATGACGCGCAATGTGCCGCGGCCGGCGTGACCACGGTCTTCGATGCGCTCTGCCTCGGCGACCTCGGCTTCGACCAGGGGCGCGGTCAGACTTTCCGCGAGGGTGTCGCGGATCTCGACGCACTGGCCGATACCGGCGCGCTGCGTTCCGAGCATTTCCTGCATCTGCGCTGCGAGATCCCCGCCCCGGACATGAAGCCCTCGGTGGAACCCGTCGCCGACCATCCGCGCGTGCGCATGGTCTCGCTGATGGATCACTCGCCGGGCGTGGGCCAGTACCGCGACCTCGAACGCTATGTCGTCATGCGGCGCAAGCAGACGAACATGACGCTCGACCAGGTGAAGGACCGCATCGAGGAACTGCTCGTCCAGCGCGAGCGCCTGCGCGAACCGCAGCGCCGCTGGCTGCTGGACCGCATCGCGCATCGCGACCTGCCGCTCGCCTCGCATGACGATGATTCGCCCGAGGAGGTGCGCCGCAACCTCGCCGACGGCATCGCGATCAGCGAATTCCCGGTCGCCATGGAAGCCGCCGAGGCGGCGCGCGACGCGGGCGTGGTGGTCATCGCCGGCGCGCCCAACATCGTCCGCGGCGGCAGCCATTCGGGCAATGTCTCCGCCGCTGATCTGGTGCGCGCGGGCGCCGCTCATGCCTTCGCGTCCGACTATGTGCCGGCCTCGATGATCGAGGCCGCCTGGCGCAGCGTGGCGGAGGCCGGCATCACCCTGCCCGCCGCCGTCGCGATGATTGCCGAGGCGCCGGCGCGCATGGCGCGGCTGGCCGATCGCGGGCGCCTGGAAGCCGGGCTGCGTGCGGATCTGGTGCAGGTGCGGCCGGTGCACGACATCCCCGTCGTCCGCCGCGTCTGGCGCGAGGGCCAGCGCGTTTCATGACGCCGTATCGCATCGCGCTGTATTGGGCGCCGGAGGAAGCCGACGATCTGCATGGCCGCGCCAGCACCTGGCTCGGCCGGGATGCGGCGAGCGGTGCGGCGCTCGATCAGCCTGCCCTGCCCGGTCTCGACATCGCCGAGATCACCGCCGATCCACGCGGCTATGGCCTGCATGCCACGCTGAAGCCGCCCTTCCGGCTGGCGAGCGGCTACGCCGCGGCGCGCGACGCCGCGGCGGAGCTGGCGGCACGGATCGCGCCTTTCGACCTGCCGCCGCTCGCGGTCTTCGACCTCGACGGCTTCCTCGCCCTGCGCGAGACCGCCCCCTGCCCCGCGCTGCATGCCTTCGCGAATACCTGCGTCGAGGGGCTGGACGAACACCGCGCGCCCTCGACCGAGGCCGAGATCGCGCGGCGCCGGCCCGAACGCCTCTCGGCGGAGCAGCGCGAGAACCTGACGCGCTGGGGCTACCCCTATGTGTTCGGGGAATGGCGCTTCCACGTCACCCTGTCGCGCCGCCTCAGCGCGGAGGAGAAGGCGGTCGTCATGCCCGCCGTCACCGACTACCTCGGCGACCTGCCGGGCGTGGCGCGGCGCGTGAGCGCGATCAGCCTCTTCGTCCAGCCTGCGCCCGGCGCGCCCTTCACGATCGCCGAGCGTCTTCCGCTGCGCGGGTAAGTTCCGCGACGACGCGCGCCGCCCCCTCCTCCGGCGTCGCGTCGTTCATTACCGTCACCACATCAAGGCCCGGCGTCAGCGTCATCTCGCGCTTCAGGCGCGCGGCGATGTCCTCTGCCGTCTCGCGCCCCCGCGCGGCGAGGCGCGCGGCGAGCACCGGCACCGGTGCGGTCACCACCAGCACGCGCAGCGGATAGCGTGTCGCCGCTTCCGCCAGCACGCCGCGCGACAGGTTCGCGACCGCGACGCGACGGGCCGCGATATCGCCCTCGATGTCGCGCGGAACGCCATAGAGCAGCCCGTGCACGTTCCACCACAGGGCGAAGCGGCCGGCGTCGCGCTCGGCCTCGAAGCCCCGGACGTCCAGCGCGCGATGCGTTTCCCCGCCAGCACTCGCCGGGCGCGTGATGGTGCGCTGCACGAAGCGGAAGCGTGGGTCGCCATCCAACTGCGCCCGGGCAAGTGCCATCAAGGTGTCCTTCCCGGCGCCCGAGGGCCCGACCACCGCCATCAGCATGAAACGCAGAACCCCCGGCAGGATTGACGCGCTCCCTCTGCCGCGCGACGAGTTTCGCTGCAAGATCGAGGAACCGCGCACATGTCCGTCGTGACGCCGGAGATGATCGGCTTCCCCGCCAAGGAGGCCCCGAGCATGTTCACCACCCGCCCCGAGATCATCGGCACCTTCGGCGCCGTCGCCTCCACCCATTGGCTCGCCAGCCAGGTCGGCATGGCGGTGCTGGAACGCGGCGGCAATGCCTTCGATGCCGCAGCGGCCGCCGGCTTCACCCTGCAGATCGTCGAACCGCATCTGAACGGCCCGGGCGGCGATTGCCCCATCATCGTGCACAGCGCGACGACCGGCGCGCAGTCGGTCATCTGCGGCCAGGGACCGGCGCCGGCGGGGCTGACGGTCGCGCATATGCGCAGCCTGGGCCAGGAGATCATGCCGGGCACCGGCCTGCTCGCGACGCCGATCCCCGGCGCCTTCGACGCCTGGATGCTGATGCTGCGCGACCACGGGACCTGGTCCGTGCGGGAGGTGCTGGCCTATGCCATCGGCTATGCCCGGAACGGCGCGCCGATGGTCCCGCGTATCCGCGCGACGATCGAAAGCGTCCGCCCACTGTTCGAGGCCGAATGGAAGACCTCCGCCGCGCTGTGGCTGCGCGATGGCGGGCCGCAGCCCAATGGCGTCTATGCCAACCCGACGCTCGCCGACACCTATGAGCGCGTGGTGAAGGAAGCCGAAGCCGTGTCCGGCCGCGAGGCCCAGATCGATGCCGCCCGCAACGCCTGGTATCGCGGCTTCGTCGCCGAGGCGATCGGCAAGTTCGCCGCCGCCACCGAGGCAATGGACACCTCCGGGCAGCGCCATCGCGGTGTCATCACCGCGGATGACATGGCGCGCTGGTCCGCGCCGGTCGAGAAGCCTGTGACGCTCGACTACCACGGCCACACCGTCCTGAAATGCGGGGCCTGGAGCCAGGGCCCGGCCATGCTGCAGACCATGGCCCTGATGGCCGGCTTCGACGTGGGTGCCATGGACCCGGTCGGCGCGGACTTCATTCATCACGTGGTGGAGGCGAAGAAGCTCGCCTTCGCTGATCGCGAGGCCTTCTACGGCGATCCCGACTTCGTCGACGTGCCGCTCGCGACGCTGCTCTCGCCTGCCTACAACGATGCGCGACGCAAGCTGATCGGCCCTGATGCCTCGCTCGACTTCATTCCCGGCAATCCGGATGGGCGCGAACATCGTACCGACTACGCTGCCGCCATCCGCCGCGCCAAGGACCTCGCCGCGGCGATGGGGTCGGGCGAACCGACGGTCTCGCGCCTCGGCGCCTCGGGCGGCGATACCTGCCATGTCGATGTCATCGACAGGCACGGCAACATGGTCAGCGCGACGCCGTCGGCCGGCTGGCTGCAATCCTCGCCGGCCATTCCGGAGCTTGGCTTCTGCCTCGGGTCGCGCTGCCAGATGTTCTGGCTGGATGAGTCGCTGCCGAACGGCCTCAAGCCGGGCAAGCGGCCGCGGACGACGCTCTCGCCATCGATGGTGCTGAAGGATGGCCGGCCCTGGATGTCCTTCGGCACGCCGGGCGGCGAGCAGCAGGACCAGTGGCAGCCCATCATGCTGATGCGCATGATCCATCATGGCTTCAACATCCAGCAGGCGATCGATCTGCCCTCCTTCCACTCCGAGCACTGGATCAGCAGCTTCTGGCCGCGCGGTGCGAAGCCGGGAAAGGTGGTGATCGAGGGCCGCTACGCGCCGTCCGTCCTGGAAGAGCTGAAGGCCCGCGGCCATGTGGCCGAAATGGGCGGCGACTGGTCCGAAGGCCGGCTGACCGGCGTGCGGCAGGAAGCCGACGGCACCATCCGTGCCGGCGCCAATCCTCGCGGCATGCAGGGCTACGCGGTCGGGCGCTGATGCGCGTCCTGCTCGCCCTGGTGCATTACTTCAAGGGGGAGGCGGAATCCCGCCACTCCTCGACGGATGAGCGCCGGCGCGACCAGCGGGCCGGCGTGCTGCGCCAGGTGATCGATTCCTGGCGCGGCCAGCTCGGCGCGACCACGACGCTGACCATTGAGACCAAGCGCTTCGACCGGCTGCGCGGCGCGGTGGACGGCCTCGACATCATGGTGGTGACCAACGGCACGGACCACCTGCTGGACACGGCGCACGCCAATGCGCGCGGCGTGCGGCATGTCGCAGCGCAGGTGGACAATCCGCGCATGCTTGGCTTCGCGGCGCATCGGCTGATGGCCGAGTTGCGCAACAGCTACGACCTGTTCTGCTACTCGGAAGACGACCTGCGCATCGCCGATCCCGGCTTCATCGACCGGCTGCGCGCCTTCCAGGACGCCTTCGGCTGGAAGCGGCTGCTGATGCCGAACCGCTTCGAATGGAACCCCAACGGCCCGACGCTGAAGACCTGGATCGACGGTGACATCCGCCCCGGCGCGACCGAGCGATGGCGCGATCCGCTGCCCGACGAGCCCTTCCTGCACCTGCCCCTGCCGGGCCGCGCGCCGGTCATCTTCCGCCGCGCAATGAACCCGCATAGCGGCTTCTTCGCCCTCTCCGCGACCCAGCTTGCGCATTGGGTGCGGCAGCCGAGCTTCCTCGATCGGGACTGTTCCTTCATCTCGCCGCTGGAAAGTGCGGCGACGCTCGCGGTGATGAAGACCTTCCCGATCTACAAGGCGCATGGGCCGGATGCGGGCTTCCTCGAGATCGAGCATCTCGACAACCGCTTCTCCTCCATGAAACTGCCGGGGTCAGGAGGAACGCCATGAAGATCATCGACGCGCAGGTGCATATCTGGGCCAGCGGCACGCCGAGCGGCGACCATCGCCAGGTCTCCTCCTTCTCTGTCGAGGAACTGCTCGCCGAAATGAACGCCGCCGGGGTGGATGGCGCGGTGATCCATCCGCCAGTGTCCTGGGACCCGGATGCGAACGCATTGGCCGAGGCCGCCGCCGCGATGTACCCGGACCGTTTCGCGGTGCTCGGCCAGGTGCCGCTCGACGCACCGGAGACCAGCCGTGCGCTGCTCAAGGGCTGGCGCCAGCGGCCCGGTGAATGCGGGTTGCGCTATCCGTTGATCCGCAAGGACCAGGAATCCTGGCCCTTCGACGGCACGCTGGACTGGCTGTGGCCCGTCGCCGAGGCAGAAGGCCTACCCATCGCCACCATGGCCTGGCGCTTCCTGCCCGAATTCGGGCGTGTCGCCGAACGTCATCCGAGGCTGCGCCTGATCATCGACCATTGCGGGCTGATCCGGCACGAAAAGGGCGCCGCGGCCTTCGCGAACATCGCCGCCGTCACAGCGCTGGCGCGCTTCCCGAACGTCGCGCTGAAGGCGACGGGGGCACCGGGCTATGCGCAGCAGGGCTATCCCTTTCGCGACATCCATGACGGGCTGCACCGGCTCTATGACGCCTTCGGCCCTGATCGCTTCTTCTGGGGCACGGACATCACCCGCATGCCCTGCTCCTGGACCCAATGCATCACCTTGTTCACGGAGGAACTGCCCTGGCTGCAGGGCCCGGCGCTGGAGCGCGTCATGGGCACCGCCTTCTGCGACTGGATCGGCTGGAAGCGGGCAGGCCACTGAAAACAATGGCTGGTGGCGCGAGAACGACGTCCGCAGGACTTCGGAATCGGGACGCTAGAGCATTTTGAGGTTGCGCGGATTCACGAGTTCTGATTCGACGCTGCTGGTTGAGCGTCGAGGTGATGATGACGGCACCGTTGTCGGGGGATCTGCGACGTCGGCTGATCCGTGCGGTGGATGCGGGCAGCTCGGTGCGAGAGGCAGCGCGGCGCTTCGAGGTGAGTGCTTCAGCGGCGATCAAGCTGGTTCGGCGTGTGCGCGAGACCGGCAGCGCTGAGCCGGCCAAAATCGGCGGCTATCGCAAGCCGCTGCTGTCCGGGCACGAGGATCTGCTCCGAGAACTGACCCAAGCCCGGCCCGGCATCACGCTGGCGGAGATCCAGTCCGAGCTGATTGGGCGCGGCATCGAAGCAGGCTCGCTGACGACGATCTGGGCGACGCTGCGCCGGCTGGGGCTGCGGCATAAAAAAAGTCGCTGAGGGCTGCCGAGCAGGACCGGGCGGACGTCGTCGCCGACCGCTGCCAATGGCGAGTGTGGCAGCGCTACATGGACCCCGAGCGTTTCGTGTTCCTCGACGAGACGGGCGCCAGTACGAACATGGTGCGTCGCTATGGATGGGGACAACGCGGCGAGCGCCTGGTGGATGCGGCACCTCATGGGCATTGGCGCACCACCACCTTCGTAGCTGGTCTGCGCAGCACAGGCTTCATCGCCCCGCTCGTGCTCGACGGGCCGATGACCGGCGAGGCCTTTCGCGCCTATGTCGAGCAGTTCCTCGTTCCCTGCCTCAAGCCCGGCGACGTGGTGGTGATGGACAACCTCGCCGCACATAAGGTTGCCGGCGTGCGCGAGGCGATCCGTGCTGCCAAGGCCAGCCTCATGCACCTGCCCCCCTATTCGCCTGACCTCAATCCGATCGAGCAGGCCTTCGCCAAGCTCAAGGCCGGCCTCCGCAAGGTCGGCGCCAGGACGCGCGATGCGCTCTGGTCCACCATCGGCGCCTTGCTCGACACCTTCACCAAACCCGAATGCCGGAACTACCTCGCCAACTCTGGGTATGCATTCGACTAAACAGAAAATGCTCTAGAAGACACCCATCGCAAGGCCGGCCGCCAGGGTCGCGCCCAGTTCCTCGCAGCGCGCCACATCCTCCGCACCGATCGTCTTCGGTGCGAGGATCGCCTCCGGCGTCTGGGCGCGGGTGCAGACGATGATGGGCTCGGCCACTGATCTGAGCCGCCAGCCCGTCGCGATGCGTGCAACCTGCCGTACCGCGTTGCTTCCATCGCTGCCGGCGCAGACCATCAGCGCATAGGCCCGTCCTTCGATCCGTCCCAGCGCGGCGTAGTAGGTGCGGTCGAAGAAGTCCTTCATCATCCCCGCCATGGCGGCGAGGTTTTCCGGTGTCGCAAAGAGGTAGGCATCGGCAGCCAGCACGTCATCGGCCGCCGCATCGCGCGCTTCCAGCAGGCGGATGCGGACGCCCTCGCCTTCCGCCGCGCGCGCCGCGGCCTGCGCCATCTGGCGCGTCCCGCCGGTCATGCTGTGGAAGACGATCAGCAGCGTCTTCGTCATCCTCCCTCCCCGCGCCTATGCTCGCACCACATCACAGGAGGATACGCGATGACCGACAAGGACGCGCACACCGCGCTGCAGACCACCGGCCGCGAGGCGATGCGCGAAGTGCTGGGCGAAGGCTACATGGCAAGGCGGGACGCCAGCACCACGCCGCTGAACCAGGCGCTGCGCCACCTGTCGGAGGAGTTCCCCTACGCCTCGCTCTGGACCCGCGGCACGCTGACGCGGCGCGAACGCAGCATGGTGACGATCGGCATGCTGGTGGCGATGAGCCAGCATCACGAACTGCGCGGTCACCTGGTCGGCGCGCTGAACAATGGCTGCACGCCGGAGGAGATCGCGGAGGTCATCACCCATTCCTGCGCCTATGCCGGGTTTCCGGCGGCGATCGCAGCGATGCGGACGGCGGAGGAAGTGCTGAGGGAGGTCGGCGCCACGGGATGAGGCGGTGCTGACGGATCCGGTGAGGGGCTTTACCCCTCCCCGACCCCACCCCGCCAAAGGCCGAAAGGCCTGTGGCGGGCCTGGCGGCACTGCCGCCAAGGCGAGGAGAGGGGCAAAGCCCCTCTCCAACACGCATCACCGCGTGCGCGGGCCCGTCCGGCGCGGTGCCGGCGTGCGGGCGGCCTGGGCCGGCACCGGCGTGGCCGCGCCCGCCGCGGCCTTCGTCGCCTGCGCGCGGAGATCGGCGATGGTCGCGCGGTTCGTCACCTGCTCGGGATTGGTCCGCACTTCCACGATGGCGGGCTTGCCCGAAGCCAGCGCCCGCTTCACCGCCGGTACCAGTTCCTCGGTGCGTTCCACGATCTCGCCATGGCCGCCGAAGGCCTCGATGAACTTGGCGAAGTCCGGGTTGGTCAGCGCCGTGCCGGAGACGCGGGCCGGATAGGCGCGCTCCTGATACATGCGGATCGTGCCGTACATCTGGTTGTTGAACACCAGGATCACCGGGTTGACCGAATGGTGGAACGCCGTCGCGATCTCCTGCCCCGTCATCAGGAACCCGCCATCCCCGACGAAGGCGATCACCGGCCGATTGGGATGGGTGATCTTCGCGCCGATCGCGGCCGGGACCGAATAGCCCATCGCGCCGTTCGTCGGCCCCAGGAAGTCCTGCTTCTCGCTGAAATGCATGAAGCGGTTCGGCCAGGTCGCGAAGTTGCCGGCGTCGGTCGTGAAGATGGTATCGGCCGGCAGCGCCTTCTCCAGTTCCTGAAGCGCGACCGCCAGGTTGAGCGGCCCCTCGTAATCCTGCGGCTTGGCCTGGGCCAGGCGCAGTTCGCGCAGTTCCTTGGTCCAGGCCGACCAAACCGGCTTCTTCACCGCGCCCGCGGCCTTGGCGGCGGCCGCGAAGGCATTCAGTTCCGACACGATGCCGAGCGCGGGGCGATAGACGCGCCCGATCTCCGCCTGGTCCGGGTAGACATGGATGATCGGCGTCGCGCCGGCCATGTCGAGCAGCGTGTAGCCCTGGCTCACCGGCTCGCCGATGCGGGTGCCGATGGCGAGGATCAGGTCGGCTTCCTTCGCCTTCGCGACCAGCCCGGCATCCGCGCCGACGCCGAGGTCGCCGACATAATTCGCCGACGTGCCGTCGAAGAGCCCCATGCGGCGGAAAGCGACCGAAACAGGCAGGTTGTTGGCAATCAGCCAATCGCGGATATCGGCCTTGCCCTGCTCCGACCAGCGCGACCCGCCGAGGACGGCCAGCGGCTTCTTCGCCTTTTCGAGCATGCCCAGCACGCGTGACAGCGCCTCCGGCGCCGGGTGCGGCGGCAGCACCTCGGCCGGGCCGATATCGGGCACGGAGGCGAGGCGCTTCTGCATCTCCTCGCTGATCGCGACCACCACCGGGCCGGGGCGGCCGGAGGTCGCGACATCGAAGGCATGGGCCATCAGCTCGGGGATGCGCTTCTCGTCGTCGATCTGCGTCACCCACTTCGCCAGCGGGCCGAACATCTGGCGGTAGTCGACTTCCTGGAAGGTCTCGCGATCCGTCTCCTCGACCGGGATCTGGCCGACCAGCAGCACCAGCGGGGTCGAGTCCTGGAAGGCGACATGCACGCCGATCGCGGCATGGCAGGCGCCCGGGCCGCGCGTGACGATCGCGACACCCGGCTTGCCGGTCAGCTTGCCATAGGCCTCGGCCATATGAACCGCGCCGGCCTCGAAGCGGCAGGTCACAAGCTGAAGCTGGTTGCGCACCGCATAGAGCCCGTCGAGCAGGTCGAGATAGGATTCGCCCGGCACGCAGAAGGCGTGCGTCACGCCCTGCGCGACCAGCGCATCCGCCAGAAGCTTGCCACCCGTGCGCCCCGCAGCCGCGCGCCGACCCTCAGTCATACGGACATCCCTTCCGTGATTCGGAAACAGTCGGCCCGGAAGCTAACCCGTCCCGGCCGGCGCGTCACTCCGCCGGCTGCGGGCCATGGCCGTGCCCACCGCCCCGGCCACCCTTCGCCTCGAGGTCGGCAAGCTTCGCCGCGATAGCCCCGATCGGCTTGGTATAGGGCGCGAGCAGCAGGTAGAGCGCCGGCACCGCATAGAGGGTGACGAAGGTGGACAGGGTGATGCCACCCACGATCACCACGCCCAGCGCCGAGCGGCTTTCCGCCCCTGCCCCCGTCGCCGCGGCGAGCGGCACCGCGCCCAGCACCGTCGCGATCGAGGTCATCAGGATCGGGCGCAGCCGCACCACCGAGGCTTCCAGTACAGCCTCGCGGATGGACAGCCCCCGGTCGCGGAGCTGGTTCGCGAATTCGACGACGAGAATGCCGTTCTTCGCCATCAGCCCGATCAGCAGGATCATGCCGATCTGGCTGAAGATGTTGAGCGACTGTCCGGTCATCCACAGCGCCAGCAGCCCACCGGTGATCGCGAGCGGTGTCGAGAGCAGGATGACGAAGGGGTGGATGAAGCTCTCGAACTGCGCCGCCAGAACCAGGAAGACGACCAGCAGCGCCATGGCGAAGGTGACATAGAGCGCGCCGGAGGATTCCTTGAACTCGAGCGACTGGCCCCGATAGGAGATGCGCGCCTCGGGCGGCAGCACCTCGCGCCCCACGCCGTCAAGGAAAGCGAGCGCATCGCCCAGCGAGTAGCCAGGCGCGAGCGAGGCCGTGATGGTGATGGCGCGCACCCGGTCCTCGCGCGCCAGGGTCTGGGCACGGGCGCGTTCGGACAGCGTCACCACATTGGACAGCGGCACCAGCCCGCCCGAAGATGTCCGCACGAAGACGTTCTGCAGGTCATAGGGCGACAGGCGCAGTTCTTCCGGCGCCTGCAGCAGCACCTTGTATTCCTGCCCGCCGACGACATAGGTCGTGACCTCGCGCGAGCCCATCATCGTCTCGATGGTGCGGCCAACCGCGGCGATCGAGATGCCGAGATCCGCGGCCTTGCGCCGGTCGATCTCGACGCGCACCTCGGGCTTCGTCTCCTTGAAGTTGTGGTCGAGGTTGAGCAGGCGGTTGTTGGTGCGCGCTCGTTCCAGGAAACGGTCGCGCCATTCGACCAGCGTGTCGTAATCCGGCCCGCCGATCACGAACTGCACCGGCGGCTGGAAGCCGCGCGCGCCGAGCGATGGCGGGTTCAGCGCGAAGCCGCGCACGCCCGGGATGGCGTTGATCAGCGGAAAGACCTCGGAGGCGATCTGCTGCTGCTTGCGGTCGCGCTCGGCCCAGGGCGAGAGACGGATGAAGATGTTGGCGAGGTTGCCGATCGCCGGGCGCTGGAAGCCACCCACGGTCGAGAACACCGCCACCGCCTCGCCATTGTCGACATAGCGCTGCAGCAGCCGCTCGATCTGCGTGACATGCTCCATGGTGTAGCCGAAGGAGGCACCCTCCGGCCCCGTGGTCGGGATGATGACCACGCCGCGATCCTCGGTCGGCGCGAATTCCTTGGGCAGCGCGTTGTAGAGCACGACGGCGAGGCCGCAGAGCAGCCCCGAGGCGCCCAGCACCAGCAAGGGTGCGCGCAGGGCGCGATCCAGCGTCCAGCGCAGCGCCCCGTTCATCCCCAGGAAGAACGGCTCGGTGGCGCGGATCAGCCAGGTCTCGCCCTCATGCGGCTTCAGCAGCTTCGAACACATCATCGGCGTCAGCGTCAGTGCGATGAGCCCCGAGAACAGCACCGACGCCGCCAGGGCGAGCCCGAATTCCGTGAACAGCCGCCCCGTATTGCCCCCCATGAAGGAGAGCGGCACGAAGACCGCGACGAGGACCAGCGTGGTCGCGATGACCGCGAAGGCGATCTCCCGCGCGCCATAGACCGAGGCGAGCAGAGGATCCTCGCCCTCTTCGATCCGGCGATGGATGTTCTCGAGCACCACGATGGCGTCATCCACCACGAGGCCGATGGCGAGCACCAGCCCCAGCAGCGTCAGCACGTTCACCGAGAATCCCAGCGCCGCCATGGCGATGAAGGAGGCGATGATCGAGACCGGGATCGCCACCGCCGGGATGATCGTCGCCCGCACCGAGCGCAGGAAGAGGAAGATGACGCCGATGACCAGCGCCAGGGCGATCATCAGCGCGTGTTCGACCTCATAGATCGACTGGCTGATGAACAGGCTCTCGTCATAGCCGACAATGACGTCCACGCCCTCGGGCAGGGAGGGCGCGATCAGCGCCATCTCCTCCTTCACGCCATTGGCGACGGACAGCGTGTTCGCCGTGGACTGACGCAGGACGCCGAGGCCGATCGCCGGCCGGCCATTGATGCGGTAGCCGCCGCGCGTGTCCTCGGCGCCAACCTCGATGCGCGCCACCTCGCCCAGCAGCACCTGGGCGCCGTCCGCGCCGCGGCGGATGACGATCTCGCGGAACTGCTCGGGCCGGGACATGCGCGTGTCGGTGCGCACGGTGAGTTCCCGCTGCTGGCTCTCGATGCGCCCGCCGGGCAGTTCGACATTCTCGCGCCGGATCGCCTCCTCGATGTCCTGGACCGTGAGGTTGCGTGCGGCGAGCGCCTGGCGGTCGAGCCAGATGCGCATCGAAAAGCGCCGTTCGCCCTGGATCAGCACCTGGGCCACGCCCTCGACGATGGCCAGGCGATCGACGATGCGCCGCCGCGCGAGGTCGGTGAGGTCGAGCGGCGTGAAGCGGTCCGAGGCTAGCGCGATCCACAGGATGGGCCGGCTGTCGCCATCCACCTTGGCGACCACGGGCGTATCCGCCTGTTCCGGCAGGCGGGCGAGCGCGCGCGCCACCTTGTCGCGCACATCGTTCGCCGCCGCGTCCACGTTGCGCGTCAGGCGGAATTCCAGGGTGATCTGGCTGCGCTCGTCTCGCGACTGGGAGGAGATGGTCTTGATCCCCTCGATCCCCGCGACGGCCGCTTCCAGCAGTTCGGTGATCTGGCTGTCCACCACGGGGGCCGAGGCGCCGGTATAGGTCGTGGTGATCTGGATGATCGGCGGGTCGATCGCGGGGTATTCGCGGATCGGCATGCGGAACAGCGCGAAGATCCCGAGCACCGTCAGCAGCAGGCTGATGACGGTGGCGAAGACCGGCCGCTTGATCGAGACGTCGGAGAGAACCATGGCGCCTCTTGCTCCCGTCTCAGCTCGTCGGCCGCGTCAGCGTTTCGGTCACGCGCACCGGCAGGTCGTTGCGCAACCGCTGGATGCCACGCACCACCACCGGCTCGCCGGCATTCAGCCCCTCGCGCACCTCGACCTCGCCGGGCAGGCGCAGGCCGAGCTTCACCTCCTGCCGCCGCGCGCGCCCATCGCGCACCACGAAGACATAGGCACGGTCGCCGACCGGATCGATGGCCTCCTCGGCGACCAGCAGGGCGCGCTCGCGCTCCTCGAGCACCAGCTCGACGGTCAGGAACAGGCCGGGGCGCAGCGCCTCGTCGCCATTGTCGAACTCGCTGATGACGCGGACGGAGCGCGTGGCCGGGTCGATGCGCGTGTCGATCACCGCGACGCGCCCTTCGAAGCGGCGTTGTCCATAGGCGCTGCTGCGCGCGCTGACGGTGCTGCCGACGCGCACGCGCGCCAGGTAGACCTCGGGGATCGAGAATTCGACGCGGACGCGGCTCGTGTCGTCCAGGGTGGTGATCGGCGTGCCCGGCTGGATCAGCGCGCCGGGGCTGACCTGGCGCAGGCCGACGCGGCCGGCGAAGGGGGCGATGACGAGCAACTCGCCGAGCCGTGCCTCGGCCTGGCGGACACGGCCCTCGGCCTGCCGTGCCACCGCCTCCAGCGTCTCAAGCCGCTGCGCCGCGATGGTCGCGCCAGCCTGGAGCTGCCGCCCGCGCACGAGCTGGCTGCGTGCATCATCGAGCAGCGCGCGCGCCTGATCGAGCTCCGCGCGCAGCGCCGCGGCGTCGAGCTGCACCAGCGTCGTCCCCGCTTCCACGCGCTCGCCTTCGGTGAAGCCGATGCGTTCGACGATGCCCGCGACCTTGGAGGTGATGGTCACCGCTTCCCGCGCCCGCACGGTGCCGACGCTTTCCACCCGCTCCACCACCGGGGCGACGCGCACCGCCTGCACGACCACGCCGACCGGACCGGCGACGCCACCGCCACGCGCCGTGCCTTCCGCCGGCTTCTGGAAGCCCAGCAATTCCAACGGAGGCTTCAATCCGACTTGCGGGCCGTAATAGTGCCACGCGGCGCCCGCGCCCCCCAGCACGGCCAGCACCGCCAATTGTGTCATCGTCTTCATCGAGAGCCTGCCCGCCTGTCCTGCCTACATCACCGCGCCGCGAGGTCCGACGCAAGAGAGCGGCGGGCCCAACTCAGCCCGCGCCGACCTTGATGCAGCGGACCATGCGCTCCCCGCCCATCTCGCGCGCCGGAGGCACCGCCTCCAGGCAGGCCGGCTCGGCCAGGGTGCAGCGTGGGGCGAAGGCGCAGCCCACCGGCACCTTTTCAAGGCTCGGCGGCGCACCAGGGATCGTCGTCAGCCGCTTGCCGCGCATCCCGCCATGGACCGTGGCCCCCAGCAGGCCCTGTGGATATGGGTGCAGCGGGCCGCGCATGAAGGGCACGACCGGGCCGGACTCGACCACCCGTCCGGCATACATGACCGCGACACGATCCGCGATCTCGCCGGCCACGCCGAGGTCATGGGTCACAAAAATGACGCCCATACCCAGCTTTTCCTGGAGTTCCCGCAACAGGAGCAGGACCTGGATCTGCACCGTGGCGTCGAGCGCGGTGGTGGGCTCGTCCGCCAGCAGCAGCTTGGGCTTGCAGGCGAGTGCGACCGCGATCATCGCGCGCTGCCGCAACCCGCCCGAGAGTTCATGCGGATAGGCCGCGAGCCGTCGCTTCGCCGAGGGGATCTGCACCAGTTCCAGCAGTTCGAGTGCCCGCGCCATGCCGGCGGCGCGCGATGCGCCTTCATGCCGGCGCACCGCCTCGGCGATCTGCTCACCGATGGTGAAGACCGGGTCGAGCGCGGTCATCGGCTCCTGGAAGATCATCGCGACGTCGCCGCCACGGAACTCCGAGAGCTGGCCCTCGCTCATCGCCTGCACGTCACGGCCGGCGACCTCGATCGACCCTTCCACCACGGCGCGCTTCGGCAGCAGCTTCATCAACGCGCGCATGGTCACCGACTTGCCGGAGCCGGATTCACCCAGCAGGCAGAGCACCTCGCCCTGCGCCAGGTCGAGATCGACGCCATTGACCGCATGCACCGTCGCATCGCGGGAGACGAAGCGCACCGTGAGGTTGCGCGCGCGGACCAGCGGGGTCGCTGTGTCCATCTTCAGCGCCGCGCTCATGCCGCGAGCCTCGGCGCCTGGCTGTGTCCGGAACCGGGCATGGCCATGTGGCAGGCCGCTATATGCCCCGGCGAGAGTTCCGCATCGGCAGGCACGCGCTCGGCGCAGATGGTCTCGGCGAAGGCGCAGCGCGTGCGGAAGCGGCAGCCCGACGGCGGGTTCACCGGATTGGGCGGATCGCCCGTCAGCGGCGGTTCCGTCCGGCGCTGGCCCGGATCCATCGAGGGGCGCGAGGCGAGCAGCGCGCGGGTATAGGGATGCGCGGGGCGCTCGTAGATCTGCTCGACCGGCCCGGTCTCGGCGACCTTGCCCAGATACATTACCAGCACACGATCCGAGATGTACTGGACCACGTTCAGGTCGTGGCTGATGAAGGCATAGGTCAGCCCGAACTTCTCCTTGAGGTCCATCAGCAGGTTCAGCACCTGCGCCTCGACCGACTTGTCCAGGGCGGAGACGGGCTCGTCGAGGATGACGAGGCGCGGCTGCAGCGCCAGCGCCCGGGCGATGTTGATGCGCTGCCGCTGCCCGCCCGAGAGCTCATGCGGATAGCGCCGGGCGAACTGGTTCGGCGCAAGGCCGACCGCGGCCAGCAGCTCATGCGCCCGCTCCCGCGCTTCATAGGCGGAGACGCCATGCACCTTGGGCGCGAAGGCGATCGTCTCCTCGATCGTCAGGCGCGGGTTCAACGAGGCGTAGGAATCCTGGAAGACCATCTGCACCTGGCGGCGATAGTCGCGCAGCGGCACGCCGCCGGTCTCGTCATTGCCGCCCACCGCCTCGCCATCGAAGATCATCTCGCCGGCATCGGGGTCCATCAGGCGCATCAGCAGCCGCGCGGTGGTGGATTTCCCGCAGCCGGACTCGCCGACGATGCCGAGCGTCTCGCCCTTGAGGATGGTCAGGTCCACACCATCCACGGCACGCACCTCCGCCACGCGGCGTCCCAACAGCCCGCCATGGATCGGAAAATGCTTCACGAGCCCCTTCACGGACAGAAGTGGCTGGGCGGGGCCGCCGCGGTCGGGCGCCTGGCTGATGACGGTCATGCCGCGTTGGGAAGCAAGCGGCGTGCCGGGGCGGAGGGCCCACGCGACTCCAGACCTGGGCACGCTCTGCCCAATTCCTGGGCGGCGACGCCCTTCCCCGCGTCAGCCTCCCCGATTGGGCGGGCGCGTGCCCCCGGTGTAGAAGTCCCGACGGACAGTCGCGGCCGAGGCCGCGCAGCAAGGAATGGAAGCGGCGATGCGCGCGATCTTCGTTCTCATCAAATGCGACATGGGCCAAGCCTACCGGGTCGCCCGCGACATGGCCGACAGCATCGAGGAATTGTCGGAGATGCATTCCATCTCCGGCCAATACGACCTGCTCGGGAAATTCTATCTCGAGACCGATCGCGACATCGGCCAGTTCGTGGTCGAGCATGTCCAGACCGTCCCGGGCGTGAAGGACACCTACACACTGCAGACCTTCAACGCCTTCTCCGGCCAGCGCGGGTGATGCGCGGGCCGGTCGCGATCCTGCTGGTCGGGCTGCTGGCGGCAGGCTGCCGCGACGCCGCGCCGGCACCCGATGCCGCCCGCCCCGGATCGCTCTCGGTCTCGGTGGGCGGATCGATGGGCATGTCCGGCGCGGTCGTGCGCTGAAGCGACCCGTTCAGCGCGCCGGCGGCGGATGACGGATGCCGCCCTCGGTCCAGAGGCGGTTCACCCCGCGCTCCGGCCCCAGCGGCACCGAAGCCGCCCGAGTGGGGCAGGTCGAACCAGCGTTGCCCCGCTTGCGCAGCACGGGGCCGAACGGCTCCTCGCTGATCACCGCGGGTGGCACGCGCCAGGGCGTCGGCGGCCATCATGCCCCCGGGGTCAGCACCCCTTCGATGTTCGACAATCCTCTGGATTGTGCCGATGGCGCCACAATCCGCCACCGCGCCGCCCCGCTCGCGCCGCCGACCCGCCATGCCCACCGCGGATCCTTCCATCATCAGGAGGATACCCCGATGCGCCTGCTCCCCGCCCTCGCCCTCTCCGGCTCCCTCGCCCTGGGCGCCTGCCAGAATCCGGACGGCACGACCGACTGGGGCAGCACCGCGGCGCTCGGCATCGGCGCGGCCGCCATTGCCGGCCTGGTCGCCGTCGCGGCCAGCAGCGGCAACGACGACTCCTACCGCCACCCGCCGCGCCATCGCGGCCGCGGCTACGACCGCTATGCGAGCTGGGACCGGCCGGCCTACCGCAACCGCTGGTGACGGCGAGGCCGCGTGACAAACCGCCATGCCGCGGCCTTGTTCCGGCCGTGCTCCATCCTCCTCGCCGATGTCTCGTCACGGGCGTGAAGACGCCACCACATCAGGGAAGGACACCGACCATGCGCCTTCTGCCTTTTCTTGCCCTCGGGGCCAGCCTGTTCACCGCCGGATGCTACGACGCCTATGGGCGCATGGACCCGACGCGGACCGCCCTGCTTGGCGCCGGCATCGGCGCCGCGGCGGGGCTGGGCGTGGCTGCCGCCTCCCAGCCCCGATACGAATACGCGCCGCAATACTATGCGCCGGCGCCGCGCTACGCTTACGGTCCACCGCGCGGCTATTACCGCGGCTGGTAGCCGGCCGAGCTCAGTCCCAACCGACCGCGCCCGGCATCGCCTTCACCGGCTGTGCCGCCTTCAGCGCGGCGAGGTCCGGCACCGGCCGGCGCAGCGTCGCGTCGCCTGCGAAGGCGTCCTCGATCGCCGCTGCCACGCGCAGCACCAGCGCGTCGCCGCCGCGCGGCCCGACGATCTGCAGGCCGAAGGGCATGCCGAGCGCATCGACGCCCATCGGCAGCGAGATCGCCGGATGCCCGCACAGCGTCACGTAGTAGGCGCAGGCGAGCCAGTGGAAGTAGGTCCGCGTCGGCTTGCCGTCGATCTCGGCGGGGTAGAGTTCCTTCCACGGGCGGGGCGAGACGGTGATCGCCGGCGTGATCAGGATGTCGTGGCGGGCGAAGAAATGCTGCCAGGCGCGGTAGATGCGCGTCTGCGCCGCTGCGGCATTCGCCGCATCCTCGAGCGTGTAGCGCAGCCCTTCCTCGACATTGGCGCGGACATTGGGGCCGACCATCTCGGGCGTCTCGCGCACCTTCTGGGCATGGGCGGTGACGAACATCATGGCGCGCAGCACCTCGAAGGCCTCATCGCCGCCGCGGCAATCGGGGTCGGCCTCCTCCGCCGCGCCGAATAGCGGCGCGATCGCCTTGGCACGGATGGCGAAGGCGTCGCGGACCAGCTTCTCGACCGGCGCCTGGCCGAAATCGACGCTGACGGCGAGCCGCAGCGAGGCAAGATCAACCGGCTTCACCGGATGATACCGCCAGCCGAGGCCACGCACCGGCTCGCCGGGCAGGGTATAGGCCAGCGGATCGCGCGCATCGTCGGAGGCCATGGCCGCGAACATCAGCGCCGTATCGGTCGCGGTGCGCGCCATTGGCCCCAGCACCGGCAGGCCCGACCAGCCATGCGGGCGGCGTTCGGAGGGCACCACGCCTGGCGAGGGCCGGAAGCCGACGATGCCGTTGAACGCGGCCGGGTTGCGGAGCGACCCGCCCGTATCCGACCCGGTGCAGACCGGCGTCATGCCGCAAGCGAGGGCGACGCCCGACCCGCCCGAGGAGCCGGCCGCCGACTTCGTCGGATCGAAAGGATTGCCCGTCACGCCATGGACCGCGTTGCGGGTATTCGCCCCGGCGCCGAATTCCGGGGTGTTGGTCTTGCCCACCACCACCGCACCGGCGGCGCGCAGGTTGCCGACCATGATGGAATCGGCCTGGGCGACATTGTCCTTGAAGAGCGGGCTGCCGAAGGTGGTCGGCAGGCCCTTCGCGTCATCGAGGTCCTTCACGCCGAGCGGCAGGCCATGCAGCAGGCCGAGCTTCTCGCCCTTCATCACGGCGGCCTCGGCGGCCTTGGCCGTGGCGCGGGCGGCGGGCTCGTCCATCGCGACCATGGCGTTGACCGCGTGGTTCACCTCGCCGATGCGCTTGAGGCAGGACTCCAGCAATTCCACCGGCGAGAGCGCCTTGCGCCCGATCAGGCGGCGCGCCTCGAGGGCCGTGAGGTCGCAGGGTTCGGTCATGCGCCGAGTTCCTTTTCGTAGAGTCCGAGCGTGTGCCGGTCGAAGCAGGCGAAGGTCACGGCGACATCGCCGTGGCGCGCACAATCCTCCCGCACGGTCGCGACGGCAATCCGGGTCGCCTGGTCGGGCGGGTAGCCGAAGATGCCGGTGGAAATGGCGGGGAAGGCGATGGAGCGGCCATTCGCCTCGCGCAGCAGGCGCAGCGCTTCGCGGTAGCAGGAGGCGAGGCGTTCGGCTTCCCCCGCACCGCCGCCGTGCCAGACCGGGCCGACGGCATGGATGATGTGCCGCGCCGCTAGCGCAAAGCCAGGCGTGATGCGCGCTTCTCCGGTCGGACAGGGGGCGACGGCGGCGCAGGCGGCGGCCAGTTGCTCCGCCCCGGCGGCACGGAAGATGGCGCCGCAGACACCGCCACCCATCAGCAGGCCTTCATTGGCCGCATTGACGATGGCATCGACCGCGAGCGCCGTAATGTCGGCCTGGATCGCGCACCGGGTCATGGCAGGGCACCTCCCTGCCTCGCTCCGTGACATGGGGCGGTCCAGCTTCGCAAGGCTGCGCGGGCCTTGTCGGGCAGCGGGCCGGTGCCTTCGCCGATACACCCTGTCGCCGCGCTGCTGCCTGAGCCAGCGGCGCCGGGAACGTTTCCGGATCGCGGACGGGGCCATGCTCCCCGCCCGCTGACCTGCGCGGGGCTCAATACCCCATCGCACACCCATCCTTGCGCGGATCGGACCCGCCGACGAGGCAGCCCTTCTCACGGTCGATCAAGATCGCCTGCCCGCCGCCATGCGGCTTGTCGATCAGCGTGCACTCGTGACCGAGCCGGTTCAGCCGATCGACCACCTGGCCCGGGATGCCGTGCTCGATCTGCACCTTGCCGTCCTGCGGCATCAGGCGCGGGAAGTCGATCGCCTCCTGCACATCCATGCCGAACTCGAAGTGGTTCGCCAGGAACAGCGTCTGGCCGGTCGGCTGGAAGCGTCCGCCCATCACGCCATACGGCATGATCGCCTGGCCATCCTTCATCACCATGCCGGGGATGATGGTGTGCAGCGGCCGCTTGCGGGGCGCGATGCAGTTCGGGTGCCCGTCCTCGATGCGGAAGCCGAAGCCGCGATTCTGCAGCATCACCCCGGCGCCTTCGGCGAGGATGCCCGACCCGAAGCCCTCGAACAGCGAGTTGATGAAGGACACGGCGTTGCCGTCCTTGTCCACCACGCACAGGTAGACCGTGTCCTTGTGCTTCGCGAGGTCGCTTTCGCCCGCCGGCGGCAGCTCCGGCATCGCCTTCGCATCGTCGATGAGGGCCGCGAGGCGGCTGAGATACTCGTCCGACAGCAGCTTCTCCACCGGCACATCCACCATGGACGGATCGGCGAGGAAGGCGTCGCGGTCGCGATAAGCCAGCCGCGCCGCCTCAATGTGGCGATGGAAGCGCTCGGCGCTCAGCGGCCCCTGTTCCGGCGTCGGCAGCTTGCCGATCATGCCGAGGATCTGGAGCACATGCATGCCCGACCCGTTGGGCGGGCACTGGAAGACCTCGACATCGCGCCACTTGATCGAAATGGGCTCGACGAATTCCGCGACATCGGCGCCGAGGGCGAAGTCCTCCTCGGTATGCAGCCCGCCGGCGGCGCGCAGCGTCGCGACCATGTCGGCCGCGACCTCGCCCTCATAGAAGGCCTTCTTGCCGCGCGCGGCGACGGCGCGCAGCGTCTTCGCGAGTTCCGGCTGCACGAAGCGCGAACCGAGCTCTGGCGCCTGCCCGTCGCGCAGGAAGCGCCGCGCGGAGGCCGGGTGCTTCGACAGCTTGCCCACCAGCCCCTGCCAATCCCAATGCACGCGCGGCGAGACGGCGAAGCCTTCCTCGGCATAGGCGATGGCGGCCTGGAGGATGCGGTCCAGCCCCAGCTTCCCATGCGTCCGGTTCAGCAACTCCCAGGCACTGATGGCGCCGGGGATCGTCACCGAATGGGCCGAGGTGTTGACCATCTTCGTCAGCCCGGCGGCACGCATCGCCTCCGGCGTCGCGGCGGCCGGCGCGCGGCCCGATCCGTTCAGCGCGATGACCTTGGACGAGCCGGCCGGGACATAGAGGCAGAAATTGTCGCCGCCGATGCCCGTCGATTCCGGCTCGATCACGCATTGCACGGCGCAGGCGGCGATGGCGGCATCCATCGCATTGCCCCCGGCACGCAGGATGTCGAGCGCCGCGAGCGTCGCCTGCGGCATGGAGGTCGCGGCCATGCCGTTGGTGCCAAAGGCGGGGCTGCGGCCGGGCAGGTGGAAATCGCGCATCGCTTGGTCCGTCTTCCGTCGAGAATGTGACCCCATCCATGCAACGGGATGGCGGCCGTGGAAAGGCCAGGGGGGCGACTGAGCTGCCCTGCGATGCTGGAATGGCAGCAAGGCACTGCCGGAGAATCCCGCCCCATGTCGCTGCATCGCCGCCTGATCCTGACGGCCGCCCTCGCCTTTCCCATGCTGGCCCGCGCCAGGGAAGCAGCGCCGCCTGTCGGTCCGGCGCGGAGCATCCCTGCCCGGTCGCTTCCCGTGCCCGGCACGGTCAGTCCGGCATTGCAGCGCCTGATCGCCGCGCCCTACCCGCCCGGCTGGGACGTGGTCCCGGCCAACGCCGAGGCCTGGCGCGCGCTGCAGCGCAGCACGAATGCCGCCATCGAACCGCACATGCCCGCCCTTGCCGCCGCGCTGCGCGTGCGGGTCGAATCATCGGCCATCGCCGGCGTGCCGGTCTTCGTCATCACGCCGGAGGACCTGCCGCTCGAGAACCGCGACCGCCTGCTGATGCATCTGCATGGCGGGGGCTACGTGCTCTTCCCCGGCATCGTCGGCGCCGGGGAGGCGATGGTCATGGCGAGCCATGGCCGCTTCCGCTGCATCTCGGTCGATTACCGCATGGCCCCGGACCATCCCTTCCCCGCGGCGCTCGAGGATTCCATCGCCGTCTGGCGCGCGCTTGCGGGCGAACGCGATCCGCGCCGCATGGCGATCTTCGGCAGTTCGGCCGGCGGCGGGCTGACCCTCGCGACGCTGCTGCGGGCGCGCGCGCTCGGCCTGCCCTTCCCCGCCGCCATCGCACCGGGCACGCCCTGGTGCGACCTGACGGGCGCGGGGGATTCGATCGAGGCCAACGCCTATGTCGACAACGTGCTGGTCGCGGAAAGCGGCTGGGTGTCGGGGGCGGCGCGGCTCTACGCGGCGGGGCGGGATCTCGCCGACCCGCTGATCTCCCCGATCAATGGCGACTTCGCGGGTTTCCCGCCGGCGATCCTGACCTCCGGCACACGCGACCTGCTGCTGAGCGACACAGTGCGCGCGCATCGCAAGCTGCGCCGGGCGGGGGTCGTCGCGGAACTCCAGGTGTTCGAAGGGCAGAGCCACGCGCAGTTCATCAGCCCGGGTGTGCCGGAAACGGCGGAAGCCTTCGGGGAGATGGCACGATTCCTGGGGCGGTTCCTGGCCTGACCGCCCCTTCGGCCTTCAGCCCGCTATCGCATAGGCTGGTCGGCGCGGATCCGCCCCGGCCCGCACCAGCCCTGCCTTCGGGTCGGACATCACCGCCTCCACGCTGCCGGCGAGCCAGGTCATCTCCGGCCATTCCTTGACCTGGTGCCCGCGCCCGGCGAGGTCGTCGCGCACCGTCTGCGGGATACGCGCCTCGACGGCAACACGGCCGGGGAAATAGTCGAAGGGAGCGAAGGAGGACGGAAAGGCGTAGGAGGCGATGCGCGGCGCCTCGATCGCTTCCTGCAATTCCATGCCGAAGTGGAAGACGTTCAGCATCACCTGCAGCATGGCCTGGATCTGCACGTCGCCGCCCGGCGTGCCGAACGGCATGACGCCGCCATCTTCCGTCACCAGCATCGCCGGGTTGGGTGTCAGCCGCGGCCGCTTGCCCGGCGCGACGCCTGAGGGATGTGCGGGATCGGGCCGCGACTGGCTGCCGCGGTTCGACGGTACGATGCCCAGCCCGGGGACCACCGGCGAGTTCCAAGACCCATCGGACGGCGTCGCGCTGAAGGCGTTGCCCCAGCGGTCCACCACGGCGACATAGGAGGTGTCGGCTTCCACGGTCGGCAGGTCGCTGCGCACCGGGCCATCGGCCGGCCGACCGGTGCCGAGCAGCGGATCATACATCGTCGGATGCGCACGCTGCGGGTCGATCTGCCGCAGCCGCGCATCGAGATGATCCGGCGACAGCAGCCCATCGAGCGGTACCTGGGTGAAGAGCGGATCGCCGAAATGGTATTCGCGGTCGGCCATGGCGACCTTCACGCATTCGGTCAGCAGGTGCAGGTAATCGGCCGAGTTGTGCGCCATGCCCGCGAAACCGGCACGTTCCATCAGCAGGAGTGCCTCGGCCAGCGCCGGGCCCTGGCACCACGGGCCGCAGGTCAGCAGCGTATGCCCCCGCCAGGGCCGCGCCACAGCGGGTTCGAGGCGCGAGCGGAAGCCCTCCATGTCTTCCATGGACAGGAAGCCGCCCTCGGCCTGGATGAAGCGCACGATCTCGCGGGCGATGTCACCGCGATAGAAGGCCGCATGGGCCGCGGCGAGCCCCGCCATGCGCCCGCCCTTGGCCGCGGCGCGCTTCTCCTCCTCGACCATATAGGAGAGCGTGCGGCCGAGGTCGGATTGCACGAAGCGCGCGCCGACCTTGGGCGGCTCCCCGCCAGGCAGGTAGATGGCGGCGTTGGATGGATATTTCCGGTAGTCATCGAGATGCAACGCCACCGTCTCCGCCAGCAGCGGGAAGACGGCGAAGCCCTCCGAGGCATAGCGGATCGCGTATTGCGCGACCTCGCCGAAGCCCATGGTGCCGTGGCGTTCCAGCGCGGTGATCCAGGCATCGGGGGCGGCCGGCACCACGGTGCGGCGCACACCGTTGGGAATCTTGCCGCCATGTTCCCGCATGAACACATCCGGCGGCAGGGAACGCGGCCAATGGCCAAGGCCCGCGATGGTCTCCACCGTGCCGTCGGCCATGCGGATCAGAATGGGCGCGACACCCGCCACATTGACCAGGTCCGGCAGCACGACGCCGAGCGCGATGCCCGCCGCGCATCCGGCATCGACCGCATTGCCGCCCGCCTCCAGCACCGCGGCACCCGCCGAGGCCGCCAGGTAATGGCCGGCCGAGACGGCGTGGCGTGGACCGGACAAGGTGGGACGGGTGCTGGCCATGGCGGGGAAGGCTCCTCTGGACGCGGGAAGCCTCGGCGCGCTGCGGCCATGCGTCAACGGTGGCTTGGCGGACGGCGGCACGGCGGCAAGGATGCGCCGCCTTGAATGAAGGGAGAACCGCCCATGGCCGACCCCGTGCTGCTGTCGATCGATGATCGCGGCATCGCCACCGCCACGCTCAACAAGCCCGCCAAGGGCAACGCCTATGACGAAGACCTGCTCGGCGCGCTGATCGCCGGGCTCGACAAGTTGCATGACGACGACAGCGTCCGCGCGCTGGTGATCCGCGGCGCGGGGAAGCACTTCCAGGCCGGCGCCGATCTCGACTGGCTGGCCAAGGCGGCGACCTATGGCCCGGAGCAGGCCTATGCGGCCTCGATGGCGACGACCACCGCCATGCAGAAGCTGAACGAATTCCCCAAGCCGACCTTCGCCCTGGTGCACGGCGCCTGCTTCGGCGGTGGCTGCGGCGTGGTCTGCTGCGTGGACGTCGCGATCGCGACTCCGCAGGCCATCTTCGGCCTGACCGAGGTGCGCGTCGGCGTCGCGCCCACGCCGATTTCCACGCACATGGTCCATGCCATGGGGCTGCGGCAGACCCGGCGCTATGCCCTGACCGGCGAGCGTTTCGACGCTGCCGAGGCGCTGCGGATCGGTCTGGTCCATGAAGTCGTCGAGGCCGATCAGGCCGAGGCGCGGCTCGCCGAGATCATCGACCAGACCATGCTCTCCGCCCCGAGCGCGATCGCCATGACCAAGGATTCATTCCTTGGTGCAAATGGCCTGAAGCTGTCGGCGCGGGAGATGTCGCTGCTCGCCCACGAATCCTGGATGCAGCGCGCCTCGGCCGACGGCAAGGAAGGGCTGGCGGCATTCCGGGAAAAGCGCCGGCCCGGCTGGTATCAGTGAAGAATCGGGGGCCGCGGCCCCCGGCGGCGCGGGTCCGAGAGGGGGCAAGGCCCCTTTTCGGCGTCGCGTCCCGCGCCAGGCGCAACCCAGGGATGACCGGCCGACTTGTCGCAAGGCCTGTCATCGAACCTTCATAAAACTGCAATCGTGACGACTTTCCGGACGCCTAGAAGCCGCGACGTCGGCGCCCCCGTGAGGCGGGCGCCCGTGCAACGGAATCACGGAGAAGTCCCTGTGAACAGGCGGACCATCCTTCTCGGCGCTACTGCGGCGCTGACCCTCCCTCTCGCCGCGCGTGCCCAGGGCGCGCAGATCACGGGCGCGGGCGCGACCTTCCCGAACCCGATCTACCAGAAGTGGGCTGAGGCCGCCCGCAGCGCGATCGACATGCAGGTCAACTACCAGTCCGTCGGGTCGGGCGCCGGTATCAACCAGATCCGCAATCGGACGGTGGATTTCGGCGCCTCTGATGCCCCGCTGACGGAGCAGCAGCTCACCGAAGCGAATCTGATGCAGTTTCCGACGGTGATGGGCTCGCTCACCGCCATCGTGAACATCCCGGGCATCGCCAACGATCAGCTCAAGCTGACCGGACCGATCCTCGCCGACATCTACCTCGGCAAGATCACGCGCTGGAACGATGCCCGCATCGTCGAGATCAACCAGGGCCTGAGCCTGCCGTCGCTGGCGATCGCGCCGGCCTATCGCGCGGATGGCTCGGGCACGACCTTCGTGTGGGTGTCCTACCTCGCCGCCGTGTCGCAGGAATGGAAAGACAAGGTCGGCGTCGGCACCTCGGTCCGCTTCCCCGCCGGTACTGGCGCGCGCGGCAATGAAGGCGTTGCCGGCACCGTCCGCCAGGTGCGCGGCGCGATCGGCTATGTCGAGAACGCCTATGCCATCACCAACCGCCTGGTGACGACGCAGATCAAGAACAAGGCCGGCAACTTCGTGAAGCCGGAGCATGCGACGTTCATGGCCGCCGCCTCCTCGGCCGATTGGAACGTGCCGGGCTTCGCGGCCAACATCATCGACACGGCCGGCCCGCAGTCCTGGCCGATCGTGGCGCCGACCTTCATCCTGCTGCCGAAGAACCCGGCCGATGCGGCGCGCAGCGCCAACGTCCGGAAGTTCTTCGACTGGGCCTACAAGGACGGCGACCGCTTGGCGCAGGAGCTGGAGTACATCCCGCTGCCGCAGGCCACGAAGGATGCGGTCCGCGCGGCCTGGGCGACCCAGTTCGGGGCTTGAACCCGCGGGGCCCGGTCCAATTGACCGGGCCCTTCCCTTTTCCTCCAGACGGGCAGATCACGTGAGCCAGGCAGCCACCGCCGCAACCCCAATGCCCGCCGTTGCACGTCGCGGCAGCAATACGGGCGACATCATCTTCGAATGGGCCTGCAAGGGCTCGGGAGTCCTCGTCCTGGCGCTGCTCGGCGCCATCATCATCGAGCTCTTCATCGCCGGCCTGCCGGCATTTCGTGCCTTTGGGCTGCCATTCATCTGGTCGACGGACTGGGATCCGGTCCAGGAAGTCTTCGGCGCCGGCGTGTCGATCTACGGCACCATCGTCACGGCTGTCCTGGCCATCGTGCTCGCCGTGCCGCTCGCCTTCGGCGTCGCCTTCTACCTGACCGAGCTCGCCCCCAACTGGCTCCGCCGCCCTGTCGGCACGGCCGTCGAACTGCTGGCCGCCGTGCCGTCGATCATCTACGGCATGTGGGGCTTCTTCGTGATCGTCCCGGCCTTCGCGACCTATGTGCAGCCGACTCTGATCGACACGCTCGGCGAATTGCCGCTGATCGGCTTCCTGTTCCAGGGCGCGCCCTTCGGCACCGGCATCTTCACCGCGGCCTTCATCCTCGCGATCATGATCCTGCCCTTCATCGCCGCGACCATGCGGGACGTGTTCGAGCAGGTGCCCCCCGTCTACAAGGAAAGCGCCTATGGCCTGGGGGCCACGACCTGGGAAGTGATGCGCGGCGTGGTGCTGCCGTACACGCGGACCTCGGTGGTCGGCGGTATCATGCTCGGGCTCGGCCGTGCTCTGGGTGAGACCATGGCGGTCACCTTCGTCATCGGCAACGCCAACCGCATCACCTCCTCGCTCTTCGGTCCCGGCAACACCATCGCCTCGCTGGTCGCGCTGGAGTTCGGCGAAAGCGAGACCGGCAGCCTGAAGCTCGCCTCGCTGCTGGCGCTCGGCTTCATCCTCTTCGTCCTCTCCTTCATCGTGCTCGCCACCTCGCGCTACCTGCTGCGCAACCGGCTGAAGGCCTGATCCGATGAGCCTCTCACTCTCCGCCGGGGCGATCCCCGGTCCGCGCAAGGATCCGGAGGTCGCGGCCGCGCTCGGCCGGCACCGCAAGCGCATGGACTTTCTCATCCGCGCGCTGTGCGTGCTGGCGATGCTGGTCAGCATCGGCTTCCTCATCTCAATCCTGCTGACACTGACGATCCGTGGCTTCGAGGCGATGTCGCTGAACGTCTTCACCCGCAGCACCGCCCCGCCGGGCTCGGAGGGCGGGCTGCTCAACGCCATCGTGGGCAGCCTGATCCAGGCGAGCCTCGGCACCGCGATCGGCACCCCGATCGGCATGCTGGTCGGCACCTACCTCGCCGAGTATGCGCGCGGGTCGAAGTTCGGGAACCTGGTCCGCTTCGTGTCGGACATCCTGCTCTCCGCGCCCTCGATCCTGATCGGCCTCTTCGTCTACCAGCTTCTGGTGCTGCCCTTCGGCGGCTTCTCGGGCTGGGCGGGCATCGTTGCGCTCGCGATCATCGTCATCCCCGTGGTGGTGCGCACCACCGAGGACATGCTGACCTTGATCCCGAACACCCTGCGCGAGGCGGTGATCGGCCTCGGCGCCCCCAAGTGGAAGATGATCGTCCTCATCTGCTGGAAGTCGGCGATCTCGGGCATCATCACCGGCATCCTGCTCGCGGTCGCCCGCGTGGCCGGCGAGACGGCGCCGCTGCTCTTCACCTCGCTCGGCAACAACACCTGGTCGATCGACCTGGGCAGGCCGATGGCGAGCCTGCCGGTGACCATCTACTCGATGGCCGGTTCGCCCTTCGAAGACTGGATCGCGCTGGCCTGGGCCGGTGCCCTGCTGATCACGCTCGGCGTGCTCGGCCTCAACGTCCTGGCGCGCACCCTGCTGCGCGACCGCAAGTGAGCGGAAGGAACATTCCCATGTCGAGCACGGCCGAAACCGGCACCACCGAAACCGGCAGCCAGAGCTTCGGCGGCGTCCAGGCACGCTCCGAGGTCGCGCTGAACCCCGCGCGGATCGCCATCCGGAACCTTGAGTTCTTCTACGGCGACAACCGCGCGCTGAAGGGCATCGACTTCAACATCCCCGACCGCCAGGTGACGGGCATGATCGGGCCGTCGGGCTGCGGCAAGTCCACCCTGCTGCGCGTGCTGAACCGCATGTACTCGCTCTATCCGGGCCAGCGCGCGACCGGCGAGGTCATGCTGGACGGCGAGAACATCATCGCGCCCGAAATGGACCTCAACACCCTGCGCGCGAAGGTCGGCATGGTGTTCCAGAAGCCGACGCCGTTCCCGATGACGATCTACGAGAACATCGCCTTCGGCATCCGCCTGCACGAGAAGCTGTCCCGCTCGCAGATGGATGAGCGCATCGAATGGGCGCTGACCCGTGCGGCGATCTGGGACGAGGTGAAGGACCGGCTGGATGCCTCCGCCCTCGGCCTGTCGGGCGGGCAGCAGCAACGCCTGTGCATCGCCCGCACCATCGCGGTGCGCCCCGAGGTCATCCTGTTCGACGAGCCGACCTCGGCCCTCGACCCGATCAGCACGCTGAAGATCGAGGAGCTGATCGACGAGCTGAAGCGCGACTTCACCATCGTGATCGTGACGCACAACATGCAGCAGGCGGCGCGCTGCGCCGATCAGGTGGCGTTCTTCTACCTCGGCGAGCTGATCGAGGTGGCGCCGGCGGCGCAGATGTTCACCGCGCCCAAGCACGCCAAGACCCAGGAATACATCACCGGCCGCTTCGGCTGAGCGGCAGGAGGATACCGACATGCCCACAGAACACATCGTCCGCAGCTACGACGAGGATCTGCGCAAGCTGCGCGACATGACCGCCCGCATGGGTGGCCTGGCCGAACGCCAGGTGGCCGATGCCACCCGCGCCCTGGTGCGCCGCGATACCGAACTGGCGACCGAGGTTGTCCAGCGCGACGTGCAGATCGACGCGCTGGAACGCGAGATCGAGGCCTTCTGCGTGAAGCTGCTCGCGCTGCGTCAGCCCATGGCCGCCGACCTGCGCGTCATCATCGCCGCCATGAAGGCATCGAACGACCTCGAGCGCATCGGCGACTACGCGGCGAATGGCGCGAAGCGGTCGATCGTCCTCGCCTCCCTGCCCTCGATCGGCAGCCTGAACGGCTTCGAGCGCATGGCGCATCTGGTGCAGGAAAACCTCAAGGCCGCGATGGACGCCTTCGTCAACAACGACGCCGAGGCCGCCCACCGCGTCTGGGAAGCGGACGAGCCGGTGGACGCCATCTACAACGGCATCTTCCGCGAGTTGCTGACCTTCATGATGGAAGACCCGCGCAACATCAGCGCGGCGACCCACATGCTGTTCATCGCGAAGAACCTCGAACGCATCGGCGACCACACCACCAACATCGCCGAGCGGATCTACTACGCCGTGCGCGGCGACAGCCTGCCCGAGGACCGCCCCAAGGCCGACCAGTCGGCCTTCGCGGTGGTCCGCCCGGCGGGCGAGTAAGAACCCAAGGGAGCGCCCATGGCCGAGGCCTATTCCACCCTCGCCAAGCCCACCATCCTGGTGGTCGAGGACGAGGCCCCGCTGATGACGCTGCTGCGCTACAACCTCGAGAAGCAGGGCTTCAAGGTCGAGGAAGCCGCCGATGGGCAGGAGGCGCTGCTGCGCGTCTCCGAACAGCGGCCGGATCTGGTCCTGCTCGACTGGATGCTGCCGGCCCTGTCCGGCATCGAGGTGTGCCGCCAGCTCCGCCGCCGGCCGAACACCCGCGACCTGCCGATCATCATGGTCACCGCGCGCACCGAGGACCAGGACGCCGTGCGGGCGCTCGATACCGGTGCGGACGACTACATCGCCAAGCCCTTCGTGATGGACTCGTTGCTCGCGCGCATCCGCGCGCTGCTGCGTCGTTCGGGGGGCGCCGCGACGAAGGGCACGCTGACCTATCGCGACCTGACGATGGATCAGGACGCGCATCGCGTCAGCCGCGACGGGCGCGCACTGCATCTCGGCCCGACGGAATACCGGCTGCTGGAATTCTTCCTGCAGCATCCGGGGCGGGTCTTCACGCGGGAGCAGTTGCTCGACGCAGTCTGGGGGCGCGACATCCACGTCGAACCACGCACCGTGGACGTGCACATCCGCCGGCTGCGCAAGGCGATCAACGGATCGCATGAGGCGGACTTGATCCGCACGGTGCGGTCGGCCGGTTACGCGCTGGACGCAGAGGATCACTGAAGGTGCCCTGGAGAGGGGCTTTGCCCCTCTCCAAACCTCACCCGACCAAAGGCCCAAGGCCTTTGGAAACCGTCACCTGACGCGGTGCGCGGGGGGCTTGCCGCCACCATGGATAGGTTCGGTGCGCAGCGGCGAAGCTCTGCGATACGGGTCAGCCGGGCGGTGGCAGGAATTCGACTTCATATTCCGCGGCGATCCGCACCACTTCCGCCGGATCCGCGACGTTGTGGATGCGCGTGAACAGCGTGAAAAGGTCCCGCGCCGGACTCACCCAGAACAACGCGCGAACCGGCGCGCCCGACTTGTTGAAGATGCCGTGCATGATGCCCGCCGGCATGCGGATCAGGTCACCGGCCGTGGCGGTCATCGGCTGCCCGTCCAGCACCAGGTCGAAGCGGCCTTCCAGCACGCGGATGAACTCATCCTGCGTGGCATGGATATGCGGCGGCACGAAGGTGCCATCGGGGAACAACGTATCAAACGCGAAGCACGAATCGCCATGCGCGACCGGCTTGTAGGTCTGGCCCAGGATGTTCCAGGTGATGCCGTCCAGGCCCTCGCCGGCCTTGGTGACACCTGCGCTCAACACGGTCATGCTCGCCTCCCTCAGACGTGAAGATAGGTGTCGCGCACTTCCGGCGCGGCGGAAAGGGCCTCGGAACTGCCCGTCCAGACCACCCGGCCCTTCTCGATCACCACATGCCGGTCTGCCAGCTTCAGGATCGCCGCCAGGTTCTTGTCGATCAGCAGGATGGCGAGCCCTTCGGCGCGCAGCCGCGCCAGCACCGCCCAGATCTCGGCGCGGATGATCGGTGCGAGGCCTTCCGTCGCCTCGTCCAGGATCAGCAGCTTCGGATTGGTCATCAGCGCGCGACCGATGGCGAGCATCTGCTGCTCACCCCCCGACAGGCGCGAGCCGAGGTTGCGCCGCCGTTCCGCGAGGCGCGGGAACAGCGCCAGCGTCGCCTCCAGCGTCCAGCGCGGCGCACCGCCCGAACGGTTCGCGGCGGTGGCGACCAGATTCTCCTCGACCGTCAGGGTCGGGAAGATCTGCCGGCCTTCCGGTACCAGGCCGATGCCGCGCTGGGCGATGCGGTGCGGCTTCGCACCGGTGACGTCCACGCCCTCGATGGCGACGCGCCCGCCCTGCGGGGCGATCAGCCCCATCACCGCCCGCACCGTCGTCGTCTTGCCCATGCCATTCCGGCCGAGCAGCGTGACCACCTCCCCCGCCCCGATCGCGAAGGAAACGCCGTGCAGCACGCGGCTTTCGCCATAGCCGGCGACAAGATCGGACACGGCGAGCATCACGCCTCGTCCTCGCCGAGATAGGCCGCGCGCACCTCGGGGTTGGCGCGGATCTCCGCCACGCTACCGGTCGCGATCACGCGGCCATAGACGAGCACCGAGATACGATCGGCCAGGGCGAAGACCGCCTGCATGTCGTGCTCCACGAGCAGGATCGTGTAACGCGCCTTCAGTCGCGTCAGCAGGACGACCAGGCGTTCCGTCTCCTCCGGCCCCGCCCCGGCGAGCGGTTCGTCCAGCAGCAGCAGGCGCGGCTGCGTCGCGAGCGCGATCGCGACTTCAAGCGCGCGCTTCTCGCCGTGGGACAGGCTGCCTGCGGGCACCGCGGCACGCTCCGCGAGGCCGACCTCGGTCAGGGCCGCCATCGCGGTGTCGTTCAGCGCGCGTTCGGACGCGGCCGGGCGAAGGAAGCGGAAGGAGGAACCGGCGCGCGCCTGGGCGGCGAGCGCGACATTCTCCCGTGCAGTGAATCCCGCGACGACGCTGGTGATCTGGAAGGTCCGCGCCAGCCCGGCGCGCGCGCGGCGCGGCAGCGACAGCCGCGTCACGTCGCGCCCGTCGAACAGCACGCGGCCGGAATCCGGCGGGACGACGCCGGTCATCTGGTGGATCAGCGTCGTCTTGCCCGCGCCATTGGGGCCGATGATGGCGTGGATCTCGCCGGCCGCGACATCGAGCGTCACGCCATCCGTCACGGCGAGGCCGCCGTAATGCTTGCGCAGATCGATCAGGCGCAGCAGCGGCTCAGCCATGGCGCGGCGTCACCAGACCGGCGATCCCGCCACGCAGCGCGATGACCGCGACCACCAGCAGCGGGCCGAAGATCATCTTCCAGTGCGGGGTGATCTCGGCGAGCCACGTCTCCAGCCCGACGAAGACCAGCGCGCCCAGCATCGCGCCCCACAGAGGCCCGACGCCGCCCAGGATGACCATGAACAGCAGTTCACCCGAACGCTGCCAGGACAGCATGGCGGGGGAGACGAACTCCGTCGCGTTCGCGAGCAACAGGCCCGCCACCCCGCCCATCGCGCCGGCGATGACATACCCCACCAGCCGATACGGATAGGGCGCGAATCCCACTGCCTCCACGCGCTGCGGGTTCTCGCGCGCCGCGCGCAGCACACGGCCGAAGCGGGAGGCAAGCAGCATCGCCGCCACCGCCCATGTGGCTGCCAGAAGCCCCAGGCAAAGGTAATGGAAGGCCTGACGGTTCTCGAGCAGCCGCGTGCCGAGCAGTTCCGTGCGGGCATACAGCGTGTAGCCGTCATCCCCGCCATAGGCCGAGAGCGAGGACGCCGTGAAGAACGCCATCTGCCCGAAGGCGAGGGTGATCATGATGAAGTGCACGCCGGCGGTGCGGATGGCGATGGCCCCGGTGAGCAGGGAGAACAGCGCCGCCGCCGCGATGGCAACGGGCAGCACCTGCACCGCATCGGTGATGCCATGCGCATCGAGGATCGCGACCGTATAGGCCCCGACGCCCACCGAGGCCGCGTGCCCCAGGCTGACCAGCCCCGCCCCGCCGACCAGGAAGGAGAGCGACACCGCGGCCATGGCGAGGATCATCGCCCGGGCCATCAGCGTCATCTCATAGGATGCCGAGAAGCCCACCAGCGGCGCGAGGCCGAGCGCGGCCAGCACCAGCAGCGGCAGCCAGGCCCCGCGCATCAGGCCCGGACCGGGAACAGCCCGGCGGGCCGGAAGGCGAGGATCGCCGCCATGGCGATGTATACCAGCATCGAGGCCAGCGCCGCGCCCGTCTGCCGCGCGGCGGAGGCATCGAGGAACAGCCGCATCAGGTCCGGCATCAGCGACTTGCCGAGCGTGTCGATCAGCCCGACCAGCAGTGCCGCGATGAAGGCCCCGCGGATCGACCCGATCCCGCCGATCACGATCACCACGAAGGCGAGGATCAGCACATTGTCGCCCATCCCTGGCTCGACCGAGAAGATCGGTCCGGCCAGCACGCCCGCGAAACCCGCGAGCATCGCACCGAAAGCGAAGACCAGGGTGAAGAGCCGCCCGATATCGACGCCGAGCGCCGAGACCATCGCCGCATTGCTGGCCCCGGCACGAACCAGCATCCCCGCGCGCGTGCGATCCACCAGCCACCACAGCAGCCCCGCCGTCGCGATGCCCGCGACCAGAACGGCGATGCGGTAGAGCGGGTACTGCAGCCCCGCCATGATGGTCACGCCGCCGTCCAGCAGCTCGGGCACGGGCACCTGCAGCGGCGCCGCGCCCCACACCAGCTTCACGCCCTCATTGAGGAACAGGATCACGCCGAAGGTCGCGAGCACCTGTGCCAGATGGTCCCGCGCATAGAGGTGCCGGAACACCAGCACTTCCAGCACCAGCCCCGCGACAAGGGCCGCGGGCAGCGCCAGCACCAGCCCCCACCAGAAGGACCCCGTCGCGGCGGCCAGCGCGGCACCGAAATACGCCCCCAGCATGTACTGCACGCCATGGGCGAGGTTGATGAAGTCCATCACCCCGAACACCAGCGTCAGCCCCGCCGCGACCAGGAAGAGCAGGATGCCCAGTTGCAGGCCGTTCAGGGCCTGCACCAGCAGCAGTTGGGTGGTCACGCCTCGCTCCCGACATGCATGCGCACGCCAGGCTCTGCCATGGCCAGGCGCGCGGCCGCCTCGCCAGCCCCGCGCGCACGGCCTGTCGCGCCGCGTTGCGCGACAGGCATCAGCGCATGCGGCATTCGGCTGCGTAGGGATCGACGGCGTTGGTGAAGACCTTGCGCTCCGTCTGGGTTTCCAGCTTGCCGTCGGCACGGCGGCCGACCTTGAGCAGCCAGAAATCCTGCACCGGGTAGTGATTCACGCCGAAGGAGAACGGCCCGCGCACCGAGCGGAAATCCGCCGCCTTGATCGCCGCGCGCAGCGCATCCTTGCCGGCGAGGTTGCCATTCACCTTGCGGATCGCGGAATCGAGCAGCATCGCCGCGTCATAGGCCTGCGCAGCATAGGTCGCCGGCACGGCGTTCTGCGTCGCGATGTAGTCCGCGACGAAGCGGTTGTTCTGCGGATTGTCCATGTTCGGCGCCCAGGAGGCCGCCGAGTAGAAGCCGAGCGCCGCATCGCCCTGCGCGGGCAGCGTCGCCTCATCCACCGTGAAGGTCGACAGGAAGGGGATGTTGGCGAGCCCGGCCTGGCGATACTGCCGCACCAGGTTCACCCCGAGCCCGCCCGGCATGAAGGTGAAGATCGCATCGGGCTTCGCCGCGGCGATCTTCGCGAGCTCGGCCGAGAAATCGAGCTGGGTCAGCGGGACATAGACCTCGTCCACCACCTCCCCGCGGAACTTCGACTTGAAGCCCGCCACGGCGTCGCGGCCCGCCTGGTAGTTCGGCACCATGACGAAGACGCGGCGATAGCCCGCATCCTGCGCCGCCTGGCCCATCACCGAATGGACCTGGTCGTTGTTGTAGGAGGTGGTGAAGAAGTTCGGGTTGCAGCCGCGCCCGGCAAAGGTGGACGGGCCAGCGTTGGTGCTGATCAGGAAGGTGCCGCTCTCGGTGACCGGGCGGATGATCGCCTGCAAGATGTTCGAGAAGACGACGCCGACGACGAAGTCCACCTTGTCGCGCTCGAGCGCCGCGCGGACCTTGGTCACGGCGACATCGGGCTTCAGCTCGTCGTCGATCAGCACCGTCTCGGCCGTCAGCCCGCCGAGCTTGCCGTCGAGATGCTTCAGCCCCAGCGCGAAGCCTTCCTTCAACTGGTTGCCCAACGCCGCCTGCGGCCCGGTCTGCACGGCGACGACGCCGATCTTCACCCCGCCCGCGGGCTGCGCATGCAGGATGGCGGGCGCGGCCAGCAAAGCCGTCGTGCCGCCCAGAAGCCCGCGCCGTCCGATCCCGACCATGGAAGTCCCCCTGCGATTGCCCGGTGTCACATCCCTGTTAGAGCAGTTCCCGCCCGGCTGGAAACACCCGGGCCGGCGAATGTCCCCGATCCCCGGGGTCAGGCCGGCGCCAGCCGCCCCGCCATGTCCGCGGCGAAGGACACCAGCGCATGATCCGGATCGGAGAACGGCGCGAGCACGGTGAAGTGGTTCGCCCCGGGCAGTTCTTCCGCGGTGCCGCGCCAGGCGGCGGCGAAGGCATGGGTCTGGCGGATGAACTCGCTGCTCTCGGCGCCGCCCACCACGGCGTGCATCTCGCCCGGTACGGGCGGCAGGAAGCGGGGGGACAGCGCATGCGCCTCCGCCGGCGTCAGGTTCAGCCCGCGCCCGATGCTGGTGCCGAGCAGCGGTTCCAGCTCGAACACGCCCGAAACCGGCAGCGCGGCCCCGACCAACCGCTTCGGCAGGGCCGGGTCGATCGCCGTCCAATCGGTCGCCATCAGCATCGCCGCGAGTTGCCCGCCCGCCGAATGCCCCGCCACCAACAGCCGCTGGCCGGTGCGCCGGTGCAACGCGACGCAGGCCGCGCGCATCTGCTCCACGATCCGCCGCAGCGGGACGGAAGGGCAAAGGTCGTAGGAGGGCACCGCGACGCTCACGCCGCGCAGGACCAGCCCCCGCGCCCAATGGCTGCCGAAGGACTTGTCCAGCGCCTGCCAGTAGCCGCCATGGATGAACATCGCGACCGGGCCGGGCTGTTCGGCTTCGAACAGGTCGAAGCGTTCCCGCGCGCCCTCTCCATAGGCGATGTCCAGCGTCCTGCGCGCCCAGGCTGTACGGAAGGCTTCCGCCTCGCGTGCCCAGCCCGCGATGATCGCCGCGCTGTCCGGCACCCGGGCGCGGTTATTGTATTCAGCTTCGAGGTCCATGACGGCATTGCGCATGGCGCGCCGGCTTCCGGCAAGGCAGGATCGGCGGCATGCGCGTCTATCTCGCCGGCCCCGAAGTCTTCCTTCCCGACGCGCTCGAAATCGCGGCGGCGAAGAAGCGCATCTGCGCCGCCCACGGGCTGGAGGGCGTCTTCCCCTTCGACACCCCGCCCCAGGTGCCGCCGGCCGAGCGGCCCTATTGGATGCGGATCTACCTGGGGAACGAAGCGCATATCCGATCCTGCGGCGCGCTGATCGCGAATCTGACGCCCTTCCGCGGCCCGTCGGCCGATGCGGGAACGGTCTATGAGCTCGGCTTCATGAAGGCGCTCGGCCGGCCGGTGATGGGGTATTCCAACGCGGCGGCGGCCTTCCTCGACCGCACGCGCGCCTTCCTTGGGCCCGAGGCGCGCGCCCGCGCGGATGGCGGGTGGGAGGACGCGGAGGCCATGGGCCTCGAGGATTTCGGCCTGGCGGACAACCTGATGATCGATGGCGGTATCGAAGCGGCGGGCGGCCACTTCGTGCGAATCGAGGCGGCGGACGGCCGGCGCTGGCACGACCTCAGGGCCTTCGAGGCCTGCTGCGCGCGCCTCGCGGCCGGCGCGGATCGCGCCGCCGCGCCGGACCTCAGGCCGCCCGCTGCCTGACGCGCCGACCCGCCGTAAGGCGGGCGCGCAGGCCGCCAAAAGGGAAGGCCCACCGGGCCTGACCGCCCGGCGTGCCGCTCCCCATCACTTCTTCTTCCGCGCCATGAAGCCGCCCAGCATCCGCGTCGGCTCATCCGTGTGCCAGGACGCCGCGAAGGCCTCGATCCCGGCTTCGATGGCGTGGGTCTGGTGCAGATCCTCCCAGCGCCGGATCAGCGCCTTCTGGCCGCGGATCGCCTGCGGCCCGGCTTCCAGCAGCATCTCGACCCAGCTTTCCACGGCCGCGTCCAGGGCAGCGGGCGCCACGACCTTCTCGACCAGGCCCCAATCCTCGGCCTCGGCGGCATCGATCGTCTCGGCCAGCAGCAACAGGCGGCGCGTGCGGCCCCAGCCGATCAGGCCGGGCAGCAGCGCCGCCTCGACCACCGAGGGGATCCCCACCCGCACCTCGGGCATGCCGAACTTCGCGATGTCGGCGGCGATGCGCAGGTCGCAGGATGCCGCGATCTCAAGCCCCGCGCCGAGGCACCAGCCATTCACCCGCGCGATCACGGGCACCGGGCAGTCGCGCACCGCCTGGCAGCACCCCTGCACCAGCCGGATGAAGGCGGCGCCACCCTTGGGGTCCTCGACCGCGGCCATCACGCCGATATCCGCCCCGCCGATGAAGGCGCGCGGCCCCGCCCCGGTCAGCACCACGGCACGCAGCGACTCGTCCTCGCCCAGCGCCGCGAAGGTCGCGGCGAAGTCGCGCATCAGCTCGGGGTTCAGCGTGTTGAGCTTGGCGTCGTGATCCACCGCCACATGCGCGACGCGACCATCATGCGAGCGCCGCACATCCATGCGTCCTGCCATACCGTTTCCTCCTTCGGGCGGCGCATGCTGCGCGCAGCGCGGCGCGACGGAAAGAGGGCGGACCGCCTCACCGCCGCCAGCAGGGCTTGCGCGCCTCGTGCCAGGCCTCCTCGGCGGTCGCGCCGATGTCGCGCAGCAGGCGCGGTTCCAGCGTGGCAAGGCGCGCCCGCTGCCGCCGCCGCTCCAGCGCCGCGGCGAGGGCGGCAAGCACATCCGGCAGCACGCCGGCGCGGCGCCGCCGCGCCATCCCGATCCAGGTTCCGCTCCGTGTGGTCATCCTGCGCTCCTCGTGTCAGCGGCAGGATGGCGTGGTCGCGCCCGCCGATGGTGCGGGCGCGGCCGAAGCGTGGCGTCATCGCGGCGTGGCGAAGCCCGCCATGCGCGCATAGCCGCCGGCGATGGCGGCGAGTTCCTCGGTCGCGATGACATCCTCGATGCGCGCGAAGCCATCCGGGGCACGTTCGGAGACGACATCGACCACGCGCTCCGGCCCGCCCTTGCGATTGCTGCGGACGATCTCGGCGGTCTTCGGCAGGCGTTCGGCCTCATAGGCCGCGAGGGCGGCGACGGCATCGCCCCCGGCCAGCAGCGCGGCGAGGCAGCGCGCATCCAGCACCGCCTGCGACGCGCCATTGGAGCCCACCGGGTACATCGGATGCGCCGCATCCCCGAGCAGGCTCACCCGCCCCTGCGTCCAGAACGGCAACGGATCGCGGTCGCACATCGGGTATTCCCAGAATTCCGGCGTGGCTCGGACCAGGGCCTCGACGTCCAGGAAGGAGATGCGGAAACGCGCGACATGGGGCAGCACCTCGTCCAGCCTGCCCGGGCGCGACCAGTCCTCGCGCCGCGGCGGCGGCCGGGTCGGGTCGCCGATCTGCGCGCAAACGACCCAGTTGGTCAGGCGCCTGCCCGGCGTGGCGCCCGCCGCGATGGGGTAGAGGACGAGTTTCTCCGTCATGTCGCCGGCAACGATCATCGTGTCGCCGCCCTCGAATTCCGGCCAGTCGATCGCGCCGCGCCACATCTGGATGCCATTCCAGCGGATGCCGCCGTCATCGGGGTGCAGCGTGGCGCGCAGGACCGAATGGATGCCATCCGCGCCGATCAGCACGTCGCCGCGCGCGCTGCGGCCATCGGCGAAGGTCGCGGTGACGCCCGTCCCGTCCTGGCTGAAGCCGGCGAGGCGCGCGCCGGTGACAAGGGCCCGGGCGCCGAGCCGTTCTTGGGCCGCATGCCACAGCACCTCGTGCAGATGGCCGCGATGGATGGAGAATTGCGGGACGTCGTGGCCGGCCCAGGTGCCGCGCGGTTCGACCCAGATCTGCTGACCGAAGCGGTTGAGGTAGCGCAGTTCCCGCGTGCGCACGGCCACCGCGTCGAGCGCCGGCAGCAACCCCAGCGCGGCGAGTTCCCGGATCGCATGCGGCAGGGTGTTGATGCCCACGCCGAGGGGGCGGATCTGCTCGGCGGCCTCGAAGACCGTGCAGGGGATGCCACGCTCCTGCAACGAGAGGGCCAGGGTCAGCCCACCCACGCCGCCGCCCGCGATCAGAACCTGCATGCCACCCTCCGACTGTCCGGGGACATCCCTCGCCCCGGTGCTGCGCGGTATCATGCGACGCGGGTGACGCCCAGGCCGGCGGCGCGACGTCGCGGTCCGAGGGCGGCGCCGCTTGGCAGTCGATATCGCCGGAGCATGAAACAACCGGCCCCATGCCCGCGCCAGGCCGCAGGAGGGCAGCGCATCGGAGCCATGCCACGGGTCATGCGATCAGCGGGCCTGCCGCGGCTGCGTGCCCTCACCGCCTGCGGCGAGGCGGCGCCCTCGGGCGACCGGCCGGGGCCCGGCCCGGCGGCGTTAAAGGGACCCCGATCCGGCGGGATCACCTGATCGGCCAAAAATTCTTTCGAAAACAAGTTATTAGCTCGTGGCTCCAAGAACCAAGGCGAACGGGAACGGCTCTAGCCTGGCTTGGCCGGCGGGGGCGCGGGCGCCTCCTCCTCGGGCCAGGCGGTGCGTGCCTTGGCGCGCCGGCGGACGGCGCAAGCCCCGGCCGCTGCCCCCACCAGGGCCGCCCCCGTCAATGCTGCCGTCGCGGTCATCAAGGCGAGGCCCGCGAGGCTGATCCCGGCGATGCGCAGCAACATGCGAAGCTCCTTACTCTCATCACGCGAGCATGACCGGCCCCGGCAAACGCCGCGCTGGCATTCCCGCGCGACCTGACGATAGCCTCCCGCCGCGGCGCCGCCCACCGGCATGACGGCGACCGCGAGGGAGAAACGATCCATGACCATCAACCGTCGCGCCCTGCTGGGCGCCGGGATCTCGGCTGCGGCCCTGCCGCTGTTCCGTGCCGAGGCTGCTGCGCCGATGATCGGCCGCGGCGCGCCCGCCTGGTACCGCTTCAAGTTCGGTGACTACGAGGCAACCGTCGTGTCCGATGGCGCCCTGCCCCTTGGCAAGGCTGAGGATTCCTTCGTCGGCGCGCGGCCCGGCGAGATCAACGCCATGATGCGGGCGAACTTCCTCGACCCCGCGAATGCGCTGCTGGAGCAGAACGCGCTGATCCTGAACACCGGCCGCCAGCTCATCCTGTTCGACACCGGCATGGGCGACAGCATGGGCGCCGACAGCCAGATGTTCGGCCCCACCACCGGAAGGCTGATCCGCAACATGCGCGCGGCCGGGATCGAGCCGTCGCAGATCGACCTGGTGATCCTGTCCCACGCCCATTGCGACCACTGCTGGGCGCTGGTGGACGCGAACGGGAACCGCAACTTCCCCAACGCCCAGGTCGCGGTGTCCGAAGCCGATCTGAAGTATTGGACCGATGAGGGCAATATCCGCGGCCCGGCCTTCATGGGCCCCTTCATCCGTGGGGCGACCAAGAACCTCAGCGCCTATCGCGACCGCATGATGATGGTGCAGGACGGGCGGGAGGTCGTGCCGGGCATTACCGCCGTCTCGGCCCCGGGGCATACGGTCGGCCACACCATCTACGCCATCACCCAGGGCAACAACACGATGGTCTATACGGGCGACCTCGCCCATCACCAGATCCTGCTGCTGCGCCGGCCGCTGCTCGAATTCTCCTTCGACACGGATCCCAAGCAATCGGCCCAGACGCGGGCCCGGGCGCTGGAGCGCTTCGCCACCGACCAGACCATGCTGCTGTCGTACCACTTCCCCTGGCCCGGGCTCGGCCGCGTGTCGAAGGAAGGCGAGGGCTATGCCTGGATGCCCGCGCCGATGGACGTGACCAGCCTCGGTTGAGCCCGACTTCGGGGCGGCGCCGCTCGGCGCGGCCCCGGATGGGCACCGGCCTGCTGCCGCCCACCTGGCGATGAGATGTTCCGCAGGTGGCGGGGACCGGGGGCGCAGGCCGGTGCCGGCATCACGCTACGACCGTCATGGCCCCCGGCCGGGTGGGGCCATGGCCTTTCGCGGCCGTGCGGGCTTGCCGCCCTTGTCGCGGCGGTGCAATTTCCGCCCGCATCAGCCGCCCTTCCCGGGGCGTGACCCGCATCCGTTTGCCCCGCAGAGGACAGCTCATGGCCAAGATCAAGGTGAAGAACCCCGTCGTCGAGATGGACGGGGACGAGATGACCCGCATCATCTGGGGGTTCATCAAGGACAAGCTGATCCTCCCCTATCTCGACATCGACCTGAAGTACTACGACCTCGGCATCGAGAGCCGCGACGCGACCGACGACCAGATCACCGTCGATTCCGCGAACGCCACCAAGAAGTATGGCGTGGCCGTGAAGTGCGCGACCATCACGCCGGACGAGGCCCGCGTGAAGGAATTCAGCCTCAAGAAGATGTGGAAGTCGCCCAACGGCACGATCCGCAACATCCTCGACGGCACCATCTTCCGTGAGCCGATCATCTGCCAGAACGTGCCGCGCCTGGTGCCGCACTGGTCGAAGCCGATCGTCGTCGGCCGTCATGCCTATGGCGACATCTACCGCTCGGTCGAGATGAAGGTCCCGGGCGCCGGCACGGTGAAGATGACCTACACGCCCGAAGGCGGCGCCCCGCAGGAGATCGGCGAGTTCCCCTTCCCCGCCACCGGCGGCGTGGCGATGATGATCCACAACCTGAACAAGTCGATCGAGGGCTTCGCCCGCGCCTCCTTCAACTACGGGCTGGCGCGCAACTTCTCCGTCTACTTCAGCCACAAGAACACGATCCTCAAGGCCTATGACGGGTCCTTCAAGGACATCTTCCGCGCCATCTACGACGCCGAGTTCAAGGCGGAATACGAGAAGCGCGGCCTGACCTACGAGGACCGCCTGATCGACGACATGGTGGCCTCGGCGCTGAAGTGGGAAGGCGGCTACATCTGGGCCTGCAAGAACTACGACGGCGACGTGCAGTCCGACATCGTGGCGCAGGGCTTCGGCTCGCTCGGCCTGATGACCTCGGTGCTGCTCTCCCCGGATGGGCAGACGGTGGAGTCGGAAGCCGCGCACGGCACGGTGACGCGCCACTACCGCGAGCACCAGAAGGGCCGCGAGACCTCGACCAACCCGATCGCCTCGATCTTCGCCTGGACCCGCGGCCTCGCCTATCGCGGCAAGTTCGACGGTACGCAGGACGTGGTGGACTTCGCCAACACGCTCGAGAAGGTCTGCGTCGAGACGGTCGAGAGCGGCTTCATGACCAAGGACCTCGCCATCCTGATCGGCAAGGACCAGCCCTGGCTGAACACCCAGGCCTTCCTCGCCAAGATCGACGAGAACCTGCAGAAGGCGATGGCCTGAGCCACGCCGAGTGGGCCCGGAACCTGCTTCCGGGCCCCCTCACCCGCCTTCGGCGGCCACCTCCAGCCACGCCTTCGCGGCATGGGAGAGATAGGCCCCGCGCCGCCAGATCATGGCGATTTCCCAGTCGATCGCCGGTTCTTCCAGCAGCAGCCGCGCGACACCCGGATGCCCCCGATCCTCGGCGATCAGGCGCGGCAGGAAGGCCACGCCCAAGCCTGAGGCCGCCAGTTCCACGATGAAGTCGATCTGGCTGCTGCGCGCGGCGATGGCCGGCTCGAATCCGCACCCCCGGCAGGCATCGCGGATGATGCGGTTCAGCGCGAAGCCACTCTCGAACAGGATGAAAGGCTCGTCCCGCAAGGCGCCGAGCCCGATGTGCCCCGGCCCCGCCAGCGCGTGGCCGCGCGGCAGCAGTGCCATCAGCGGCTCGCGCCGCACTGCCTGCCACTCGAATTCCTCCGGCACCGGCAGCAGCGAGGCGGCGAGGTCGATCTCGCCGGCGCGCAACACCTCCTCCAGCCGGTCGCTGCCGTGTTCCACCAGGCGCACCTCGATGCCCGGATAGCGGCGGCGATAAGCGGCAAAGATCGGCGCAAAGATGGTGGAACTGCCGATCGGCGGCAGGCCGAGCCGCAGCACGCCGCGCTGCAACCCGCGGATTTCGGCGATCTCGGCCAGCAGATCATCGCGTTCGGCGAGCAGCCGCAGCGCCCGGCGATACACCGCCTCCCCCGCCGCGGTCAGCGTGCTGCGATGCCCGATGCGGTCGAGCAAGGGCACGCCGATCTCCTCCTCAAGCTGTTTCACCGCCTTGCTGACCGCCGATTGCGTGGTGAAGACCACCTTGGCGGCGGGGGAGAAGCCGCCCTGGCGGACGACTTCGACGAAGGCGCGAAGCGTACGGAATTCCATCAACATTCCATAGCGGACTGAAATTCAGTCCAACAAGTCGCTTTGGATATGCTGCGCTGCGACATAGATTCCCGGGTGGAGACCGATCCCATGCCCTTCCCGGCCCTCACCGTCCCACTGCGTCGCGGCCTGCATCGCAGCCGCCTCGCCCAGATCGCCATCATCATCGGCTTCTGGCTGGCGGGGGAGGCGGTGGTGCGCCTGACCGGGATCGCCCTGCCCGGCGGCATCGTGGGCCTGGCACTGGCCATCGCGCTGCTGGCTTCCGGGCTGGTACGGCTGCCCAGCCTGCGGCGCGGATCGGACTGGTTCCTCGCGCAGATGCTGTTGTTCTTCGTCCCGGCCGTGCCGGCGGTGATGGAGCACCACGAACTGTTCGGCCTGGTCGGGTTGAAGGTCCTCGCCGTCATCCTGGCCGGCACGGCCGCGGTCATGGGCAGCACGGCGTTGACGGTGGAGCTGTTCCACCGGCGGTCGGTCCGGCAGGCGCAGGGCCATGCCCCTACGGCTTGATACCGCCGGCGCCGCGCTGCTGTGGTCCGCGGCGACCATCGGCTTCTACATACTTACCCGCGCACTGCATCGGCGCTGGCCGCGCTGGTGGCTGATGCCGCTGGGCCTCGCCCCGGCCCTCATCATCCTGCTCGTCGTCGCACTGCATGCCAGCTACCGCGACTACATCCGCGGCGCGGGCTGGCTGCTGGCCATGCTGGGGCCCGTCACCGTCGCCTTCGCCGTGCCCATCTGGGAACAACGGGCGCTGATCCGGCGCCACTGGCCCGTGCTGCTCGCCGGCATGGTGGCGGGCAGCGCCACGGCCATTCTGACGGGCTGGCTGCTGTCGAGCCTGCTTGGCCTCGATGGGGTGCTGCGGCTCAGCCTGCTGCCGCGGTCCATCAGCACGCCCTTCGCGATGGAGGTATCCCAGGATATCGGCGGCACGCCGGACCTGACGGCGATCTTCGTCGTCATCACCGGGCTGCTGGGCGCGGCGATCGGGGATGGCATGCTGTCCTGGCTGCCGATCCGCTCGGCCATGGCGCGCGGGGCGCTGTTCGGCATGGCGGCGCATGGGATGGGCACCGCGAAGGCCCATGCCATGGGCCGCGAGGAAGGCACCATCGCCGGGCTGGTGATGGTGCTGGTGGGGTTGCTCAATGTGCTGGTGGCACCGCTCCTCGCGCACCTCCTCGGCTGAGGCGCGACAGCGCTGACCGATCGACGGGGCACCGGCCCCGCCCCGAGTTGCGCAAAATGCCATTCGCAGGCAGAGCCGTTCCCGCCCGCATCCTTCCTGAGGCCCCGATGACCCAGCACCCCACCCGCGTCGCCCTGATCACCGGCGCTTCCCGTGGCATCGGCGCCGCCGTCGCGGTGGAACTCGGCCGCCGTGGCGTTCATTGCGTGCTGGTTGCCCGCGTCCAGGGCGGGCTGGAGGAGACCGACGACGCCATCCGCGCCGCGGGCGGCGAGCCCGCGACCCTCCTGGCGCTCGACCTGCAGCGCCGGGCGCAGGATATCGACATGCTGGGCCCGTCGATCGTCGCGCGCTTCGGCCGGCTCGACATCCTGGTCCATGCCGCCGGTGTGCTGCCGAAGCTGACCCCGGTCGCGCATATCGAACCGCGCGACATGGAGGAATCCATCGCGGTGAACTACTCGGCCTGTTGGCGGCTGATCCGCACCTGCGACCCGCCGCTGCGCGCCGCCCCGGCCGGCCGCGCCGTGATCCTGACGGATGCGGTTGCGCGCGCGCCGGCGGCCTATTGGGGCCTCTACGGCGCTGCCAAGGCGGGGATGGAATACCTCGTGCGGAGCTGGGCCGCCGAGACCGCCGACACCGCGCTACGCGTGAACCTGGCCGATCCGGGCTCGGTCGGAACCCGGCTGCGCGGCATGGCCTTTCCCGGTCAGGACCCGGAGGCGCTCCCCCGCCCGGCCGATGTCGCCCCCGCCATCGCCGCGCTGTGCGAGGCGACGGAGACCCGCCACGGCGCCCTAATCCGAGCGCAGGACGACGCCCACTGAGGCTCCCGGATCGGGAATGAGGGATCGCGCCGCCGCCTCGGCCGCCGCCGCGCCGGCCTGCGGCGGGGCGGGATAGGGCGGCGCGGGGGTGATGACCTCGACCGTGCCGGCCGGCGGGCTCGGGGGTGCCGGCGGCGCGGCGGCACGTTCCAGGGCGCGGCCGACGCGTCGCGCCCAGCCGATCCGGTTGTTCTCCTGCGCCTCGGTCAGGGTCGATGGCCCATCCGCCACGCCCCGATAGGGCGGATAGGCCCGTGGCGGCACGGTCCAGCAATCCACCGCGCCCAGGCTGCGGGTGCACATGGGTGGTGGGGCCGGCTCCGGGTCCTGGCCGCAATAGGCCTCGCCCCGGCCGATGCGGGCGATGGAACAATCCTCTCCCGTAAAGAGAGAGACGATCGAATCGCCCGTCGTCCGGCCGAAGGCGCGCAGCGACAGCCCTTCGACCGCGGCCGGGATCGCCAGCAGCGGCGCACCGGGCGCGCCGATGGCCTCGCATCCGGCCAGGAACAGCAGAATGGGCAGCAGGAACCGGCGCATCGGCGCAGGAAAACCCGGACGGGCTTAACGCACCGCCAACGGGCGGCTATGGTCCGGCCCCTTTTCCAAGGCCGGCCACCGTCGGCCCGCCAGCCAGGGGTGACGCACTTTGCCCGACATCTTCGACGAGGTGGAGGAGGATCTCCGCGCCGAACGCGCCCGCCGCATGTGGCAGCGCTTCGGCACGCCGTTCTTCTTCGCCCTGCTGCTGGCGCTCGCCGGTGTCGGCGGCTGGCGGGGCTGGCAATGGTACCAGTCGCGCGAGCGCGACACCGCGGCGGCCGCCTTCATGGAAGCGCATCGGGCGACCGAGGCCCAAGGCGCGGATCTCGCCGCCATGGCCACGCGCTTCCAGGGCCTGGTCGCCGATGCGCCCGAGGGCTACCGCGTCCTCGCCCGGCTGCGCGCCGCGGCGCTGAAGGCAGAGACCGGCGACCGCGACGCCGCCCTCGCCCTCTATGACCAGGTTGCGAATGACGGATCGGCCGACCCGCTCTATCGCGAATTGGCCTCCCTGATGTGGGTGCTTCGCTCGATGGACACTGCCGAACCCGCCGCCCTGCTCGCCCGCCTCGCGCCCCTGGCGCGGCCGGGCCAGCCCTGGAGCGCCTCGGCGCGCGAACTGCAGGGCCTGGTCGAGCTGAAGGCCGGCCAGCGCGAGGCCGCGAAGCGCACCCTCGAGGCGCTCGCCAATGATGCGAACGCGCCGCAGACCATCCGCGATCGCGCCGGACGCATCGCCTCGGGGCTCGCTTCCTGATGGCCGGGGCGATGACGCGCCGCGGCGCGCTGCTCGGGGCCGCCGCGCTGCTCGGCGGCTGCGAGACCTTCGAGAACATCTTCGGCGAACGCCGCGAGAATTTCTCCGGCGAACGCCACGCCGTGCTGGATCTGCCTGAGCGCAGCCTGCAGGCGGATTCCGCCGCGCAGGGCACGCCGGTCACGCTGCCGCCGGCCACCCCGCCCGCCGACTGGCCTGTGTCCGGCGGCGACCCGGCGCATTCGGGCGGCAACCTCGCCTTCGGCCCCGGCCTCACGCGCGCCTGGAGCAGCGGCTTCGGCAGCGGCAGCGCCTATCGCCGACGGCTGCTGAACGGGCCCATCGCGGCCGGCGGTTCGGTCTATGTCTCCGATTCCCTCGGCATGGTCTCAGCCTTCGACATGGCCAGCGGCAGCCGGCGCTGGCGGCGCGAGACCGACCGGACCGACGAGGATTCGGCGACCATGGCGAGCGGCGTCGCCGTCTCCGGCGAGACGCTCTTCGTCGCCTCCGGCCTCGCCGAGCTGATCGCGCTCAATATCGCGGACGGTTCGGTGCGCTGGCGGGTGGACCTGCCCGCTCCCGCGCGCGGGGCACCGACGGTCGCCGGCGGGTCGGTCTTCGTGCCGACGGTGAACAGCCAGCTCCTCGCCCTCTCGGCCGAGGACGGGCGCCGCATCTGGACCCATCGCGCCAACGCCATTCCCACCATCCCGCTTGGTCTCGGCAGCCCCGCCGTCGAGGGCGACATGGTCATCGCCGGCTTCCCCTCGGGCGAGCTGCTGGCGCTGCGTGCGAATGACGGGCGCGTGGTCTGGAGCGAAAGCCTTGCCGCCGCCGGCACCGGCGCGTTGTCCGACATCGCCGCGGTGCGCGCACGCCCGGCCGTGGGCGGCGGGCGTGTCATCGCGGTCGGCATGGGCGGGCTGACCATTTGCGTCGACCTGCGCTCCGGCCGCCGCCTGTGGGAACAGGAAGCCGGCGGAACCGAAGGCGCCTGGCTTGCCGGCGAATGGGTGTTCATGAGCACCGATGCCGGCCAGGTGGCGGCGATCGGGCGCGACAGCGGCCAGGTGCGTTGGGCGACCTCCCTGCGTCCGCCGGCGCGCGGCAGCCGCCGGCCGGATCCGGTGAACCTGTCCGGACCGGTGCTCGCTGGCGGGCGGCTGTTCGTCGGGACCTCGCTCTCCGAACTGGTCGCCATCGATCCGGCGAGCGGCGAGGTGCTCTCGCGCTCGAACCTCCCCGCCGGCATGACCCTGCAGCCGGCGGTGGCCGGCGGCATGCTGCTGGGCGCGACCGACGACGCGACGCTGGTCGCGTTTTCGGGCGGCTGATCCATGCCGCCCAGCGTCGTCATCCTCGGCAGGCCGAATGTCGGCAAGTCGACCCTGTTCAACCGCCTCGCACAGCGGCGGATCGCGATCGTGGACGACACGCCCGGCGTGACGCGCGATCGCAAGGAAGTGCTGACGACGATCGGCGGGCGGGAGGTGCTGCTCGCCGATACCGCCGGCCTCGAGGAAGCGCCGCCCGACACCGTCGCGGGGCGCATGCGCGCGAGTTCGGAGGCCGCGCTGCGCGCCGCCGACCTGGTGATTTTCGTCACCGACGCGCGCGCCGGCCTGACGCCCGCCGACCGCGCCTTCGCCGCCTGGCTGCGGCGCGCCGACCTCCCGGTGTTGGTGGTGGCGAACAAGGCCGAGGGGCGCGGTGGCGCGGCGGCCGCGATGGAGGCGTATGAGCTCGGCCTCGGCGATCCCATCGCGATCAGTGCGGAACACAATGAAGGCGTCGGCGTGCTGCACGAAGCCGTGGCCGAGGCGCTCGGCGAAGCGCCCGAGGATGATGGCGAGCCGGTCGAGGACGATCCCGAACGTCCCTTGCGCATTGCCATCGTCGGCCGTCCGAACGCGGGCAAGTCCACGCTGCTGAACGCGCTGCTGGGCGAGGAGCGCATGATCACCGGCCCCGAGCCCGGCCTGACGCGCGATTCCGTCGCCGTCGAATGGCGCGACGGCACGGGCGGGCGCGTGCGCCTGGTCGACACCGCCGGGATGCGCAAGAAGGCGCGCATCGACGAACGGCTGGAGCAGATGTCGGTCGCGGCGACGCTCGGCGCGCTGAAGGAAGCCGAGGTCGTCATCCTGGTGGTCGACGCGCTGCTCGGCATGGATGAGCAGGATCTGCGCATCGCGCGGCTGGCCGAACGCGAAGGCCGCGCGGTCGTCATCGCCTTCAACAAGTGGGACGCGGTCGAGGATCGCAACGCGGCGCGCGCGAAGCTCGTCGACGTGCTCACCGCCTCTCTCGCACAGTTGAAGGGCGTGCCGGTGGTGACGCTGTCCGCGCAGACCGGGCGCGGGCTCGATCGGCTGATGCCCACGGTGCGCGCGACCTATGCCCTGTGGAACAAGCGCATCGGCACCGGCGAGCTGAATCGCTGGTTCGAATCGGCGCTGACGCGCCATCCACCGCCCGCCGTCGACGGTCGTCGCGTGAAGCTGCGCTATGCGACCATGCCCAAGGCGCGCCCACCGACCATCGCGGTGTTCGGCACGCGCGCGGAGGAACTGCCGGAAGACTATCGCCGCTACCTGGTGAATGCCTTCCGCGAAGCCTTCGACATGCCGGGCGTGCCGATCCGCCTGCAGCTTCGCGGCACGCGCAACCCCTACGCCGAGGCGCCGTGACCCGGAGCATGGCGCGGCGCAACCGTGCATTGTATGGTTCGGTGACGATGTTCCGCAGATTGCGCGGAGCCTGCACGACGAGGGACCGCGAAGCTGAGCGATGAGTGAACAACCCGGCCATCTCCTTGATTCTCTCACTGGCCGGCAGCGGCTGCTCGATCGCTTCGAGCGGATCGAGAAGCTTCTCGTCGAACAGGCGGAACGCGCCGGGCAGCGCTTCGATCACATCGCCGAGCGCATCGACCACATCGAACAGCGCATCGACTTCGTCGAGCGCCGGCTCGAGGAAGCGATCGCCTATTTCGCCTGGCGTTCGAACCGGCTCGTGGAGAGCCAGTCCGCCTATCTCGGCGAGAACACCGCGATCACCTTCCTCGAGAACGGCATCCGTATCCTCGTCGATACGCGCAGCATCGACATCGGCATCCATCTGCTGACGCTGGGGCGTTGGGAACCAGCCTACACCGCGCTGTTCACGCGGCTGGTGAAGCCCGGCGACCATGTGCTCGACCTCGGCGCCAATCACGGCGTCTACGCGCTGCTCGCCGCGCAGATCGTCGGTCCGACCGGCCGCGTCGATGCCTTCGAACCGAACCCGCGCCTCGCCAAGCTCGTCGATCTGTCGCTGCGGCTGAACGGTTTCTCCTGGGCGCAGGTGCATGCGGTCGGCGTATCGGAACAGGCAGGCACGGCGCGGCTGGTGTTCAGCGACAATTTCTCGGGCGGCGGATCGGTGGCCCTCGGCGGTGCGGCGGAATCGCGCCCCGGCGTCGATTGCCGCCTCGTCGCGCTGGACGAGATGTTCAACGATTCTTCCATCAGCATCGACGTGATGAAGATGGACGTCGAAGGGCATGAGGGGCGCGCGCTGCGCGGCATGCGGCGGCTGCTGGAACGCTCGCCGCAGATCCGCATCATGATGGAATTCGGACCGCCGATGATGCGCAGCGCCGGCGTCGGCGCGCCGGAAGTCGTGGCCTTCCTCGAAAGCCTCGGCCTATCGGCCTGGACCATCGACGCGGAAGGCGGCATCACGCCGGTCGCCTGGGCTGACCTCGCCGCGCAGACGGACGGGTTGCAGAACATCCTCGTCGCGCGGGAAGCACCTTTCTAGAGCCGATCCCATTCGCCCTGGCTCGCGGCAACGGCTCCAGGCGCTGAACCCCGGCGTCTGCGTGCGGGCGCCCCCGCGACGGACCCGGCCCGTCGCGAGTCCTTCCGCCCTGATGAAGAGACCGCGCCGTCAAGCCCCGGGGCCAAGCGCCCCGGTCGCCGGATAACGACGTCCGCCGGGCTTCGGAAGCAGGTCGGCGGCGCCTATTCCCGCTCGGCTGGGATCACCGCATTGGCGAGCACCACCAGCACCACCGCCAGCGGGATGCAGGTGACGAGGCCGAAGCGCATGAAGCAGAGCGCGCCCACGAAGCCGCCCACGGTGAAGCAGGTCAGCAGCCCGGCCAGCAGCTTCATCTTGGCGCGGTCGGCCAGGACCCTCGCCTCGCCGGGACGGTCGTGGACGTTCCAGTAGGTCAGCTTGCCGATCTCGATGCCGAGGTCGGTGACGATGCCGGTGATATGCGTCGTGCGCATGCGCGCGCCGGAGATCTTGGTGATGCAGGCATTCTGCACCCCCATCAGGAAGCACAGCACGGGCACGGCGGCGACGGCGGCAATCTCGGCCGGCATGCTCGCGCCCATGATGCCGAAGAGCAGCAGCAGCGCGGCTTCCGACAGCAGCGGCAGGGCGAACCGGCTGCGCCAGCGGCGCCGCTTGCCGAGGTTGATGAGCCAGGCGGAATGCGCCGCGCCTGCCATGAAGCAGGTCAGGGCCAGCAGCCCGGCCAGCACCACCTGGCCCATCCCCAGGGCCAGCGAATCGGCCATGGAGGAGACGATGCCGGACATGTGGGAGGTGTACCGGCCGACGATCATGAAACCGCCGGCATTGATCGCGCCGGCGATGAAGGTCAGCGTCAGGCCGAGTTGGGTCTCGGTCGCCTCGGCGCGCAGGCAGCGGAGGGCGAAGGCGCGCAGGCCGGCTGCGCGATAGGGGGTGGTGGTCACGCGGCCCGCCTCGGGGATCGGAGGGGCGCCGTGCCGCTGGCGCGAACACTGACGGGGCCGGCGGAGGGCTTTGCCCCTCTGCAGCCCTCACCCCACCAAAGGCCGCAGGGCCTTTGGAAACCTCGACCTACTACCGGATACCCTGGTCTGAAAGAGATGGTGATTGTCGCGTCGGGCCCGATGACCGGCAGATCCGGGTGCCGGGCACAAAGCCGCCCTCGGCACCTTGGAACGCTCGTTCTGCCCAGCACCAGGTGAGGGTTTCCAAAGGCCCTGCGGCCTTTGGCGGGGAGGGTCCGGGAGGGGCAGAGCCCCGCCCGGTTCCGCAGTCTCATCGCATCAATCCACCGTCGCACCCGAGGCCCGCACCACCCCCGCCCAGCGCGCCACATCGGCGGCCAGCGTCTGCCGGAACTGCTCCGGCGAATTCGGCGCCACCGGCGGGGTGATGGCCTGGTTCTGGATCAGCCATTCGCGGAATTCCGGGCTGGCGATGATCTTGTTCACCTCGGCATTCATGCGGTTGGTGATCGCCGCAGGCAGGTTCGCCGGCCCGAACAGCCCGTACCAGGTCGAGGTGTCCATCGGCGGCAGGCCGCAGGCCTCGGACACCGTCGGCACGTCGGGCAGGGCGGCGAGCCGCTCGCGCGTCAGCACGGCCAACGGGCGCACCTGTCCCTGGCGGATCGGCCCCATCGCCGCGCCGGTCTGGTTGAAGAAGACGTCCGTGTCGCCCGACAGTAGCGAGGTCATCGCCCCCGGCTGGCCGCGATAAGGCACGTGCAGCAGGTCGAGCTGCGCGGCCGTCGCGAACTGCGCACCGGCGAGGTGCGTCGACGCGCCATTGCCGGTCGAGGCGAAGGAGACCGCCTGCGGCCGCACCCGCGCCGCGGCGAGCACGTCCTGGCAGGTGCGGAAATTGGGGCGCTTCTCCGGGCTCACGATCATGACGTTGGGCACGTCGCCCAGCAGGACGACCGGCGTGAAGTCCCGCTGCGTGTCGAAGGGCAGGCGGCGGTAGAGCGAGGCATTGATGGCATGCGTCCCGGCCGTGCCGATCAGGAAGGTGTAGCCATCCGCCGGCTGCTTCGCGACGTATTCCGACCCGATATTGCCGCCCGCGCCCGAGCGGTTGTCCACCACCACCGGCACACCCAAGGCGCGCGAGAGCGGCTCCGCCAGGCGGCGGGCATAGATGTCGGTGCCGGCTCCATTGGGGAAGCCGCCCATGATGGTGATCGGGCGGCTGGGCCAGGGTGCCTCCTGCGCGGCGGCTGGGAAGACGGCCGCGGCCACGGCGGCGGCGAGAAGCATACGACGGAACATGATTTCCCGGTCTCCATGAAGATGGGCGGCTGGGCCGGCGCGCCGCAGCGCGCTAGCCTTCCGCCATGAGTCAGTCCTCCCCTGCCCCCAACCTCGCGCGGATCGCGCGCGGCGGGAAGGCCATCTATGGCGCCCCGATCGGCATTCTGATGCTGGAAACGCGCTTCGCCCGGATTCCGGGCGATGTTGGCAATGGCGGCACCTGGCCCTTCCCGGTGCTCTACCGGGTGGTGCGCGGGGCCAATCCGGACAGCGTGGTGCTGAACGGGGCGCGCGGCCTGCTGCCTGCCTTCATCGAGGCGGGCCGCGAGCTGGTGGAACTCGGCGCCGAGGGCATCGCGACCTCCTGCGGCTTCCTGTCCTTGTTCCAGAAGGAATTGGCGGCGGCGCTCGGGGTGCCGGTGGCGACCTCGGCCCTGCTGCAGGTGCCCTGGGTCCAGGCCACCCTGCCGCCCGGCAAGCGGGTGGGCGTGGTCACGGTGCGCGCGGGGTCGCTGACGCCGGCGCATCTCGAAGCGGCGGGCGCGCCGCTCGACACGCCGATGATCGGCACCGAGGGCGGCGTCGAATTTCATCGCGTGCTGGTGGAACAGGCCTCCAGCGACCTCGATCTGGCGCTCGCGGAACAGGACATCGTCGCGGCTGGGCGCGCGCTGGTCGCGCAGCATCCGGAGGTCGGGGCCATCGTGCTGGAATGCACGAACATGCCGCCCTATGCCGCGGCTCTGGCCGAAGCGCTCGACATGCCAGTCTATGACGTCGTGTCGCTGATTTCCTGGCTGCAGGCCGGGCTGCGGCCGCGTCGCTACCTCTGACGCGGCCGCCTGATCGCCGCCATCAGCCCTGGAACAGGCTGAGCAGCGACTGCGGTGCCTGGTTGGCGATGGACAGCGATTGCGTGCCGAGCTGCTGGCGGATCTGCAGCGCCTGGAGGCGCGCGGATTCCTTGGCGAGATCGGCATCGATCAGCGCACCGAGACCACCGTCCAGCGCATCGAGCTTGTCGCGATTGTAGGAGATCTGACTGTCGATGTAGTTGCTGTCGCTGCCGAACTGGTTCAGCGCATTGGCGATGGCCGTGTTCACGGTGGCCCAGTCCCCGCCATCGGCGATCGCCGCCTGGGCGGAGGCCGCATCGGTCGGCGCGGCCGCGACGACCATGGTGCCGAGGCCATCCACCGAGGTGAGCGTGTAGGTCGTGCCGGATTCGTTGCGGGTGGTGGTGATGTCGCCACCTTCCGGCGCCGCGGTCGAGAGCAGCGTGCGGCCATTATAGGTCGCATCGGTAATGAAGTTCTGGATCTGGGTCCGCAGCGCTTCGTACTGCGCTTCGTACTGGGCGCGCTGATCGCTGTTGAGCGTGTCGTCCGCCAGGCGGACCAGCGTCTCGCGCACCTTGGTCATGGTGTCCGACACCTGGTTCAGGCCGGACAGCGCGGTGTCGAGAATGCCCTTGGTGCCGCCGAGCTGTTCGTTCGCCGCCGTCAGGCCCGCGGAGTCCGCACGAATAGCCTGGGCCACGGCGAAAGCCGCGCCGTCATCCTTCGCGTCGCTGACGCGATAGCCCGTCGAGACACGCTTCTGGGTGACGTCCAGCGCTTCGTTGGTCCGGTTCAGCGACTGGAGCGCCACCATGGCACCCATGTTGGTGTTGACCGAGTTCAGGCTCATCGGGATCTTCCCTTCACTCTGACGGGATATTCCCGTCGCTGCGGAGCCACTGTGCCGCCGGAGTGTGAAGGGAGACTTAATCGCGTCGCGCTTTTCGCGCCGTCGCGCCGCGGGCATGAAAAAGCCCCGCGCCTTGCGGCTGCGGGGCTTCCCGGGACTGATCCGAAGGATCAGTCCTTCATGCTCACGGCCTGGCGGCCACGCTGGCCGTCACGCACTTCGAGCGAGACCTTCTCGCCCTGCTGCACATCCTGCTTGCCGGCGCGCTGCAGCACGGAGGAATGCAGGAACACATCCTGGCCGCCATCGTCCGGGGTCACGAAGCCGAAGCCGCGGACCTGGTCGAACCACTTGACGGTGCCATTGATGTCATAGGTCGGCCCGCCTTCGTCGCGGCCGAACTCGCGGCGCGGGGGACGATCGCCGAAGTCGCGGCGCGGCGGACGATCACCGAAGCCACCGCCACCGAAGCCACCGCCGCCGCCGCCACCGCCGAAGTCACGGCGCGGGGGACGGTCGCCGAAGTCGCGGCGCGGCGGACGATCGCCGAAGCCACCGCCACCGAAGCCACCGCCACCGCCGAAGTCACGGCGGGGGGGACGGTCGCCGAAGTCGCGGCGCGGCGGACGGTCACCAAAACCGCCACCGCCGCCACCGAAGTCACGGCGCGGCGGACGCGCAGCCCCACCCTCGCCGCGCTTCAGCTCGACGATGCGGGTGACAAGGCGACGGCCCTGCCGGTCCGTGCCGATCTCGCAGACGAGCTTGTCCCCGGTGTCCGGCGGCTCGATTCCGGCCTCGGTCAGGGCCGAGGCATGAAAGAAGACGTCGTTGCCATCCGGCCCGAGCACGAAGCCGAAGCCTTTGCGGCTGTTGTACCATTTAACCTCGGCCTCGATTGGGCCGGTGCCACCCTGGTTGTCGAAATCAGACACGTTCCTGCAGGTCCACACATAAGTCGCGAGCCTGCGGGATGCAGGGCCGCTAGATGGCAGGATGGCACCCCGGCCCAATGAAAGCGAGAGAAATCCGACTCCGCCGGTCAGGCGAATCGCCGGGGATCAAAGGCTGCGATCGGGATCTCGGGCGTGGCGCCATTAAGCAGCGAGGCCACCACGCGCCCCGTGCGCGCGCCGGCGACGAGGCCCGTATGGCCGTGGCCGAAGGCATGCACGATGTCGGGCGTGGCGCTGGATGGCCCCAGGCAGGGCATGCCGTCGGGCATGGAGGGCCGATGGCCCATCCAGACCTTCACCCGATCCGCCGGCAGGTCGCGCGGCAGGCCGGGGAAGCATCCCAGCAGATGGTCGCGCAGGATCTCCGCCCGCTTCCAGTTGGGCGCGGCGGCCAGCCCCGCGATCTCCACCTGCCCGGCGCAGCGCAGTCCGTTCACGGTACGCATCACGGACATCTTCCCATCCGAGGGCATCAGCCCGTGGCGCGGCGCGACCTCGGGGTCGCGCAGCTCGGCATGGTAGCCGCGCTCGGTCTCCAGCGGGACGGCGTCGCCCGCCGCGGCGGCGAGCGACTTTGAATGCGCGCCGGCGGCGATCACGGCGGCATCGGCGGCGACCTCCCCCGCATCGGTGCGCACGGCCCTCAATTGCCCGCCCTCGATCGCGAAGCCCTTCGCGGCGGCGCGCACCCGCACCGCGCCCTGAGCGACGGCATGCGCCACCAGCGCGGCGGTATAGGCGCCGGGATCATTGCAATGCCCGCCTTCCTCGACCATCACGCCGAAGGTGTAGCGGCGGTCGAGATCCGGCTCGCGCTGGCGCAGGTCATTCGCATCGAGTTCGATCCAGCGCACGCCGACCTTGTGGCGGATCTCCCAGGCCATGGCCTCAGCCTCGAAATCCGCGCGGGAGGGATAGATATAGATCAGCCCCCGCCGCTCGATCAGATGGCGGACGCCCGCCTCCTCGGCGAGCGCGGCATGCAGCGCCGGCGCATCGACCACCAGCGGGCGCAGCGCGCGCGCCACCGACTCAACCTGCGGCCAGGTCCAGCCCGCGCGCAGGTAGCGGATCAGCCAGGGCGCGACGGTGGGGAAATAGGACCAGCGGATGGCGAGCGGCCCCAACGGGTCCATCAGGAACTTCGGCACCCTCTTCCACAGGCCCGGCACCGCCGGCGGGATGACCGACATCGGGCTGAGCCAGCAGCCATTGCCGTAGGAGGCCGCCTGCTCCCCGCCAGGGTCGGCCGGGTCGATGATGGTGACGTGGAAGCCGCGGCGCAGCGCCTCCACCGCGGAACAGGCGCCGACAATGCCGGCACCGATGATCGCAACCTGTCGTGTCATGCTGCCCGTGTCTTGCCGATCTCGGCCGAGGGTCCCGACTGGACCGCCTTGCCCGAGAGGTAGTCATCCAGGAAGAACAGCCGGTCCTGACCCCAGATCCATAGATCGCCGCAGAAGAAGGTGGGCGCGCCGAAAACGCCGCGCTTCACCGCCTCCTGATTGTTGCGGTCCCATTCCGCGTCGATGGACGGGCTCTGCTCCTCGCGCTGCAAGGCCTCGCCGGGAAAGCCCTCATCCTCGGCGATGGCGACGCGCGTGCGCGGGTCGGCGATATCCCGGTCCTCGACCCACAGCGCGCGCAGGATCGCCTGGGACAGCGCGAAGGCGTCGAGACCGCGCGCCTGCGCGGCCATCACCATCCGCCCGGCATTCATCTGGTCGGTCGGCGGATAGTGCTTCGGCTTCAGCTTGATCGGGATGCCGAGATGGCGCGACCAGCGATCCAGTTCCAGCGCGTGATACTCCTGCCGCGGCTCGGGGCGCGTGCGCAGCGGGATGCCGCCGGTATGCTTGACGACCAGACGAAAGTCATAGGGCTTCAGCACCAGCGTCGCGCCGTGGCGCGTCACGATGTCGGCCAACTGCTTGCCGCCCAGATACATCCAGGGGCTGGAGAGCGTGTAGAAACATTCGACCGTCTGGCCCATGACCGTTCACCCCCTTTGCGTGCGTCCCGGATCATTGTTGGCGAGCAGCGAGACATGCGCGGACACCACGCGCCACCCGTGTTCGGGCAGGCGCGCCATGATCTTGGTCTCGCGCCCGACCAGGCCGGTGCCGACGCGTTCATATTCCAGATGCGTGCAGGCGACGTCGCGGCCGAAGGTCGTGATGTGGACCTTGCGCGTGGTGCGCGGCGCATACGACTTCACCGTCGCGCGGAAGGCGCGGATGGCGTCGATGCCGTAGAGGATCTCGGTGACGCCGAAGCGTACCGTGCGCGGATCGGGCCAGAAGGACGCGTCGAGAACCGCCGTGTCGTTCGCGGCGATCGCGGCTTCGTAGCGGTCGAAGACCGCGCGGGCCTCGGCGATCACCTCGGGGTTGTCGATCTCCACGGCGCTGCTCCCGGTTGCGCGGAAACCATGCCGTGGCCTCGCCGGCTTGGCGAGTCATTGGAGAGAGGCGCGGGGAGAGGCGGCGCCCCTCCCCGCCCCGGTCATGCCGGCCGCGCGAACGGCACGCGCGATGTGCGGCGATCAGTCGAGGATGCGGAAGATTGCCTCGATCTCGACCGGGATCCGGCTGGGCAGCGAGGCGAAACCCACCGCCGATCGCGCATGCTTCCCGTTCTCGCCGAGGATGGCGACGAAAAGGTCCGAGCATCCGTTGATCACTTTCGGGTGCTCCTCGAAATCCACATCGGCGTTCACCATGCCGAGGACCTTGATCGCCTTGAGCTTCGACAGCCCGCCCGCACCTTCGGCCGCCGCGGCGAGCAGCCCGAGTCCGACCGACCGCGCGGCGGCATAGGCGTCCTCGATGCTCATCTCGCTCGGCACCTTGCCACGCGGGCGCGGGCCTTCCACCACGCGCGGCCCCTGCCCCGAGGTCCAGAGGAGATTCCCCTCGACGCGATAGGGCACATAGGTGCCGATGGGCTTGGGCACCGGCGGCAGGGTCAGGCCCAGCGCGGCCAGGCGCTGTTCGGGGGTCTCGCTCGACATGGCTGTCGCTCCTTTGACGATGGCGCCATGCGACACGCGCATGGGCGATCCGGCAAGAGCACGGATGCATGACAGTAATGCTGACCTAATATCGTCCCATGGAAACGCTCCTTCCGCTGTTCGGCTTCGCCATCGCGACCTCCATCACGCCGGGGCCGAATGTGCTGATGGTCGCAGCCGCGGCCGCCAATCACGGGGTGCGGGCGACGCTGCCGCATATGCTCGGGATCGCTGCGGGCTTCGCTGTCATGCTGGTGATCGTGGGGCTGGGCCTGGCGGGGCCCTTTGCGGCCTGGCCCACGCTGCATGCGGTACTGAAATGGGGTGGGGCAGCCTGGCTGCTCGTACTGGCCTGGAAGATCGCACGCGCCGGGGCGCCGGGCGAAGGGCCATCACGGCCGCCGCTCGGCTTCCTGGGCGCGGCCCTCTTCCAATGGGTTAATCCGAAGGCGTGGATGATCGCCGTCGCCGCCATTCCGGCCTTCACCACACCATCGGGCGACACGCTGTCCGAGACGCTGCGCATCGCCGCGGTATTCGTGCTCGTGGGCCTGCCCTGCACGCTTATCTGGGCGGGGCTTGGCGCTGGCGCCGCCCGCATCCTGCGCACCGAGGTCGCGCTCCGCGGCTTCAATATCGTCATGGCGCTGCTGATGGTGGGCTCGCTGCTTCCTGCCTTCCTGTGATCGGCATCGCCTCTTCCCGGCCATGAAGCGGCCATGCTGAAGCGCTTCAGGGCGATCACGGTCGCTTGCTGGACCCGCTTGCCGGGCCTGCCTACCTTGCCGCCGCCCGAGGAGAGGACAACGCCATGCGCCGCCTGACCCTTGCCTTCCTGCTCAGCGCCTCGACGGCGCTCGCGACCGAGTTGCCGGTGCGCAGCGTGACGCTCTCCTCCGCCGGCCTCGCCCAGATCGAGCGTGCCGGCGAAGTACCGTCCGATGGCAATGTCACCTTCCGCGCCCGTACCGACGATGTGGACGACCTGCTGCGCAGCCTGATCGTGGTGGACACGGCGGGCACGGTGGAGGGCGTGCGCCTGCCCGCGCGCGACCTGACGGGCGAGGCCTTCCGCGGCCTGCCCCTGCAGCCCGAGGATTTCGACAGCCGCGCCCGGCTGCTGGCCGCGCTGCGGGGCCAGGAAGCCGAGGCCGGTGGCGCGCGCGGCCGCATCGCCGACGCCGCCGAGACCGATCGCGGGCTGCGCCTGACCCTCGTCACCACGGGCGGCCTGATCACCGTGCTGCTGCGCGAGGGCGACGAGGTGAAGCTGCTCGATGAAGGCCTCGCCGCCCGCGTCGCGCGCGCGGCGGAATCGCTCGCTGCCGCCCGCGCGGCCGATGAGCGCCGGATCGATATCCGCCTGCGCGCCGACCGGGCGCGGCAGGTGGCCGTGCTCTATGTCGCCGGGGCGCCTCTGTGGAAGCCGTCCTACCGGCTGCTAGTGCCGCCGATCGGGACCCCCGCCCCGGCCGGGCCGACCGCGCCGCAAGCCCGGCTGCAGGGGTGGGCCGTGGTTGAGAACGCCTCGGGCAGCGATTGGGACGGCATCCGCCTGGCCCTGGTCTCGGGCGAGGCCGCGGCCTTCCGCCAACGAATCTACGATCCGATCACGGTGCCGCGCCCCGAACTGCCGGTGCGCATCGCCGGCGCGGTGCAGGTGCGGCCCGATACGGGCGGCCGGCCGATCCCGCTGCCCGCGCCCGTCACCGCACCGGCACCGGCGCCCATGGCTGCGGCCGGCGCCGCCTTCGAGCAAAGCCCCAGCGCCCGTCAGTCGCGCCGAGCAGCGCCGGAGCCGGTGGTCGGTGGCGGCATCGCCGATACCGCGGTGCCCGCCGCGGGCGCGGCGGCCGAGGCCTCGGCGGGCCGTGTCGCCTTCGTGCTCTCCGAACCCGTGACGATCCGCAGCGGGGAGACGGCGAACGTCCCCTTCCTCGATATCCGCCTGCCGGCCGAGCGGCTGTGGTGGATCCAGGACCTCAATGCGCGCTCGCCCCTGCAGGCGGTGCGCATCCGCAACGCATCCCAATCCAGGCTGCCGGACGGTCTCGCCACGGTCTACGGCGCCGAGGGCGCCGAGGCCGGCGTTTTCCTCGGCGACGCGGAGATCCGCGCGATGCCGGCGGGCGACAGCCGCATCCTCGCCTTCGGGCGGGATCGCGACGTGCAGGTGTCCCAGGCCAGTACATCGTCCGAACGCGTGGCGCGCGTCGCGCTGCGGCGCGGCTTCGTCGCGCTCGACATGGTGCGGACCGAACAGACCGCGATCGCGATCGACCCGCGCGGGGCGCGCGGCCCGGTGGTGATCGACGTAGCGCGCCGCCCGGGCGCGACGCCGAAATTCACCATCGTCGCCGAGGGCGATTTCGGCCTGCGGCACGAGGCGATGCTGGAAGGCTCCCCGCAGACGATCAACCTCGCCTTCGAACGCAGCATGACCCAGTCGATCCCCTTCTGGGACAACGGCCTGGGCGAGCCGATCCTGCTGCGCTGGCAGAATTTCGATGTGGAGCAAAACCTCCGCCGCCTGCCTGGCGGGCCGGGGACGATGGAACGGCTGCAGGAGATCCTGTCGCGCACGCCCGAGAACACGCCAGGCCGCGCGGACCTCGCCGCGGTGGTCGAGAGCATGGGCGAGCTGCGGCGGCTGCTCGACGATGCGCGGATGAAGCAGCGCAGCTACCGCAGCGCGGACCAGGCGCTGCAACGGGCGCGCCAGGCCGCCGAGGACCGCACCGGACCGGAGCTGCAGGAGGCGCGGCGCCGGCTGAACGTAGCGAGCCGCGAGGCCGACCAGGCCGGGACGGCGGCGGACCAGGCGTGGGAAGCGTGGCAGCGGGCGGTGATCGCGCTGATGCAGCGGGGGTCGTGACACGTAAGCCGGAGAAGGCTCCGCTCCCTCCCCGGCAAAGGCCGGAAGGCCCGCCCGGTCACCTCGGTGGCTCGGCGGGCACGGAACCGGAGGAGCTCTGCCCCGCCGTCCACCAAGACCTCCGTGCCGCCTGGAGCGCCGGCAACTGACGCCGGATCACCATTTGCATGGTGACCGCCCCCGGCGAATGGGCCTTGGCGGCGGGGCAGCATACGCGGACCCGATGGAGCGGCTGCGGCGTCGGATTGGGAACTGTATACGGATCGCACAGGGTCTCATCATGCCGTCGGCATGAGATGGCGATCGGGCAACGAGCCCCGGATTGCCTTGAAGCGCCCCGAAGCGATGCAGCCGGTCGGCACTCTGCACTCGGCTGAAGCAGGGTCGCACGGTACTTTCTTGCATACAGTCACGTATACAGTTTGCACGCTTCTTGCATGACACCGCGCACCCCATCGCGAGGGCGCGCCGCATGCCAATCGCCATTCCCGCCGAACCCTCGGATTTCGAGTTCGATCCCGCCTGCACGGCGCTGATCGTCATCGACATGCAGCGGGACTTCCTCGAACCCGGCGGCTTCGGGGAGACCCTCGGCAACGACGTCTCCCTGCTGGCTGCCGCGATCGGGCCCTGCCGCGCCGCGCTCGACGCCGCCCGGCGCAGCGGCATGCTGGTGATCCACACGCGGGAGGGCCATCGCCCCGACCTCTCCGATGCCCCGCCCGCCAAGGTGCTGCGCGGCGCGCCGTCGAAGCGCATCGGGGATCCGGGCCCGATGGGCCGCATCCTGGTACGCGGGGAGCCGGGGCACGACATCGTCGCCGCCCTCGCCCCCCTGCCCGGAGAACCCGTGATCGACAAGCCCGGCAAGGGCGCCTTCTACGCGACCGAGCTCGAACCGATGCTGCGCCATCGCGGCATCGACTCCCTGCTGATCGCGGGCGTCACCACCGAGGTCTGCGTCCACACCACCCTGCGCGAGGCGAATGACCGCGGCTTCCGCTGCGCTGTCCTCGCCGATGCCTGCGCTTCCTACTTCCCGGAATTCCACGCCATGGCGCTACGCATGGTCAGCGCGCAGGGCGGGATCTTCGGCTGGGTCACCGACACCGCGGCACTCGCCGCATCGCTGCAGGGAGAGAGGGCATGACGACCACGACCGCGAAGCCTGCGCTCTGGACGCCGGGCGACTGGAACGCGCTGTTCGGCTTCGGCACGAATATCCTGGTGAACCTCCTGGTGCTCACGGGGCTGCTGCGCTTCGTGCTGAACATGCCGGCGGACATCGTCTTCGGCCGCATCCTGCCCGCCGCCGGTCTGATGATGGCGCTGTCCACCTGGTACTATGCCTTCCTCGCCTACCGCCTCGCGGCGCGCACGGGGCGTGACGATGTCTGCGCCCTGCCCTCCGGCATCTCGGTGCCACACATGTTCGTGGTCACCCTGGTGATCATGCTGCCCATCGCGCAGCGGACGGGCGATCCGATCAAGGGCTGGGAAGCCGGACTCACCTGGGTCTTCATCCAATCCTTCATCCTGATGATCGGCGGCTTCATCGCCCCCGTCATCCGGCGCATCACCCCGCGCGCGGCGCTGCTCGGCACGCTCGCCGGCGTGTCGATCACCTTCATCTCGATGCGCCCGGCGCTCGAGATGTTCATGACGCCGGTGATCGGCCTGGTCTGCTTCGGCATCGTGCTCGCCGCCTGGTTCGGCGGGCTGCGCTATCCGCGCAACATCCCCGCCGGGCTGGTGGCGATCGCCTTCGGCATGCTGATCGCCTGGGGCGCCGCGCTGTTCGGCCTCGGCTTCGGCGGGCGCAGCCTGACGCAGTTGTTCGCGGGGCTGTCCAGCATCGGCTTCTCTGTGCCGGTGCCGGCGATCGACCATGTCTTCGGCGGCTTCGAGTTCATCGGCATCATCCTCGTCACCGCGATCCCCTTCGGCATCTATGACCTCGTCGAGGCGATGGACAATGTCGAGAGCGCCGAGGTGGCCGGCGACGCCTTCCCCACCACGCGCGTGCTGACCGCGGATGGCGTCGTCAGCCTGATCGGCTGCCTGATGGGCAACCCCTACATCAATGCCGTCTACATCGGGCACCCGGGGTGGAAGGCGATGGGCGGGCGGATCGGCTATTCCGCGGCGACGGGGCTTGCCGTGCTCGTCGTGACCTGGCTCGGGGTCGTCTCGGTGCTGCTCGACCTGATCCCGGTGGTCGCGATCTCGCCGATCCTGCTCTACATCGGCATGCTGATCGGCGCGCAGGCCTTCCAGGAAACACCGAAGTCGCATGCGCCCGCCGTGGTGCTCGGCCTCGTGCCGCATCTCGCCGCCTGGGCGAAGACGCTGATCGACGGCGCGCTCGGCGCGGCGGGAACCAGCGCGGGGGCGGTGGGCATGGACAAGCTCGCGACGCTCGGCGTGCTGTATCCGGGGCTTGAGATCCTCGGGGAGGGCGCGATCCTGTCAGGGCTGATCCTGGCCGCCATCGCCGCCTGCATCATTGGACGGGACTGGCTGAAGGCGGCGGGCTTCGCCGCAACGGGCGCGGTCATGACCTTCTTCGGCTTCATGCACGGGCCGGCAGTGGGCATCGCGGTCACGCCGGCGGTGGCGCTGGCCTATGCGCTGGTAGCAGGGTTCCTGTTTGCCTGTGCGCGCTGGCCGGTGCTGGCGGCGGGAATGCTGCCGGAGCCCGAGCCGGAGCCCGCAGCGGCAGAGTGAAGCAGGGCCATCATGCCGCCGGCCAGGGGGGGGGCGAGTACCCGAAGCGACATGCGCGCGATAGGATCACGGCTACTCGAGCAGTAGCCGGAGATTCTACGCATGACCGGGTTCGCTTCTTCCGCCCGCCGGACCTTGCTGCGTGACGCCGGCCTGATCGGTGTCGCGGCCGCGCTCGGGGGCCAGCGCCTCGCGCGCCCTGCCCTGGCGCAGGCCGTGGAGCGGAGCCTGCTGCTCGACAACGCGGTGACGGTGACGAAGACGCGCTTGGACAACCTGGCTGCCACCTGGCACGCCACCTTCAACAGCGGCAACGTGCTGCGCGCCTTCGACCCGACAACCCAGGGCGCGCGCAGCGATGTCCGCCTGCATCGCGTCATCACCACGACGCAGGTGCCCGAGACGGGGGAGCGCGTGACGATCAGCGGACTGCTCGCCCTGCCGGCCGGCGCGACGGGCAGCATCCCCGTCGTCTCCTGGCAACACGGCACCATCTTCGGCGCGGAATCCGTGCCGTCCAACCTGACGCGTATCGCCGATGAGAGCTTCGTGATGCGCGATGGCACCGATTCCGCCGAGACGCTCTTCATGGTCCAGCGCCTGGCGGCGAACGGCTTCGCGGTGATCGGCGCGGACTACCTCGGCAAGGGCCCGTTCCGCGATGACCGCCCCGAGGCCTATGTCGTGAAGGGGGCGACCACACGCACCTGCCTCGACATGCTCGATGCCGGGATCGCCGGGATGCGCAGCCTCGGCGTGGCGGCGGGGCCCCTCTTCCTCACCGGCTGGTCCCAGGGTGCGCTGAACACGCAATGGCTGGCGCAGGCACTGCAGGAAAGCGGGCGTCCGGTGCGCGCCGCCGCCGCCGCCAGCCCCTTCAACGACCTCAACGAGACGATCCGCTGGTGGACGGGCGGGCTCACCTATCCGGCGCCGACCGACGCGGCCTATCCGGCGGTGCCGGACTGGGTTTCACTCGGTCTGATCATCGTGCTCGGCAGCTACCAGGCCTATTACGGCCTCGATGGGCTGATCGAGGCGGCGGTGCGGCCCGAATACCATGAGATGGCGCTGACGTTCTGGAACAACGAGAGCCTCGACCTCGACCCGTCGCAACATTTCCCGAAGACGTCCGAACTGCTGTCGGAGGGCTTCTTCCAGGGCTTCACGGCCGATGTCGTCGGCCGCTTCCTGCGCCAGCTCGCGGCGAACCGCGCGACCTTCTGGGACTATGCCGCGCCGATGCGCCTGTTCTACGGGTTGGCCGACGAAGCGATCCATCCGGTGCTCGCGCAGCAGCCGCTCGCCGCGGGCGGTGAGCACATCGACGGTGCCGCCGTGCCGGGCGGCACCCATCGCATCACCTTCCTCGCGAGCCTCTACGGCAACGGCGCCGAGATCAGCGGCAAGCCGGACCTGCTGACCTGGTTCCGTTCCCGCCTGCCAGGCTGATCCGCGCGGCTGACCGAACCCACCCTGGCACGGCGGGCCGAAGCACTACGCCGCGGCAGGGCCGTGCCACAGGCCCCGCCCCGCCAGCCAGTCCTGCACCAGCTCCGCCACCTGGTCGCTGTTGCGGTCCATCATGATCATGTGGCTGTTGCCGCGCATGCCGCGTTCGGGAAGGTCCACCACCTCGACGCTGCCGCCGGCGGCGCGCACCGCCTCGGCGAAGGCGATGCCGTTGGCGCGGATGGTCGGCCAGCGCGCATCATCGGCGATGTAGTCGCCAAAGATCATCAGCACCGGAATGCCGCGCAGCGCGGCGACCTTCTCCGCCAGCCCGATCGAGGCCGGTTCCACCAGCACCAGCGCGCGCACCTTGTCCGGCCATTCCTGCGCGGCGCGCCAGGCGAAGAAGCCACCCTGGCTGTGCGCCACCACCACCGAGGGACCGACGCGATCGAGCAACGCGCCATAGGCGGCCAGGATCAGATCGTCCGTGGTGGTGAAGCGCGGCACGTTCTGGCGAATGAAGGCGCGCCAGGATTCCGGGTCGCAGGGGAATTGCTGGCCCGGATAGACCTGCCCTTCCTGTGGCGTGCCCGGCCCGATGCGGAAGCGCGGCCAGGGGTTCTCCATCGGGCTGACCACCGCGACGCCGCCGCTCTCCTCCGGAATGCGCGTCCAGCCCGCGCGGCCGCGCTCCACGGCATCGCTGACCACCACCTCCCAGCCCTGGCGGAGGAAGAAATGCTGCCAGCCCTCGCGCCCATCCGGCGTGGTCTCCCAGCATGCACCGGTCAGCCCGCCGCCATGCCAGAGCATCAACGGTACGGTGCCGCGCCGCGGCTCCGGCACCATGAATTGCGCATACATGCCGCCGACGAGGTAGGTGCCGTTGGGATCGAGCCGTGCCGGCGCGCTACCGGGGGTGTAGAGCACCTCCCGCACCGTCTCGCCCGCAACGCGCACTTCCCGCCCGCCGACATGGAAGCTTCCCCAAGCCGACAGGGCGATCGGCGGCTTCGGCGTGGTCATGGTCCCTCCTGGCGTTTCCTCGCGCCAAGGGTAGCGGCGGCGGGGCGAGGCTGCACACCCCACCCCGCCGCAGGGGCTCAATCCTTGAAGGGATCGAACTCGCCGGGGCCCGCCATGGCTACCGCCACCGGGCGCAGGCGATGCAAGCGGAAAACGCGCGACGTCACGTCGGATGGCCGCTTGCTTCCGCTGTGGAGTTGGAGGGGCTTTGCCCCTCCAAGCCACCCCACCAAAGGCCACAGGGCCTTTGGAAACCGATACTTGGCGCTGAGCAGCGAAGCTCCGTCGCGATGCCGAACCGCACGTGGTGCGCGGCGCCCATTCAAGGTTTCCAAAGGCCCTGTGGCCTTTGGCGAGGTGAGATCTGGAGAGGGGCAGAGCCCCTCTCCATTGCCGTCAGCACCTCATCTTCGCGCGCATGGCACAGAGCTCCTCCGGCCGACACATCCGACTCATCGCGCTGCCGCGCGGATCAGCCCGCCGCATCCCGCAGCGTGTCGAAGCGCCGCTTCAGCGTATCGAGTTGTTCCTCCGTGCTGTCCTCCAGCGAGATCATCTGGTCCTGCGCGCCCTTGGTGGCGCGAATCAGCTCGTCGAGCTTCAACTGCAATGCGCGGGTGTCGCGGTTCTGGGTGTTCTGCATCAGGAACACCATCAGGAAGGTGATGATCGTCGTGCCGGTGTTGATGACGAGCTGCCAGGTGTCGGAGAAGCCGAAGATCGGCCCCGACACCCCCCACAGCACGATCAGCGCCAGGGCGGCGAGGAAGGTCGAGGCGCGGCCGGCCTGACGACCCGCCCATTGCGCCGCGGCCTCGAAGATCTTGGACATGGGGTGTCTCCGGTCACGCCGCGCACAGGGCTGCGGCAGATCGGGAACACTCGGGCGGCGCCGCGGTTGCGTGACGAATGCGTCACGCCAGCGGCGCGGCGCCTCAGATCATCGCCATCCCGCCATTCACATGGATGGTCTGCCCCGTCACCCAGCCCGCCTCGGGCGAGGCGAGATACACCACCGCCGCCGCGATATCCTCCGGCGTGCCCATGCGCTGGGTCGGGATGCGCGACAGCAGCGCGGTCTTCTGGGCCTCGCCCAGCACGTCGGTCATCGCGGTCTTCACGAAGCCCGGGGCCACGACGTTCACCGTCACGCCGCGCGTCGCGACCTCCTGCGCCAGCGACTTCGACATGCCGATCAGGCCGGCCTTGGCGGCCGAGTAGTTCGCCTGGCCCGCATTGCCGGTGACGCCGACGATGGACGCGATGGAGATGATCCGCCCGGACCGCTTCTTCATCATCCCGCGCAGCGCGGCGCGCGCGAGGCGGAAAGGCGCGGTCAGATCGACCTCCAGCACCGCGTTCCAGTCGGCATCGCCCATGCGCAGCGCCAGCATGTCGCGGGTGAAGCCGGCATTGTTCACCAGGATGTCGAGGCCACCGGCCTCCGTCTCGATCCTCTCGACCAGCGCGGCGGGCGCGGCGGGGTCGGTCAGGTCGGCCGGCGCGACGATCACGCGCACCCCGCCCAGCGCCTCGGCCACGCGGGCGAGTTCCGCCTCTCGACGGCCGGTGATGGCCACCGTCGCGCCCTGCTTGTGCAGCGCGGTCGCGATGGCCTCGCCGATGCCGCCCGTAGCGCCGGTGACGAGGGCGGTCTTGCCGGTCAGATCGAACATGTCTCGCTCTCCTGGCGACGCCCGCGACGGACGTCTGGCTGTCTCTGCGAAAGGGTCAGTGGAAGCGCTTGGCCATGCTGTAGCGCGCATGGCCCGGCGGGCAGTCCTCGAGGGTGCCTGTGACGCGGTAGCCCTGCTTCTCGTAGAAGCCCCGCGCCTGGAAGGAATAGGTGTCGAGCCGCGCCCCGATGCAGCCCTGCTCGCGCGCCGCGGCCTCGGCCTGCAGCAGCAGGCGCTGGCCCCAGCCCTGCCCGCGCAGCGCGGGGCCGACCGCGAGGGTCATCACATAAAGCCACTGCCACGAGATGCGCCCGATCAGCCCGCCCGCGACGCCGCCCTCGGCATCGCGGATGGTGAGCAGCACCGCTTCGCGCACATGCGGCCAGCCGGCAGCGGCATTGGCGTCGGCGAGGACGGCCATGATCGCCGCCTCATCCGCCGCCTCCGGCGCCGCGATGCGCTCGATATGCGTCATAGGGCCTTCAGGAAGGCTTCGACATCGGCCGGCGTGCCGATCGCCTGCGCGCGTGCCTCGGGCGCGTTGCGCTTCATCAGCCCGGTCAGCACCTTGCCCGCGCCGAGCTCGACGAAGCTGTCGCAGCCCATCGCAGCCATCGCGGCGACGCATTCGCGCCAGCGCACCGTGCCGGTCACTTGGCGCACCAGCAGGTCGCGGATCTCGGCCGGGTCGGTCGCCTTGGCGGCGGTGACGTTGGCCACCACCGGCACCAGCGGGACACGCAGGTCGGCCTTGGCCAAAGCCTCGGCCATCGCATCGGCCGCCGGGGCCATCAGGGCACAATGGAAGGGGGCGGAGACCGGCAGCAGCATGGCGCGCTTCACGCCCTCGGCCTTGGCGATCGCGATGGCACGCTCGACCGCGGCCTTGGCGCCGGAGACGACGACCTGGCCGCCGCCATTGTCGTTCGCGGCCTCGACCACCTCGGCCTTGCCGGTTTCGGGATCGGTCGCGGCCTTGACGCAGATCGCCTTCGCCTGGTCGAGCTCCGCGCCGAGCAGCGCGGCCATCGCGCCGGTGCCCGGCGGGGTCGCCTTCTGCATCGCCTCGCCACGCAGGCGCAGCAGGCGGGCGGCGGTGGCGATGTCGAAGGCGCCGGCCGCGGTCAGGGCGCTGTACTCGCCGAGCGAATGGCCGGCGACCAGCGCGACCTTCTCGGCCAGCACGAAGCCGCCTTCCGATTCCAGCGCCCGCACCACGGCCAGCGAATGGGCCATCAGCGCCGGCTGGGTGTTGGCGGTAAGGGTCAGTTCCTCCTGCGGCCCTTCCCACATGAGCCTGGACAGCTTCTGGGCGAGCGCGTCGTCCACTTCCTGGAAGACGTGGCGGGCGGCGGGGAAGGCCTCAGCGAGGTCGCGGCCCATGCCGACGGCCTGGCTGCCCTGGCCGGGGAAGACGAAGGCGGTTGCCATATGCGTGCGTTTCCGTGTCGTGCAGGCGTCAAACAGATGATCGCGCGCCGATTGCGGGTCCGGCACGCCCTTGTCAACGGTCGGAAGCCGTCCCTACCCGCGGAACATGCCCGGATGCCAATAATGGCCGTGGCCGGATCCGGTGCCGTAGACGGCGAGGAAGATGCGCGCCTCGGGCGGCGACTCGCCACGGTGGAAGGCCAGCGCCGCCTGCATGATGGCATCGTCCTGGGCATTGAAGCGCATGGTGGCGCGGCGCAGTTCGCTCCAGTCCGGCAGGCGGAAGGCCTCGACCCAGACCTCGGGCCGCTCGATGTCGCGCACCAGGGTCCAGTCCGTCGCCCCGTCGCGGTGGCGCGACAGCCGCAGCGCCTGCATCGTGCCGCGAAAGCCCGGCAGGTCGGCCTCCTCCACCACGTAGGCGACGCTGACCAGCACCGGATGGGCGTCGGTGCGCATCAGCTCGACCAGGGCCTTGCCGACCGCGAAGTGCGGCAGCGCATGCTCGGGCTTGGCGGCGGGGTCGGGCACCTCGGTGGGCAATTGCTGGGACCGGGCCAGTACTGCGATGACGATCCCGCCCAGCCCGGCCGCGAGCAGCGCTCCCCGCACCCCGGCCTGCTCGCCGAGCCAACCCCAGCCGATCGCGCCGAAGCCCATGCCGCCGTTGTAGACGGCCTGGTAGATCGCAAGGCCACGCGCCTGGACCCAGGGCGCGCAGGCGAGTTGCACCGTCGCCTGCAGGCTGGCCGCAGCCGCGATCCAGCCCATGCCGAAGACGAACATGGCGATCCCCGCGGTCACCAGCCCCGGCACGACCGCGATCGGGATCAGCGCCCCGGCATTCACCACCCCCGCGAGCATCACCAGCGTATCGGGCGTGTAGCGTTCCCGCAGCCGGTGCATGACCAGGCCGCCGGCCACCGCACCGGCCCCCATCGCGGTGAGCAGCAGGCCGAAGCTGGTGGCATCGAGGTGCAGGACCTTGTGCACATAGAGCGGCAGGAGTGCCCAGGCCGCGCTCGCACAGCCGAAGAAGACGGCAGAGCGGAACAGCGCCGCGCGCAGGTTGGGTTCCGACGCGGCATAGCGCAGGCCGAGCCGCATCGCCTGGCCCAGCGGTTCCGGCGGCAGGTCGGCCGGATCCGACCGCTTCGGGAAGGCAAGAGCCGCGCCGATGATCACCGCCACGATGGCGAAGGACAGGGCATTGGCGCCAAAGGCCACCGCCGCGCCGCCCGCCGCGACGACCACGCCGCCGATCGCCGGTCCGACCGCGCGGGCCAGATTGTAGCCGACCGAATTGAGCACCAGCGACTGCGGCAGTTCCGCCCGCGGCACCAGCAACGGCACCGAGGAGGACCAGGCCGGGCTGTTGAGCGCCGTGAAGCAGGCGAGCAGCACCGTCAGGAACAGTAGCACCCAGGCATCCACCCAGCCGAAAAACTGCAGCACCGCCAGCGCCCCCGAGACGGCCAGCATGGCGAGGTTGCTCCAGACCAGCAGCCGCTTGCGGTCGAGCCGGTCCGCCAGCGCCCCCGCCGGCAGCGCGAGGAACAGGATCGGCAACTGCGCGGCGGCGAGGATCAGGCTGACCATCAGCGGGCTGGGCGCCAGGGTGGTCATGACCCAGGCACTCGCCGTGGACTGGACCCAGGTGCCGATGGCCGAGATGACATTGCCGAACCACAGCCAGGCGAAGGCGCGGTGGCGCAGAGGGGTCAGGGAGGTCGGCAGCGGCATCGGCATCCCGTCTCGGAGGGTGTGAAGCAGAAGGGGCCTTGGCCTCGCCAAGCCACCCCCACCAAGGTGCAATGCATGGTTGAATGCCGTCTTTCGGCAGCGGGCGCAGCAGGCTTTCTGTTCCGCAGCCGGGCGATTCACGCGCAAAGGCTCGGTTTGGGGCCGATTCCGGCCTTGCTTCGGCGCTGCCGCCGTGCTTTACGCCCCGCTCCCCTGCCGGGCGCAAGGCAAGCGCCCGGCTATGCCCGTTTGCGCGCTCCATTCCGGAGCCAGGGCTGAGACAGCCACAGGGAGATCACATGCCGCTCTACGAATGCGTGTTCATCGCGCGCAACGACATCACCCAGCAGCAGGTCGAAGCGATCGCCGAGCAGGTCGCGACCCTCATCACCGAGGGCGGCGGCGAGGTGAAGAAGCGCGAATACTGGGGCCTGCGCGGCCTCGCCTACAAGGTGAAGAAGAACCGCAAGGGGCACTACATGCTCCTCGGTCTCGACGCGCCCGCCTCCGCCCTGCCGGAAGTCGAGCGTCAGCTCGGCCTGAACGAGGACGTGCTGCGCTCCCTCACCATCCGCGTCGAGACGATCGACGAGGCGCCGTCGGCGGTGCTGGCCAAGCGCGGCGACGACCGCGAGCGTGACCGTGGCTTCCGCGGCCCGCGTCCGGCTGGCCGCTTCGGTTCGGGCCGTGGCCGCGAGCGTGGCGACGACCGCGAGGAGTTCCGCGCCCGCCCCCGCGACGAGATGGACGGCCCCGACGGGGCCGGGGAGTAAGCGATCATGTCCGAATCCACCGACCTCACCCCCGCCGCCCGCCGCCCGGCCGTCGGCGCCCGCCGCCCCTTCTATCGGCGCAAGAAGTCCTGCCCCTTCTCCGGGCCGCAGGCGCCGAAGATCGACTACAAGGACGTCCGTCTGCTGTCCCGCTTCCTGTCGGAGCGCGGCAAGATCGTCCCGTCCCGCATCACGGCGGTGAGCGGCAAGAAGCAGCGTGAGCTGGCCCAGGCCATCAAGCGCGCCCGCTTCCTGGCGCTGCTGCCCTACGTCATCAACGACTGAGGACGGGGAGCCCGGAGGGGCAGCCATGGGCAGCGTGCTCGGCAATCCGCGCTTCCTGGCGGGGACCGCGGCGGGATTGACCGCCGCGGTGCTCTCGCTGTGGGCCATGCGCGGGTTACCGCTGGGCTTCGCGGCCTTCTGGCTGACGCCGCTGCCGCTGTTCGGCGCGGGGCTGGGTTTCGGCCCGGTTCCCATGGCCTGGGCGGCCGCGCTTGGCGCCGCGATCCACATCGCGGTGGCCGGGCTGCTGCCGATGACGGTGTTCCTCACCGGCTTCGCGGTCCCGGCCCTGCTGATGGTGCTGTTCGGCTTCCGCCACGGGCGGATCGATCCGGGGCTGCCGCTGGCGATCCTCGGCATCTGGCCGGCCATCGTCATCATCCTGGCGGGCGTGGCCTTTTCGGGCCTGCCGGGCGGGCTGAACGGGGCCATCCGCGCCGCGGTGGAGCACTCGCTCGCGCGCATGGGGGCTTCGGCCACGCAGTTGCCGGTCGCGGAACTGACCCAGGTCATGGCCGCGGCGATGGGCTTCTGGGCGGCGATCTCGCTCTCGGTGAACGGGGCCGCGGCCCAGTCCGCCCTGGCGCGGTCGGGCCTGGCCCTCTCGCCCAGCCCGCGCTGGAGCTCGGTGCATCTGCCCGCCTGGTACCCGGCGCTGCCGGGGGCCGGGGCAGCGGCCTGGCTCCTCCTCGGTGGGCCGGACGATGCGATGTGGCTGTCGGTGCTGCTGGTGCTGCTGCTGCCGGTCTTCCTGCAGGGCATCGCCGCGGTGCATCGCCGGTCCCAGGGCCGTCCGGGGCGCCAGTTCATGCTCGGCATCTTCTACGCCGGGCTCGTCATCCTCAGCGTGCCGGCCGCGATCGCGGTGACGGCCTTCGGTTTCTACGAGCAATGGGGGCGGCGCACGAGCCCGCCCGGAGGCACAACATGATCGAACTGATCCTGATGCAGCGCGTCGACAAGCTTGGCCAGATGGGCGAGCTGGTGAAGGTGCGCCCCGGTTACGCCCGCAACTACCTGCTGCCCAGCGGCAAGGCGATCCGCGCGAGCAAGTCCAACCTCGAACGCTTCGAGAAGGAGCGTGCGCAGCTTGAGGCCCAGAACCTCAAGCGCCGCGAGGAGGCCGAGCGCGTCGCCGAGCGCGTCGCCGGGCTGTCCGTGACCATCATCCGCCAGGCGGGTGAGAGCGGGGCGCTGTACGGCTCCGTCTCGACGCGCGACATCGCCGAGGCCTGCACCGAAGCCGGCCTGACCGTCGGCCGCGACCAGGTGAAGCTGCCGCACGCCGTCAAGTCGGTGGGTCTCGCCCATGTCGAGATCGCGCTGCACCCGGAAGTCGCCATCCCCGTGGTGGTGAACGTGGCGCGCTCGGTCGAGGAAGCCGAGAAGCAGGCGCGCGGCGAGCGCGTCGAGGCCGAGGCGGAAGCCGAAGCCGCGTCGCTGGAAGCCGAACTGGCCGCCGAGCTGGCCGCCGGCCAGGCCGACGCGGAGCGCTGAGGCCCCGATGGGGCTGCTGGAGGGGAGAGGGGCCGCGCCCCTTCTCCCCTCCTCGCCCTGCCAAGGGCCCGTGGCCTTTGGAAGCTGGCGCTTTCTGTTCCGCCTGACGCAACGGTCGCCCTGACCGCCGGGAACAACGTCCCGACGCGCTGCCCAACGCCGGGTGATGGCTTGCAAAGGCCTTCCGGCCTTTTCGGAGGTGGGGTGGCGATGCCCCTCCCCGGGATATCGTGTCGCGCGGTTGCATGGGCGGCCGACGCATTCCCGCAAGATGCGCGCCCCTCCGATTCTGCCATGCAGCATTGGGGACTTTTCTCAGGCATGTCCTGTCTGCAATGCTTCCTCCACGCCAGGAGGAGCTTGCATGCTGTTCCACCTCGCTTTGAAGCGATTGATCCAGCACGGGAGCCTGACCGTCACCTACCCGGACGGCACCGTGCGGCAGTATCGCGGCGGCCCCGGCCCCGACGTCGCGATGCGCATCGTGACCGCCCGGGCCCTGCGCGGCATGACCTTCAATCCGGCCCTGGCGCTCGGCGAATCCTACATGGCCGACGAGCTCCGCCCCGAGGGCTGTTCCATCTATGCCCTGCTGGACATGCTGGTCCTCAACATGATGGAGGGCGGCACCCATCCGGCGGAGCGGCTGATGGAGATCCTGCGCCTGTTCCGCCGCCGCTTCGACCAGCTCAACCCGGCCGGGCGGTCGCAACGCAACGTCGCGCATCACTACGACCTGAATGGACGACTCTACTCTCTCTTCCTCGATCGTGACCGCCAGTATTCCTGCGCCTACTTCCCCACCGGTACCGAGACGCTGGAAGAGGCGCAGATCGCCAAGAAGCGACACATCGCCGCCAAGCTGAAGCTGGACCGACCCGATCTCGAGGTGCTGGACATCGGCTGCGGCTGGGGGGGCATGGCGATCACCCTCGCGCGGGACTTCGGTGCCCGCGTCACCGGCATCACCCTGTCGCAGGAACAGCTCAGCGTCGCGCGGCAGCGCGTGGAGGAAGCCGGCCTCACCGATCGCGTGCGCTTCGAGCTAATGGATTACCGCAGTTGGAAGACGCCGATGGACCGCGTGGTCTCGGTCGGCATGTTCGAACATGTCGGCATCGACCACTATCGCCGCTTCTTCGCCACAGTGCGCGACGCCCTGAAGGAGGATGGCGTGGCGCTGATCCACGCCATCGGGCGTATGGACGGGCCGGGTTCCACCAATCCCTGGCTCGCGAAGTATATCTTCCCGGGCGGCTATTCCCCCGCCCTCTCCGAGGTTCTGCCGCACGCCGAGAAGGCGAAGCTCTGGGTCACGGATATCGAGATCCTGCGCCTGCACTATGCCAAGACCATCGAGCACTGGCGCGCGCGCTTCGCCGGCAACCGGGACGCCATCGCCAGCCTGACCGACGAGCGTTTCTGCCGGATGTTCGAGTTCTACCTGGCCGGCGCCGAGCTGTCCTTCCGCTACATGGGGCACATGAACTGGCAGCTCCAGCTCACGCGGCGCGTCGATGCGCTGCCACTGGCACGCGACTACATGGTGGAGGCGGAACGGGCCGCGTCCACACCGGCACGCGCGTAACGCCGGCGGGAGAAGCCCGGCCACCCGTCATCCCCGATATCCCCAGGCCGGGGCGCGAATCCCCCCGCCCCGGCACCTCCTCGCCGCGCTATACCGGCGCCGATGAACAGCTTTGATGCGACCCATGCCCCGGACGGCCTGCTGGGCCTGTCCCAGCGCCTACCGCCGGCGAATCTCGAAGCCGAGCAGGCGCTGCTCGGCGCGCTGCTGGCCAACAACAAGGCCTATGAGCGCGTCTCGGAATTCCTTGCCCCGGAACATTTCGCCGACCCGGTGCATGGCCGGATCTACCAGGCGATCCAGCGACGCATTGAGGCCGGGCAGCTTGCCGACGTGGTCACGCTGCGGTCCGAATTCGAGCATTCGGGCGTACTGGACGAGGCGGGCGGCACGGCATACCTGGCGCAGCTCCTCTCGGCCATGGTCGGCATCATCAACGCCGGCGAATACGGCAAGGTCGTCTACGACGCTTATCTGCGACGCCAGCTGATCGACCTCGGCGAGGTGGTGGTGAACCGCGCCTTCGGCGCGGAGCCGGAACTCGACGCCAAGGCGCAGCTCGAATCCGCCGAACAGGCGCTGTTCGACCTGTCCAAGGAAGGCGGCGCGGGGGATGGCGGCTTCGTCTCCTTCGAACGCGCGCTGACCATTGCCGTCCAGCATGCGGAAAAGGCCTTCACCACCCCGGGCGGCGTCTCGGGCCTGACCACGGGGCTGCGCGACCTGGACGCCAAGATGGGTGGCCTGCACCCGTCGGACCTGCTGATCGTCGCGGGGCGCCCCGGCATGGGCAAGACCGCCTTCGCGACCAAGGTCGCCTTCGGCGCGGCGAAATCCATCCTGCGCGAGGCGCGCGAGAAAGACCCCAACGCCGTCCCGAGGGGCGGCTGCGCGATCTTCTCGCTGGAAATGAGCGCGGACCAGCTCGCAACCCGTCTGCTGTCGGAGGAAGCGCGCATCTCGGGCGACCGTATCCGCCGCGGCGAGATCGGCCAGCGCGACTTCGACCGCTTCGTCGAGGTCAGCCGCGAGATCGCCGCCCTGCCGCTATGGATCGACGACACGCCGGCCATCACCATCTCGGCACTGCGCACGCGCTGCCGGCGGCTCAAGCGCACCAAGGGCCTCAACCTGATCGTGGTGGACTACCTCCAGCTCATGCGCCCGGCGGCGGGGACGCGGCCTGAGAGCCGCGTGCTGGAAATCTCGATGATCACCCAGGGGCTCAAGGCGATCGCCAAGGAATTGTCGGTTCCGGTGATTGCCCTGTCCCAGCTCTCGCGCGCCGTGGAATCACGCGAGGACAAGCGGCCGCAGCTCTCGGACCTGCGTGAATCCGGATCGATCGAGCAGGACGCCGACGTGGTGATGTTCGTCTATCGCGACGACTACTACCTCGCCCAGCGCGCGCCCAAGGAACTGACCTTCGACAACGCGGACAAGTTCCACGAGGCCGTCGACAAGTGGCAGAAGGACATGGAGATGGCGCACAACAAGGCGGAGCTGATCATCGCCAAGCAGCGCCACGGCCCCACCGGCACCATCAAGCTGTTCTTCGAGGCCGAGTTCACCCGCTTCGGCGACCTCGACACCCATCACGACGAGGATCATGGCTGACGGGCTCGCCGGGCGCGTGATAGCGGCGCAGGATGGCGGTGCTGCACCGCCGCAAGGACTCGTCATGCCGTCTCCCGCCTCCACCGAAGCCGTGCTGACCATCGACCTGCCGGCCATCGTCGCGAACTGGAAGGACATGGCCGCGCGCGGGGCGCCCGGCGCGGTGGCGGGGGTGGTGAAGGCGGATGGCTATGGCCTCGGCGCCACGGAGGTCGGCCGCGCCCTGCGCGGGGCGGGCTGCCGGCACTTCTTCGTCGCCCAGCTCCGCGAAGGCATCGCCCTGCGCGAGGCCATCGGCCCGGGCCCGATGATCGCCGTGCTCGGCGGCTTCCGGCCGGGCGAGGATGGCGATGCCGCGCTCACCCCCGTGCTGAACTCGCTCGGCGATGTCGCCGCACATGGTGCGACGGGACGCGCGGATGGCGTGGCCCGCCGCGCCATCCTGCATGTCGATACGGCCATGGCACGTCTCGGCCTCGATGAGCGCGAGCTGCAGCGAGTCTCCCAGGATCACGGGCTGCTGGCAGGGCTCGATCTCCTTTATGTGATGACGCATCTCGCCTGCGCCGACGAACCTGCCCATCCCCTGAACGCGGCCCAGGCGAAGCGCTTCGCCGCCGCCTGCGACGGGCTGCCGAAGACCCGCCGCTGCTTCGCCAATTCGTCGGGCATGTTCCTTGGCCCCGCCTTCGCTTCCGACCTGTCGCGGCCCGGTTGCGCGCTCTACGGGATCAATCCCACCCCGGGGCAGGACAACCCGATGCGGCAGGTCGCGCGGCTCGATGCGCCGGTGCTGCAGATCCGGGAGATCGCCCCCGGCACCCCCGTCGGCTATGGCGCTTCCTGGACCGCCGAGCGGCCGACGCGCGTGGCGACGGTTGCGGTGGGCTATGCGGATGGCTACCTGAGGAGCCTGTCCAGCCGGGCGGCGGCGGAATTCCGCGGCCGCAAGGTTCCCCTCATTGGCCGCGTATCCATGGATCTGACGACCTTCGACGTGACCGACCTGCCCGAGATCTCCCCCGGCGACCGCCTGACCCTGGTCGGCGGCGCGGGGTGCAGCCCGGACGACCTCGCCGCCGCGGCAGGAACGATCGGCTATGAGATCCTGACCTCGCTCGGCGCCCGCTACCATCGCGACTACATCCGGGGCTGAGGGCTTGGACCTGGTGCTGAACCCCGTCGCGGCGATCGGCCGTGCCGTCATTGATGCCTGCCGCACGGTGGGGGCGCTGGCGCTGTTCGCGCTGGAAGGGCTGTCGCACCTGCTGCGCCCGCCCTTCTATGGCCGACTCTTCCTCAAGCACCTGGTCGAGATCGCCTATTTCTCGCTGCCCGTCGTCGCGCTGACGGCGACCTTCACGGGCATGGTGCTGGCGCTGCAATCCTATACGGGCTTCGCGCGCTTCAACGCGGAAGGCGCCGTTGCCAATGTCGTGGTGCTGTCCATCACGCGTGAACTCGGCCCCGTCATCGCCGCGCTGATGGTCGCCGGGCGCATCGGTGCCTCTTTCGCCGCCGAGATCGGCACCATGCGCGTGACCGACCAGATCGACGCGCTGACGACGCTGTCCACCAACCCGATGAAGTACCTCGTCGCGCCGCGGCTGCTCGCCGGCGTGATCGCCCTGCCCTTCCTGGTGCTGGTGGCGGATATCCTCGGCGTGATGGGCGGCTGGCTGATCGGGACGACGCGGCTCGGCTTCAACTCGGCCGGCTACCTCAAGGCCACCATGGACTTCCTGCAGTTCATGGACGTGACGTCCGGCCTCGTGAAGGCAGCCGCCTTCGGCTTCGTCATCACGCTGATGGGCTGCTGGTGCGGCTACAACAGCCGCGGCGGCGCGCAGGGCGTGGGTGCTGCGACGACCACGGCGGTCGTCGCCTCCTCCATCCTCATCCTTGCCTTCGACTACATCCTCACCGAGATGTTCTTCGCCCGATGAGCGATGCCGTGCCGAAGATCCGCCTGCGCGGCCTGACCAAGGCCTTCGGCGAGAAGCATGTGCTGGATGGCGTCGATCTCGATATCCGCGCCGGGCATGGCATGGTCATCCTGGGCGGGTCGGGGTCCGGCAAGTCCGTCACGATCAAATGCATCCTGGGGCTCATCGCCCCCGATGCCGGGACGATCGAGATCGACGGCCAGGACATCCTGGCGATGTCGCGCCGCGAGCGCGAGGCACTGAACGACCGCATCGGCATGCTGTTCCAGAACGGCGCGCTCTTCGACAGCCTGCCGGTCTGGGAGAATGTCTGCTTCAAGCTGCTCGCGCAGAAGCGCATCACCCGGGCCAAGGCCCGCGACAAGGCGGCGGAGGTCCTCGCCCAGGTGGGACTCGCGGCCTCGGTGGGGGATCTCTCGCCGGCCGAACTGTCGGGTGGCATGCAGAAGCGCGTGGGCCTTGCGCGCGCCATCGCCGCCCAGCCGGACATCATCTTCTTCGATGAACCCACCACCGGCCTCGACCCCATCATGGGGGCGGTGATCGACGGGCTGATCGTTGATGTGGTGAAGCGCCTGGGCGCGACCGCCGTTTCCATCACTCACGACATGGCCAGTGCCCGGCGCATCGGCGACGACGCGGCGATGCTGTTCAAGGGCAAGATCGTCTGGACCGGGCCGGCGGCGTCGCTGGGCGAGACCGGCAATGCGATGGTGGACCAGTTCGCCCGCGGTGAACGCGAGGGGCCGATCCAGATGGAGCTGCGGCGGTAAATCAGGCGCCTGCGGCCCATCCTTGCGCTGAATCAATCCGATCAAATCGACTGGTTCAATCGAATTCTTCGAAGAAATCTGTTGGACAGAACAGCGCCCCTGCCGCATTGCTGCATCGCACTAGGTGCAACGCACAAAGGCCGTTCCGACGGCCGAAAACCAGCAAGGAGCGTGACCGCATGCTGACCGTTGGCGACAAGTTCCCCGAATTCGCCCTGGCCGCCGTGAAGGGTGGCGCCGAGGGCCTCGGCGGCCCCGGCAAGTCCTTCACCGAGATCACCTCCGCGTCCGATGCCGGCAAGTGGAAAATCGTGTTCTTCTGGCCGAAGGACTTCACCTTCATCTGCCCGACCGAGATCGCCGCCTTCGGCAAGCTGGCCGGCGAGTTCGCCGACCGTGACGCGGTGCTCTACGGCGTGTCGACGGACAGCGAGTTCGTCCACCTGAACTGGCGCGTCTACAACGACGACATCCGCGACCTGCCGATCCCGATGCTGGCCGACATCAAGCGCGAGCTGTCGACGGCCCTCGGCATCCTCGACAAGCAGGCCGGCGTCGCGCTGCGCGCCACTTTCATCGTCGATCCGGACGGCACCATCCAGTGGGCGGCGGTGAACGGCCTGAATGTGGGCCGCAACCCGCAGGAAGTGCTGCGCGTGCTCGACGCGCTGCAGACGGACGAGCTCTGCCCCTGCAACTGGGAGAAGGGCAAGGACGTGCTGAAGCCGCAGGAGCTCTTTGAGAAGGCGGCCTAAGGCCACCTTCCGCGTCCGCCACGCAGGCAGCCGCCACACCAACCCTGCCTGCATGGCGGAACGGGGGGCAGTCAGCCCCCCGTAAACCCCCCGGTCCCGCGCGCCCTGTCCGGGCACGCGGGACATGTTGCCCTGGAGCCCCCGATGTCCCTCGAAGCCCTGCGCGCCCGCCTGCCCGAACACGCCAAGGACCTGAAGCTGAACCTTGGTTCGCTGGCCACCGAGCCGGTGCTGAACCAGCAGCAGCTCGCCGGCACCTTCGTGGCCAGCGCCATCGCCTCGCGCAATGCCGAGGTCACGCGCGCCATCCTCGCCGAATTCGGCCCGAAGCTCTCGCCCGAGGCGCTCGCCGCGGCCAAGGCCGCCGCCGCCATCATGGGCATGAACAACGTCTACTACCGCTTCACGCATCTGGTCGGTGGCGACTACGCCAACCTGCCCGCGAAGCTGCGCATGAACGTCATGGCCAAGCCCGGCGTGGACAAGGTGGATTTCGAGCTGTGGTCGCTCGCCGTCTCCGCCATCAATGGCTGCGGCATGTGCATGGAGGCCCATGAGAAGGTCGTCCTCCATGGCGGCCTGTCGAAGGAACAGGTCCAGGCCGCGGTGCGCATCGCCGCCGTGGTCCATGCCGTCGCGGGCGTGCTCGATGCCGAGGACGCGATGGCCTCCGCCGCCTGACGGAGCACACGAACGGCACCGACCGAATGGCGGCCGCAGGGCCGCCATTCGCGCTTCAGCTTCCCGGATCGGCCGGGTCCGGCACCACCGCCTCCGCCTTGAGCCGCGCGCGCATCGCCCGCACCCGCTCTCGGCTTTCCGCCGGCCAGACGTCCTTCGGATCGTAGTATTCCGGCACGGCCTGCGCCCCTTCCGGCAACACCACCCAGGGCAGCCTGGTCGAGGTGTAGATGTGGATGTCGGGCGGGCAGTCGCCGGGCACGTCCAGCGTCCCCACGCGCACGAAGCGCACCGCCGGCCCGGCCTGGGGATAGGTGCTCCAGACCGCGACATGGCATGCCGGGCAGCGCGCGATGAGTTGCCCGCGCCCGCTGGCCGAGGGCGTGTGGATCATCTCGGGCTGCCCGGTGGTCAGCACGACATGGTCCGCCTCCCACAGCGCATTGAGCGCGTGCGCGCTGCCCGTCTCCCGCTGGCACCAGCGGCAGTGGCAGGCATGCACGATCAATGGGCGCCCTTCGACGCGGTAGCGCACATGCCCGCAGGTGCATCCGCCTTCCATCGGCTTCCTCCCGCCTTTGTGTCCATTGCCGGACGCCGGCAGTGTCGCGCATCGGGGCAGGCCGGCGCCACGGATCTTGACCCCCTCCCCCCACCGGCGCGACGCTTTGCCAAGAAGAACCCGGCCCACCGGGACCGGGCCGGTTGGAGGACACCGCCCATGCCGCTGACGCTCACGCCGTTGCACCCTCTCTTCGTCGCCGAGGTCTCAGGCCTCGATCTGCGCGAGCCGCTGCCGCCCGGCATGGCCGAGGAGATCCATCACGCCATGGATCGCTACGCCGTCCTCGTCTTCCGCGACCAGAGGCTCGACGACGACCAGCAGATGGATTTCGGCCGTGCGCTCGGGAAGCTCGAACCGACGCGCGGCGTGGTGGACGCCCACAAGCATCGGCTGAAGCACCAGGAGATGAACGACATCTCCAATCTCGACACCGACGGAAAGCTGCTCGCGGCCGATGATCGCCGCCGCATGTTCGCACTCGGCAACCGGCTCTGGCACAGCGATTCGTCGTTCAAGGCGACGCCCGCCCTCTATTCCATGCTGCATGCCCGCGTGATCCCGCCCGAGGGCGGCGACACCGAGTTCGCCGACATGCGTGCCGCCTGGGATGCCCTGCCGGTGAAGGACAGGGCGAAGGTGAAGGACCTCACCACCTGGCATTCGCTGATCTATTCGCGGGCCCAGCTCGGCTTCGCCGACTACACCGAGGAGGAGAAGAAGGCCTTCGCCCCCGTGCCGCAGCGGCTGGTGCGGCGCCATCCCGGTTCGGGGCGCGTCTCGCTCTACCTCTCCGCCCATATCGGCCGGATCGAGGGCATGCCCGTCCCCGAAGGCATGATGATGATCCGCGACCTGGTGGAACATGCGACCCAGCGGGACTTCGTCTATCGCCACCAATGGCGGCAATACGACCTCGTCATGTGGGACAACCGCTGCACCCTGCACCGCGCGCGGCCCTTCGAGGACAGCACCTATCCCCGCGACATGCGCCGCGTGACGCTGGAGGATGTCGCGCCGACGCTGCAGCAACAGGCGGCGTGAAGCCGAACCGGAGAGGGGCGGCGCCCCTTTCCGGTCATGCCCATGGCCGGCGCGCGCGATGGCAGGGCGGGCAACCGGGCCCCAGGCGACAGCCCGCAGCCAGCGGCTCAGCCCCGGGGCCTGTGGCCGGATGTACGAACCGATGGGAGCGCGAATTCGATCCCGCTTCGCCTATTTCCGGCCCCGACTGCGGGAAACCCATCAGGGGCAGGCGGCATCGCCACGCATCCCGGCGACCCCTGCGGCGCCTGCGCCGCGAAGCGGGTCGTCGGCGGTCCCTACCCCGCCACGGCCATGATCGCCTGCGCCACCGCGTGCAGATCCTCCGCGACGAAGCAGCACAGCCCATGTTCGGCCTCGCGGGCCGGCACCAGGTCCGGCACCATGACCACGGCCATCCCGGCCGCCGCGGCCGCGCGCACGCCGTGGGGCGAATCCTCGAGCGCCAGGCATGCTTCCGGCGCCGCGCCAATGCGTTCCGCCGCCATCAGGAAGGGGTCGGGCGCCGGCTTGCCCCGGGCGTAATCCCCGCGCGCCACCACCGCGTCGAAGCGGCCGGACAATCCATGCGCGGTGAGGTTCCGCCGCACCGCCTCATGCGAGGAGGAGGTCGCGATCGCCCGGCGCAGCCCGAGTTCGTCCAGCAGCGCCAACATCTCCATCACACCCGGCTTCAGGGCAGGACCGGTGGCCGCGCGCCGATGATAATGCCGCGACCAGGCGACCTCGAAGGCATCCACCCCGAAGTCCGCGCCGAAATGGCCCAGCAGCCGCGCGCGGTTGTCGGGCCAGGTGCCGCCGACAAGGCTCAGGAACACCTCATCGGGCAGTTCGCAGCCATGTTCGGCCGCCGCGTCGCGTGCGGCATCGCGCTGCAGGGTCTCGCTGTCGAACAGCAGCCCGTCCATGTCGAAGACGACACCGCCAGGCAGGCGCGGCAAGGCCATGCGGCTCTCTCTCCTTGGGGAAGCGGCTCACTCGGCCGCGGCGACTTCGCCATCCGCCAAGGGGTCAATGTCGCGCACTTCGCCGTCCGTCGCCAGCCAGCGATCGGCGGCGGCGCGGCCGGCCTCGAAGAACCGGTTCAGCTGCGGCCAGGAGACGTTGATCGGATTCGCCGAACCGGCATCCTCCACCTCCTCCCACAGCGACAGCCGGTGCAGCTTCAGCCGGTCGAGCCGTTGGCACAGCGGCGGGCGCCCGGACCCGGCGAGGCGGCAGAACGCCCTGAGATCCTCGAGCGCGCGCAATTCCCGCTTGAGCGGCGCGGCGAAGGCGATCTCAAGCGAGCGCTGATTGATGTCGTGGCGCAGCCGCGGATGGCTGTGGCGGACATCCGGGGTCAGCTGCACCAGCAGCAGCGATTCGGCATCGCTCGCGGTCATCAGGTCGCGCAGGGGCGGATTGGCGCTGTAGCCGCCATCCCAATAGAGCTCGCCGTCGATCTCCACCGCCTCGCGCATCTGGGGCAGGCAGGCGGAAGCGAGCACCGCCTCGAGCGATACCTCGTGCTCGCGGAAGATGCGGGCCTCCCCGTCGCGCACCCGCGTCGCCGCGATCAGCAGGGGTAGCGGGCGCTCCGAGCGCAGGCGCCGGAAATCCACCAGGTCGCCCAGCAGTTCCTTGAGCGGATCCGGCCCCGTGAAGCCGAAGCCAAACGGCGTGACCGGCAATTCCGCCATGGCGAACATGGAGCCCAGCACCGGCAGCCCCGCGATCCCCGACCAATCCGAGAGCAGGTGCCAGAAGCGCGCGAGGCGCTTGCGCGCCTCCTCCCGCCCGCCGGCGAGCAGCCCGTCGGCCAGCAACACGCCGTTCACGGCACCGGCGCTCGCGCCGCTGATCGCGACAAGCGGCACGGAGGGCTCGGCGAGAAGCCCGTCCAGCACGCCCCAGGTGAAGGCCCCGAAGGACCCACCCCCCTGAAGCGCGAGACCCAGGGGAGCCGGCGCGATGTTCATGGCATGCTGCATTGCACAACGTCACATATGCTGACCCTTTGCGTCCACAAGTCCCGCTGGGGCGAGGCATGTGGACAGCGCAGGGCTTCCGGGCGGGCGCGGGCGGTGCCACAAGAGCGGCCCCACCAGCAGGGAGCGATGAGCATGACCGCCGACCGTTACGATCTCCTTCTCCGCGGCGGGCATGTGGTGACGCCCTGGGGCGTCGAGACCGCCGATGTCGCGGTGCGCGACGGCCGCATCGCCACCCTGGGCGACCTGCGCACCGCCGAGGCCAGCGAGACGATCGACTGCGCCGGGCTGCACGTCCTGCCGGGCCTGATCGATCCGCATGTGCATCTGCGCGACCCGGGCGATCCCTCGGTTGAGACCATCGAGACCGGCACCAAGGCCGCCGTGTTGGGTGGCCTCGCCGCTGTCTTTGACATGCCGAACACGACGAAGTCGGTCGTGAGCCGCGACATCCTGGACGAGAAGCGCGCCTATCTCGCCGGCCGCGCCTATTGCGATGTGGGCCTCTATGTCGGCGCGTCGAAGAAGAACATCGCGGAGCTCGCCGAGCTCGAACTGCAGCCCAATGTCTGCGCGGTGAAGGTCTTCGCCGGGTCGAGCACCGGCGACCTGCTGGTCGAGGACGATGCCAGCCTGGAAGCGGTGATGCGCTCCGGCCGTCGCCGCATCTGCTATCATTCTGAGGACGAATACCGGCTGCAGGAACGCAAGCCGATGTTCACCCCCGGCATGCCCCACCGCAACCACATGGTCTGGCGCGATGTCGAAACGGCGCTGCGGGGCACGAAGCGGCTGATGGCGATCGCCCGCAAGACCGGGCGGGCTGCGCATATCCTGCATGTCTCGACCGCCGAGGAACTCGACTACCTGCGCGACTTCCGCGATGTCTGCACGGTCGAGGTGCTGCTGAACCACCTGACCCAGACCGACGAGGCCTATGACCGCCTCGGTGGCTATGCGGTGATGAACCCGCCGATCCGCGACCAGCGCCACCTCGATGCCGCCTGGGCGGCGGTGAATGATGGCACGGTGGACTGCATCGGGTCCGACCACGCGCCGCATTCCCGCGAAGCCAAGGAACGCCCCTGGCCCAACACCGCGGCGGGGCTGACCGGCGTGCAGACGCTGGTGCCGCTGATGCTGGACCATGTGACGTCCGGGCGGCTGTCGATCTCGCGGCTGGTGGACCTGATGTGCGCCGGCCCCGCGCGGGTCTATGGCGCGCTGAACAAGGGCCGGCTCGCGGCCGGCTACGATGCCGACTTCACGCTGGTGGACCTCAAGCGCCAGCGCATGATCCGCAACGACTGGCTGGCGACACCCGCCGGCTGGACGCCCTTCGACGGCACGGTCTGCACGGGCTGGCCGGTCGCGACCATCATCCGCGGCCAAGCGGTGATGCGGGAGGATGAGGTGCTCGGCGCGCCGATCGGCAAGCCGGTCTCCTTCGCGGATACACATCGGTGACGGCCGAGGAGGCGATCGCCTCCCGCCGGTCCATCCGCGCCTTCCTGCCGACGCCGGTGCCCCGGGCGGATGTCGAGCACCTGCTCGATATCGCCGCGCGCGCGCCGTCAGGGACGAACATGCAGCCCTGGCGCGGCTATGCGCTGGCCGGGGAGCCGCTGAAGCGCCTCTCCGCCGCGCTCATCGCCGCGCATGAGGCCGGCCTGCCGGGCGATGCCGAGTACCGCTACTACCCGGAGCACTTCCCCGAACCCTTCCTGTCGCGCCGGCGCAAGGTGGGCTGGGACCTCTACCGGCTGCTCGGCATCACCAAGGGCGACACGGCGCGGATGAAGGCGCAGCACGCGCGCAACTACGCCTTCTTCGATGCCCCGGTCGGCATCGTCTTCACCATCGACCGGCGGCTCGAGATCGGCTCCTGGCTCGATTACGGCTTCTTCCTGGGCAACCTGACGGCGGCGGCGCGGGGGATGGGGCTCGATACCTGCCCGCAGGCGGCCTTCGCGCCGATGCATCGCATCATCCGCGAGCATCTGCCCATCCCGGAGGATGAGGTCGTGGTCTGCGGCTTCGCCCTGGGCCACGCCGACCCCGCGGCGGTCGAGAACAGCCTGGCGACGGAACGCGTCCCGGCGCGGGAATTCTGCCGCTTCCTGGGCTGGGACTGACACAGCCGTGCCGCCGCTCACCGGCTGGGCGCTGTGGTTGCGGCTCATTACCATCGCGCTGCTGTGGGGCGCGACCTATCCGCTGATCCGCTACCTCGCCGCCGTATTGCCGCCCTTCACCATGGCCTCGGTGCGCGGCGTGCTGGCGGCGATCGTGGTGTTCCTGTTCCTCTGGCTGCGCGGCGCGCTCGGTGGGATCGACCGCAAGGTGATGCTGGGCGCGATGGTGCTCGGCATCCTTGCCGGCGCGTTGCCCAACACGCTGATCCCCGTCGCGCTGCAACGCATGGAGGCCGCGCCCGCGGCGCTGGTCCAGGCCGCCGGTCCGCTCATCATCACCCTGCTCGCCGGGGTGCTGCTGCCCGGCGAGAAGCCGACGCCGCGGATGCTGGTCGGCGTCGGCATCGGCTTCTTCGGCATCGCCTTGCTGGCCGGGGTCGGGGGCCTGGGCGGCAGCACCATGGTCGGCGCGCTGCTGATCCTCGCCGCGACCTGCTCCTATGCCGTCAGCACCATCTGGGTGCGCATGGCGCCGCGCGGGCCGCCGGCGGCGCTGGCACTGGGGCAGCAGACGGTCTCGGGCATTGTCTCCGCCGGCTTCGCACTGTCCTTCGACGGGACGGCGGCGCTGGCGCAACCGGTGGAAATCTGGGTCGTCGCCGTATTCCTGGCGATCTTCGCCACGGCGATACCCTTGACCATGTTCCTCGGCCTCGCGACGCGGGCGCGGGCGGCGGATGCGGCGATGGTCGGCTATCTCCAGCCGGTGTTCGCCACGCTGATCGCCGCGGTCTGGCTCGGTGAGGTGCCATCCTGGCAGGTGGTGGCCGGCGGGCTGGTGGTCCTCGCCGGCGTCGCCGTGGTCACGACCCGGCGCTGACCTGGGCGATCCAGTCCGGCAGGTTATAGAACATCGTCACCCGCGCGATCCGCCCACCCCGGATGGCATAGAAGGCGCCGGCTGGCAGGCGGTAGGTCTGGCCCTTCGCCTCCGGCAGTCCCTCATCGGTCGCGAGATAGGCGCCTTCGACGATGAACTCCGCCGCCGCGCGGGTTCCGGTCGGCTCCGCCATGACGACGATATCCACCAGCGTTTCGCGGTAGCAGCGGTCCATCCGGGCCATGAAGGTGGCAAAGGCATCGCGCCCCACCTCGCGGCCGCCCTGGTTGACGTCGTGGGCGACATCCTCGGTCAGATAGCTCAGCATGGCGGCCCGGTCGCCGCGATTGAAGGCATCGAGATAGGCACGGATCAGGGCGGCTGCGTCCAAGGCGGGAACTCCATCGCTGGCGGTTTTCTTGCCGGTCAGGAGCCGTAAGCCTATAGCTGCGCCGCAACAACACCAGCACACCCGGATCGCCCATGCCGCAGAAGCCGCCGAGCTTCCAGGACATCATCCTGCGCCTTCACCGCTTCTGGTCGGAGCGGGGCTGCCTGATCCTCCAGCCCTATGACATGGAGGTCGGCGCCGGCACGTCGCACCCCGCGACAACCCTGCGCTCGCTCGGCCCCAAGCCCTGGAAGGTCGCCTATGTGCAGCCGTCCCGCCGGCCCGCGGATGGCCGCTACGGCGAGAACCCGAACCGGCTGCAGCATTATTACCAGTACCAGGTGCTGCTGAAGCCCTCGCCGGCCGATCCGCAGGCGCTGCTGATCGAATCCTACCGGGCCCTCGGTATCGACCCGTCGCTGCACGACATCCGCTTCGTCGAGGATGACTGGGAGAATCCGACCCTCGGCGCCTGGGGCCTCGGCTGGGAGGTCTGGTGCGACGGGATGGAGGTGACGCAGTTCACCTATTTCCAGCAGGTCGGCGGCATCCCCTGCGAGAAGCCCTCGGCCGAGCTGACCTATGGGCTCGAACGCCTGGCCATGTACATCCAGGGCGTGGAGAATGTGTACGACCTCGACTTCAACGGCGAAGGCGTGAAGTACGGCGAGGTCTTCCTCCGCGCCGAACGCGAATATTCCGCCCACAACTTCGAATATGCCGATGTCGGCATGCTGTTCCGCCACTTCGAGGATGCGGAGAAGGAATGCGCCGCGCTGCTCGAACGGAAGCTGGCCCTGCCGGCCTATGACCAGTGCCTCAAGGCCTCCCACCGCTTCAACCTGCTGGATGCGCGGGGCGCCATCTCGGTCACCGAGCGCGCCGCCTATATCGGCCGGGTCCGGACGCTCGCGAAGGGCTGCTGCGAGGCCTGGCTGGCCGGCGAGACGGCGTGAGGCGCGCGCTTGCTTCCGGCACGCATTCTACCATATGAGCACTTCATTCTACCATGAGGTCGCCATGGGCCAGTTGAACATCAAGGACGAGGCCGTGATCGCCGAGGCCAAGGAACTGGCGGCACTGCTCGGCACCTCGGCAACCGGCGCGGTGCGCGAGGCGGTGCATGACCGGCTGACGCGGGAGAAGGCAGGACGGGACGAAGCCCGTCGGCGCAAGATCGCCGACATCATGGCGATCGCCGAAGAAGCGTCGAAGCTCGTGCCGCCCGGCGTCACGAGCGATCATAGCGACCTCTATGACGAAAACGGCCTGCCGAAGTGATCGTCGATTCCTCCGCCATCGTCGCGATCCTGTTCGACGAGCCTGACGCGCTGGCCTTCGCAACCGCGATCGGCACGGCCGATGCCGTCGTCATGGCCGCGCCGACGCTGGTCGAGACGAGCCTGGTGGCCGAAGGTCGGGCGCGAGAGGGCATGCGCGACCGGCTCGACGCGTTGCTGGCGAAGGCCGAGGCCGAGATCGTTCCTTTCACGGCGGAACACGCCGCCCTCGCCCGGGACGCCTGGCGCCGCTTCGGCAAGGGCCGTCATCCGGCCGGGCTGAACCTCGGCGACTGCTTTTCCTACGCGCTCGCCAAGGCCCGCAACGAACCCCTGCTGTTCAAGGGCGATGACTTCGCCCGCACCGATGTGAAGGCTGCCATCTAGTGCCTGAACTGCTTCTCGAACTCTTCTCCGAAGAGATCCCGGCCCGCATGCAGGCGCGTGCGGCGGAAGACCTCGCCCGCCTGTTCGGCGAGCGCTGCGCCGCGCTCGTCGAGGCGCCGCCGCTGACCTTCCACGGTCCCCGCCGCATCGGCCTGTCCGCCCTGCTGCGCGCCTCCGTGACGACGGAGGGCAAGGAGGAACGCGGCCCGCGCATCGGCGCGCCCGACCAGGCGATCGACGGCTTCCTCCGCAAGCATGGCGCGAGCCGCGACGCGCTGAAGCAGGAAGGTCAGTTCTGGGTGCTGTCCAAACCGGGCGAGACGGTGGAAGCCCGCGCCCTGGTCGCGGCGGCGATCCCGGCCATCATCCGCGCCTTCCCCTGGCCGAAGTCGATGCGCTGGGGCGGGTCGTCGGCGATGCCCTGGGTGCGGCCGCTCAAGCGCATCCTCTGCGTGCTGGATGGCGCGGTGGTGTCTTTCGACCTGCGCACCAGTGAGGATGGCGGGCATGGGCTTGCCTCGGGCAATGAGACCGAGGGGCACCGCATCATGGCCCCCGGCGCCTTCGCGGTGCAGGGCCTGACCGACTATCAGGAATCCTTGCGCGAACGCCGCGTCGTCCTGGATGCCGACGAGCGCGCCCGGGAGATCCGCGACGGCATCGCCGCGCTGGCCGCCGCCGAGGGGCTGACCGTGGTGCCCGACGAAGGCCTGATCGCCGAGGTCGCCGGGCTGGTGGAATGGCCGGTGCCGCTGCTCGGGCGCATCGACGATGCCTTCATGGACCTGCCGCCCGAGGTCATGCGTACGACGATGCGCGTGAACCAGCGGTATTTCGCGCTGCGCAAGGCAGATGGGTCGGCGGCGCCACGCTTCGCGCTGGTCGCGAACATCGCCGCCCCCGATGGCGGCGCCGCGATCACCGCGGGCAATGAGCGCGTGCTGCGCGCGCGGCTGTCGGATGCGCGGTTCTTCTGGGACCTCGATCGCAAGCAGTCGCTGGAATCCTTCCTGCCGAAGCTGGATTCGGTGGTGTTCCACGCAAAGCTCGGCACGCAGGGCCAGCGCGTCGCGCGGCTGGAACGGCTGGCGCGGATCATCGCGGAGAAGGTGGGCGCCGATCCGCATGAGGCGGCCCGTGCGGCAAAGCTCGCCAAGGCCGATCTCGCCTCCGGCATGGTGGGCGAGTTCCCGGAACTGCAGGGCGTGATGGGGCGGTACTACGCGCTCGGCCAGGGCGAGAAGCCCGCGGTGGCCGAGGCGATCGCGGCGCATTACCGGCCGCTTGGCCCGGGGGATGAGGTTCCTGCCGAACCCGTCGCGATCAGCGTCGCGCTCGCGGACAAGCTCGACCAGCTCGCCGGCTTCTTCGCGGTGGGGGAGAAGCCGACCGGGTCGGGCGATCCCTTCGCGCTGCGGCGGGCGGCGCTCGGCATCATCCGCATCGTGCGGGAGAACGGGCTGCGGATCGGGCTGTTGCCGGTTCTGGAGAGCGCCCGCTTGCCCTTGCGTTCGGACATCCGACGCGCGCAACCGGAGGCGGAAGCGAAATCCGATGCTCCCTGGGGCCCGCCGGAAGATCCGCACCTCAATAGCTGGATCGCCGTGCCCGGTCACACCGAACAGGTCAATGTCACGGTCTGGTCTGTGTACCAGTTCCTCGCCGACCGCCTCCGCGTCCAGCTCCGCGCCGAGGGCACCCGTCACGATGTGGTGACCGCCGTGCTCGGCGCCGCCCCCGATGACGACCTGGTCCGTCTGCTGCGCCGCGCCGATGCCGTCCGGGCCTTCGTGGAATCCGAGGCCGGCGCCGACCTCCTCGCCGCCTACAAGCGCGCCGCCAACATCCTGCGGATCGAGGAAAAGCGCGACGGACACACCTTCGACACGGGCTATGAGCACCATCTGCTCAAGGCCCATGAGGAGGAGGCGCTGGCCGCCGCCCTCGAACCGGCGGCCGCCCGCATCGCCCTTGACCTCTCCGCCGAGGATTTCGAGCGGGCGATGGAAGCCATGGCGACTCTTCGCGCCCCGGTTGACGCCTTCTTCGACAAGGTCATCGTGAATGACCCGGCGCCGGAACTGCGCCGCAATCGTTTGAAACTACTCGCCCGCCTCCGCGCCACGATGGATGCGGTGGCGGATTTCTCGAAGATCGAAGCCTGAGGGGGAACCCCTGATGACACAGTGGGTCTACAGCTTTGGCGCCGGCCGCAACGAGGGGCGCGCAGACATGCGCAACCTGCTCGGCGGCAAGGGCGCGAACCTTGCCGAGATGGCCTCCATCGGCCTGCCCGTGCCCCCGGGCTTCACCATCACCACCGAGGTCTGCACCTGGTACTACCAGAACAGCGAGACCTACCCCTCCGACCTCGAGGACCAGGTCAAGGCCGGCCTCGCCCGGGTCGAACAGGCGGTCGGCAACACCTTCGGCGACCACCACAAGCCGCTGCTGGTTTCGGTGCGCTCCGGCGCCCGGGTGTCGATGCCCGGCATGATGGATACGGTGCTGAACCTCGGCCTGAATGACGCGACGGTCGAAGGGCTGGTCACGGCCTCGGGCGATGCGCGCTTCGCCTGGGACAGCTACCGCCGCTTCATCCAGATGTACGGATCGGTCGTCCTCGGCGTGGATCACCACCGCTTCGAGGAGATCATCGAGAACATCAAGCTCGATACCGGCAAGATCGAGGACACCGAGATCACCGCCTCTGAATGGCATCGCGTCGTCGATGGCTACAAGGAGATGGTGCGGGAAGTCACCGGCAAGCCCTTCCCGCAGGATCCCTGGGACCAGCTCTGGGGCGCGATCGGCGCCGTGTTCGGCTCCTGGATGAACCAGCGCGCCATCACCTATCGCCGCCTGCACGACATCCCGGCCGAATGGGGCACGGCGGTGAACGTCCAGGCGATGGTCTTCGGCAACATGGGCGAGGATTGCGCGACCGGCGTCTGCTTCACGCGCGACCCGTCCACCGGCGAGAACATCTTCTACGGCGAGTACCTGATCAACGCGCAGGGCGAGGACGTCGTCGCCGGCATCCGCACGCCGCAGCCCATGTCCGAAGCCCGCGCCAAGCCGGGCGAGAAGAGCATGGAAAAGGCCATGCCCGGCGCCTATGCCGAGCTGGTGAAGGTGCGCGAGACGCTCGAGCGTCACTACACCGACATGCAGGACATCGAGTTCACGGTCCAGTCGAACAAGCTCTACATGCTGCAGACGCGCAACGGGAAGCGCACTGCGGCCGCCTCGCTGAAGATCGCCGTGGACATGGCGCGCGAGGGGCTGATCGACCACGCCGAAGCGGTGAAGCGCGTGAACCCGGCGGCTCTCGACCAGCTGCTGCACCCGACGCTCGACCCCAAGGCGCCGCGCAAGCTGCTGGCGAAGGGCCTGCCCGCCTCCCCCGGCGCGGCCTCGGGCATCGTGGTCTTCTCTGCCGACGAGGCCGAGGCCCGGGCGCAGAAGGGTGAATCCGTCATCCTCGTGCGCATCGAGACCTCGCCCGAGGACATTCACGGCATGCATGCCGCCAAGGGCATCCTGACCACGCGCGGTGGCATGACCAGCCACGCGGCGGTCGTCGCCCGCGGCATGGGCCGGCCCTGCGTCGCAGGCTGCGGCGGCGTCAGCGTCGATTACAACAACCAGGTGCTCTCGTCCGGCGGCGTGCAGGTGCGTGGTGGCGAGATCCTGACCATCGATGGCGGTACGGGCGAGGTCTTCGTCGGCTCCGTCGCCATGGTCGAACCGCAGCTCTCGGGCGACTTCGCCACGCTGATGAGCTGGGCGGACGAGGTGCGCCGCCTCAAGGTCCGCGCGAACGCCGAAACCCCGCTCGACGCCGAGACCGCGCGCAAGTTCGGCGCCGAAGGCATCGGCCTGTGCCGCACCGAGCACATGTTCTTCGACCCGGAGCGCATCGGCGCCGTGCGCCAGATGATCATGGCCGAGACCGAGCAGGGCCGCCGCGCCGCCCTCGCCCGGCTGCTGCCCTTCCAGCGGCAGGACTTCATCGACCTGTTCCGCATCATGGCCGGGCTGCCGGTGACGATCCGCCTGCTCGACCCGCCGCTGCACGAATTCCTGCCGCATACGGATCTTGAGATCTCGGAGGTCGCCGCCTCGCTCGGCACCGACATCGAGACGATGAAGCGCCGCGCGCAGGAGCTGTCGGAAGCCAACCCGATGCTCGGCCATCGCGGCTGCCGGCTCGGCATCGCCTATCCTGAGATCTATGAGATGCAGGCCCGCGCGATCTTCGAGGCCGCCTGCGCGATCGGCAAGGAGACGCATGCGGCCCCGCACCCCGAGGTGATGATCCCGCTGGTCGCAACCAGGCGCGAACTGGAAATCACCCGGGCGATGGTCGAGCGCGTGGCGCAGGAGGTCTTCGCCGAGGTCAAGTACCACGTCGAATACAGCATCGGCACGATGATCGAACTGCCGCGCGCCGCGCTGACCGCCGATGCGATCGCCGAAACCGCCGATTTCTTCTCCTTCGGCACCAACGACCTGACGCAGACGACCTTCGGCCTGTCGCGCGACGATGCCGGCAAGTTCCTGCCGCTCTATATCGAGAAGGGCATCTTCCCGAAGGACCCCTTCGTCTCGATCGATCCGGACGGCGTCGGCGCCCTGGTGAAGATCGCGACCGAGAAGGGCCGCCGCGTGAAGCCGGGTCTCAAGCTCGGCATCTGCGGCGAGCATGGTGGCGATCCGTCCTCGATCACCTTCTGCGAGAGCGTCGGGCTCGATTACGTCTCCTGTTCGCCCTACCGCGTGCCGGTCGCCCGGCTGGCGGCGGCGCAGGCGGCGCTGGCGGGCAGCGGGGGCGACCGCACGGCCTGAGCCGCAAGGGAAGGCGGGACCACCACTGCGATGGTGGCCCCGCCCCTTCATGCATTCATGCCGGCGGGGGGCTGACCGCCGGCAAATCTCCCGCGCCGTCGGCCATGGCACGGTCGTGGCCCTGCATGATGGTGACCACACGCCGCGCATTCGCCATGGCGCGTGCCATGCGTGGGATCATCGCGCGTAGCATTCCCGCTTCGGGCGTGGAATATCGAGCGGATCAGGCAGCCGGCCCGCCCCGCCGCGCCATCATCCGGTTGCCCGGCCGCTCGCTGACATAGGCCAGGTCGGCGAAGCTGCGCAGGCGGTTCTCCACGCTCTCGAAGGCATTGCGCTGGGCTGCGGTCAGTGCCGCACCCGGCGTGTCGCGCCGATGCGCGAGATAGCGCGCGAGCGTCCCCGCGCCCCGCCGATGCGCCGCGGCGACCAGCGCGCCCTCGGTCAGCGTGATGGTGCTGCCGTCGAGCATCGTGATCGTCTCGCCGGCCTGGGCCAGCGTGCCGCCACGATCGAGGATCGTCTCCTGCCGCGCGAGGAAGACGGAGAACGCCGCCTCCTGCGCCGCGGGGTTGGCGAGGAAGCTGGCCTCATCGGTGACGCCGAAGCGGCCCGCCGCCTCGGTCCAGCGTCCTTCGGCATCCATCCATCCCATGTCGCGCAGCGCCGCCGGCACGAACTGGTACCGGCCGAGCGCACCGGACACCGGATTGCGCAGCGCATAGCCATCCGCGCGATGCTCGGCACTGCGTTCGGCCTCGGCGATGCGCTGGCGGAAGGCGGCGTTGGGCTGGCCCTCCCAGGCACGCAGGGCGGGCGCCTGCAGGGTGGGGCCCGCGGCACGCGCGACGGCCGGCGTCGCGACCGGCGCCGGGCCGCGCGCAATCGCAGGCTGCGCGACGGGGCTTGGTGTCGCGGGCGGGGTGCTGCGGGCCAGTACCTGCTTGAAATCGCGATGCTTCGGGGCCCGCGCCGGGGCGGCGGCCGGCTGTGGCGTGGACGCCGCCTGACGAGGCGCGGGGGGATTCGGCATGGCCGGCATATTCTGCCGGGTGGAGCGTAAACGCGTGGTAAGCGCATTGCGGCGCTGTCGCTATTGGAGGGGCTTTGCCCCTCCAAACCACCCCACCAAAGGCCGAAAGGCCTTTGGAAACCAATACCTGGCTCCGGATGCCACAGGCAGGAAGGATGTCGTAAGCGGCCCCGGCGCGCGACGCCTATGACGGGAGGAAGGCCTGCCGGCCCGGCCCGGCACCGAGTAGCGGCGGGCCAGGCTGCACGGCGGCCTGGCGGCCTGGCGGCCTGGCGGCCTGGCGGCCTGGCGGCCTGGCGGCCTGGCGGACGGATGGGCAGCGCCCTTCCGAATGGCAATCGTCGAGAACCGGGAATTCCCCGTGACGGGCGAGGAATACCTCCCCCGGCCCCGTCACACCCGGCGCGGTGCGTCGCTTTCCTCGGCCCGCCCGGCGGCGTCCAGATGCACCAGGCGAAACCCGCGCTCCACCAGGCGCTGCGCGCCCTCGACCACGCCCGGCCCACTCGGCCGTTCGGGGTGGTTGGTGTGGGCGATGACGACATCGCCGTCCTGCGCCGCGGCGATGCGGGCTGCGACCCGTGCGGCCGGCAGCGTCGCCCCTTCATCCCCGTTCACCGAGAAGCCCGCGACGCGGAAGCCCATGCCGCGGATCGCCGCCAGCGCTTCCGGGCTGTAGAGCGCGGTGGCGCCGCGATACCAGACCGGGGGCGGCGCGCCGATCGTGGCCAGTGCGGCAGCCCCGCCGATCACCTCGGCGCGCACCGCCTCCAGCGTGCCGGCCACGGCAATGCCGTAGAGCCGCCGCTCGCCCAGCACCGCCGGGACGTGCCGCGCGCCGTGATTCTGCAGATCGAACAGATCCCAGCGTTCCAGAAGCCGCGCCGCCATGCCGGGGTTGGCCCGCAGCCAGAGCCCGGTGACGAAGATCGTCGCCGGCAGGCCCAGCCGGATCAGCCCATCCAGCACGCGCCGATCCGCCGCACCCGAACAGGCATCGAGCGTCAGCGCGGCACGCGGCGGGCCACCCGGCGTTGGGGCGAGGCGCAGGCGCGGCATGACAAGGCCATCGGCGCATGCGGGCGCAGCCAGAATGGCAGCCGGCGCCAGCGCCGCCGCGAACAGCCCGCGCCGGCCGAGCGGAGGAAGGCAGCAGCGGCACATCGCGGGGGCGGTCTCCGAACGAGGACAGGCCGGCGCGTAGCATCGCGCGCCGCCCTGGTCGATGATCCACCGCATGGACATCACCGACTGGCCCGAGGGCACGATATTTTCGCAGATGGAGGACCCGGACCCCGCCCTGCGCGCCGAGCTCGCCCGGCAGATCCATGCCTTCCACGGCCACAGCGTGCCCCATGAGGCGCGACGCTTCGGCCTCGCGCTGCGCGACGAGGGCGGCGGGCTGCTCGCCGGCCTGACCGGGGTGATGAGCTGGGGCTGGCTCTTCATCGAGGCGGTCTGGGTGACGGATGCACTGCGCGGCAGCGGCACCGGCCGGCGGCTGATGGCCCGCGCCGAGGCCCATGCGCGTGAGCAGGGCTGCCATTCCGCCTGGCTCGACACCTTCCAGGCGGAGGGCTTCTACCGCGCCCTCGGCTATGAACGCTTCGGCGTGCTGGAGGACTATCCGGGCGGGCAGAGCCGCGCCTTCCTGCGCAAGCGACTTGCGCCGGATCAGGCGTAGCGCGGCAACCGCTTGCCCGGCAGCAGGTCGTAGGGGGCCTTCCAGCCCGGTAGCGCCGCGATCCGGCCCAGCCAAGCGGCGATCGGCGGATGCGTCACGGCGAGGACGTAGCCGCTCTCGTCCGGCGGGAAGGAGAGGTAGGCACAGAGCGAGATGTCCGCGATCGTCGCGCGATCGCCGATGATGAAGGGCCGTTGCGCGACCTCCCCGGCCAGGATGCCGAGATAGTCGTCGAGCCGCACGCGCAGGTAATCCTGGACCCTCGGGTCCGGCGCCTCGGTGAAGGCGCGGCGGAAGCGGTAGGTCGCCATGGTGCCGGTGAGCTTGTGGTTGTCCCAGAACAGCCAGCGCAGGATCTCGAAGCGCTCGCGGTCATCGGCCGCGCCGAAGCGCCCGTAGCGCTCGGCAAGGCGCAGCAGGATTGGCGCGGTCTGGGTCAGCCGCTCGCCATCCTCCTCAAGCACCGGGATCTCGCCCATCGGGTTCACCCGCGCACGCCATTCGGTCGTGCGCGTCACCCCGGCGCCGAAATCGGTCCAGACGGGCTCGAATGCCTGGCCGCAGAGGGTCAGCATCAGCGCGAGTTTGTAGCTGTTGCCGGACTCGGGGAAGTAGTGGAGCCGGTAGCGGGGAGCGGGCGTCTCGGTCATGGTGTCGAGGCTAGGAGCGTTGCCGCAGCCGGTCGAGCCCCGCCTAGAACCAGCGCCGCACCCGGGTGCGATAGGCGTCGTAGGCCGGGCCGAAGCGGGCGGCGAGATAGGCCTCCTCCCGCCGCACCACCAGCGCGTCGAGCACGCCATGGGTCGCGAGCAGGGCGAGCCAGCCCCAGAGATCGCCCCAGCGCAGCGCGATGCCCAGCATGCCAAGAATGAAGCCGAGATAGACCGGGTTGCGGCTGAAGCGGAACGGACCGCGCTCGACCAGCGCGGCATCGGGCCTGTCGGGGCGGGGGTCGTTGCCCGCCCGCAGCAGCGCGAGTAGCGCCCAGCCGATCAGGGCCACGGCAACGAAAAGCACCAGCGCCCCCAGGGCCGGTAGCGGCGGCCCGATCGGCACCGGCATCAGGCGCCCCAGGCCCCAGGCCATGGCGAACAGCCCGGCAACCAGGAGCGGCGGCGGCACGCGCACGCCGGGCCCATGGTCAGGCTGGGTCATGCCTGTTCCTGTGCCGACAGCCGCATCCAGGCCGGGACGCGCGGCGCGACGCTCGCCGCACCGGCGGCGAAAGGCGCGCGATCGAGCGCGTCGATCCGCAGCAGGGCAATGCCCCTGCCCTCCCGGCCCGACCGCATCTCGCCCACCTCGGCGCCGGCCGCGTCGGTCAGCGGCGTCCCCGCCTCGGGCATGGGCCCCGTCACCTCGACCGGGATCAGCCGGCGCTTCAGCAGGCCGCGATAGCGCTTCCGGGCCGTCAGTTCCTGGCCCATGTAGCAGCCCTTGGACCATGAAACGCCGTTCAGCTCGTCGAAGCCGCCTTCCAGCAGTACCGACTTCTCGGTTGCCATGTCGCGCGACCCGTCCGGCAGGCCGAGCGCGAGCCGGTGCCGGTCGTAATCCGCTGCCTCGGCGTCGGCCGCTAGCGGGGTCGGGTGCAGCAGGCGCCAACCGGCCTCGGGCAGGCGCGGGTCGGCGACAACCACTGCCGCAGCGGGCGGCTGGCCGCCCCAGGCGGCATGGACCTGCCATTCGGCCGAGGCGTCGCGCAGCGTGACCTTCGAGCGCAGCCGGAAGCGCGACAACCGCTGCGCCAGGCCCGGCACCGCCTCGCGCTCGGCATCGAGCAGAAAGGCCTCCCCTGTCTCAATGACGAAGAAATCGGCGAGCCATTTACCCTGCGGCGTCAGCAGCGCCGCCCAGACGGCCTGGCCGGGCGCGAGGTTTGACACGTCGTTGGACACCAGGCCCTGGAGGAAGGCCGCCCGGTCGGGGCCCGTAACCTCAAGCACGCCGCGGTGCGGAAGCAATGCGATGGACATGGCGCAACAGGTGAGGCGGAACGGTCGATGCTGCAACCTCCCCCTCCCCGCGCGGGCGTGGTAAGGCGCGGCCCGTGCGCATCCTGTTCATCACCTCGACCCGGATCGGCGATGCGGTGCTGTCCACCGGGGTCATCGACCATCTGATGCGCGCGCATCCCGCCGCGCGCTTCACCATCGCCGTTGGCCGCGTCGCCGAGGGTGTCTTCGCGCGCATGCCCGCGCTCGACCGGCTGATCCCGATCGAGAAGAAGAAGTATGGGCTGCATTGGCTTGGCCTGTGGCGGCAGGTGGCCTTCACGCGATGGGACCTGGTGGTGGACCTGCGCGGATCGGCGATCGCCTGGCTGCTGCTGGCGCGACGCCGAGCGGTGATGCGCGGCGGGCGCCGGCCCGGGCACCGGCTGCTGCATATCGCGCAGACGCTCGGCATCACCCCCGCCCCGCGCCCTGTTGCCTGGTTCGGGCCGGCGGATGCCGCCAAGGCCGCGACGCTGATCCCGGAAGGTCCGCCGGTGCTCGCCCTGGGTCCGACAGCGAATTGGGTGCGCAAGGTCTGGCCGGCGGACCGCTTCCTGACGCTGGCGCGGCTGTTGACAGGGCCGGGCGGGGCACTGGAGGGGGCACGGATCGCGGTCCTCGGTGGGCCAGGGGCGCAGGAACGCGCGATGGCTGAGCCCGTGCTTGCGGGGCTGCCGGGGGCGATCGACCTGGTGGGCGGGCTGGAACTGCCGGAAGTCGCCGCGGTGATGGCGCGCTGCGCGCTCTTCGTGGGGAACGATTCGGGGCTGATGCACCTGGCTGCCGCGACGGGCATCCCGACCGTGGGGCTGTTCGGGCCGACCCCGGCCTCGGAATACGCGCCGGTCGGGGCGCGGGCGCTCGCCGTGCTGGCGAAGGGGCCGCCGGGGAATGCGCCGATGGGGGCCTTGTCGGCCACGCGGGTGGCGGAGGAAGCGGCGGCGCTGTTGGCGCGGCCGGCGGTGGAGGTGGCGGTCTGATGCGGGCGATGTCGCTGTTGGAGGGGCGCCACCCCTCCAAACCACCCCGCCGGGTTCCCATCGGCGTTGCTTCGCAACGTCGATGGGGTCCCCTCGCCACAGTGTGGCCTGAACCGCCGGCACTTGGCGTCGGGCACGACCTCCGCACGGTCTCCTCCGCGTGCGTTCCGGGCGCAAGGGCGGGCTTCGGCGCTCATTCCTCCAGCGGGGCACGACGCCAAGTCGAGGTTTGCAAAGGCCTTTCGGCCTTTGCTGGGGTGAGGTCCGGAGAGGGGCAAGGCCCCTCTCCGCGCCACCGCGCCGCGCCATGACCCGCCTCTCCGCCCTCATCGTCGCCCGCAACGAGGAGCAGCGCCTGCCGGACTGCCTCGCCTCGGTCGCCTTCGCCGATGAGATCGTGGTGGTGCTCGACCGCAGCACCGACAGTTCCGCCGCCATCGCCGCCTTCGCCGGTGCGACGGTCATCGAGGGCGCCTGGGAGTTGGAAGGCGCGCGCCGCAATGCCGGCCTCGATGCCTGCACCGGCGACTGGATCATCGAGGTCGATGCCGATGAGCGCGTGAGCCCGGACCTCGCCGCTGCCATCCGCGTGACCATCGCGACGAGCACCTTCGCCTGGCATCAGGTCCCCGTGGACAACTATGTCGGTGACCGGCTGATCCGCCATGGCTGGGCCGGGTCCTTCGGCACCACCTCGGTCCCGCGCCTGTCGCGCAGGGGAGCGAAGCGCTGGCGTGCGCAGCGGGTGCATCCGGGGCTCGACTGGACCGGCGTGGAGGGTCCGAAGATCACCGAGGGCGCGCTCGTCCACCTGGTCGATCGCGACATCTCCGACATGCTGCGCCGGCTGGACAAGTATTCGAGCGCGAAGGCCGCCGACCTGCTGGCTTCCGGGAATATCGGCACGCTGCGATCCAATGTGCGGCGCTTCTTCTCGCGCGGGTTCAAGTCCTATGTCTCGCGTAAGGGCTACAAGGAAGGCGGCTGGGGGGTGCTGCTCGCGCTCTGCACCGGAGCCTTTCCGCTGCTGTCCTACCTGAAGGCGGCGCTCGAGCCGGATCGCCACCGGTGAGGATCGCCCAGGTCATGGCCGGCGCACCGCATGGCGGGGCCGAGGCCTTCTACGAACGCCTCTGCCTGGCGCTGCACGGCATCGGAGAGGAGGTGCTGCCCGTCATCCGGCGCGACACCGAGCGCGCCGCGCGGCTGCGCGCGGGCGGACTGGAACCCCTGCAACTCGGCTTCGGCGGCGCGCTGGACCTGGTGACGGGGGTGCGCCTGCATCGCGCGCTGACGCGCTTCGCCCCGGCGGTGACGGTGGCCTGGATGAACCGCGCGGCGCGCTTCGCGCCCACCGGGCCCTGGACGCTCGTGGGGCGGCTCGGGGGGTATTACGATCTGAAGTACTATCGGCGCTGCGACCACCTGGCGGCCAATACGCGCGACATCGTGCGCTGGATCGTCGCTCAGGGCTGGCCGGCGGATCGCGTGCACTACCTGCCGAATTTCGCCGCCGACCTCGCCGATGCCGCGCCGGCCGAACTGCCCGCGCCGCCGGGCGCGGCGCGACTGCTCGCCATGGGCCGGCTGCATCGCAACAAGGGGTTTGACGTCGCGCTGCGGGCGCTGGCACTGCTGCCCGGCGCGCATCTGTCCATCGCCGGCGACGGGCCCGAACGCGCGGCGCTGGAGTCGCTGGCGCGGGAGCTCGGCGTTGCGGACCGGGTCGCTTTCCTGGGCTGGCGAACCGATATCGGACCCATGCTGAAGGCCGCCGACATCTTCGTCTGTTCCTCCCGCCACGAACCGCTCGGCAATATCGTGCTGGAAGCCTGGTCGGCCGGGCGCCCTGTCGCCGCCGCTGCTGCCCAGGGGCCCTCCGAATTGATCGAGGATGGCGAGACCGGGCTGCTCTCCCCGGTCGAGGATGCGGAGGCTTTGGCGCGCAACGTCGCCGCGCTGATCGCCGACCCGCAGCGCGCGGCGCGCATCGCCCAGCAGGGCCGCGCCACCTTCGAACGCGACTTCACCGAGGCCGCCGTCGTCGCCCGCTGGCGCGGCTTCCTTGTGGACGTCGCGCGGCATCGCAGGGCAGCGTAGCGCCATGTGCGGAATCGCCGGACTCGCGCTCAGGCCCGGGGCGCGCCCCGACCCCGCGGTGCTCGATGCCATGACGCGCGCGCTCGCCCATCGCGGGCCGGACGGGCATGGGCACCACGTCCAGGGCAATGTGGCGCTGTCGCATACGCGGCTCGCCATCATCGACCTCGTCACCGGCGACCAGCCGCTGCATGCCGGCCCATCGAGCCTGGTCGGCAATGGCGAGGTCTACAACTATCGCGAACTGCGCAGCGACAATGCCTTCGCCTGCGCCACGCAGTCCGATTGCGAACCCCCGTTGCATCTGTTCCGCCGCGACGGTGCGGGTTTCGCGGACACGCTGCGCGGCATGTATGCGATCGCCATCCATGACCGCGCCTCGCGCCAGGTGGTGCTGGCGCGCGATCCCTTCGGCATCAAGCCGCTCTACCTCGCCGAGATCGCCGATGGCATCGCCTTCGCCTCGGAACCGCAGGCGCTGATCGCCGCGGGGCTGGTGAAGCCCTCGCTGCGCGAAGCGGCGCTGCATGAGGTGCTGCAGCTCCAGTTCACCACGGGTGCCGAAACCATCTTCCAGGGCATCACCCGCCTGCTGCCGGGCGAGACGGTGGTCATCATGGATGGCCGCATCGTCGAGCGCCGCCGCCGCGCCGCGCTGCCCGATGGCGGCCCCGAGAACATCACCGAGCGCGACGCGCTGGCGCGCCTCGACGCCGCGCTGGAACAGTCGGTGGACCTGCATCAGCGATCCGACGTGCCCTATGGGATGTTCCTTTCGGGCGGGACGGATTCGGCCGCGGTGCTGGCCATGATGGCGCGGCTCAACGACCGCCCGGTGCTCGCCTTCACCGCCGGCTTCGACGTGCCGGGCGCGGCCGATGAGCGCGAGGCCGCCGCCCGCACCGCGGCAGCCGCGGGCGCGCGCCATGTCACGATCGACGTCACGCGCCAGGACGTCTTCCGTCACCTGCCCGAGATCGTGGCCTGCATGGATGATCCGGCGGCCGACTACGCCATCATCCCGACCTGGTTCCTCGCCCGACGCGCGGTGCAGGAGGTGAAGGTCGTTCTCTCCGGCGAGGGCGGGGACGAGATCTTCGGCGGGTATGGCCGGTATCGCTCCGCGATGAAGCCCTGGTGGCTCGGCGGCAAGGCGATGCGGGCGCATGGCGCCTTCGACCGGCTCGATGTGCTGCGCGCGCCACCGCGCTTCTGGCGCGATGGGATCGAAGCCGCCTCGGCCGCCGCCGCGACGCCCGGGCGCACCCGGCTGCAGGCCGCGCAGGCGCTCGATGTCGCGGACTGGCTGCCGAACGACCTGCTGACCAAGCTCGACCGCTGCCTGATGGCCCATGCGGTGGAAGGGCGCACGCCCTTCCTCGACACCGGCATCGCCGCCGCCGCCTTCCGCCTGCCGGATGCGATGAAGGTGCGCGACGGTCAGGGCAAGTGGGTCCTGCGGCAATGGCTGGCGGAGCACTTCCCCGCCAGCGAGCCCTTCCGCAAGAAGCAGGGCTTCACCGTGCCGGTCGGCACCTGGATCGCGGAAGCCGCCGATAAGCTGGCCCCGCTGGTGGCCGCGCAACCCGGCGTCGCCGCCATCGCCAAGCCCGACCGCATCCTGCCGCTGTTCCGTGCCGCTGCCGGCAAGCGCGAGGGCTTCGCCGCCTGGCACCTGCTGTTCCACGCCCTGTGGCACAAGCGGCATGTGGAAGGCGTGGCGGCCGAGGGCGACGTCTTCGCCTATCTGGCGGCGCGCTGATGGCCAAGGACAAGACCCGCTTCGTCTGCCAAGCCTGTGGCGCCGTGCATCCGAAGTGGCAGGGCCGCTGCGATGCCTGCGGCGAATGGAACACGATGGCCGAGGAAGCCCCCGCCCCGCGCGGCCCCGGTCCGGCGGCCAAGGCCGGCGGCGGGCGGCGGGTGGAATTCGTCGGCCTCAAGGGCGAATCCGCCCCGCCGCCGCGCATCGCGACCGGGATCGCGGAGCTGGACCGCGTGCTGGGCGGCGGGCTGGTCGCGGCATCCGCCGTGCTGGTCGGCGGCGATCCGGGGATCGGCAAGTCCACCATCCTGCTCCAGGCCGCCGCGCGCATCGCGAAATCCGGCAAGCGCGTGCTCTACATCAGCGGCGAGGAAGCCGTGGAACAGGTGCGCCTGCGGGCCGCGCGCCTGGGGCTGACCGACAGCCCGATGGGCCTCGCCGCCGCCACCGCGCTGCGCGACATCGTCGCCGGCCTGGAAGGCGAATCCGACGCCGCGCTGGTGGTGATGGATTCGATCCAGACGGTGTGGCTCGACGCGCTGGATTCGGCGCCCGGCACGGTCGCGCAGGTGCGCGCCTGCGCCGCGGAGCTGATCCGCCTCGCCAAGGCGCGCGGCTTCGCCATCGTGCTGGTGGGACACGTCACCAAGGAAGGGACGCTGGCCGGCCCCCGCGTGCTGGAGCACATGGTGGACGCGACGCTCTATTTCGAAGGCGATCGCGGGCACCAGTTCCGCATCCTGCGCGCGGTGAAGAACCGTTTCGGAGCCACCGACGAGATCGGCGTCTTCGAGATGACGGGGACGGGGCTGGTGGAAGTCGCCAACCCCTCGGCGCTGTTCCTCGCGGAACGGCGCGGCAATGTGTCGGGCTCTGCCGTCTTCGCCGGCATCGAGGGCACGCGGCCGGTGCTGGTCGAAATCCAGGCGCTGCTGTCACCGTCATCCGGGGGCTCCCCGCGCCGGCAGGTGGTGGGCTGGGATTCGGGGCGGCTGTCGATGCTGCTCGCGGTGCTGGAGTCGCGCTGCGGCCTGTCGATCGGGCAGAACGACGTCTATCTGAACATCGCGGGCGGATTGCGCATCGCCGAACCGGCGGCCGACCTCGCCGTCGCCGCCGCGCTCGTTTCGGCTGCAACCGACCGCCCCACCGACCCCGACCGCGTCTACTTCGGCGAAGTCGGCCTGTCGGGCGAGGTCCGCCAGGTCTCCCAGGCCGAGGCGCGGCTGCGGGAAGCCGCCAAGCTCGGCTTCGGCGCCGCCACCCTGCCCCGCCGCGTCGCCCGCGGCGGCAAGGCGCCCGGCGCTCCGGACGGCATGGCACTGAACGAGACGGGGCATCTTGCGGACCTCGTCGCCGTCTTTGCCGAACAGACGGTCAAGCCGAAGCGTTCCGCCGGGTGACGCGGCCGTGGCCGGCCAGTATAGGGGGCTTCCATGAACTGGGTTGATGCCGTCCTGGTGGCCGTGATCGTCGTCTCGGCCGCCGTCGCCTATTTCCGCGGCCTGGTGCGGGAGGTGCTGAGCCTCGGCGCCTGGGTCGGCGCGGCGGCGGCCGCTTTCGTCGCCCGACCACTGATCCTGCCGCATGTCGAGACCTGGCTGGAACCGCCCGTCGTCGCCGATGTGGTGGGCACGGGCGCAGTGTTCCTCGTCGTGCTGATCATTCTCAAGATCGTCACCAACATGATCGCCGATCGCGTGCAGGATTCCATGCTCGGTGGCGTCGATCGCGTGCTCGGCCTCCTCTTCGGCGCGGCACGGGGTGCAGTTGTCCTTGTCGTTGCCTATATCCTTGCCGGGATGTTCGCCCCCGAAACCAGCGCCTGGCCCGAGCCTGTGAAGCAGGCCCGCGGGATCGGCATTGTTGCCGATACTGCCAAGCGGGTGGTCGAAGCGGTGCCAGAGGCCTATAGGCCCCGGCTGGTGGACCCCCCCGGGCCGGGTGGCCCGACCGTTGACGACCTGCTGCGTCCCCCCGCGCGCAGCCGATAACCGAGGACCGCAATGCTCGCCACCATCGACCTGGACGACGACAAGCCGCATGAGGAATGCGGTGTCTTCGGCGTGTGGAACGGGGGCGATGCCGCCGCGCTCACCGCACTCGGCCTGCACGCCCTTCAGCATCGCGGGCAGGAGGCGGCGGGGATCGTCTCCCTCGACGAGCAGGGGCTGTTCCACGCGCATAAGGGCCTCGGACTGGTCGGCGACAATTTCGGGGAGGCGAAGGTCATCGCCTCGCTGCGCGGCGGGGCGGCGGTGGGCCACAACCGCTATGCCACCACCGGCGAGACGGCGCTGCGCAACGTCCAGCCGCTCTATGCCGATTTCGAGTTCGGCGGCTTCGCCGTCGCGCATAACGGCAACCTGACCAACGCCGCCGTGCTGAAGCGCGCGCTGGTGCGCCGCGGCTGCCTGTTCCAGTCCACCACGGATTCGGAAGTCTTCATCCATCTCATCGCCATCAGCCTCTACTCGACGGTGCTCGACCGGCTGATCGACGCGCTGAAGCAGGTGCAGGGCGCCTATTCGCTGGTCGCGCTCCATAACGGCGCGCTGATCGGCGCGCGCGATCCGCTGGGCGTGCGGCCGCTGGTGCTCGGGCGGCTGGCCAATGGCGGCTATGTGCTCGCGTCGGAAACCTGCGCGCTCGACATCGTTTCCGCCGAGTTCGTGCGCGACATCGAGCCGGGCGAGATCATCGTCATCGACAATAGCGGCGTGCGCAGCGTGAAGCCCTTCGGCAAGCACGCCAGCCGCTTCTGCATCTTCGAATACATCTATTTCGCGCGGCCCGATTCCGTGATGGAAGGCACCCCGGTCTACGAGACGCGCAAGCGCATCGGCGCCGAGTTGGCCCGCGAGTCGGGCGTCGAGGCCGATGTGGTCGTGCCGGTGCCCGATTCCGGCGTGCCCTCGGCCATGGGCTATGCCTCGGAGGCGGGCATCCCCTTCGAACTCGGCATCATCCGCAACCACTATGTCGGGCGCACCTTCATCGAGCCTACCGACCAGATCCGCAACCTCGGCGTGAAGCTGAAGCACTCGGCGAACCGGCCGATGCTGGAAGGCAAGCGCGTCATCCTGGTCGATGATTCGATCGTGCGTGGCACGACCTCCCGCAAGATCGTCGAGATGGTCCGCGCGGCCGGCGCGAAGGAGGTGCATATGCGCATCTCCTCCCCGCCCACCACGCATTCCTGCTATTATGGTATCGATACGCCGGAACGCGCACAGCTCATGGCCGCGAAGCATGACGTGGCGGAGATGGCGAAGATCATCGGCGCGGACAGCCTCGCCTTCATCTCCCTCGATGGCCTGTACCGCGCGCTGGGCCGCCCCGCGCGTGACGCGGCCAAACCCGAATTCTGCGATGCCTGCTTCACCGGCGACTACGCCATCCCACTGACGGATTGGCAGGACAACGCCGAGAAGCAGCTCTCCCTGCTGCAGCCCGCCGGGCAGTAGGAGACCGTCCGGCAATGCGCCGTTCGGCGCATTGCCGTGTCTGGCCGGTGCCCGACATTTCAAGCGAACTCCAGGCGCCCCCCTTTCCTTCGCAGGGCCTTCGCGGCTCAATCGGTGGTCTCGGTTGCGATGGAGGCGTCGATGCGTGCTGTGGTCATCGGTGGCGGCATCCTCGGTGCCGTCGCCGCCTATTCCCTTCTGCGGGCCAAGGCTTCGGTCGAACTGATCGATGCGGCGCATGACGGCTACGCGACCCAGGCCGGTGCCGGCATCGTCTCCCCCTGGACCACCCGGCATGAGGGCGAAGCGCTCTATGCCATGCTGGAAGGCGGAGCGACCGCCTATCCCGATCTCGTCGCGAGCCTTGCCGAGGATGGCGAGAACGACCTCGGCTATGCGCGCGTCGGCACGCTCTGCGCGCCGGAGGACCCGGCGGTGTTGGATGAGATCGAGCCGCTGGTCCGCCGCCGCGCGGCCGCCTGCACCCTGGCCGGCACGGTATCGCGCCTGACGCCTGCCGAGGCGCAACGCCTGTTTCCCGCCATGGCGCCGCGGGCGGCGCTGCACCTGTCCGGCGGCGCGCGCGTGGACGGGCGACGCCTTGCGGCAGCGCTGCATCGTGCCATCACCCGGCGCGGCGGCGTGATCCGCAAGGGTGGCGCGGCGCTGCTGATGGACGGCGACCGACTGGCTGGCGCGGTGGTCGACGGCACGCCCATGCCGGCCGATGCGGTGATCCTCGCCGGCGGGGCCTGGGCGCCGGCGGTGCTGGCGCCGCTCGGCCTGCGCCTGGCGGTCGAGCCGCAGCGCGGACAGATCCTGCATCTGCGACTGGAAGGCGCCGACACGGCCGCCTGGCCGGTGCTCTACCCCATGACCTCCCACTACCTGCTGACCTTCGAGGAGGGTCGCGTCGTGATCGGCGCGACGCGCGAGACCGGCTCCGGCTTCGATCGCCGCGTGACCGCCGCCGGTCTCGCCGAGGTGTTGGGCACGGCGCTGTCCGTGGCGCCGGGCCTCGCCCCGGCAACGCATCTCGAAACGCGTATCGGCTTCCGGCCCATGTCGCCCGATGGCTGTCCCCTGCTCGGCGCCGTGCCGGGGTTGTCCAACCTCATCATCGCCAACGGCCTCGGCCCGAGCGGCCTGACGATCTCCCCCTTCGCCGGGGCGATTGCCGCACGGCTCGCGCTGCGCGAATCACCGGGCATGGACCTCACCGCCTATGATCCGCTGCGCCGCTAGCCTCCTCACGGCGGCGCTGCTTGCCGCCCCGGCGGCCCGGGCGGATTGTTTCGACTGGGATGCCGCGCAGGTGGACCAGGGGACGTTGCGTGGCCTGCCGCCGGGCCCGCTGCGGTGGCGTGTCGGACGCGCTGCCGCGGGAGGCATCCACCAGGCGACCTCGGTCGAGGTCACCTGGGTCGCCCAGGACGGCCAAGCCTGGCGGCAGACCCTGTTCGAGGAGATCCAGGATGGCCGGCCATCCCTGCGTCTGCGTCGCGGCCGGCTCGAACTGCGCGTGACCTATTGCGAACGCGGGGGCGGCTGTCGGGGCGTCACCCTGCCCTATGCCTGGCACCACGCCGCGCGGCGCTTCGCAGGCATCGGGCAGTCCGCGCGGGAATCACTTGCCGCCGCCTGCGGGTCCGTGCCTGAACCCGCGACACCCCCTGGCCGGCCCGCACGCCCATGATCCTGCCCCTCACCATCCTCGACTGGATCGCCTTCGCCGTCTTCATCGCCTGCTGGATGGTCTATGCGTCGGTGGTCGATCGCGTGCCGTCCATCCGGCGGCGCAGCGTCATCGCCGCGATGGACGAACACCGCCGGCGCTGGATGCACGCGGCGCTGGGGCGGGAAAACCGCATCGCCGATATCTCGGCGATCGGCAACCTGATGTCCTCGACCTCCTTCCTCGCCACGACGTCGATCCTGGTGCTGGGCGGCCTGGTGGCGATGATGTCGGCCCCCGACCCGGCGCGGCGCATCGTCGCCATCCTGCCCTGGACCGCCGTGCCGGACGAAATGATGTGGGAAATCAAGATCGGCCTGCTGCTGGTGATCTTCGTGAACACCTTCTTCGAGTTCACCTGGGCGCTGCGGCAGTTCAACTACACCTCGACGCTGGTGATGGGCATGCCGCTCGATCCCGCCGCGACGCACCATGCGGAAATGGCCGCGCGGGTGGCGAACCGCGGGGCGCGGCACTTCAACACGGGGCTGCGGTCCTACTATTTCGGGCTGGCGGCGCTGGCCTGGATCGTCCATCCGCTGGCACTGATCCTGGCAAGCCTGCTGGTACTGCGGGAGTTGCACCGGCGGGAGTTCCGATCGGCCGCCCGGGATGCGCTGGCGACGCGCGAGGTCGGGTAGAATGGGGCGGCTACTGCAAGCGCAGCGCGGTTCCCGGCATCGCCCCCGGCCGCAGCCGGCACAGCGCCGTCACCGCATCGGCGCGCGGCGCGATGGCGATCTCCGACGGCTCACAACTCCCGCGCCCAAGATCGTCGAGCCGCCGTTCCACGCCGAAGAGTTCCCGCAGACGCCCATCCGGCGCGATGTCGTGGAAAGTGTAGGAGATGGCGCAGCACCCGTCCCGCCCGAGCGAGACCAGGCGCCCCGCCGCATCGCGCGAGAAGCTGAGGCCGCTGATCTCCCCCGCCCGGCGGAAGCGGGCCCGGGCGGGCTCCATGATCCACAGGTCCCAGGCGGTGTTCGCATTGCCGCCGATCACCGGCACCCAGAGGTCGGGCGCGCCATCGCCATTCGCATCGGCCAGGGCGGGCCTGGCGTCGGGAAGGTCGGTCTGCACCTCGATGCGCTGGCCGGGCACGCCGCCTTCCAGCACGTCGATGATCCAGTGCTCGGCGGTGGACTGCGCCCGCAGTTCCAGCGCCGTATCGCCAGGGCGCGTGGCGCGCAGCGTGGCGCGGGCGGCATCGGCGGCCGGCAGGGCCAAGCCAAGCAGCGCGGCGGCGAGCAGCCAGCGCCTCATCGCCCGTGCCGCTGCAGAACCTCGCGCAGCGCGTCGAGGTCGATGGCCTGGCCGGTCGCGCGGCGGCCGGTGCGGCCGTCCCGCCCGACGATGGTCGTCGCCATGGTCAGGGCGTTCAGCACGGCTTCCTCCACCGCTTCAGCCGCGGCGACGAAGAGGGGCGACATCCGGTCATTCGGCCAGTCTGCGATGATCGCCTGATACGCGCGGCGTTCCGGATCACGCCGCACGCCGGGATGGGTGGAAAAGGCGATGGCGTAGTCACCCGACCCATCACTGAAGGCCGCGCCCGTCCGCGCCAGGCCGGCCATGGCCCGGGTCGCCAAGCGCGTGAGGTTGCGGTCCGACAGAGGCGCATCCGTCGCAAGCACCACCATCACCGACCCATCGGCATCGCCGCGGTCGGTATGTTCCTTGAGATACCACTTGCCGAGTTCGCGCCCGACGGGAACGCCGTCCATCGTCAGCACGCCGCCGTAATTCGCCTGCACCAGCGCGCCGATGGTCCAGGCGCCGAGGGGCTCGGGCAGGACGCGGGACGACGTGCCGATACCACCCTTGAAACCGAAAGCCATGGTCCCGGTGCCGGCACCGACGCAGCCCTCGGCGACCGGGCCGGATGCCGCACCGTCCAGGGCGGCGAGGACGTGTCCGGACGTCACGCCGCGGGCGCGGATGTCGTTCAGCCTTCCGTCATTGGTCTCCCCCACCACGGCGTTGACGCTGAGCGCGTCGGGGTTGCGGGCAAGGGTCCAGTCCACCAGCGCCTCGATGGCGCGACCCACGGCGAGCGTGTTGGTCAACACGATCGGCGTTTCGAGCTCGCCCAGTTCGGCAAGCTGCGTGGCGCCGGCGAGCTTGCCGAAGCCGTTGATGACGGCGAGGCCAGCCGGCACGCGCTCCACGAAGGGGTTGCCGGGATGGGGCAGGATGGCGGTGACGCCGGTGCGGGTGGCGTCACCCCCGTTCAGCGTCACATGGCCGACGGCGACGCCGGCCACATCGGTGATGGCGTTCTGCGCGCCGGGGCGGAAGATGCCGGGGGCGAGGCCAAGCTCGCGCGCCCGGCAGCGCCCCGTCACGCCGCGACGCCGCTGGTCAGCGTCTCGCGCACGGCGGCCAACGCCTCGGCCGCCTTGGATGCGTGCGGACCGCCGGCCTGGGCCATGTCGGGACGGCCACCGCCGCCCTTGCCGCCCACTGCCGCGCTCGCCGCGCGCACCAGCGCCACGGCATCGGCCTTGCCCTTCGCCGCCTCGCCGGTCGCGACGACGATGGAGGCCTTGCCCTCGGCCGTGGAGACGAGCGCGACGACATCCGCCGTGCCGCCCTTGAGGATCGCTTCCGCGAGGCCCTTGAGGTCGCGCGGCGGCACTTCGCCCAGGTCGCGCAGGGCGAGGCGGAGCCCGGCCACCTGCTCGACCTCCGCGCCGCCGCCGCCGGTGGCGAGCTTCTTGCGCAGATCGGCGACCTCGCGTTCCAGCTTGCGGCGTTCCTCGACCAGCGCGGTGATGCGGGAGGCCAGCTCCGCCGGCTGCGCCTTCAGCACGGCGGCGGCCGCGGTCAGGCTTTCCTGCATGCCGGCGACATGGGCGAGCGCGGCATCGCCCGTGACGGCCTCGACACGGCGGACGCCGGCAGAGACGGCGCCCTCGGCGACGATCTTGAACAGGCCGATGTCACCCGTGCGCCGCACATGCGTGCCGCCGCAGAGCTCCAGCGAATAGACGCCCTGCTTCTCCACCGCCGCCGCGTCATGGCCCATGCCGACGACGCGGACCTCATCACCATACTTCTCGCCGAACAGCGCCATGGCGCCCACTTCGACGGCGGCTTCCGGCGTCATCAGGCGGGTCGTGACCTCGGCATTCTCGCGAATGCGGGCGTTCACCTCCGCTTCCACCCATTCGAGGTCTTCCTCGGTCATGGGCGTGGGCTGGGAGACGTCGAAGCGCAGCCGGTCCGGGGCGTTCAGCGAGCCCTTCTGCGCGACGTGATTGCCGAGCCGCCGGCGCAGCGCCTCATGCAGGAGATGGGTCGCGGAGTGGTGCGACCGGATCCTGGAACGACGCGCGTGATCGACTTCCGCGGTGACACCAAGGCCCAGCTTGGCCTCGCCCGCGACCACCGTGCCGAGATGAACATAAAGCCCGTGCAGCTTCTTCTGCGTGTCGCGGATCTCGATCCGGCAGGCATCGCCGGCCTGGATGATGCCGGTATCGCCGACCTGGCCGCCGGATTCCGCGTAGAAGGGCGTCTGGTTCAGCAGCACGGCCACCTCGGTGCCGACCGGCGCGCTATCCACCGGCTTGCCGTCCACAACCAGGGCGACGATCTCGCCCTCCGCCGTCTCGGTCGTGTAGCCAAGGAATTCGGTCGCCCCGACCTTCTCCTTGAGGTCGAACCACACGCTCTCGGTCGCGGCCTCACCCGAGCCCGCCCAGGCGGCGCGGGCGCGCTTGCGCTGTTCGGCCATCGCGGCGTTGAAGCCCTCGACATCGACCGGGCGGCCCTCGGCGCGCAGCGCGTCCTGCGTCAGGTCGAGAGGGAAGCCATAGGTGTCGTAAAGGCGGAAGGCGACCTCACCCGGCAGGGTCTGGCCGGTGCCGAGCTTGCCCGTCTCCTCCGCCAGCAGCCCCAGGCCGCGTTCCAGGAGCGAGCGGAAGCGGGTCTCTTCCAGCCGCAAGGTCTCGGAGATCAGCGCCTCGGCCCGCACGAGTTCCGGATAGGCGGCGCCCATCTGCCGCACCAGGGCCGGCAGCAGCCGGTGCATCAGCGGCTCGCGCGAGCCCATCATGTGCGCGTGGCGCATCGCCCGGCGCAGGATGCGGCGCAGGACGTAGCCGCGGCCTTCGTTGGAGGGCAGTACGCCATCGGCGATCAGGAAGGCGCCGGCGCGCAGATGGTCGGCGACGACGCGGTGGCTGATGCGGAACGGGCCGTCCGGCTCCTGCCCCGTCGCTTCCGCGGAAGCGATGATCAGCGCGCGCAGCGTGTCGGTGTCGTAGTTGTCGTGCTTGCCCTGCAGGATGGCAGCGAAGCGCTCCAGCCCCATGCCCGTGTCGATCGAGGGCCTGGGCAGCGGGTTGCGCGTGCCGGCCGGCTCCTCGAGAAACTGCATGAAGACCAGGTTCCAGATCTCGATGAAGCGGTCGCCGTCCTCATCGGGGGAACCCGGCGGGCCGCCGGGGATCTTGTCGCCGTGGTCGTAGAAGATTTCGGAGCACGGACCGCAGGGCCCCGTATCCCCCATGCGCCAGAAATTGTCCGAGGTGCTGATGCGGATGATCCGGCTATCCGGCAGCCCCGCGACCTTCTTCCAGATCGCGGCGGCCTCATCGTCCTCGGAATAGACGGTGACGAGCAGCTTGTCCTTCGGCAGCGCGAAATCCTTGGTCAGCAGCTCCCACGCATAGGGGATCGCCTGTTCCTTGAAGTAGTCGCCGAAGGAGAAGTTCCCCAGCATCTCGAAGAAGGTGTGGTGGCGCGCGGTGTAGCCGACATTGTCGAGGTCGTTGTGCTTGCCGCCGGCGCGCACCGACTTCTGGGCCGTGGTGGCGCGCTTGTAGGGCCGCGTCTCCTGCCCGGTGAAGACGTTCTTGAACTGCACCATGCCCGAATTCGCGAACATCAGCGTCGGGTCGTTGCGCGGAACCAGGGGCGAGCTTTCGACCACCTCATGCCCGTTGCGGCGGAAGTAATCGAGAAAGGTCGCCCGGATATCGTTGCTGCTGGTCATGTCCCGCCCGTCGCGTCGCCCCGGGAAAAGCCCGTCCCGGCAAGGTGTTGGCCCAAAGGACGCGACTGGTAGCGCGGGCGGGGCAAGGCGTGAAGGGGCGGCAATGCACGGGATTGTTCCTGGCGCGTCGACACGGGCGCCACACATGACTTTTTCTTCATCCTGAAAGGACACACCGCATGACCCGAACCGCCCTTCTCGCCGCGAGCCTCGTGCTCGCATCGCTCCAGGCGATGGCCGACGACCGTCTCTGCCGCAGCGGCATCACCGCCGAGGACGCCATGCGCATCGCCCGCGATGCCGGGGCGGGGCGGATCCAGAAGGTGGAATGCGATGACGGACGCTGGGAAGTCGAAGGCCGCGACGCGCAGGACCGCAAGATCGAGGTGAAGATCCACGCCGGCGATGGGCGCGTGCTCACCGTGGAGCGGAATGGCTGACGGATAGCGGTTCGGCCCCTTGGGGCGGCTATTGACGGGATGGCGCTGGCCATCCCGCCCAGGCCCGCAGCATCGGCGCGTTGGCGCCATCTACGGCGGTAGTGCCTCGTCGCGCCGGCCCTCGGCCTCGTCTTCCGCCCGCCGGCGATTGTCGTGCTGCTTCTCCGCCTTGCCGTAGTCCGGGCCGCCCTCCTTGCGCTCGTCGGGGCGGCGCAGCGGGTGCGGCCCGTCCGGCGGCGGCTCCGGGGCGATCTTCGGCAATCGGGGTCGGCGAGGTGTATTCATGCGACAGGCCTCCTCTTGCCGAGGAAACACGCCGCAGCGGGCTTGGTTGCCCACAAATGCAGACGCCCGCAGCCGGATGGCCGCGGGCGCCGCGTCGTCCTGTGAGGGGGCTTATTCCGCCGCCAGCGCCTCGTCGTCATCCTCGCTGCTCTCGCCCGAGAGCATCTGCTCGGCGAGCAGCCCGGCCTGGCCGCGGATGCGCTGTTCGATGGAATTTGCCATTTCGGGGTGGTCGCGGAGATACTGCTTGGCGTTCTCGCGCCCCTGGCCGATGCGCTGGCTGTCGCAGGAGAACCAGGCGCCCGACTTCTCCACCACATTGGCCTTCACGCCGAGGTCGATCAGTTCGCCGACCTTGGAGATGCCTTCGCCATACATGATGTCGAACTCGACCTCGCGGAACGGCGGGGCCATCTTGTTCTTCACCACCTTCACGCGGGTGTGGTTGCCGGTGACCTCGTCACGGTCCTTGATCGAGCCGATGCGGCGGATCTCCATGCGGACAGAGGCATAGAACTTCAGGGCATTGCCGCCCGTCGTCGTCTCCGGGTTGCCGAACATCACGCCGATCTTCAGGCGGATCTGGTTCAGGAAGATGAGCAGCGTATTGGACCGCGAGACCGAGCCGGTCAGCTTGCGCAGCGCCTGGGACATCAGGCGGGCATGAAGGCCGACATGGCTGTCGCCCATCTCGCCTTCCAGTTCCGCGCGCGGCACCAGGGCGGCGACGGAGTCCACCACCAGCACGTCGACCGCCCCGGAACGGACCAGCGTATCGGCGATCTCGAGCGCCTGTTCGCCGGCATCGGGCTGGCTGATCAGCAGGTTGTCGACATCGACGCCGAGCTTCTTCGCATAGCCGGGGTCGAGCGCGTGCTCCGCGTCCACGAAGGCGCAGGTGCCACCCTTCTTCTGGGCTTCCGCGATGACATGCAACGCGAGCGTCGTCTTGCCCGAGGATTCCGGCCCGTAGATCTCGACGATACGGCCCTTGGGCAGCCCGCCGATGCCGAGCGCAAGGTCAAGGCCGAGCGAGCCGGAGGACACCACCTCGATCGCGCCGTCCTGCGCCTGTCGCGCCCCGAGGCGCATGATCGAGCCCTTGCCGAAGGCCCGCTCGATCTGGCTCAGCGCGGCGTCGAGCGCCTTTCCCTTATCCATGCCCTTCCCCCGATCATGAGGCGTCTTCTCAACCATAGGGCGATAACTCCTTCCCGTCTATCGCCCATTCGTAGCGGATCACTCACGGATCCGACCAGCCGGGCCGCCTTGCACCGGCACATGTCGGCACGATTCGGCGCAAGGGAAAGATGCGCCAATGGGGCTGGAACGGCAAGAACAAATTAAGAACTATGCCCGCTCACCGCCGAGATCAACGCCGCCATGCGGAACGGCTTTTCCAGGAAGATGAAGCCGCGTTCCGCCACCCCATCGCCCACCGCCCGCTCCGCATAGCCCGAGGCCAGGATGACGTGCAGATCCGGCAACCTCTCCCGCAGCGCCTCGGCGAGCGCGATGCCGTCCATCTCCCCCGGCATGGTCACGTCGGAGATCAGCACCTCCGGCGCGAAGCCCTGGTCCACGGCCTCCAGCGCCGTCTCCGCGTCCTCCGCCTCGTGCAATTCGTGCCCGGCGCCCTTCAGCGCATGGGCGGCGAGGCGACGCAGCGGCGCCTCGTCCTCGACCAGCAGGATGCGGCGCGACTGGCCGGGCGCGGCCGGACCGCGCCGACGGACCGGCGCCACGGCGGCATCGGCCGGCGCCGACATGGCGGGAAACCACAGGTCGAAGGTCGTCCCCTCGCCCAGCCGCGTCGTCACCGTCACATGCCCGCCCGACTGGCGCAGGATGCCGAGAACCGTGGGCAGGCCAAGCCCCGTGCCCCCCTCGCCGCGCCGCGTGGTGAAGAAGGGCTCGAAGATGCGTGGCAGATCCGTCGCGGCAATGCCCTTGCCGCCATCGGCGACTGACAGCACCACCCAGTCCCCGGCGGGCACAAGGGCACCTGTCCCCGCCAGCTCCGAGGCCAGGTGTCGCATCTCGACCGCGATACGGATGGTTCCGCCATGGGGCATGGCATCGCGCGCATTCACCACCAGGTTCAGCAGGACCTGGTCGAGCTGCGACGGATCCACCCGCACCAGCGGCCCCGGCGGCGTGGGCAGGACGAATTCCGGCACATGCCGGCTCCCCAGCAGGCGGCGCAGCAGGGGCATCATCGCCTCCACCACAGTGCCGATCGGCACCACGCGCGGCGCCAGCGCCTGGCGGGAGGCGAAGGCCAGCAACTGCTTCACCAGCCGTGCCCCGCGCCCCGCGCTGTCGAGGATCTGGCGCAGGTCCTCAGCCGTCGCCTCGTCCGGCTGGCGCGCCAGCGCTGCCTCCGCCGCGCCGGAGATGGCCGCGAGCAGGTTGTTGAAATCATGCGCGACGCCGCCGGCAAGCTGCCCCACCGATTGCAGCCGCGCGCCCTCCTCCATCTGCGTCTGCATGCGGCGCCGCGCGGTCACATCGGTCACGCGCAACAGCGCGCCGGGCTCGCCGCGCAGCGGGCGGCAGGCCACCTCGGCCTGGGAATCCTCGGGCAGGTTCGGATCGGCGAGACGCGCCAGCAGGACCGGCGGGGCCGGCGGGCCGGCCAGCGCGGCGCGCACGACCTCGGCCACTGCCGCAGCGCAATCGCGGGAGAACAGCGCATCCGCGCTGCGGCCCGGCACCGGCACCGGCCCGCCGCCGCACAGCCGGCCCAGCGCGGCATTGGCGAAGCGGATCCGCCCCTCGGCATCCAGGACGGCAAGGCCGACCGCGTCCTCGGCCTCGAAAAGCTTGCGGAAGGCCGTCTCATCGGGCTCCCGCCTACGCGATTGACTCACCCTGCCTGCCCCCGTCCACCGAGCCGCCAGACATAGGCGATGATCTCGGCCACCGCCTGATAGTGCTCGGATGGGATTTCGGTATCCAGTTCCCGCTTGAACAGGGCCCGGGCGAGCGGAGGGTTGGAAACGATCGGCACCCCGGCCTCGGTCGCCACCTCACGGATGCGGGCCGCGACCTCGTCGGCGCCCTTGGCGACGATGCGCGGCGCCGCCGCCCCGCCCTGTTCATAGGCGAGCGCCACGGCGTAGTGGGTCGGGTTGGTCACGACCACCGCCGCCTTGGGCACGGCCGCCATCATGCGCCGACGGGCACGCTGCTGGCGGATCTGCCGCTGGCGCGCCTTCACATGCGGGTCGCCGTCGCTTTCGCGCATTTCGTCCTTCTGGTCCTGGCGGGACATGCGCAGCTTGCGCAGGTGGCGCTGATGCACCAGCAGCCAGTCCGCCGCGGCGATCAGCGCGAAGGCGAGCAATGCCGCCACCGCCAGGTCCCAGGCCGTCTGGCCCATCTGCCCCAGCAGCGCGGCCGCGGGCAGCACCAGCAGGCGCGGCAGCGTCGCCGGGTCGCCCATCGCATGCCACAGCGCCGCCCCCACCAAGCCGAGCTTGAGCAGCGTGCGCAGGAACTCGATCGCACCGTCGATGCCGACGATGCGCTTGATCGCCGCAACCGGATTCAGCCGAGAGAATTGCGGCACGAGCCCCTTGGACGACAGCAAGAAACGTGTCTGCAACAGCGTGGCCGCCACCGCGCCGCTTGCCGCCAGCGCGGCCACGGGCAGCGCGACCATCAGGCCGAGCCGCGCCATCTCGATGCCCGCCTCGGCTGGCTGCAAGTCATGCGCGCGCGACATCGCGCCGCGGAACCCCTGCACCATCCGCCCACCGAGCGGCACGGCCAGCACCACCCCCAGCATGCCGCCCGCCAGCGCGCCGAGGCCCGCGACTTCCTTCGACAGCGCAACCTGGCCTTCCTCACGCGCCTTTTCGAGGCGCCGTGGCGATGCGGCCTCTGTCTTGTCATCGGCCTCGGCGTCATCCTCACCGGCCATGAGTCAGCGCAGACCAGGCAGGGCGAGGAAGGCCTCGCGCGCCGCCTCCCCGAAGGCGCCGAGCAGCGCGGGCAGGATCAGCGCGAGCAGTGCGATGCCTGCCAGCACCTGCCCCGGCACCGCGATGAAATAGACCTGCACCTGCGGCGCGATGCGCGTCAGCAGCCCCAGCGCGACGTTGATGACCACCGCCGCCAGCACGAAGGGCGCGGCGAGGCGCAGCGCGAGCGCCAGGCTGTCCGCCGCCGCGCCCGCCATGGCCTCGGCGCCCGCACCGGCCGGAAAGCCTTCCCCCACCGGCAGCACGCCATAGGATTCGACCAGCGCCCGCAACGGGATGACGTAGAGCCCGCTGCCCAGCACCAGCACGGCGGCGGCCAGCGCCAGGAAGCGCCCCGTCACCGCACCCTGCCCGCCCAGCGTCGGGTCCGGCACCAGCGCCTGGGCAAGGCCGAGCAGCAGCGCGATGGCCTGGCCGGCGACCGCCATCGCCATCACCACCAGCCGCGCCAGCCCGCCGAGCCACAGGCCGATGACGATCTCGATGACGATCAGCCGCGTCGCCTCGCCGGCATCGTCCGGCGCGGCGGGCAGGCCGGGTGCCAGCACGGGCATCATCAGCAGCGTCAGCGCCAGGCCAAGCCCCAGCCGCACCGGTGCCGGCACCTCGGATTCCCCGAGCCCCGGCAGCAGCATCGCCGCCGCCCCCAGCCGCGCGAAGAGCAACACCGCATGAAAGGCGAGGCCCGGCAGCGCGGCGAGGAAGCCGGCCTCCTCCATCATCCCTTCAGGCCCACATCCACCATCGCCTGGAACAGCCCGCCGGCATAACCGCGCAGCACGCCGACGAAGAAGGGCCCGAGCACCAGCAGTGCCGCGGCCAGCGCGACGATCTTGGGCAGGAAGGCGAGCGTCGCCTCATTCACCTGCGTCAGCGCCTGGAGCACCGCGATGACCAGGCCCACCGCCAGCATCAACAGCAGCAACGGCGCGCCGATCTGCAAGGCGACCCACAGCGCCTCGCGCGCGGCGAGCACCGTCTCGTTCACGACCGGGATTTTCCCAGGCCCAGCATCATCGGCGATCCTTCAGATCGGCATCCGCATCACGTCCTGATAGGCGGCGACGACGCGGTCGCGCACCGCGACGGCGGTCTGCAAGGTGACCTCCGCACGGCCGACAGCGAGCACCACATCCGTCACGCTGCCCTGCCCGGCGAGCGCGCTGGTCGTCGCGGTATCGGCCTGGCGGCCGACATCGACGGCCTGTTCCATCGCGCGCGTCAGCGCCGCGCCGAAGCCGGCCCCACCCGTCGCCGCCTGCGGCAGCGCATCGGCGGTGCGATAGGCCGCGGCGGCGCCTGCGGCGGCAAGCGGCAGGGTCATCCGCGCAGGGCCTCGATGGTGCGGGTCAGCATGCCACGCGTGACTTCCAGCACCTGCAGATTGGCGGCGTAGGACCGCTGCGCCTCGCGCATGTCCATCGTCTCCATCATGCTGTCGACATTGGGCGTGCGGACATAGCCGCGCGCATCAGCCGCCGGGTGCGACGGGTCGTAGCGCTGTGGAAAATCGCCGGCCTGGGTGCCGATGCGCCCGACGCGCACGGTTTCCGCCCCCAGTTCGCGATCCATGCGATTGCGGAAGGTGATCGTCTTGCGGCGATAGGGATCGGCCCCCGCCACGGTGCCGGTGCTGTCGCGGTTGGCGAGGTTCTCCGCCACCACGCGCAGCCGCGTGGCCTGGGCCTGCATGCCCGCCGCCGAGATGCGCAGCGCACGATCGAGATCCATCCCTGCCCCCTTTTACTGGCTGCGCCCGAGCGCAGTGCGGAACATGCCGAGGTATCGCCGGTGCAGCCCGACCGCGAGGGCATGCGCCGTCTCGGTATCCGCGATGCGCATCGCCTCGCGGTCCAGCGCGACGCCATTGCCGTCGATGCTGCGTTCGAGCGGCCGCCTCTCCCGCTGCACCCGCCCATCATGGCGGGGCGAGAGATGCCGCTGGTCGGTCTTGCTCATCACCCCCTGCGCGCCGGCGAGCATCTGCGCGAAGGGTTGCAGGTCGGAGGCGCGGTAGCCGGGCGTGTCGGCATTGGCGACGTTCTGCGACAGCACGCGCTGGCGCGCATCGAGCCAGCGGATGCGGGCCTCGGCGAGGGCGATCGGGCCTGTGCGGGTCGGGTCCATCGCGCATGACCTCGCACAACCGTGACGAAGGATGGGTTAACGGCGACGACAACCCGCCGGTAACCAACCGCGGTGTTGGATGCGGCCATGCACGACGCCGAGGCCCGCCAGACAACCGTGCTCCTCGCCGCGATCGAAGCGATGGAGGCGACGCTGTCCGTGGCCGAGGCATTGGTGAGCGAGCGCCGCCGCATCGACCTCGACGGGCTGGAGGCGGAGATGGAGCGCATCTGCGGCGCCTGCCTCGCCGTGCCACCAGGCGCCGCGACGGCGGTGCGCGGGCGGCTGGCAGGACTTCTGAAACAGCTCGACCGGCTGCACGGGGCGCTGGCCCCGCCGTGATACTCCCGAACCGCCGGCAGGAGGCCGCGGCATGACCATGGACCCGATAAGCTGGATCGCCGCGGCCGGCGCACTCGCCGCCGTGCTCGGGCTGATCCTGATGGCCGGCAAACTGGCACGGCATGCGGGGCTCGCGCCGCAGGCGGGCAAACGGCTGCGCGTGGAGGAGAGCGTCGCGCTCGATACGCGGCGGCGCCTGGTCTTGGTGCGCTGCGACGAGAAGTCGCTGCTGCTGCTGACCGGCGGGGCGCAGGACCAGGTCGTGGGGTGGCTGCCGTGAGGCGACACGGCCGGAAGCGGGAGGGGCGCCGCCCCTCCCGGACCCTCCCCGCCAAAGGCCGAAAGGGCTTTGGAAACCTCAACCTGGTACTGGGCCCGGCAGGCGCTTCGGCGCGGCGCAATGTGCCACCGGCCCACCTTGTGGTTCCTTGCGTGGTGCCCGACGCCAAATCGCGGTTTCCAAAGGCCGTTCGGCCTTTGGCCGGGTGGTTTGGAGGGGCGGCGCCCCTCCAATTGCTGACCATCGCGATCCTTCTCCTCCTCCCCGCCGCGGCCACCGCCCAATCCGTTGCGATCGACCTGGGCCAGACCGGGCAGCCAGGCGCGACGGCGCGTCTCGTTCAGCTCACCGCGCTCATCGGCATGCTCTCGCTCGCGCCCTCCCTGCTGGTCATGGCCACGGCCTTCGCGCGCATCGTCATCGTGCTTTCCCTGCTGCGCAGCGCGATCGGCGCGCAGGGCATCCCGCCCAATCCGGTGCTCATCGGCCTCGCACTCTTCCTGACCTTCTTCGTCATGCAGCCGGTCTTCGAGGCATCCTGGGCGCAGGGCATCGTGCCGATGACGGAGGGCCGCCTCGGGGAGATCGCGGGCCTCGAAGCCGCGGCCGAGCCGTTCCGGCGCTTCATGGCGGCCAATGTGCGCGAGGACGACCTCGCGCACTTCATCGAGCTCGCGAACCTGCCCGAGCCGGCGAGCGCCGACGCCGCGCCCTACCGCGCCCTGGTCCCGGCCTTCATGGTCAGCGAACTGCGCCGCGGCTTCGAGATCGGCTTCCTGCTGTTCCTGCCCTTCCTCATCATCGACATGGTGGTGGCCTCCGTCCTGATGTCGCTCGGCATGATGATGTTGCCGCCCTCGGTGGTGGCCTTGCCGTTCAAGCTGATTTTCTTCGTCCTGGTGGATGGGTGGCGGCTGGTCTCGGCATCGCTGGTGCAGGGGTTCGCCGGCATGTGACGCAAGGGACCGCCGGCACCCCCGATCCGTGCGACAATGTCCACCGTCCGGAGGAAGGGTCGCCGCCATGCGGATCGTCATCGTCTGCCTGCTGGCCCTGCTGTCGCTGCCCGCGGCGGCGCAACGGTCGCAGCCCTGGGAAGGCATCTGCCAGAGCCCCCAGGGCATGGCGACCGCCCCCGGCCAGGTCGGTGCCGGCCGCACTGCCGCGCTCTGGGCCGAATGGATCCGCTTCCGCGGCCTCGGCACGCTGCGCATCGAGCGCGACCTGACGCAGCAGACCTCGAATGCGCGGGCCACGCTGAAGATCAACCTGCGCCAGCCGGAAGGCGTGGACGACAAGGACTGGCGCGCCACCTTCTTCGCCGCCATCGCCTATCCCGCCGCCACCGGCCTGCTGCCGCCGCGGGATGCCGCGCCGATCCTCGCCATGGTTCAGCCACCCTCGCCGGAAGCCGGCATCACGCCGCTGCGCCTGGAATTCACCCCGCCCGAGACCTGGTGGCGATCCACCTGGCAGGTCGCGGTGATCGCCTGCATCCCGAACCCGCCCAGCCCCGAGCCCTCCGCCTTCGGGATCACCGAGGTGACGGTGTCGAGCTACTACCTCTCGGTCGTCATCGGGATCGGGGCGGCGGCGCTGCTCTACCTCGTCATCGCCTTCACGGCGATGCGGGTGCACGGCCAGCAGCTCGAACGCCAAGCAGGGCGCCAGGTCGCGGAAGGCCGGCGGCCAAGCCCGATCTTCTGGCGCGCGCTGAACCCGGTGGTGATCTGCCAGGACGCCTTCGGCGCGGCGAGCCTGTCCCGCTTCCAGGTCCTGCTGTTCACCCTGACCGTGGTCGGCGTCTATGCCTATGTCTTCGCGCGGACAGGCTATCTCTCGGCGCTGTCGAACACGGTGCTGATGCTGCTCGGCATCACCCTCGCCGGCTCGACCCTCGCCGGGATCGCGGAAGGGCCGCCGCTATCCACGGCGAACCGGGTCTGGCTGATGGCCACCGGCATCCTCGATACGCGCCCGCGCATGCCCTGCTGGCAGGACCTGCTCGGCGCCGAGGGCGAGGTGGATGTGACGCGCGTGCAGGCCCTCGCCTTCAGCGTCTTCGCCGCCGTGGCGCTGGTGGTGAACGGGGCAACGGACCTTGAGAACTTCGCCATCCCCGATCAACTCAACACGCTGATCGGCATTAGCCAGGCGGTGTATGTCGCGGGCAAGGCGTTGCCGCGCGAAGCGGCGAAACGCCTGAACGACGAGGTGCGGTCGCTGCGCGACGCCGAACAGGCCGTGCTGCGCAATCCCGCCGACGCCCAGGCGCAACTGGATTTCGACAGGCTGCGCAACGCCCTGCACGGCGCACTGACGGATGTGTTCGGCGAGAGGTTCCGCCCGGAACGGCTGCTGGCGCTGCAACCGGGCAGCCTCGCGCCGCCGCAGATGGTGTGAGCATGACGGGCAGCGGGAAATCGGCATGCGGCGTCACGGGCATGGCATTGCCGCTCGGGGCGCGCCATCCGCACGAAAGCCGGAGGGGCGCCGCCCCTCCGGACCACCCCGCCAGGCCACAGTGTGGCCTGGACCGCCGGCTTTTGGTGCTGGGCGCGACGTCCATCCCGGACCCCCGCAGCGCGTTCGGGGCGCCAGAACGGGATTCGCATTCTGCCCGTGATGCCCGGCGCCAAGTGGTGGTTTCCAAAGGCCTTTCGGCCTTTGGTGGGGTGGCTTGGAGGGGCAAAGCCCCTCC